>JACPPG010000017.1 GCA_016191115.1 Planctomycetia bacterium | reverse complement strand
CCCTGCGCAAAGATGGCCTCTGCCTGTTCGGCGGTCAGCCGCGGTCCCAAATCCGGCAACGTAGCGACAGACATGCGTTCGGCATCCATGCCACTGATCAATGCCCATCGTCATAAAACACCAGCCCAATTTCACCAAGACCAACTTCACACGGCTAAAGAGTTACTAAAAGGGGACATTCTGTCAGACCCCCTTTCCCAGGACCTCCTGGGCATCGAGCAGGCTTGGAGCCGGCCCTACGGCCGGAAGCGCCGCAGGTGCTGCTCGGCGTACGCGAGAAAATCGAAATCCAGCTTCGAGATGCCGGTCTGGGCGAAGCCCCAGGTTGCTTCGCGGAGCGCCGATACGCGCCGCATCATGGCCAGCCGGCCCCGATCGGGCAGCCGCGCTGTGCCAAAGTACAACCGCAGCAGTTCTTCTTCCTGCGCGGGCGATAGCAGATGGTTCTCGGCGAAGTTCCCCAGGTCGAAAAACGGGTCACCCATCGCCGCGTATTCCCAGTCGATGATCCGCACGCCCGTACCGTCGTCGATCAGGTTCGACGGCAATAGATCGTTATGGCATGGGCGGAGCGCTTCCGGCGGGCCCAGCGCGCGCTCGATGGCCGCAAGCTCGGCGAGGGCCCGCGGCACGTCCGCGGACATCGGCACGCGGCGTTCGACCGCCAGACGGTGATAGTCGCGTATGGTGCGAAACGCGCTGAACTCTCCCGGCACGGCCGGTCCGCGGTGATACGTGCGCAGCGAACGGACCGCTCGCGCAAGCACGTCGCTCGCGGCCGCGTCCTTGACCGATAGCACGCGCCCCTCGACGAATCGCGTGACGAGCGCCGCATGGTGCGGCAGATAGGCGATCACCTCCGCCCCGACGCCGACAGCGGCGGCGGCCCGCGCGCAGGCGTGCTCGCGGTCGCGATCGATGCCCAATAGCGCGGTGTCCTCGCCTGCGACGCGCAGCACGAATGCACCGCCCTTGGATTCGACGCGATAATTGCGATTGGTGATCCCGCCACCAAGCGGCGTCACGGAGTGCGGCTCGGCCAGTTCAGGCACTTCCCGCAGAATGCGCTCGATGGTGTCCATCGGAGAAATGGTCAGTGGAGTCAGTGGTCGGTGGTCAGTGGTCAGTGGACCGCAACTTGACGCGGCTCCTCTTTACTGACCACCGACCACTGTCCGCTGACCACTTAGCGTTGTTGCCCGGCGATCCACTCTCGCAGCAAACTGGCCGCGTCTCGATCGACGACCGACGTGCTCAAAGGGGGCATCCTTCCACGCCCCGTGCGCTCCAAGCGGGATAGCAGCACCGATCGCTCCGGCTCTCCGGGCGCCACGAGCAGGGCCCGTTCGACGCCGAACGTCTCGTGTAGCGGCCGCTCGCCCAAGGTGTACGATTTCTCGAACGGCGTGGCGATATCGAGGTCGATCCGCGCGTTGCCGCCGCCGGCCATCACGTGACAGTGCGCACAGTTGGCGTGCAGATACGACCGTGCCCGGGCCGCCAGATCGGCCGAGGCGTCGCGCGGGTCCGCCAGGGCGGGCAGTTCCGCCGGCCGTTTCGGTAGCGCGGCCTTGAACGCGCCTAGCCGCTCTAGCACCGCGAGTTGATTCTCTTCCTCGCCTCCGTAGTTGTGCGCGCGGTTCATCTGCGGCGTCGACAGGCCGAGCACGTAGTTGGCCGCCCGCGTGTGGCACATCATGCACTCGGCGCGGCTGGGAAAGTGCCACTTTTGGCCGGGCGGCTCGTCCGCTGCTCCCTCGGCGGCGAACGGCAATTCGCGATCGCAGCCGGCGGCCGGCACGAGCTCGGCGTCCGTCTGCTCGTCGTTCCATTGATACGAGTAACCGGTCCACTCACCCTGCTCGCGCACGAGCAAGCGGGTCTCAACCCGCCGCCGCGAAGCCGCGTCACCCGGCCGCGTCTCGAACGAAAACGTCTTCACGATGACCGCGCCATCCGGAAAGTTCCACCCGTGCGCCTCGACAAACTCGATCTGCGCCTCGCCCGGTAGCGCGATAAGGCGATCCTTAAGCGCCCCATCCGACCAGAGAGCGCTATTGACCGAATAAGGGATCAGGCCGGCGGCCGGCGCGTGCCCCGCTACGTCCGCGAAGAGGCCGGTCTCGCTCAGCTTGCGCGGGAATTGTTGATTCACTGCCGTCGCTTCGTTCGGCTCCAATCGGTAGATCCCGCCGGCGTGATCGACGATATGCAGCTCGCCATCGGCATCCTCGCCAATGGCCACGATCGCGAGCGTCGTGTCGGCCAGCTCGCGCTGCCACGTGACCCGCTGCCCGTCGTAGCGCAACCCCCAGACGCGGCCCGTCGAGTAATCGCCATAGACGTACGCGCCGCGCAAGTCGGCCAGTCGCGAGCCGTGGTACACGCGGCCGCCGGTCATGCTGCGCGCTTCAGAATGCGGATGAACGGCCACCGGTGGCAGGATTGGCGTCGGGCCGCGGGCCCGCCCGGGGTGAAACGGCTGGCCTCCTTCCTCGACGCTCCACCCGTAGTTGCCGCCACGCTGGATGACGTGCACGATCTCTCGCACATCTTGCCCCACGTCCCCCACCCACAGGCGGCCGCTTTCGCGATCGAAGGCGATCCGCCAGGGATTCCGCAGGCCATAGGCCCAGATTTCCCCCCGCGCCCCGGCCTGCTCGACAAACGGGTTGTCGCGCGGGATGGCGTAGTTGCGCCCCTCGTCGGTCCGTCGTAGGTCGATCCTCAGGATGGCCGACACCAGGTCGCTCAAGTCCTGGCCGGTGACATTGGTGTCGGAGTCCGACGTGCCGTCGCCGGCCGAGATGTACAGACAGCCGTCCGGCCCAAAGGCCAGGTCGCCGCCGTTGTGGCCGTTGGACTCGAACTCGATGATCACCTTCTCGCTCGCCGGAAGGCACGCCTGCGGCGGCTCGCGGCTGACCTCGAATCGCGCGATGCGATTCTGTTTCTTCGTGGCGTCGCGCGGCCCGTTGCTGAACACGTAGACGTAACGGTTGTCGGCGTATTTCGGATCAAAGGTCAGGCTATACGTCTCCCGCCCGGTGTCCAAGAAGAGGTCAACAGCCTCGCTGTCCGCCCGGTTGGGAAAGGCGACGATCCGGCCCTGCTGCTCGACAACCAACAGCCGCCCGGTGCCCGGTTCGTGCGTGAAGAAGAGAGGCTGTTTGAGCGGCACACGCTCAAACACGCGCCGGACGCGGAAGGGCAACGGCGGATCGGGCCGGCCGACGACCTGCGACATGGTCCAAGGAACCCGCGCGCGCGTGTCAAACGCGGCCGGTCCATTCGGCGCGGCGCGCAGCGAGGCCGCCAGGGCAAGCCAGATCGCGCCCGTGCAGCAGACCGCGACCGGAATACGAAATCGGGACCGCATCATCGATCCTACACTAAACGCGCGGCGGCGAATCTTCGAGCATCATACTCGACCGCGCGGGCCCATACCATTTGTTGCGGCGCGGCCGGACGTCGGGAGGGCGAGGCTCCCGCCGAGCCGCGAAAGCCGATATCGCTTTAGCGCCGGCTCGGCGGGAGCCTCGCCCTCCCTGTGCGCCGCAACGTGAATCTGGTGGCACCCCTTTACCACCATGCTACGTTACTTATGCGGTCTCAACTCGGCACGGCCGCGTCTTAACTTGGAGCATGGCTATGCGTCGCACGGTCTGCACCGTCGTCGGCCTCGCATTCATCCTATTCTTCTCGCCGTCACGGCTGTGGGCTGCCGGCGGCGAACTGCGAGTCACCGTCGTCGACACCGAGACTGGCAAGCCGATCGCCTGCCGGATGCACCTCAAGAACGCCAAGGGCGCGCCGCAAAAAGCGCCGGGTGCGCCCTTCTGGCGCGACCACTTTGTTTTTCCCGGCAAGATTGCCCTCAAGCTGCCCAAAGGGACCTACACGTTCGAGCTCGAGCGCGGGCCGGAGTACGTCGACCGCAAGGGACACTTCACGATCAACGACGGCGCCAACGACGAGCAGGAGATCGACCTGAAACGCGCCGTCGACATGGCGGCCGAAGGTTGGTGGTCGGGCGATCTGCACGTCCACCGGCCGGCCGCCGAAATCCGCCTGCTCATGCAGGCCGAGGACTTGCACGTCGCGCCTCTGATCACCTGGTGGAACGAGCGGAATCTACTGCCCGACGGGCGGCCGCCGAAGCAGCCGGTCGTCCGCTTCGATGGGAACCGCATCTACGACTTGATGGGAGGCGAAGACGAGCGCGGTGGCGGCGCGCTGCTGTTCTTCAATTTGAAGGAGCCGTTGCCGCTCGTCGGTCCGCCGAAAGGGACGGGCGCGCAAAAAATGGAATACCCGCCGTCGATGAAGTTCCTGCTGGCCGCGCGCGAGCAGGAGAGCGCATGGATCGACGTCGAGAAGCCTTTCTGGTGGGACGTCCCGATCTGGCTCGCCAGCGGAAAGGTCGATTCGATCGGCCTGGCGAACAATCACATGCAGCGCAGCGGGATGTATCCCGGCGAGGCGTGGGGCCGCCCGCGCGATACCAAGCGCTTCCCGGGCGCGCGCGGCAACGGCCAATGGTCCGAGGAGATTTACTATCAGGTGCTCGACAGCGGGCTGCGCATCCCGCCGTCGGCCGGCAGCGCCTCGGGCGTGCTGCCGAACCCCGTCGGCTACGACCGCGTGTACGTGTGGGTCGACAAGAACGAGTTCGACTACCGGGCGTGGTGGGAGGCCTTCAAGGCGGGCCGCGTGGTGGTCACCAACGGCCCGTTGATCCGGCCCTTGGCGAACAACCGTCTGCCGGGGCACTTGTTCCACGCGGCGGCGGGCGAGGCGATCGAGCTTGCGATCACGCTCAATCTGACGACGCGCGACAAGATCGACTACCTCGAAATCGTCAAGGACGGTCGCGTGGCCCAAAGCGTCCGGCTCGAGGACTACGCCAACCGAAACGGGCATCTGCCTCCGGTACGGTTCACCGAAAGCGGCTGGGCGCTGGTGCGTGCGGTCACCGACAACAACGAAACGTACCGCTTTGCCTCAAGCGGCCCGTGGTACGTCGAGATCGGTGAAAAGCCGCGTATCAGCAAGGCGGCGGCGAGGTTTTTTCTCGACTGGATGAACGAGCGCACGGCGAACCTGAAGCTGGACGACGCCGAGGAACGCGCCGAGGTGCTCAAATACCACGACGAAGCGCGCAAGTTCTGGGAAGCCCGCGTGGCAGCGGCGACGGCCGAGTAACGCACACGCCTCGCGGTGATCACGCGACGCACGCCTTACGCCCCAGGCCTGGGAGAGGGAGCCTGGGAGAGGGGGTCAGGCACATTTTTCGGCGGAAGGTCCTTCGGAAGGATTGAGAACCGCATGTGCCGAAAAATGAGCCAGACCCCGGACTTTGCAGTTCTCCTGCCTTACGCCCCAGGGCCGTTCACAGATTCAAGCTTGCCGGCGGCGCACCGGCGGGAAAGTGGGACAGGCACCGAGACGCAACGTATCGTCTGAAAGGACTTGCGCTGTTTATGCTCGGAGCCAGTCCCATTTTCCCGCCTCGCCATTTTGAAAAACAGAATGGCCCTGCCTTACGCCCCCGCGGCCTTGCGGCGCTCCTGCTGGCGCTTCCACCAGTCGAGGACCTCGCGGCGATGCTGCGGCGTTTGGAAGCGGCTGGCCGGAATCCCAAAGCCGCGGACCTGGCCCGCCAGCTCGACCAGGCCGAACTCGCCGGGCGTAGCCCCGTTGCGGTCGAGTAACATCGCGGCAGCCGTCGCGCCCAGCTCGGGGCGGGGCAGGCCCCGCGCCGTCAGCGGCTCGGAACTCGGAACGAGGCTGGCCAGCCAATCGTCGACTTCGGGCCACGGGTCGCGCTGGGCGATCGACAGCGCCGCCAGCCAGGCGACGTGATAAGGGACGTCGTCCGAGGGCTGCAGCAGCCGCCCGCGCCGCGCGGCGTCGGCCAGTCCCGGCACGGCCTCGTGCGTGCCGTATTCAGCCAACAGCAAGCACAGCATGGCGTGCCGGCTGGCGCGGGCGCCGATCGGCGATTCATCCCCCGCGCCCATCGGCTGGTCGTCGACCGCCAGCAAATAAGGCCCCGCGAAGCGCGACACGACGCCCGCATCGAGTTGCCGCAGCATGGCGATCTCGCGCTCCGACAAAACGGTCTTCCTCCGCAGCATCCAATCGACGGTACGCTGGCTCAGTTGAATCAACCGCTCGTCTTCGTCCGTCTTCAGATGCTGGTATTCGTACAGCAGCCGGCGTCGCGCCGTGGGCAGGTTCACCAGGTGAAACATCAGGCCCTCGCGCGGCACGCCCTGGGCGTTCAACGTCGGCGGGATGGCCACGCCCACGGGATAGTCGCCGGCCGCCAGCGAATTGCCGCTCACGCAGTGAGCCCCGGAATCGTCGACGCGGTCGAAGTGCGTGGCCCGCGGCGCTTCGTCCGGATGTTGCGGCACGTCGACCAGCAGATACTGAACGGTGCGGTGGGAGTGCTCGATCCAGATCTCGGCCGCCATCCCCGGCCGGGTGAATTCATGGATCCGCTCGAGCTGATGTTGAGTCTCGCTGTCGAGCGCCGGGTCGGCGAGGTGCCGCTCGACGACGCTGCGCAGCTTGGGCGTCTCGCTTTCGTACGCGGCCAAATCGACTAACTCGCGCTCGGCCGCTTCCTTGGCCAATCGATCGGCGGTGGGCGAGGCCAGCGTCGCGAGCCATTGGTCGATCTGCTGCGAGGTGGCGGTCGGCGCCGGCCACGTCGCCGGATCGCTCGTTAGCCACGCCACGCGCGCCGCGCTCCACACGCGCGTCAGCCGTCGCCGCGCCTCGCTCGACAGCTCGGGATCGGCCAGCCGGCGCTTCAACTTCTGCGCCACGGCGAAGGCCGCGGGCGGGTTGCCGTGCGCCAGCCACGCCAGCCGCGCCGCCGCGCCCACGCGCAGCCCGTACGTCTCCGCGTCGGCTTGCAAGAGCAGCTTGTCGATCTCTTTCTCGTCGAGCGGGCCAGCGGCGCGTTCGGCGGGCGGAGGCAAGCGCAGTAGCAGCGGCTCGCACAACGCGCGAACCTCGAACGGCGTCTCGGCACGCAGCAGGACTTGCTGCAAGGTCTCTGCCAGCGCGGGCTGCCAGGACGGATCGTCCGCTAGCTTTTCGAGCCGCTCCGCGGCGCGGCTGCGCACGTCGAAACGATCGGCGTGCAATTGTTCGACCAATGTTGCAACCTGCGTGGCATCCGGGGGCGCGGCCGTGGCAGCGTTAGCGCCGGCAGCCATCGGCGCCTCGGCCGCCCACGCACCACTCACCGGCAGTGCCATGGCCAAGAGCATGCCTCGAGCAGATTGCACGTATGCGTTGTTGATCATTCGTTTCACTTGTGCCACCGCTTCGCCGCAAGCCGTGCGTTTCTCGCTGGCCACGAAGGGGTTGCGCCACGTCCGGCAAAAGCCGTGCCTGCTGTTTCGGCGCCCACCCTATCATAGGCCACCCCCGTCCCCACCTCCAACAGCGGGATGCGATCAGGCAGCCACAAATGGCGATATTGGGCAAGTTGTATTGATCCTCGCTGACCGCGCGGCGCGGAGCCCGCAAACCGATCTTGCCGCCGGGAACGGGATGCTTTAGAAGCCACGCTTCTTCTTCACACCAATTTCCAGGGTTTGCGACATGATCCGCGATCTTGCGCGCGCCGCGTGCGCGATGCTGTTGTTCGGGGTTGCTATCGGGCCGGCCGCCGCGAAAGCAGCCGGGCCCACGAAGAGCGGCCCGGCCGTCCAGGTGACGCTGAAGCAGCAGCTCGAGCAGGGGCTGAAGTGCCGCCGGCCGATCGAATTTCAGTTCGTCGACCGCGTCGCCATACTAGTCGAGCAAGGCAAGCTGCCGATCAAGCTGGTGAATATCTGCTACGACTGGTCGCTCAAGCGAAGCAGTTCCCGTCCTTGGGTCTATTTCCAGCGCAGCCTGACGGAACTGGCCAAGCGCCAGGGCTTCGCCCTCTAGGCAGTAGGGTGCTCTGCGAGCACCGTTCCACGATGCCGCGCGGGGCCGCCACGCGCGCGTTCACCGCCGCTTTGAGACAAGGGCACCAGCACCCTGTATGCTTGTGCCCAACCGGCGGATTCTTCGTTCCCTCCGTGCGGCAGACCGCACTACATGGGTAGAGAAGCAAGGAAGAGCCATGACGGCGCCTGTGCAAACACCTGATGTCCCGTTAGCGTGTCCCGACCGGTGGTTGATCGAGCGATTCATCCAGTCGCGCGACGAGGAGGTGTTCCGCGCGCTGGTGGACCGGCATGGCCCGATGGTGTGGCAAGTGTGTCGCCGGCTACTGCGCTTTCGCGAGGATGCCGAGGATGCGTTTCAAGCGACGTTTCTGGTGCTGGTGCGGCGCGCGGCGCGAATCCGCAAAAAAGAGTCGGTTGCCAGTTGGCTGTATGGCGTCGCCTACCGCACGAGCGCGCGGCTGCGTTCGCGGCGGTGCCGAGCGCCTTGTCCGCTCGACGGCGCGGCCGACGTGGCTGACGCGTCGGGCGAGATCGTGGTCGACTACTATCAGCGCGATTTGCTGGACGAGGAGCTCAATCGTCTGCCGGCCCGCTATCGGGAGCCGCTGGTGCTCTACTATCTCGAAGGTCGGTCGCGCGAGGAGGTGTCGGAGTCGCTCGGCCTCAGTCCCGTGGTGGTCAAAGGACGGTTGCAGCGCGGGCGCGATGCACTGCGCGTGCGGCTGGCGATGCGTGGCGTGAGCCTGACGCTCGCCTTGGCGGCGATCGAACGATGCGCGAGCGCGGCCCAGGCATGCGACTATGGCGAAGTGCTAGTCGACGCCGTGTTGGCCACGACCACGGCTGGCATGGCCGTAAATGGTGGCTGCGGCAGCTTGTCGCAGCACGTTGTTCAACTTGCCGGAAAGGAGATCGGTTCCATGGCCGTAAAACTGAACGCCGTGGGAATGGGTGGCTGCATCGCGGTTGTAGCTCTGGGCCTCGTCGGTCAGCCCTCGGGATCGGCGCCGGCCGGCGAGGGACCGCGGCCCGAGCTCGTTCAAACCGCCGACTATTTGGACCTCGTTGAGCGCGCGCCCGGCGCGACGCTCGTCGCGCTGGACTTTCCGAATCAGCCGGGCTCAGCGACATTGACCGGCGCGGCAGCCGGAGACGAGAAAACGATCTTGAAGTACGGCGACGAAACGGCGGACGGGCGCAAGAGCATCGCGGGCGGCGGCGAGATGATCCGCTTCCAGGCCCCCGGCGACGCCGCCAAGGTCGCCGCGATCAAGCTGCACGGAGCCCGCTACGGCTATCCGCAGGCGCCCCAGGAAGATTTCAAGGTGTATCTCCTGGGCGAAGACATGTCCCAAGTGCTGCACACGGAGCTCGTACCCTACGCGCGGTTCGAGCGGGGCGACGCGAAATGGGTGACGCTCAATTTCAAAAAACCGGTCGAAGTGCCCCAGACGTTTTGGGTCGTCGTGGACTTCAACGCCCAAGCAACCAAAGGCGTCTACGTCAGCTACGACACCAGCACCGGTGGAGAGCACTCGCGCGTGGGGCTGCCGGGTCAGGAAGCCAAGCCCACGGCGTTCGGCGGCGATTGGATGATCCAGGCCGTGCTGGCGAAATGACCCCGGATTCCAATCGCTCGGTCCTAGGCTTTGCATTGGGTGCCATGCTCACGCTGGCGTGAGCATGCGGCAACTCGCGTGAGCCAGCATCGCATGCCGACCCTGCTCGCGCGAAGTGGGCATGGCACCCACTACGAACCGGCCGTCGTCACGTCACCGCTTCCAGCCCCGCGATCAACCGCTCCAAATCCTCTTCGTTCGAGTACGCATGCGGGCTGATCCGCAACCGGCCTCCCCGGAAGCTGATGACCACATGCCGGGTCAGCAACTGCTTCTTGACCGACAGCAGGTTGCGGCCCGGCAGGTCGAACGCGACGATGCCGCTCGCGCGCAGGGTCTCGCGATGGCTCGAGATCGTCGCCCCGATCCGCGCGAGTCGCTCGCAGGCGTCATCGGTCACGGCCAATACGCGGGCCGAAAGATCTTCGAGCCGGTACCGTCCCAGCAGCTCCATGCTTGACGCCAGCCCCGCAAAGCCGGCCATGTTGTAGCTGCCTCCTTCGTACCGCGCGGCCGAGTCCTTCACCGCTAGCTCGATGCGGCTGTAGTCCCGGCCGTGGCGAACGCTGTTCCAGCCGACGCCGATGGGCCGCAACAGGCCGAGGTGCTCGCGCCGCAAATAAAAGAGCCCGGCGCCCTCGGGTCCCAAGAGCCACTTGTGTCCGTCGGCTGCCAGAAAGTCGATCGGCGTGCGGCGGACATCGAGCGGGAACACGCCTAAGCCTTGTATCGCATCGACAAACAAGAGCGCCCGGCGCCCATGCGCCAGGTCCACCAGGGCGTCAAGGTCGTTCCGCCAGCCGTGGGCGTAGTTGACCCAACTGATGGCAATGATGCGGGTCCGCGCGTCGCACGCCCGCTCGATTGCCGCCAGGTCGACGCGACCCTCGACGGCTTCGACGCGGCGGCATGCGACGCCTCGGCTGGCCAGGTTCATCCACGGATACTGGTTCGAGGGGAACTCGTCGGCCAGCGTCACGACGTTGTCGCCGTCGCGCCAAGGGAAGCCCTCGGCCACGAGCGTGATCCCCTCGGTCGTATTCCGCACTAGCGCGATCTCGGCCGCGTCGGCGCCTAGCAGTCGCGCGCCGGCGGCGCGCACGTCCTCCAGCCGTGCCTCCCAACCGTTCCAGCCCGTGTCGCCATTAACGGCCATGTCGTCGGCCCAGGCGACCATGGCGGCGCGGGCCGGCTCGGGCAGGGGTGCCACCGCGGCGTGATCGAAGTAGGCCCATTGCCGCGCGACCGGCATGGCGCAGCGGAGGTCGGCCCAAGAGGCATCAACGCTGTCGTCGTTGTGCGCGTTCATATCGACGGATCGGTGGCCGCTTGCTCTTCCGCGATCCGCGCCTCGGTGATCTCGATCGCCTTTAGTAGCCCGCGGGCCTTGTTGAGGGTTTCCACGTACTCTTCGGCCGGGACGCTGTCGGCCACGAGGCCGGCGCCCACCTGCACGTAGGCGTCTGTCCCCTTGATGACGATCGTCCGCAGCGCGATGCAGGTGTCCATGTTGCCGTTGAAGTCAAAGTAGCCGACGGCGCCCGCGTAGGGCCCGCGGCGGTGCGGTTCGAGCTCGTCGATGATTTGCATCGCCCTCACCTTGGGTGCGCCGGATACCGTGCCGGCGGGCAGGCAGGCGCGGAGCGCGTCGAAGGCGTCGCGGCCCGGCGCCAAGCGGCCGTTGACGTTCGAGGTGATGTGCATCACGTGGCTATAACGCTCGATGGTCATCACGTCCGATAGCTCGACGGTGCCGTAGCGAGCGACGCGGCCCACGTCGTTGCGCCCCAGGTCGACCAGCATCACGTGCTCGGCCCGCTCCTTGGGGTCGGCCAAAAGTTCCTCGGCCAGGCGGCGATCTTCCTCGTCGGTCGCGCCGCGCGGGCGCGTGCCGGCCAGCGGCCGCACGGTGACCACGCCATCCATCACGCGGACCAGGATTTCCGGCGAGCTGCCCACAAGCGTCACTTGCGGCATGCGGAGGAAGAACATGAAAGGGCTGGGATTCACGACACGCAGCGTCCGGTATACCTCCAGTGGCGGCGCCGCGATCGTCGTCTTCAACCGTTGGCTCAGCACGACCTGGAAGATGTCGCCCGCCCGGATGTACTCCAAGCACTGCTCGACGGCCGCCTCGTAGCCGGCACGGGTGAAATTGGATTCGTAGGCCACGTGCGCGTCGCCGCGCGCGTCGATGTCCGCGGGCCGCAGATCGTGCCCGGGCGCGGCCAACTGCGCGACCAACGCGTCGACCCGGCGGCGGGCGTCCTGGTAAGCCCCCTCCAGCTCAGCGCGACTCCGCGCGCCGGCGCCGTCCAGGCGGGCCATCGCCACGACCGTCATCGTCTTGGTGATGTTGTCGAACACCACCATGTGGTCGAAAAAGGCGAACGCCATGTCGGGCAAGTGCCGGTCGTCCGTGGGCGCGTCGGGCAGTTTCTCGACGTAGCGGACCGTGTCATAGCCGGCATAGCCGACCGCGCCGCTCAAGAAGGGGGGCAAGCCCGGCAGCGTGGCTGCGCGCCACTGGCAGACATGGCGCTGCAACTCGGCGAGCGGATCGGGCGAGTCGAATTCGCGCGTTTGATTTCCGTCCGCTGCAAGCGCCGTGATCTTGACGCGGCGGCCATAAGCCTCGATTTGGAGAAAGGGGCCGGCGGCGACGAAGCTGTATCGCCCCACCCGCTCCCCCCCCACGACGCTTTCGAACAGGCAAGCGCTACGGCCCGTGTCGACGCGGTAGAAGGCCGTCACCGGCGTCAGCATGTCGCTTACCAACCGGCGATAAACGGGGACAAGCTGCGCGCCGTCGGATGCGCGACAGAAGGTTTCGAAATCGGGATAGTGTCGCATGCCGTCTGACTCGGAGGTGCCTCACTGCGAGAGCAGAAAACGGTTCGGAGGGTTCGCAGTTTCGCCTCCCGCCGGGCCAGCTTATCAGGGGTGGAAAATGGCCACAACGTGACGCGGGCCGCTTCGTAACGCCGTTTGACGGTTCTCCGACATACCAGCCCGAAGCGCAAGAGCGCCGGCGAGGGTGGGAGCGACGCGATCCCATCGCTGGCGCTTCGGGCTGGTGTCGAGCGCCGCGTCTGGCAGAAGACCGATGCGCAAGTCGCGACAGCGATGTGCGCGTATGATTCAATGATATAGGACCACACTGGCGGCATGTTGTCGGCGCGCGACCATCGCGTCCGCGTCCCTCTCGCCGCGCTACCGGCATTGACAGTGTGGGGGGTACTGTTAGAATCCCTTGGGCCATTCACACAAGAGCCTAAACCGCTTTGCGGCAAGCGATTGCGGACACCGCGACGGGGTCAGCCAAGTCGTTCTGCCGAGGCGTCCGACACGTCGATGAAGTGCCAGCGCTGCGACAAGCCGGCCACCTTTCATATCACCGAGTTGACCGGTGGTAAGCCCCAGGAATTGCACCTCTGCGAGCAGCATGCGCGGGCCTATCTGACCGAATCGGAGTCAGAACAGACGAGCGGCGCCAGCCTTGCCGGCGCGCTGGCCCAGCACCTGGCCGTGGGGCAGACGGCCGAGGAGCTCGCGCGGCTCGACCAGCAGTCTTGCCCCATCTGCGGCATCACCTTTTTCGAGTTCCGCAAAGAAGGCCGTCTCGGCTGTCCGCACGATTACACCTGTTTCCAGAAGGAGCTGGAACCGCTGATCTTGAACATTCACGGCGAATCGCAGCACGTCGGAAAGCGGCCCCAACGGTCGCCGGGCAATACGGAAAGACAGACCGAGTTGATTCGCCTGCGCCGCGAGATGAAGGAGGCGATCCAGGGCGAAGAGTACGAGCGGGCGTCGAAGCTGCGGGATGAAATCCGGCAGATCGAGCAAGCCCCGTGATCGGCGGCGGGGATCTGGCTCATTTTTCGGCCCGGCGCCGGCGAACCCGTCGCCGAAGCATGGCGGCCGAAAAATGTGCCTGACCCCCTTGGCGGTGGCCGCCGGTCCCGGCGTCGAACCACCGACCGGCGGATCGTCCGATGAAGAACGACTCACAGCTAGGGTAATTGGACCGTGGATTTCACCACTCTGGCGGGAACGAGCGGCGAATGGCTGCGGGGCGCGGGCCCCGAGGCCGATATCGTCATGAGCAGCCGCATCCGGCTGGCGCGCAACCTGGCCGACTTTCCTTTCATTACCCGCGCCAACGCCGGCGATCGCGCCGAGATCGAGCGCGTGCTGCGCGAACGCATCCTGGCCATCAAGGATGGCGGGCCGATGACGTACGTCGACGTGAACAAGCTGCAAGGCTTGGACCGGCAGTTCCTCGTCGAGCGGCAGCTCATCAGCCGCGAGCATGCCGAGGCCGAGGGGGCACGCGGCGTCGTCATTGCCGAGAACGAGCAAGTCAGCCTGATGATTAACGAAGAGGATCATCTGCGCATCCAAGTGATCCAGAGCGGGCTCAATCTCGATAATGCCTGGCAGACGATCAACCGCATCGACGATCTCGTCGAGCAGCAGGTCACCTATGCCTTCAGCGACAAGCTGGGCTATCTGACCGCGTGCCCCACGAACGTCGGAACCGGCATGCGCGTCAGCGTCATGCTGCACCTGCCGGCCCTGGTTATCACGCGGCAGATCGACAAGCTGTTCCGCTCCTTGCAGAAGATCAGCCTTGCGGTCCGCGGCCTGTACGGCGAGGGTTCGCAGGCGATGGGCGATTTTTACCAGATCTCTAACCAGATCACGCTGGGCCGCACTGAGACCGACCTCGTGAAACAGGTCGGCGACGTCGTCCCGACCATCATCGACTACGAGCGAAAAGCCCGCGATTTCCTGATCCGCGAGAGCCACGAGAACCTGCACGACCGCGTGAGCCGCGCCTACGGTATCCTCCGCACCGCGCAGACCATCAGCTCCGAAGAGACCATGCACCTGCTCTCCAGCGTCCGCATGGGCGTCAACCTGGGGCTGATCCACGACCTGGAAATCCCCACGGTCAACAAGCTCTTCATCTACACGCAGCCGGCGCACCTGCAAAAGATCACCGGCGGCGAGCTCGACACCGCCGACCGCAATATCGAGCGGGCCCGTTATCTCCGCCGCCTGCTGAACAAAGAAGAGCGCGGCGGCGACGGCGTGAACCAAAACTAGCCAGCGGCCGCCGCAGGGTTGTGGAAAGCCGCAGCGCCAGGGTCATCAAAATGGCGAGGCGGGAAAATGGGACTGGCTCCGAGCATAAACAGCACAAGTCCTTTCAGACCAACGTTGCGTCTCGGTGCCTGTCCCACTTTCCCGCCGGTGCGCCGCCGGCAAGCTTGAATCTGTGAACGGCCCTGGCCGCAACGCGGCCCCCGGTTGACCACTGGCGCATCGCAGCGCTAGAATGCGACGGTTGTCGGTTCCTGCCCTATTTTCGCCCGGCGGTTGGCGGTTGGCGGCTCGCAAGCGTGGCTGATCCAGTAAGCATCTATTGCAACGGCTCCTCGCGCCAAATCGCCCGCGGAACCACCGTGGCGGACCTGCTCGTGGACCTCGATGTCTCGCCGCGCCAGGTCGCCGTGGAAGTCAATCTCGAGTTGGTGCCGCGCACCCAGCACCAGAAACGCACGCTTGCCGATGGGGACCGCCTGGAAATCGTTTCTCTTGTCGGGGGAGGGTGAGCCGATGGCGACCGAATCGAACACGAGCGCGCACGCTTCTCCGACCGCCACGGATTGTGCGGCCCTGGGCGGCCCCTTGCGGCTGGGCACCCACCGGCTGGCGAGCCGGCTGATCGTCGGCACCGGCAAGTATAGTAGCTACGAGCTGATGGCGGAGGCCCTGGAGCTTTCCGGCACGGATTGCATCACGGTCGCCGTGCGCCGCGAGCGCCTGGTCGACGCCTCCGGCCGCAACATCCTCGATTTCATCGACACCAGCCGCTACATCCTGCTGCCGAACACGGCCGGATGCTTTTCGGCCGACGATGCCATCCGCGTCGCCCGGCTCGGGCGCGAGATCCTGCTGGGGATCGAGAATCCCGGCGCCGATTGGGTAAAACTCGAAGTATTGGGCGACAAGAAGACTCTGCTACCAGACCCGCTTCCCACGGTAGCCGCGACCGAGAAACTGGTGGCCGAGGGTTTTCAAGTGCTTTGCTATACGACCGACGACCCGGTCACGGCCCGCCGGCTGAAGGAGGCGGGCGCCACGAGCGTCATGCCCGCCGGCAGCCCGATCGGCTCGGGGCAGGGCATCCTCAATCCGAACAACATTCGCATTTGCCTTGAGTATCTCAAGGAGGGGGACCCCGAGTATCCGGTGATCGTCGATGCCGGCGTCGGCACGGCCAGCGACGTGACGATTGCCATGGAACTGGGCGTCGACGGCGTGCTGTTGAACACGGGCATCGCCCACGCGACCGATCCGCTCATGATGGCCCGGGCGATGCGGGCGGCGGTCGAGTCGGGTCGCCTGGCCTATCTTTCCGGCCGCATTCCGAAGAAGCTGTACGCGACGGCCAGCAGCCCCGACGAAGGCACCATCGCGCCGGCGAAGCCGCGGTAGCGGAATTGGCTCGCTCGCGGTGGTAGGGTGGCTGTGCGAGCACCGGGCGCCGCGCGCATCCTTCGGCGGCGCATTGGTGCTCGCAGAGCACCCTACCACGCTAACTCCGCACGCGTTCGCTCCGTGACGAATGACGACGAACTTGTCACCCGCCGGGATTCTGGGGCCGGGCGGCCGCATCGCGGCACGCCTCGCGCGATACGAGCATCGGCCCCAGCAACTCGCAATGGCTGAGGCCGTCTGGCGGGCGCTCGTCAGCCGCAAGCACCTGGCCGTCGAAGCGGGCACCGGCGTCGGGAAGAGCTTCGCCTACCTGGTGCCGGCGATCCTTGCCACCGCGGGAGACGAGAAGGAGCGGGTGGCCCGTCGCATCGTCATTTCCACGCACACGATCAGCTTGCAGGAACAGTTGGTCGCGAAGGACTTGCCGCTTTTGAACGCGGTGATTCCGCTGGAGTTCTCGGCGGTGCTGGTGAAGGGGCGGCAGAACTACCTCAGTCGCCGGCGGCTGCGGGGGGCGCTCGCCCGTGCCGGGGCGCTCTTCCGCGACGAGGCGGAATTCACGGAATTGCGCAAGCTGGCATCCTGGACGGAAGAGACAGCCGACGGCTCGCTTTCGGAGCTGACGCACCGGCCGCTCGCGCAAGTGTGGGACGAAGTGCAAAGCGACCACGGCAATTGCATGGGCCGGGACTGCCCGAGCCACGCGGAGTGCTTTTATTTTCAGGCCCGCCGCCGGGCGCAGGGGGCGCAGATCCTGATCGTCAATCACGCCTTGTTCTTTAGCGACCTGGCCCTTCGCCGGCTGGGCGCCAGCATCCTGCCGGACTACGACGCCGTGGTGTTCGACGAGGCGCACAACATCGAGGGCGTTGCCGGCGATCATTTGGGCCTGGAAGTCCGCTCGGGCCACGTCGAGTACATCCTCAACAAGCTGTACAACGACCGCACGAACCGCGGTCTACTCGTCGCGCGCAAATCGGCCGATGCCGAGAGGCAAGTGCTGGCCTGCCGGTTCGCGGCCGACGAATTCTTCGACGCGATTGCGAACTGGCGGCAACTGCACGGCGGCACGAATGGGCGCGTCAATGCGGCCGGGGTCGCCCAGAATCCGCTCAGCCCGGCGCTCGTGAAGCTGGCCCGGATGGTTCGCAGCCAAGGCGATTTCATTGTGGAGCGCGAGGAGCGGCAGGATTTTGTCGCCGCCTCCGACCGTCTGGTGGCGCTGGCCGCCCAGGTCGACCAATGGCTCGACCAGCGCCTGGAGCGCAGCGTCTACTGGGTCGAGGTGGCCGAGCGCCGGCAGCAACGCCGCGTGGCGCTGTCGGCCGCGCCGATCGACGTCGGGCCGGTGCTGCGCGAGCAGTTATTCGACAAGGTAGCGACCGTCATCATGACGAGTGCCACGCTGGCCGTCGGCGAAGGGCCGTCTTTTGATTTCTTCAAATCGCGCATCGGTCTGACGAAGGTCGATACGCATGCGCTGGGGAGCCCGTTCGACTACGCCCGCCAGGCCGAGCTGGTGGTCGTGCGTGGCATGCCCGACCCCAACCGGCAGCGCGAAGAATTCGAGCGCGCCTGCGCGGCGATGATCCGCCGTTATGTCGCGCGGAGCGACGGTCATGCCTTCGTGCTGTTCACGAGCTATGAGATGCTGCGCCGCGCCGCGGCCGCCTTGACGCCGTGGCTGACCAGCCAGAACCTTGCCCTGCACTCGCAGGCCGACGGCGTTCCACGCACGCAGATGATCGAGCGCTTCAAGGCCGATCCCCGCGCCGTCCTCTTAGGAACCGACAGCTTCTGGCAAGGCGTCGACGTGCCGGGCGACGCCTTGCGCACCGTGATCATCACCAAGCTCCCCTTTACAGCTCCGGACCGGCCGCTGTTGGAAGCGCGGTTGCAAGCGATTCGCGACGCCGGCGGCGACCCGTTTCGCGAGTATCAGTTGCCCGAAGCCGTTCTCAAGCTGAAGCAGGGCTTCGGCCGGCTGATCCGCACGCAAGACGACACCGGCACGGTCGTCATCCTGGACTCTCGCGCGGTGTCGAAGCCGTACGGTCGATTATTCCTCGACTCGCTTCCCGCCTGCCGCCGCGTGGTGGCGCGGCTCGACGAGGCCGGCTGACCGAGTTGTCACCTCGAAATGGGTGCGCCTAGCCATTGGTCGCCCCCTCCCGGTGTGCTGTCGTCGCGCCGTCCGGAATGATGGAATGCGCGGCATCCTCTGCCTGAGGCTTACGCATTCCGGCACCTCTCGGGCAGCTCTCTAACCGTGCCTAAGCTCGACCGCCAACATCGCAAGTCCCGTCCTTGAAAGACGATGCGACGCATGGTTCGGGCCTGCGCCCGATCCCGAAAACAGTCGCCGGCACGCGGTTTGTTACTGAGGCCCGGCGGCCGCGATGGAACCCGGTCCTGGAGGGCGAAGACGCCCGGCAAGGATGCCTTTCCAAACATCCAACCTCCGGCGGATCGCAATGCGAAAAAACCGTTTCCTTTGCACGGCCATACTGCTTTTGGCTAGTTCCAGCATCGCGGTGGCCGAGCCGGCCGCTGGCGGAGCGTCGAGTAAAGCTCGCGGGCGGGCCGATGCGCGCGGTTGGGCGATCGAGGAGAGCGAGAACTTTCGCATCTGCCGGGCTGCCGGCTGTCGGGTCCAGCCTGGGTTGACCGAGCGCCTCGAAACGCTGCGCAAGGAGCTGTGCGACGCATGGCTTTCGGGTGACGCGGCCGCATGGCAGCCGAAATGCTACATCGTCTTGCACGCCACAGGCGCAAGCTACGTGCAAGAAGTAGGGGCCGGCGGCCGCCAGACTTCGGGATCGTCGCTGGTCGACGTCGGCGGTCAGCGGGTCGTCGCGCGAAGGATCGACATTCGCGGCGATTGCGCCGACTGGCTCACCGGCACTCTGCCGCACGAATTGACCCACGTCATCCTGGCGGATCGCTTCGTCGAGAGCCCGATTCCGCGTTGGGCGGACGAGGGCGTGGCGATGTTGGCGGACACGGCCGAGAAGCGCCGCCGGCACGAAAAGGATTTGCGTGCTGCCCTGGGCGCCGGGAACGACTTCCGCCTTGCTGAACTTTTGACGATGGAGAGCTATCCCCACCCGTCGCGGATGGGGGCGTTTTACGCCCAGAGCGTTTCGCTGGCCGAGTACATGACCCGCATCGGCACGAAATCGCAGTTCGTCGCCTTCGTCGATAAGGCGGCATCGCAAGGGTACGACGCGGCACTGCGCGAGACGTACGCGATCGCCGGCGTCAGCGATCTGGAACGGCGCTGGCGGAAGCACCTTGTAAAACCTTACAAGGCTGAGACGGTGGACGCGCAGCGAACGCCCGTGCCAACCACCGACACCGCGAGCGCGTCGGCAGTCGCCGCGGCAAAGGCGCCACCGGCCAAGCCGTGGCTGACCTCGACCATCTCAGCGGCCGCTCAGACCGAGTGAGTTCTTGCTGATGGCCCCGTCAAACAAAACGAGCCAGGCTTGTTGAATCGCCTGGCCCGTCCGTTTGGCGCTGCGCGCGATGAGGCGCCTAGTACGGATAGACGCCGTATCGAGACAGGACTTTCGAGTCGGCGCGCTCCCAGGTCGGCAGCCGGTTCCGCGCCGCTCGCGCGCGGCTGGACGACGACTGGTACGAGTAGCTGCGCCGGCGCTGCGTTTGTGTCCTGGGCGCCGTCGTGGTCGACGGCTGGCGCTGGGTCGCGGCGGCCGGCGTGCCCGTGTCCGTGTCCGTTCCGCCGATGGCCGGTTCCGCGGCCGTGGCCTGCAGGTACGCCAGGGCCAGAACCATGGCGCCCGTGCCCGCCGCAAATGAGATACCCTTCGCGAGTTTCATATACACCTCCGCCGTGCTTGAGAAACGTCCCCCCTCTGAATGATCTACGGCTCAAATCGGCCACAAATCCATAGCTGACCGATTTTTAACTCTATCGAACCGCTATACGCCCAGGGTCCAATCATTCGCGCCGCACCGGCGGCGAAGCTGAAACTGGGCAGGACCGCCGTGATAACCCCTGCGGCTCGCTCGACTTCCGGGGCTTTGTAGGGGACAGGTCGGCGCGGCCGAAAGGGCAGAATCCAACGACCGCAACGCCGCCGCTTCGTCGATCAGGAGAACTGCAAAGTCCTGGGAGAGGGGGTCAGGCACATTTTTCGGCCCAAGGTCCGTCGGAAGGATTGAAGACCGCGTGTGCCGAAAAATGAGCCAGACCCCGGACGTTGCAGTTCTCCCGCTTCGTCGATCCGGCCGGTTGACCATGCGTCCCAACTGGCGTACAGTGCGAGTTTTAGGAGCATCTGGCGAGAGTCCCTTCGAGCCAGTCCCTCCCGGTTGACCGGAACAGCAGAAAACTCGCTAGCGCCTCATGCTCGCCAAGCGTGTCATTCCATGCCTGGACGTGGAACGTGGACGCGTCGTTAAGGGCACGCGGTTCTTGGACTTGCGCGATGCCGGGGACCCTGTCGACGTGGCCGCCCGCTACGAGGCCGAAGGGGCCGACGAGCTGGTGTTTTTGGATATTACCGCCAGCCATGAAGGGCGGGCCATCATGCTGGACGTGGTCCGCCGCACGGCGGAAGTGGTCTTCATGCCCCTGTGCGTCGGCGGGGGCATCCGCACCGTGGATGACATCCGCGAGCTTTTGAATGCCGGCTGCGACAAGGTGTCGATCAATTCCGCCGCCCCGCGCGACCCGCAGTTTGTCGCCCAAGCGGCCCGCCGCTTCGGCAGCCAGTGTATCGTAGTCAATATCGACCCAAAGCGCGTCAAGCGCGACGGGCGCACTGTATTCGAGGTCCACATTAACGGCGGCCGGGTTGGCACGGGCCTCGAAGCGGTTGCCTGGGCCCGCCAGGTCGAAGAGCTGGGAGCCGGCGAGATCGTGCTCACCTCGATGGATGCCGACGGCACCCAGGACGGATATGATTTGGAGATCACCGCCGCGGTGAGCGAAGCGGTCACCATTCCTGTCGTCGCCAGCGGCGGCGCGGGCCGACCGGAACATCTGGCCGATGCGATCCAGTTGGGCAAGGCGGACGCGGCCCTGGCGGCGAGCATCTTTCATTTCGGCCGCTACAGTATTCAAGAGACCAAGCGCGTGATGGCCGCCCGGGGGATTCCCGTTCGGTTGAGCGCTTGAATCAGGACGAAGAACGGACGCCGAACAGGATGAGGAGAGGACATGGCCACGGCACCAGCGGACGTTGAAAAGTTCCTCGGCCGGCGCGAAGACTACGAGATCGACAAGCTCTTCCGCGCGCTCGTGAAGCTGAGCGGCAGCGACTTGCACATGAAGGCCGACCGGCCCCCGTTTATCCGCGTCAACGGCACCCTCCGCCCGATGAACCGCGGACCCATCAACGACGAGGAAATGGTGCGCCTGTGCCTGCCCCTGTTGAACGAGCGCAACCGCAGGATTTTCGACGAGACGGGCGGGGCCGACTTCGCGCATACCGTCGACGTCGACGGCAAGCTGTGGCGCTTCCGCGTCAACATGCTGCAGCAGCTCGGCCACGTGGGCATGGTGGCCCGCCGCGTCAACAACTTCATTCCCGATTTCGAGGGGTTGAATCTGCCCCCGATCATGGAGGAGTTGTGCAAGCATCACCAGGGGATGGTGCTCTTGGCGGGCGTCACCGGGTCGGGTAAGAGCACGACGATCGCGTCGATGCTCAACTGGATCAACCGCAACTACCGGAAGCACATCCTGACGCTGGAAGACCCGGTCGAGTTCGTCTTTACCGACGACAAATGTTTGATCAACCAGCGCGAAGTCGGCCTGGACGTGAAGGACTTCTCCATCGCCATGAAACACGCCGTCCGCGAGGACCCCGACGTGATGCTGGTGGGCGAAATGCGCGACGAAGAGACCTTCCTAACCGCGATTCACGCCGCGGAGACGGGGCACCTGGTGTTCGGCACGATCCACGCCTCGAGCGCGCCCTCGACCATCGGCCGTATTCTCGATCTCTTTCCCCAGAACATGCACGCCGCTTTGCGCAGCGCCATCGGCATGAACATGAAGGGGATCGTCGCCCAGAAGCTGCTCCCCTCCATCAAGCCGGGCGTGGGCCGGGTGCCGACGGTCGAAATCATGACGTTCAATCCGACGGTGCGCAAGCTGATCCTGGAGGAGGAAGACCAGAAGCTGGGGGATGCGATCCGCATGTGCGCCAAGGAGGGAATGCAGGACTTCACGATGAGCCTCAAGGACCTTGTGGATCGTGACCTGATCGACAGGGCCACGGCCTTCGAGGTCGCGCCGAACGTGGACGCCCTGAAGATGGCGCTCAAGGGCATCAGCGTTCGCACGCCTGGGATCCTCTAATGCACCGCCTGCTCATCGCGGCATTGGTGGCGGTGGTGATGGCCACGGCCACATCAAACGGCTGGTCGAAGGAGCTCGCGCCGTTCCCCGCGCATCCGCAGGTTTCACCGGACACGATCACCAAGTTCCCGCTGGGACCGGGCTATTACCTCAGTTGGATCAAGATCCTCGCCGCCTGGCTGGTGTTCCTCTTGTGGGTGCGGTCGGTGGACTGGATGAGCCGCGACGGATTTCAGTTGCGGCTCGACTATCGCCGCTGGAACATGGCGGCGTTCTTCTCCTTCATCGGCGCGTTCATTCTCTTGTGGGTCCTGCCCTGGTTGTGGCTGGCGTTTCCGCTCTTATTGCTGGCCTGGCTGGTGCCGTTCATCGCCTACGTCGTCCATCGCAACGGCAAGGTGGCGATCGGCGAGACGGTGTTCACGCGGGATCACATCCGTTTTTGGCTGTCCGAGCATTTGCGCGTCGTGGGGATCAAGATCGCCGCCGAATCGCGCTCCCGCGGCAAGGTGCCCCCCGTCGAGCTCGAAGCCCGCGGCGGCGCCGACGAGCGGGCCAACGCGGCCAACCTGCTGCTCGCCCGGCAGAGCATGGGCTACCCGCTCGTGCAGGAGCTGTTTGCCGAGATGGCGACCCGCCGCGCGGACGCCGCCTTGATGGACTTCACGCAAGCGTCGGTCGCCATGCGCTATCAGATCGACGGCGTGTGGCACGATGCCGAGCCCCGCGAGCGCGAGCCCGGCGACGCCATGCTCGCCGTGGTGAAGACGCTGGCCGGCCGCGATGCCAAGCAGCGCGTCGCCCGCCAGGAGGGCTCCTACGGCGCTGAGTTCAAGAAGATCAAATACAACTGCCGCCTCATCAGCCAGGGAACGAAGACCGGCGAACGGGTCATTCTCCAAGTGTCGCCCGCCAAGAAGAAGTCCATCCGGCTCGCCGATCTGGACATTCGTGGCAAGCTATTGGAGGACTTCAAGGCGGTCCTGGACGTGCCGCGGGGCTTGATCGTCGTCTCCACGCCGCCCGCCGGGGGGCTCTCCACGCTCTTGGCGGCGACCGTGGGCTCGATGGATCGCTTCACGCGCAGTTTCGTCGCCGTCGAGTCGCTGGCCGCCAAGGAGCTGGACGTCGAAAACGTCGTCGTCACGACGTTCAACTCCGCTGCCGGCGAGACCCCGACGACCGTGCTTCCCAAGCTCGTTCGCGAGCATCCCGACGTCTTCGTCGTGCCCGACATGGTCGACGCCGACGGCGCCACGGCGCTGTGCGAACAGGTCGAGACCGAGAACCGCATGGTGGTGACGACGACGCGGGCCAAGGAGGCCGCGGAGTCGCTGTTGCGAATTCTGATGCTCAAGGTCGCGGCGGCGAAGTTCGCCCCCGTCGTGACGGCCGTATTGAACGAGCGGCTGATTCGCAAGTTGTGTCCCAAGTGCAAGGAGGGCTATGCGCCTCCGCCCCAGGTGCTTCAGCAGCTCGGGATCCCCGCCGGGCGGGTCGAGGCCTTTTACCGGCCGCCACAGGAGCCCGAGGAGGTCTGCCCCGAATGCCAGGGGATCGGCTACCTGGGTCGCACCGGCATCTTCGAGCTGTTGATCGTCGACGACAACATGCGCCAGGCGCTTACGACCACGCCGCAACTAGCCGCCGTCCGCCAGGCCGCCCGCAAGGCCGGCATGCGCTCATTGCAAGAAGAGGGGATCGTGCTCGTGGCCAAGGGCATCACGTCACTCCCCGAATTGATGCGCGTTCTGAAGGAGTAATAAGTCGATGGAAATGATCATCGTCGCGGTCTTCGGGCTGCTTCTTTTGGCCGTTCTCGCGGCGATAGCGAACGAGGGCTTGTGGAGCAACGCGATCGCGCTTGTGAATATCGTGACCGCGGCGCTCGTGGCCACCAACTTCTTCGAGCCCATGTCCGCCTGGTGGCGAACGCGGTGGCCCGGCGGGGTTCACGTCTGGGATTTTCTGGCGCTGTGGCTTCTGTTTGCCGTCGTCTATTCGATCATGAAAGCGGCCACCGACTTCTTGTCGAAGACGCGCGTCCGTTTTCCGCTCGCGCTCGACCGCGCCGGTGGCTATTTCTTCGCCGCCTGGGTCGGTTGGGTGCTCGTTTGCTTCACGGCCATGACCTTTCACACCGCGCCTTTGGCGCGCGATTTTCTGTTCGGCGGCTTCAAGCCCGAGAACGACCTGCTCTTCGGCCTCGACCCCGACCGGCAATGGCTGGGCTTCATGCAAAGGGAATCCTTGAGCGCCCTAGGACGCAGCGCCCCGGCCGACGACCCGGAAAAGCACGTCTTCGACCCGAAGGGCGAATTTATGATCAAGTACGCGGCCCGCCGCGCGGTCATGGAAAAGGGAAACGGCGTCTGGGTGAAGGCCGGCCCGCCGGGGCCGGGGGGCGCGAAGTGAGACTCTTTGAGCGGTTGCAGGATGCACTTTCCTGCGGGCCGGGACTTCACTATCCCGTAGCAGCGCCCATGTAGCGCGGCACTCATCACAAATCACGCAACCGCGAGGCAGGACGCGCGTTGCGGCGGAATCGCCGGCCAGGTTCGATCTTTTCCCGGAGCTCCTCGGGAATGCACTGCCGACAATGTCTCGGGCGATGTGACCGCCGGCCTCGGTATTAGCCCGATGGATAACCAATGGTTGCAGACGTGTAAGCTCCTGGGCGATGCCATCTCTCCCGACTGAGGATCGACCGAAAAATAACTTCCTGATTCTCTGACCCCTCACGGGTGCCCTCTCCCGCAAGGGGCGAGGGTATTGAGGCAGGGTCATTCTGTTTTTCAAAATGGCGAGGCGGGAAAATGGGACTGGCTCCGAGCATAAACAGCGCAAGTCCTTTCAGACCAACGTTGCGTCTCGGTGCCTGTCCCACTTTCCCGCTGGTGCGCCGCCGGCAAGCTTGAATCTGTGAATGGCCCTGCGTATTGAGGAGAAGTTATTTTTCGGTCGATCCTGACTGGCCGCGGGGCTGACTGGTGGGAATCCCAAAATAGCCTCTTCGATTACTTTACTCATTTTCTGGTAAGGAGCGATTCGTCGCTGCCTACTAACAGATTTGCCAAGCTGGCGGCATAGGCGCCAACAATACCGCCCAACGCGCTGCCGGCGATACAATCGCTGACGAAATGGTAATTCATGGCAACAAGGCTGACGAGCATTGGCAGGCAAACCAGAATGCAAACCACGCGGCCCCGCGGCATCGCAATCCACCAAACGGTGGCAAAGCTGAGAATCCTCGCGGCGTGGCCGGACGGAAAGCTGCCGACGTCGTCGCCGCGTTCGAATGGGTGGAAACCGTACGTACCATTGCCGATGAGCGACGGGTTGTCGTTGAACCAGGTTTCCGGCCAGTATCGGCCGCAAAGATCGCCAAGCGATGTGCGGAATTCATCTGCCACGATCAAGCTTAGACACGCCACGACCAGCGATGCCTGCCATCGATTGAGCGGCCCGAATGCCCGGCGCACCATCAATAACACCAACGCCAACGGCGACCAAGTTTGGAATGTCGGTGGTGGATACGTGAGCCATTTGAAGATCCGAATTTTTTCAATCTGATGATCATGGACATAGAACGCCACCGGCCGGTCGACCCAAAGATAACTGACGACCACGACCACCACGCACACCGCCAAGGCGAGCAGCGACCGTCGTAATAGCCCGCGAAAGTCCGTGAACGCGGGAGAGGTTTTGATCTCGGCAGACTGGTTCTTTTTGTCCACCATAGATGCGGCTCCGGGCCTGGGGGCTACCTGGCGAATGCCAGGCCGAGTGCAAGCCCGACAAGCATTCCGACGGACACGCTTCTCCCCCACGTCTGAATAGAATACCGACTGACGCGAAAGACGGCACCGCTCACAACGGCCAGGAGTGGTGCCAGTTGCTCGAACTGAGCAGGGCGCTCTTCACATATGCCGACGACACAGGATACTCTAGCCGCAACGAGCCAAGGGAAGAAATCCTCATGCACGTAGGTTCGCCAAGAATGCGCCAGGCGTCGCGACATGCGCAACCCGCAAGTGGCTGCTCAACCGCCGTCACATCAGCAAACCTTTCTTCTGGCTTCTTCTCAAGGCAACGCAGGACGACACGTTCAAGATTGACGGGTATTTCAGGACGTAGTCGATGCAGCGGCTCGACTGCCTGGGAGAGGTGCGCCGCCATGGTTTCTACGGAAGTGGAAAGCGCGAACGGCGGCCGGCCGCTGCCGGCTATTCCTCACGCCAGGCGTAGCCGCCGCAGCTTGCTCAGAAGCGTGCTCCGCGGCATGCCCAAGAGGCGGGCCGCCTCCGACTTGTTGCCGCCGGCTCTTTGGAGCGCCTCGACCACCCGGCCGCGCTCCAGTTCGGTCAGCTCCGCGTCGAGCCCCGCGGCGGGCGCCACAAAGGGAACCAGCGCCGGCGCGCGCTCGCGCGGCATGGCTGCGGGGACGCTTGCGCGCAGGGCCGCGGAGGCGACTTCCGGCGGAAGATCGTCGCGGCCGACCGAATCCCCGTCCGCCAGCACGACCGCCCGCTCGATGGCGTTCTCAAGCTGGCGAATGTTGCCGGGCCAGTCGTAGGCCAGCAAGGCTTCGAGCGCCTCGTCGTCGATTCCCGAAATCGACTTGCCGGCGCGCGGCGCGTACACGCGCAGGAAATGGAGCGCCAGCTCGCAGATGTCGTCGCGCCTTTGTCGCAAAGGGGGGCAAGAGAGGCTGATCACATTCAGGCGATAGTACAAGTCCTCGCGAAATCGCCCCTGGCGGATCAACTCTTCCAGGTTGCGGTGCGTCGCGGTCACCAGCCGCACGTCGACCTCGATCGTTTTGACGCCCCCCACGCGCTCGAACGCCCGCTCCTGCAGCACGCGCAAAAGCTTGGTCTGCGTCTCGAGATTCACGTCGCCGATTTCGTCGAGGAAGAGCGTGCCGCCGTGGGCCAGCTCGAAGCGGCCCACCTTGTCGCGGTCGGCCCCCGTGAACGCCCCCTTCATGTGGCCAAAAAGCTCGCTCTCCAACAGGCCCTGGCTGAGGGCGGCGCAGTGCACCTGCACGAAGGGGCCGTCGCGGCGAGGGCTGTTGAAGTGCACCGCGCGAGCCAAGAGCTCCTTGCCCGTCCCGCTCTCGCCGCGGACCAGCACCGAGGAGGGCGTGCCGGCCACCTTGGCGACCTCGGCCAGCATGCGTTTCACGGCGAGGCTGGTGCCACGGATTTCGTGCCGCAGCGTGGCTTCGCACGCGGCAGGCGTGGCATTTTCCGCGGGCGCGGCCGCCGTTTCCGAGTCGCGATGGCGCAGTTCCGCCTGCAGCATCGTGATCCGCCGCTGCTGCTCGGCGATCTTGCCGACTTTCGCCTGCAGTTCGCCCTTGAGCGCGTCGATCGTGCGGTGCCCCTGCGCGCTTTGCAGGGCCAGCGCCGTCGTGCGGGCAAGCGCCTGCAGGAAGTTATGGTCCTCGGCCGTGTAGCCGCCGCCGTCATGCTTTCGCCCCAGGACCAACAGGCCCAGCATGCGCGACTCCAGCTCCAACGGACAGCACAATTCGGCCCCGAAGGATCGCAGCCCGCGCGGCACAGCCGCCGCCCCGCCGCCGGGCCGCGAGAAGCGCGACGACGCCGTCGCATCGCGGAGGTTTGCCACCACGACGTTTGTCACGTCCATGTGTTCGACCGCCCCCGGCCAATTGGCGCGGCACGCCAGCTCGTAACGGTCCCCCGCGGCGCTGCGCAGGTACACGGCGCCCCGCGCGGCCCCAACCGTGCCGATGGCCGAGCTGAGAAGCTGTCGCGCGAATTGCGCCGGCTCGACCAGTTGGTCCACCGCCTCGGAGAGCCGCCGCATAGCCTTGTCCAGCCCGTATTTTTCCCGGTAGAAGCGCCGGTCGAGCGCCTTCTGGAACCGGTCGCGAACCCAGCCCAGCAGGATCACCACCAGCATCGCGGTGAGCCCGGCCGCCAGCGCGTTCTCCCAGCGGAAGTAGTAGGTGCCGACAAGCGCCGTGGTGAGCCCGACCATCAAGCAGAAAAGGGCCGTGGCGGCGAAGCTGATGCCGACGTACAAAATACCGCGGTTCACGATCCGGCCGACCTGCATCAACTTGTAGCGCGTGATGCTGATCGCGTAGGCCACGGTGAAGACCAGGCTGGTGACGTAGACCATGGCGCGGGGCCATGCCCCGTAGGCAAATTCGGCGCGGTCCGTCGCGGCCGAGTGCATCAAGTACAGCGCCGGCCCCGTGGCGACGATCGCCGCGCCCAGGAGCCAGGCCGCCTGCTGTCGCTCGGCGGTAGTGCGGCAGCGGAAGAAGCCATACAGAAGCACGCCTTGCCCGACCAGCAGCATCACCGCCGAGATGGCCAGGGAACGGTAGATCAGCCACGTCAGGCTGCCCAGTGCGGTCACGAGCTCTGTCGTCGCCTCCGGCCGATCCACAAGCGCGTTGATCCGCCCCAGGCACACGAACATCATGACGATCCACACGGCCGGCAGCAGATAGATCGCCGGCAGCGTCGCCCAGGCGAAACGACGCACCAGGCCCAGCGGCCGGGGGACCAGCATGTAAAAGTGGAGCGTCATCGGCGCCAGAAGTGGCCCGCAAAACACCAGCGGATAAACCAAAAGCGGCAACCCGATCAATGCCACCCAATGAAACACGCCCATGAATGTGACCACATTCACCAGGCAGAGCGCGAAGAACATCAAGGCCGAAAAGTCGCCGGGCCGCCGCAGTACGACCAGCACCCCGATCACCAGGATCGCCATCTCCAAAACGAACCAGGCCAGCGACATGAGGATCGTGGCCGTCGGCGTGGGCCGCAGCCGTAGCCAGGTAGCGAGCGTCCGGTCGCCGCCGGGACGCCAGAACTCGACCCGGGTCCATCGTTCACCGTCGACCGAAGCCAGGTTCTCCGTGGGCGGCAGGCGCCACAGGCCTGCCACGTCGGCCACTTCCAGGGGCCTTGTCGCCACGCCAGAGCGGCTGATTTCGCCAGTCCGCTGCTCGAAGTCCATCACCGTGGGGACCGGCGCCCCAGCCACCGTGATCAGCCGGTCACCGGGCTGCGGAACGTGAGGACCAACGATATCGCCGGTAACCCAGCCGATCGTGGGCCCTATTGGGCTTAACGAGCCGTCGCCTTCGGTAGCGAACAAGCAATACACGCCCAGGTCCCAGGTGGTGCGGACCCGGTAGAGAACGCCGACGCAATAGGCCAAGACGGTCCCCGCCAACAGCCAGAGCGCGACTTTGCTGGTCCGGTTCATCTTGGTTAGATGTAACAAAGTTAAAATGCGTGTCGGCGCCGACATGCCGACAGCGCCGAAAATCCGACGGCGCCACCTTGTTACCCTAGTCCGATCTGACGTGCAAGTGGTCTCCCGACTTCGCGTCGTGGCGGCCCATGGGCAGCGAAATCCGTGGAACGGCGCAAGGATTGCGTCTCCCAGAGCCGGCCGCGCTCACGGTTTTGTGGTTCGCGGCTTCTGGATTCTCATCTTTGACCCACGAGGGTTCCACGGATCGGCAAGCGCCTGCATCAAATCTCACTCTGTTTCCCAAGCTCGGGGGTAGCGGTCGACCCACGCCGCCGCCCTCACTATCTGGCGAGTCTTGAAACTGTGCGTTTGCCGGCCGTGGGCCTCTTTTCTTGAGGGGAAAGTGGGACAGGCACCGAGACGCAACGTTGGTCTGAAAGGACTTGCGCTGTTTATGCTCGGAGCCAGTCCCATTTTCCCGCCTCGCCATTTTGAAAAACAGAATGGCCCTGCCAGGCCTTGAGCGTGGCTTGACACTGGCCCGCAACTGCCGCTACGGTCAAAATCAAGGGCCGACGGGAACCCGTAGCGCAGTCGGCCGCCTCTCGTGCACCAAAAGCCTGCATAGGATCGGATGTCCGAATTACAGGACCAGAGGCCGGCGCCCAGCGGTTGGGACGGCGAATGGGGCCAGTACCGCGCGATTAGCGCGCTGGCCGTGGCCGGCGTTCTGGCGGCCCTCGTCTCGATCCTGGCGTTTTGGCACCCGATCCTGTGGGTGCTGCCGGCCGCGGCCGTGATCGTCAACGTGCTCGCGCTGCGTCGCATCGCCCGCAGCGCGCCGGAACTGATCGGTCGCGGCGTGGCGCTTGCCGGGTTGGGGCTGGCGCTAGTGCTTGCGGCGGCCGCGCCCACGCGGTACTTCGTCTGGCAATGGCGCTCACGCCTGGAAGCACGCGACTTGGCACTGCGCTGGTTTGAGGCGCTGCGCGAGGGGCACCCCGCAAAGGCGGTCCACATGATCCTCGCCCCCAATGCTCCTCTATCGGGTTCGGATGACCTCTGGGCTTACTACCGGGGCGCGCCGGACGGGCCGCAATACGTCCGCACATTCGCGTCGGAGCCGGCGGTTCGCGCGATTCTCGCGCTGGGACCCGCGGCGCACGTCCGCCCCTTGGGGACCGAGGAGCACTACACCACGAACATGACCGAGAGGCTGACGAGCCTTTTCGCCGTGACGTACGATCGCGCGGGGAAACCGAGCACTTTCCTGGTCCGCATTCTGCTTGAACGAAAATTGGAAGCCGCGCACCGCACGAATCAGTGGCGGCTGCTGAAGGCGTCGTTCGTCGACGCCCCGCCGCAGGGATGGCCACAGCTTTCCGACAAGGGCGCGGCGCCCGCGGCAGCCGGGTCCTAGCACCAGAACCTGACGCCAGTCCCTAGCACTCGGCGGTCTGTCGCGGCGGCGGCGATTTGGATAGAATCCGCTGTCTTTTCGGCCGGCCACGGCTGGCCACCGAACCTCGTCTCCCTTTCCTCTCTCACGGCTACTATGGAACGCGTTTACAATTTCTCGCCGGGGCCAGCCGTTTTGCCCGAAAGCGTGTTGCGCGAAGCGCAACGCGACTTGCTGGCCTTGCCCGGCGTGGGCGTCTCGGTGCTCGAGATCGGCCATCGGACCAAATGGTTCGAGAATGTCCTCGAGACCACGAAAAGCAATGTACGGCGATTGCTCGATCTCCCGGCCAACTACCAGGTCTTGTTCCTGCAAGGCGGGTCGCGATTGCAGTTCTCGATGATCCCGATGAACCTGCTTCCGGCCGGCAGGGCCGCCGATTACATCGTCACCGGCTCGTGGGGACAAACGGCCCTTGATGAAGCGCAGGCGCAGGGCGAAGTCCGAGTTGCCTACAGCGGCAAATCCACCAATTTCGATCGCTTGCCGGCGGCCGGCGAAATCAAGCTGAATCCGGCCGCGGCGTACGTCCATTACACCTCGAACGAGACGATCCAGGGCGTGCAGTTCGCGGCCGAGCCCGCCGTCGGCGACGCCCCGCTCGTGTGCGACGCTTCGAGCGATTTCCTCTCCCGGCCCCTCGCCATGCGCCGCTACGGCCTGCTTTACGCCTGCGCGCAGAAGAACGCGGGGCCGGCGGGCGTCACCATCACAATCGTCCGGGATGACGTGCTTGCCCGCGCCAATGAGCGCGTGCCCACGATGCTCAGCTACCGCCAGCACGCCGAGCACAACTCGCTATTGAACACGCCGCCGGTGTTCGCGGTGTACGTGGTGATGCTGGTGACGCGGTGGCTCCTGGAGGAGATCGGCGGCCTGACCAACATGCAGGCCGCGAACGACGGCAAAGCACGGCTTCTTTACGAGGTGATCGACGCGTCAAATGGCTTCTATCGCGGCCATGCGAAGCCCGACTGTCGTTCGGCGATGAACGTCACGTTCCGCCTGCCGGATGATGCCGTGGAAGAGAAGTTTGTCAGCGAGGCCAAGGCGCGCGGTCTGCACTACCTGAAGGGGCACCGCTCGGTAGGCGGCATCCGCGCCAGCATCTACAACGCGATGCCAACGGCAGGCGTGCAAGCCCTGGCCGACTTCATGCGCGAGTTCCGCAAGAAGCAGTAGCGTCCGCGCGTGCGTCCCAATCGCAGCCGTCATCAGCTTGATATAATAGCGACCAACCGACGCCCAGCCCCGGTTTCTGTTTCACTACGAGAACGAATCATTGGGTGGGGCTTTTCTTCCCGATCTCATCGGACGGGGGACGTACTGATGAGCGCCGCGCGACTGCGCTTCGTCGCCCTGCTTTGCGGATTGCTGACGATTGCCGTCGATGCGGCGGGCGACGAGCCTCGGTCGCCTGTTCCGAAGTCCGACGCGAACCGCTCCGTTTCGAAGATTCCGACGAAGATCGCTGGCACTTACAGCGGCGGCGAATTGGTCGAACTGCGGGTTCGGGACCGCATCGCCTACCTCGTCAAGCCCACTGGCGCCGTCGACCCTCAAAAGCGGTGGTTGTGGGAGTTTCCGTTTTGGCTTGGGATCAACGATGGGTTTGGCAATGTGGCACACCGATACTACCTCGAGAAGGCGCTGGCCGCGGGATTCCACGTGGCCGGCGTCGACGTCGGAGCTTCCTGCGCGAGCCCCGCCGCGGCGGAAGTTTGCCAGGAATTCTACGAACAACTCGTCGCCAAGCATGGTTTGCACAAACGGGCTCGGGTCCTGTGTCACAGCCACGGCGGCCTGATCGCGTATGGCTGGGCGTTCCGCCATCCGGAGTGCGTCGACCGTATCGCGGGAATGTGTCCGGCGATCGACTTCCGTACTTATCCGACGCTGCCCAACGTCGTCACTGGGCCGACGAAGGGACTGGACTATGGCCTGTCGCTCGAGGAGCTCGACCGACGCTCTCGCGAGTTCAACCCGATCGACAACCTGGCCCCTCTCGCCAAGGCTGGGGTAAAGATTCTGCACATTCATGGCGATCAAGATACGTTGGTGCCGACGAGCGCCAACGCTACGGAGTTGGCCCGCCGCTACCGTGAGCTCGGAGGCGCCGCGGAGATCGTCTTGATTCCGGGCCTGCCGGCCGCGAAGCGGGGTCATGACGGGCCGGAACTGTACGAGTCGGCACCGCTTTTGAAGTTTCTGGTTGGCGATTAGTTAGCGCTCAGGACCTTTGCGCGCGCTGAGCGATTCCGGAACAACCGCGCGCTAGGGCTTCTTCTCTTTGAGCTTTTCGGCCAAGGTCGTTTGGTCTCCGTTCTTGACGAGGTGACCCTCGGGGTCGATCAAGAGCACGGAAGGCCAGCTCTGGATGCCGTAGATGCCGGACGTTCTGCCCTCGCCGTCGATCAGGACCGGAAATGGAAGCTGCTTGCCGGCCCAGACTTTCTCGACGATAGTTGCGGCGAGCGCGTCGTAGGCCTCGATCGTGAGGGCTTTCTCTTCTTCGGTGTTGCAGATGGCCAGAATCTCGAAGCGGTCGTGATCGGCGGCGTGATCTTCGTAGAACTTCGTCAGCTCAGGCAAGCTGCGATGAATACACGGCCCACACCACACGGCCCAAAAATCGAGCAGCACCCATTTGCCGCGAAAATCGGCCAGCTTGACTCCCTTGGGCACGCCGCGAGCGTCGGTGATCGCCAGCTCCGGCGGTTCTTTTCCGTAGAATTGCGAATAGTCGCGGGCGATGCCGTCCTTGTCCCGGGGTAGCGCGACGTTGAGCACACCCAAGTCGAGCGCAGCTTGACCACGAGGAATTTCGACGCGAATGCCACGCACCGGAAGATCCGCCGCGCTATCCTTGTCTTTCTGTTCCTTCGGCATCCGCATGCTGGCGTCCGGCGACTGGCTATAGACATCAAAGTCGTATTTGCCGGGCGGCAGCAGGAGGGAAATCTCTCCGCGGACAGAGCCGCATTGCGTGAAGTGCAGGTAGTTGCTTTTGTCCCCCGGAGGGTGAATCACCGCGATCGACCAATCCGGCGTCCTGCCGGCTTCGGAACAATAGACCTTGGCGGTCACGCGCACCAGCGGGGCCAACGTGATCGTGACGGGCTTGTCCGCCGCGCTCTTTTCGACCGAGACAACGCCACCACGCTCGTGACGCTTGTCCACCGCGAAGACTGAAACCCGCGGTCGTTTATCGATCGTGAGGCTGAATTCTCCCTCCGATAGCCGCGCTGCCATCCGTTTCGGGTGCGCGGCAAGCAGTCCTTCTTCCTTCCAGAATTTTCCGGCGTCAGCTTGGCCAGTCACTTTGATCCGCTCGCCTGTCTCGTCCCACTGTTTGCCATTAGACGACCAGAACGTGGCGGCATCGAAGTCCTCGACCGGTGTTCCTTGTTCATCGACGACCTGACCGTGGATTTGCCAAGACTGGTCAGAATCATTCGCTCGGGCTGCCCCCACGAGAATCAGAATTGCCAGGACGCTTGCTGGATAGCGCATACTTTGTCCCCCGTTTTAGGGTGTCCGGGTCGATTCTACCCGATCTCAAAGAGCCAGGTGGCACGCAGGCACTTATCTTGCGGCGGCAGCGTGTCCGGGCGGCTGGCTGGCGAGCATCACCAGCGCCTCGCGGACCCGGGCAATCTGCTCGGCGTCGACCTTGAGATGCCGGTGCCGGCCGGCGGCCGAGGGCGCAAAGTGCGTGAGCTGTTTGTCGTCGACCGTGATGGTGCCCGGCTCGGAGAGGGTGAAATAGCCGCGGTCCGGCCGCACCGCATAGAGCGCGCTCGTCAGGTCCCATGTCTCCCGGTCGTAGGGCATCTTGTCGAACAGCTCGTACGCCTCGCGGAGCGGATGATGCGCGACGTAACCGAAATCCCGCTCGATGCTGGCGGCCGGGTACTTGATCGCCTGGCCGATCTCGTAGCCGCTCGCCACGATCTCGGTCGGCCACGCCGCGTACACCTGCCGCGCCGCCTCCGGGGCGATGAAGACGTTGTACTCCTTGGTGGGCTTCGGGCCGTAGTTGCCGGCCATGATCGACAGGAGACGGCATTTCTTGGCCACCAGCTCACGGCCCGTCAGCGGCGAATGCTCGTCGGCCGGCGAATCCAACAGCCGCGCGATGTTGGTCGAAAACCCGACCACCACCAGGACCACCGAGCCGTCCGCTTCCCCCGCCAGCGCCCGCCGCAGGATGGCGACCGCGTCGGGCATAGCCGCGGCATCGACCAGGTTGCGCGGATAGCGCAGGCGCTCGCCATCACGCGCTTCGACCAGCTTGCGCAGATAGCGCCCCTCCTCGGGCGTCTTGCCGCCGCGCACGACGCCGATCGGCGTGTCGCCGCGCCCATAGAACGTGTTCACCAGGTCGACGAACGGGGCGCACAGCGGGTTGTCCTTGCTCGTGGTTACCGCCAGCAGCCGGCATTCGCCGCGAATGGCAAGCGCATGAATGACGCCTAGCGCGAGTGTATCGTCGATGTCGTTGCCGATGTCGGTGTCGAAAATGAGCGGAACGGGCGCCGCGACACGAGCGCTGCCGGCTAAGCCGCAAGCGTGTGTCGCCCACAACACCGCGATCAACGCCACCCGCGCCGCCGCTCGAGCGCCAAACGTAACTTCGGCCATCTGCGAACCCCTCACTTGTTTTTGGACAATAGCCCGTTCACTACCAGGGCCACCATCAGCACGAGTCCCATCAACAGTGGCCGGGCCAGGTCGTCGATCCAGGCGATCTGGTTCAGTCCGACCTTGAGCACGCTAAAGGTAATCACGCCGACGGCGGTGCGACCCATGCCGCCGGAGCCACCGAAGAGGCTGGTGCCCCCCAGCACGACGCAGGCCACGGCGCTCAGCAGCAGATCGGCGTTCTGGTCGAGGCTGACGCTATTGAGCCGCCCGGCGTTGACCAGGCCGCCCAAACCGGCGGTCACGGCCGAGATCGCCAGGCAGGCGACCACGATCCGTCCGGTGCGAACGCCGGCCAGGCGCGCGGCCTCGCGATTTCCGCCGGTCATGTAGACGTAGCGGCCAAAGCGCGTGTGCTGCAGCACGACGTGGCCGACGATAAACACCGCCGCCGCCAGTAGCGCGCTGTACGACAATTCAAACCGGTTGGTGATCTCGATGCCGCGGTTGCCGATCGTCTTGAGGATCGAGGGCACGTTGAGGTTCTCGCTTTTGGTCAGCCACCGCGACATGCCGTCGGCGATGTTCATCATCGCCAGGGAAATGATAAAGCTGGGCAGGCGCGACCAGACGGTGAGCAGGCCGGACGTCAGGCCCAAAAGGAGGCTCGTGGCTAGCGGCACGGCGATCGCGACCACCACGGCCCAGGCCGGCGCTGCGCCGGCGCCCGACGGACCCGCGGCGAACGGCCGCTGGAACAGGAACCCGCACAGACACGCGGTCCACAGCGCCAACATCCCCACGGCCAGGTCAATCTCCGCGCACAAAAGCACGAACGTCAGCCCGACCGAAACGATGGCCAGCACCGAGCCTTGCTTGAGCACCTGCACGACCGTGGCCGGCTTGAGGAATCCCGGCGCGACGAGCGCAAAGAACACGACGAGCACGGCCAGGCTCACCAGAGGCGCGACGTCCGATGCCTCCCACCGGCCAAACAGCCGGCGAGCGAGCGACCTGTTTTGTGATGGTGGCACGGCCATCGAGTTAATTTCGCTTTCACGCGAACCGCATCAACATGGTCTTGTCAACCGTTACGCCGGCGAATTCCCGCGTCACCCGCCCGCGGCTCATCACCAAAATCCGGTCGGCGTGCGCGAGAACCACCTCAGGCTCGCTCGAGGCGAGCACCACGGCCGCGCCCGCCCGCTTCTGCTCGGCCACCAGCTTCATGATCTCTTCCTTCGCCCCGACGTCCATGCCGCGCGTGGGCTCGTCCAACAGCAGCACGCGGACCGGCGCCAGTAGCCACTTCGCCAGCACCACTTTCTGTTGATTTCCGCCCGACAGGTTGCGGACGCGCAAGAGCGGCGCGACGGGGCGACAGCCGACGCGCTCCAAAAGCTGCGTGGCGATCGCGGTTTCGCGGCCGCGCGCGAGCCAGTTGCCCACCGACTGCTTCAAATGCGCAAGGGTTACATTCTTATAGATCTCAGCGTCGTGCACGAGAGTCTGGCCGCGGTCCGAGGCCACGAGCGCCACACCCCGTTGCACGGCGACGTGCGTGCTGCCAAGCACAAGGCTCTGGCCTTCGACGGTGATTTGGCCGGTCGCCGGCCGTAGCGCGCCGGCCAGGCAGTGGACCAACTCTTGGTGCCCCGATCCCACGAAACCGTAGATGCCCACGCACTCGCCGGCCGCAACCGCGAGGTCAATGGCCTCGAAGGCCCGCGGAAGCGACAGGCCGGCGGCCGAAAGAAGGGGCGGCGCTGCGCTGCGGACCGGCAAGCTGGCGCCTGTTTCGTATCCCACCTCGCGCGTGTCGAGGGCGTGCCCCAGCATCGCGTGAATGACAAAGTGCTTGTCGACCTCCTTCGTGTCGCGGGTGTCGACGCACCGGCCGCCGCGGAGGATGGTCACGCGATCGCAGATCGCCAGCACGTCCTCGATGAAGTGGCTGATGAAGATTACCGCCACGCCCCGTTCGCGCATACGGCGGATCAACTCGAACAGGCGCCGCGTCTCGGGAGGGCTAAGCGCGCTTGTGGGTTCGTCGAGGATCAACACCCGCGCGCCGCTGTGCAGGCCGCGGGCGATCTCGACCATCTGACGGATCACCAGTGGATAACTCGCCAATCGCCGCTCGACGTCCACCTCGATCTCAAGCTCGGCCAATTGCTCCGACGCACGCTTGCGCATGGCCCACCAATCGATACGGCCGAAACGCGTGGTCGGCTGCCGCCCCAAAAACAGGTTCTCCGCGACCGACAACTGCCCGATCCCCGACAACTCCTGGTACACCATGGCGATGCCGTGGCGCAGCGCGGACTGTGGACTCGATAGATCGATCGGACGCCCGTCGAGACATACCGTGCCGGCGTGTTCGGGCAGGGCGCCGGCCAGGATCTTCATCAAAGTGCTTTTGCCGGCGCCGTTGCTGCCCACCAGGCCATGGACCTCGCCGGGCAAGAGCGTGAAGTCGACGCCTTCGAGCGCTACTTCGCCGCCGAAGCGTTTGCCGATCTCGCGGCACTCCAACAGCGGTGATTGCGACAGCGTCGTCATCGAAGGCCACCGCCTGCGTTGGCAGAAACGATCAAACCAGGCAGTGCCGCGGATCGGCCAGGTAGGACATGGCGTCCAGGTTGCCGGTTTCCAATGAGACGAGCGGCCCGGGCGTAACGATCTGAAGCGGCACGATGTCGACCGGTTCCTGGTTTCGGACGATGAACTGCCCGAGCACCAGGGCCGTCATGTGGATCAGGCACACGGGATTGACGGTGGTGGCGGCGAGCTTCCCCTCGCGGACCGCGGTGAGCCCTTCCTTCTGTCCGTCGACGGCGGTGATGAACATTCTTTCGTGCGGCGTGCCCGCGAGAGCCGGCAGGCAGGCGATCGCCATATCGTCGCTGTGGAAGAAGGCCCCGGCAATGGGCTCGCGGGTCTGGTCCAAAAGGGTGTCGAACGTGTCGCGTGCCGTCTGCTTCTTCCAATCGCACCAGCGGACGCCACCGCCGACGACTTCCACGTCGGGAAACTCGGCCACGACGGTCTCGAACCCCTTACGCCGCCCCTGGGCCCCGCTGTGAGCGCTCAGGCCCCCGATGTGGATCACCTTCCCACGGCCGTTGATCCGACGCATCAGCTCGCGCGTGCTCGTGGCGCCCATGAAGACCTGGTCGGGCATGATCTCGCACCACACGCCCACCTCGCGCATCCGTTCCGGCGCCACTAGCAGCGTATCCAACGACATGACCGGGATGTTGCGCTTCTTCAACTGCCGAACCGGCTCTTCCAGCGAGTCGGTCTGCACCGCCTGGAAGCAGCAGAAGTCCCAGTCGTCGTCGACGATCAGGTCGATCTTGTTGCGTTGCTTTTGGGGGTCGAACTCGCCGTCGAACCAAACAACCTCGACGCCGAGCAATTTGCCCCACAACTCGGCGGTGTCCTTGCCCAGTTTGCACCAGGTGCTTTGCAGCCCGGCGTTGGAAAACGCGGCGCGAAGCGGCTTGCGGTCGCCCCCCGTCGCGCCGGACTGCCGCGCGCAACCAGCCAAAAGCGCGGTCAGCCCCACGCCAGCGCCGGCGGCGGTGTGCAAGAACTGGCGGCGCGAATCGGAGGGCGGGCGCGGCGCGGTCACGGGTGTCTCCTGGCGATGTGGGAAGAAAGGGGGGCGCGCGACTCTGCTACGAATTGTCCAATCTAAGCACGGCCGGGCGCGCGGGCAAGCGGCGGCAGGCGAAGGCCAGGAAAGCTGCAAAGTCCGGGGTCTGGCTCATTTTTCGGCACAAGCCGTTTTCAATTCTTCCGAAGGACGTTCGGCCGAAAAATGTGCCTGACCCCCTCTCCCAGGATGTTGCAGTTCTCCTGGGGCGAAGGCATGGAACCGCCAAGACACGCCAAGGAGGAAAATGTCGAAGGTCCAAATCCGAATGTCAAGAGAAGCACGAAATGCGAAAATTGAGGGGTCGGTCGAAACTGCCAACCGACGTCGAGGCAACCACACAATTTCGTTATTGCGGCGTTTCTCTTCTTGGCGACTTGGCGGTTCATTTCGGGCCGGCGATTTCGATCGACTCGAAATCCGCCGCTGCCGCGGCCAGAATCGTTGCTTCCGGCCACGCGGTCGTCTATATGTGAACCTCGCCCACGATTGAAACCCGACTCGACCGGAGGAATCCGCCCATGCAGCGCTCGGCTCTGCTCGGCATCCTGACGATGTTGCTCTCGACGATTTCATCCGCTGCCGACGTCACCAAAAAAGTCGAGCCCGTCAAGCTGTTCGTCGTGCCCCATTACTGCGAAGGCGTGGTCTTCGATCATGCCGGACAGGGCTACGTTTCCGAGGGCGACTCGATCGTGCAGTTCTCGCCCGACGGCGCGCACCGCGACTGGGCGGTCACCGGCGCGCCCAACGGCCACAAGGTGTTGGCCGACGGCACCCACCTGGTGTGCGACGCCAGCCAGCACGCCGTGCTGCATTTGTCGCCCGATGGCAAACTGCTGCCGGCGGCCTCGAAAGAGTGCGACGGCACGCCGCTGCGCGGGCCCAACGACCTCTCGCTCGACACGGCCCACGGCGGATTCTACTTTTCCGACCCCGGCGGCTCGGACGACAAAAACCCCATCGGCACGGTGCACTACGTCGACGCCCAGGGCAAGACGCACCTGTGCGACAGCGGGCTGGCGTTTCCCAACGGCATCGTCCTCGTGCCCGACGGCAAGCGACTGTACCTCGCCGAAAGCAAGAAGAACCGCGTGCTGGTCTACGATGTCGCGGAGCCGGGAAAGCTCGGCAATCGCCGCGTGTTGGCCGACCTGCCGGTCAAGGATGAAACCTTAGGCCAGATCGACAACCAGCCGGACGGCATGTGTCTCGACGCCAAAGGCAATCTGTACGTCGCGCACTACGGCATGCGGCAGGTGCAGGTGCTCAGCCCGGAAGGGAAACTCCTGTGGCGGTTGCCGGGTGGTAACCTGACGACCAGCAATGTGGCCTTCGGCGGCCCGAAGATGGACCAGCTCTTCGTCACGGGCGGGCTGGGCCCAGAAAGCGGCGGCGGCGGGCTGTTCCGACTCGACGTGGGCGTTAAAGGGCAGGTAGTCCTGCCGGCGAAGAAATAGCGCCGGGCGCGAGGGGGGGCGGGCATCCTGCCCGCCTTCAGCACGCCGCGCAATTCGATCGGCAGGGTCCACCGTCTGCGGAAAATGATCCCGCCGCGCGGAAGGTTCGCTGAAGCGGCCCTTACGACTTCTTGCCGCGGCGCCGCAGACGCAAAAGCGCCACCGAGGACACGCCTGCGAGCAGCACCAACGAGCTTGGCTCGGGCACGAAGCCGATGGTGACGTCGTCCAGCAGGATGCCGTCGAAATCCAAGGACTCGATCATCGTCACGCGATTGAACGGCGTGGTGTCCGTCACGCCAAAGAAGAAGACGTTGTCGAACGAAGCGCCTGGGCCGAGCGGGCCGACGACGACGCTCTTGCTGGTTGCCAGGATCGTGTTCTCCAGCACAAACGTGATCGTATTCGCTCCACCATCGCCGGCGTCGGCAAAGAAGCTGCCGAAGGCCGTGACCGGCGTGCTCAGGTTGAACACGTCGGGAATGCCGGGGTCGGTGGCCGTGGCGGGTCCTTGGTCCAGAACCGCATTGACGCCGCTTTCGGCCAGCGGTGGAAACGTGGCGACGAACGCCAGATTGGTCGCGGCCGTCACGCCCGTCGCGCCGAAGACAAGGGTCGGGGCCGGCGTGCCGTTGGCAAAGCTCTCCAGAGTGTCGGTCCCGGAGGCAACCAACGTCGCCAGGAAGTTGCTGCGGGCAAGCAGAGAATTGGGGAACGCTCCGCGCGGGTCATCGAGGCCGAAATACGTCGTCTGTGCGCCAGCGGCCGACGCGGTCAAGGCAATCAGCGCCAGGGTGGCAGGCGCAAGGCGGGCAAGCGGCATGAACCAATTCTCCAGGTGTGTGTTCCGAAGGTCAAAATGGCGAGGCGGGAAAATGGGACTGGCTCCGAGCATAAACAGCGCAAGTCCTTTCAGACCAACGTTGCGTCTCGGTGCCTGTCCCACTTTCCCGCCGGTGCGCCGCCGGCAAGCTTGAATCTGTGAACGGCCCTGAGTCTAGGCGGTGAAGAAGAAGTAGGCACTAGGCAGTTCTTGCCCACGGGCACGTAACGGAGGGCGATAACCTCTTCCAATTCATCATTCCGCCCTCATCATCCTTCCTCTCCGCGCCTCCGTGGTGCGTCCCCTCTTCGCGCGGCGGATCACGACTTGGAGCCGACTCTTTCGATGCCCTTCGGCTCGGGCATGTCTTCGGTGATGATCTTCCACGTGTCGCCAAACTCGCGCAGGGAGCGGAAGTCGCGCGGTTTGTAGGCCACGGCCAATTGCGGCGTTTCCACCACCTTGCTGCCCGAGGCGCGCGAGTCCATCGCCACGTCCAGGATGCCGGACACCAACAGCGTCCGCTCGACGGGGTACGGGGCCCGTCCCTGGCGAAAGTGCGTCTGGATGGCGTGCGACAGGGCCTTGAACAGGTTGCGGTTCTGCCACGGGCCGACGTAGTAGCTCGTCGAGAGCGGCTTATCCTCACCCTTCAGCCGGCAGGCGAAGTTCCAGCGAGTGCTGCTGCTGTCCACTGTCAGCACTGTCGCCCCGAAGCCGTCGCGATACCAGACGCGGATGCCGTGCATCGGCACCGCCGTGCCCGTCGAAGTCTTGCCGCCGGCAGCGAGGCACCTGGTGAGCTGGTGATCGGGCCCCAACTCCGCCGTCATGGCCGCGGTCGCCAGGGGCACGGACCACAGACCATCGGCCGCGGCCTTCCACAGCGCGTCGCCTTCCAGGAATTGCACCTTGGCGGCGCCGGCCTCGCCCCCCTTGCGGGCCTCGACCATTGACTGCAACACCTCCAGCGCGTGGAAGTCGTAGGACTCGACGCCGCCACCGTGGATCGAGACGGCGTCTTCGATTTCCGCCTCGGGAGGCAATTCCAAAGGCGGCCGGCGCTGCGCGAGCGGCACCGAGCTGCCGGCCATCAGCGGGATGCGCAGCGCCTGCGCCGTGTCGTACATTTCCTTGGCCCAATCCCACCGGTACGACAGGTGTTTGTCGTTGAACACCGGCACAGGGCGGCCGCCTGCGCGAATCACCGCGGCGATCTGGTCGAAGAACCGCTTTCGCGGATATTCCATCTGCCCCTTGGCGTTGACGGGATACTTGCCGTGCTCGCCGATCGACAGCACCGCATCGACCGCCAGTTTTCCGCCCCCCAGCGTGAGTGCTTCGGGAATCGTCGGATAGATCGGAATCTTGTATTCGCGGGCGACGTCGCGGGCCATCTCGCCGGGCGGGAACTGGTCGACGTAGAGACTGGCGACCTGGAAGCCGGGGTCGGTCCACTGTCCATTGAAGAGGTACGGCTGGAGGAAATTCTCCAGGATCACGTGGGCGTGGCTGCGGTAGGTGAACTCGGTGATGACCGCGGCGACTTTCGGGAGCTTGCCGTCTTGCTGGCCGCGGCACAATCGCGGCAGAGCGGTCGTGGCGGCGGCCGCGGCCCCGATGCGCGACACTTGGCGGAGAAACGTCCGGCGGTTACTCGTTGTTGACATCAAGTAGGGTCCCTCACCGTCATATTAGTCGGAGGAGACCCCGTGGGCGGCCCAGGGCCCGAACAACCGCGTCAGGCCGACTCCTCCAATTGGGTTGCCTGGTGGAGCTTGTTGTACAGCGTCTTGAGGCTGATGCCCAGTTCCTTGGCGGCGGCGGGCTTGTGCCCCTGGTGCCGCTCGAGGGTCTGCTGGATGACGGCCAGCTCGATTTCGTGCAAGGTTTGCGGGGCCACGGTCTTGAAATGGGGTCCTTGCAGCCGGCGATGGCCGAAATTCATCGGCAGGTGCGCCGCCGCAACCGGCCCTTCGTCGCAGAGGATGGCCGCGTGCTCGACGACGTTGGCCAGCTCGCGGACATTCCCCGGCCAACAGTGCGACTCCAAGGCCTTGACGGCGTCCGGCGTGAACGCCTCGTCCCCTGGCCGCAGGTGCGGTCGGAAGCGGCCCAACAGGTGCCGGGCCAGGGCCGGGATGTCGTCGATCCGTTGCCGCAGCGGCGGGAGCTGGATCTCGAACGTGTTGATCCGGTACATCAAGTCTTCGCGGAACTGCCCGTCGGTGACCATCTCTTCGAGATTGCGGTGCGTGGCGCAGACCACGCGCACCTCGACAATGAACGACTCGTTGTCCCCCACGCGGCGAATCTCGCCGCTTTCCAGCACGCGCAACAGGCGCGCCTGCATGGCCTTGGGCAGCTCGCCGATCTCGTCCAGAAAGATCGTCCCGCCGTTGGCCACTTCGAACAGGCCCACGCGATGCTCGTCCGCGCCGGTGAACGCTCCCTTGCGGTGGCCGAATAGTTCGCTCTCGATCAGGCTTTCCGGCAGCGCGCCGCAGTTGACCACGACAAAGGGCATCTCGCGCCGCAGGCTCTGGTCGTGAACGGCGCGGGCCACTAGTTCCTTGCCGGTCCCCGTCTCGCCCAGCACGAGCACCGTGGAATTGGTTGGGGCGACCTTGGCGATCAACCCACGGATATTGCTCATCTGCGGCGTGTGGCCCACCAGGTCTGAGGCGCCCTCCAGCCGTTCGAGCTGCCGCTTGAGCGCGCGATACTTGTTCGTCAGCTCGCGTTTCTCGGCCACGCGGGCCAAGAGCCCTTCCAGCTCTACCAGCTTGCAGGGTTTGGTCAAATAGTCGAAGGCGCCGTGCCGCATGGCGGCGATGGCCGTCTCCAGCGACGACTTCCCGGTGAGCACCACCGCCTCGGTCTCGGGCGAGAGCTTCTTGGCGTGCGCGATCACGTCGATCCCCGACATGCCCGGCATGTCCAGATCGACCAGGATGCAGTCGTAGGTGTTGCGCTCGAGGGCGGCGACGGCCGTGCGCCCGTCGGGGCAGACGGTCACTTCGTGCCCCATGCGGGGCAATTCGAGGCTCATGAGCCCCTGCAGCGATTTTTCGTCGTCGGCAAACAGGAGCTTCAGACGCTTATGCGGCTTGGTAGCGATTTTCGTTCTCCTTCCGAGCGCCTAGTGCCAGGGGCAAGCGGACGCGGAATGTCGAGCCGCGTGCCGGCCCGTCGCTGTGCACTTCAATGGATCCCTCGTGGTCGGCGACGATGCGATAGACGATCGACAGCCCCAGGCCGGTCCCCTGCCCGCCGCGGCGGCGCGTGAAGAACGGCTCGAATATCTGTTCCAGCACGTCGGGCGTCATGCCGCAGCCGTTGTCGCTGACGACCATTTCCGCCTGGCCGGCGCGGCGGTCGAGCTCGATCCGCACGGTGCCGCCGGGGTCCAGGCTGTCCAACCCGTTGGTCAGGAGGTTGAGCACGACCTGCTTGATCTCTTGCGGATTGACGGGGACCAGTAGTGGCTCTCCGGCCACGAGTTCGACGTGCTTTTCCTGGTACTTGCCGAGGTGGCCGAGCATCTCGATGACGCCCTGCACGAGCTCGCGGAGATCGGTGGTCTGCCGCTTGACGTCGCCGATGCGGGAGAAGTCGAGCAGCCGCTCGGTGATCTCCTTGCAGCGGAAGGCCTCGTCCTGGATCATCCGCAGGTAGTGCTTGACGACGGCGGCCTGGTCGTCGTCGGCCGGCACGATGTCGTTCATCCGTCCTTCGAGCGATTCGGCGCACAGGGCGATCGAGGCCAGCGGGTTATTGATTTCGTGGGCCACGCCGGCGGCGAGAAAGCCGACGCTGGCCAATTGCTCGCTCCGCACGACCTGCTTGGTGCGCAACTGCACCTGCCGGTCCAGGTCGTCGCGAATGGCCTGGAAGCGGGCGGTCATGTCGTTCATGGCCGCGGCCAATTCGGAGATTTCGTCGTTCGACGCCAGCCGGATGCGGTAGCTAAACTCGCCCGCCGCCACCTTCCGCGATCCCTGGATCAACACCTTGAGCGGCAGGAAGATCCACTGGTACATGAGCTTCACGAACAACGCCAACATGATCGCCGTGGTGATGCTGGTGATCCACGTCAGAACGATCAGGGCCCGGTACTCACTGCGGGCCTCCTCGGTCAGTTGGAGGATGACCTCCTGCAGGTGCAAGGGCAGCTTGCCAGCCAGACCTTGCAGGTCCTCCAGCTTGGCGTTGAGGTCGTCGCGGGGTGCTTTCTCGGTGGTCCAGTCGCCTGTCTTCTGGGCGCGATCGATTGCTGCCAGCTCCTGCTCGATGTCGCGCATCGTCTGGGCGTGGGGCGCGTTGTCGTTAAGCTGCCCGCGGTAGCGGAGAAATGTGTCGCTCAGCGCCGCGAGCTTTTCTCTGAAGTCGGCTCGCGCCGCGTCGATCGAGGATTCGTCGTCCGACCCGTCCCAGTGCAGCGAGCTGGGCACGCCGCGCAGGTCCCCCACGCGCTGGCTGAATTCGTTGGCCAGCGGCAACTCGGAATTGACGCGGCCGTGCAAGCGGCCCACCAGACCGCGGAACTTGTACAGCCCCTGCAGCTCGCCCCAGGAGAGCGTGCCGACGATCACCAGCAGAAGCGACAAGCCGACGAGCAGCTTGTCGCGGATGGGCCACTTCGACAGCAAAATGCGACCTCCGTGTCGCGACAGACCGCATGTCCCGCCCGAGCGGCAAGAAGTGGCGCCCGGTGCCCGAAAAGCGTAGCCAAGACCAAGGGGTCGCGGAGTGTACCAGCGCCCGCGAGCACGAAGCAAGACAGGAGAATGGCCGCCGCCGGACCGCTAGCTGCCGCGGCGCGCCGCAATCGCTCCGGACTCCAAAGCCTCGGGCAAAGTCGTTTGCGCCTGCCTGGCGGCGTTGACGCTCGCAGGCCCCTTTGATAGGGTCCGCCCGATTCGCCGGCAGGGGCCACGGGCGCAACGCCAGGGGATCGTTGATGCGCGACCGAATCGATCGCTCGGGCGACTACATTCCCGCCGCGCCGCGCGCCAACACGGCTCGCCGCGTGGCGCGCGTTGTGGGTGCCGTGGCGCTTCTGGCCGCCGTCTGGCCCGCTTATCACCTGCTGTGGCGGCAGCACGTCAAACGCTTCGCTGTCGTGCGGCCTGGCGTACTCTATCGCGTGGCGCAGCCCAGCGAGCTGGGCATCCGCTACCTGGTCGCGCATCACGGCGTGAAGACCGTTCTCAATTTGCGGATGGAGGACGATCAGCTCCGCCGGGGCGTGCTGGCGCTCGGGAGGCCGCGCGGGCCGGTCGAGTCGGAGTTCGTGGAGGAGCTGGGCATCCAGCACGTGCAATGGGCGATGGGGCACGAGGCCTGCTGGCCGTGGGTGTCGCCGTGGCAGTTTGAAGAGTTCTATCGATTGTTCGACGAGCCGGCGAACTACCCCGTTGCCGTGCATTGCGTGAGCGGCCGACATCGCACGGGCACGATTTCCGCCTTGTTCCGCCTGGAGTACGACCGTTGGCCCATCGAGCGCGTGCTGGCGGAGATGTACTCGTTCGATTTCGGTCCGGCCGTGCCGCTCCAGGAGATGAACCTGCGGACGTACGTGCCAAGGCCGCTGCCGTCGGAGGGCGAGTGGCGGCAGCTTCGCGCGGCCTGGGCACCGCTTTGCCAGGACGGCCCGCCGCCGGACTATGCCGTGCTGGTGCGGCATCTGCGCGCGAGCCCCGACCGGGAAGGTGTTCGCCAAAAGCTGGGCGAGCAGTTGCGCGCGGAAGCTGTGTTCGCGCTGCCGTTGGCCGCGCGGTTGATCGATGGACCGGATGACCCCGCCTGCACGGACGCCGCCGATGCGGCAGCCGCTTGCCTTGAGCGAACCGAGGCCCGCTTCGCGGATCGACTTTCAGCGGCCGCGCTTGTGGCCGACTTTGGCACGCCCGAACAGCAGCGGCGGTTGATCGAGCTGCTCCATACCGAAACAGCGCAGCCTGACGTCACGCCGCGTTATCGCGCCATGGCGGCTGGCATCGCCAACCGCTACACCGGCAACCGCATTGCGTTCCTGGTGGCCCTGTTGGACGACGAGCGCCTCGTGCCGGACAGCGGGGAATTGCCGGTTCGCTATGGCGATCTGGCCGTGGTACGGCTGTCGGCCATCCTCGACCAGCGGCTGCTGGACGCCGATCCGGTCCCGACCTTGGCCCAATGGCAGCAAGCGAGGGTCGCCGCCCGAGCCTGGCTCGCCGCGCATCCGCTGGTGGCGCAGCTCAGCCGGCTACAGGAACCGACCAGCCACGCCGTCTTGCGGTAGGCCGCGCAGGATGCCGCCCAAAGCTTCGCGCGGGTGCCACTGCTTCGAGAGAAACAGTGCGAAGCGGTGACCGTGGATCGCAATGGCGAGCGTTGTGCCGGCGCAGCACGGCTTGCCCTGGTCGGTCAAGCCGTGGCACACAGGTGTGTTGCCGGTCATTCGGCCGCTATTTCGTTACACGGCGTCGAGCGCGCGGGTGCCACTGCTTCGCAGAAGCAGCGCGAAGCGGTGACCGACGTGGATCGCAATGGCGAGCGTTGTGCCGGCGCAGCACGGCTTGCCCTGGTCGGTCAAGCCGTGGCACACAGGTGTGTTGCCGGTCATTCGGCCGCTATTTCGTTACACGGCGTCGAGCGCCTGCGCCAAGTCGGCGATCAAGTCCTCAGTGTTCTCCACGCCGCACGATAGGCGGATCATATTGTCCGCGATGCCGAAGCGCCGGCGCTCCTCGGGCGTGCACTCGTAGTAGCTCATCACCAGCGGCTGCTCGATCAGCGATTCGACGCCCCCCAGGCTCGGCCCGATCCGCGGCAGACGCACCGCATCGACCACCCGCGCCGTCGCCCGCCAGTCTGCGCCCTTCACCGCGAAAGTCACCAGGCCGCCAAAGCCCCGCATCTGCGCGCGGGCGATTTGGTGGTACGGGTGGTCGGCCAGGCCGGGGTAGTACACTCGCTCGATCCTGGGGTGACTGGCCAGGAACTCAGCCACGGCCTGCCCGTTTCGATTGTGCTGCTCCATCCGCAACGGAAACGTTTTTAGTCCGCGCTCGAGCAAGTAAATATTGTGGGGCGAGCTGATCGCGCCCATGATGCCGCGGAGCTTGCGGATCGGCTCCAGCTTCTCGGTCGTCGCGATAATCGCGCCGGCCAAGAGATCATTATGCCCGCCCAAATACTTTGTCGCGGAATGAAGCACGTAGTCGACGCCGGCCTCCAGCGGGCGGACGTTGTACGGCGTCCCCAGCGTGGCGTCGATCAGCGTCTCGATCTTGTGCCGGCGGCCGATCGCCACGAACCGCTCCAGGTCGACGACGCTCAGGTGGGGGTTGGTCGGGGACTCGCTGATCAAGAGCTTCGTCGAAGGCGTGATCGCGGCTTCCATCGCGTCATAGTCGCACGCTGGCACCTGTCGCGTGCGGACGCCGAACCGCGACAAGTGCTTCGTGCAGAACTCGCGGCTGCGATGGTAGCACTCGTCGAAGAAAACGACTTCGTCGCCGGCACTCAGGCGGGCCATCAAGAGGCCGACGAAGGCCGACATCCCGGTGGCGAACAGTAGCGCGGCCTCTCCGCCGTCGAGCGCGGCCAGCTTCCGCTCGACGACCTTTTCGCTAGGGTTGCCGTAGCGGCCGTACTCCTCGCGGGGCTGCTTTTGTTCGATGAAGTCGATTGCCGCCCGCGTATCGGCGAACGTGTACGTGGACGTACAGAAGATCGGGTCGGTCATCGCATCGCCGAGCTTCTGGCGATCCTCGCCGGCGTGAACGGCAATTGTCGAAAGCCCGGGTCGCGCAGCAGGGGGGGCAGCGGATGGTTTCTCGGCCATACAAGATCTCCCACCGTAGACGTGTCCAAGCGGGCGCGCGGGCGCCCTAACCGTGGGATTCTCTCGACCAAGAAAAAAGCCGCGGTCCCCGCCCATGTCGGGCGGTCGCGGCTTTCACTGATCAAGCTGTATCGCCTCAGGCGCTTCTCAAACGTTCTTCGGCGATGGCACTTTAGCAGTTACTGGCTGCAAGCGGCCGCAAATTCACAGATTCGAGCTGGATGGCGGCGCACCGGCGGGAAAGTGGGACAGGCACCGAGACGCAACGTTGGTCTGAAAGGACTTGCGCTGTTTATGCTCGGAGCCAGTCCCATTTTCCCGCCTCGCCATTTTGAAAAACAGAACGCCGTGCCTTTCGGGTCCCGGCAGGCGCGTTTTAGCCGGCGTCTTGTTAGAATAGGAGGCTACTCCAAGGCCCTCCGAAGCGAGGTTTGCGTGGTCGAGCGACGGGCATCGATTCTTCTCCTGGGCGTCGTTCTCTCTCTTGCCGCGACGGCGCTGGCCGCCAGGCCGTCGAACGATGCGCAACCGCCTGTCGACCAGCGGCACATCGCGCAACTGGTCCGCCAAATGGGGGACGTGTCGTATGCCGTGCGGGAGCGCGCTACGCGCGAGCTTGCGCGGATTGGCGTCCCTGCCAAGGCTGCGCTCGTCAAGGCGCTCGCCGACCCCGATGCCGAAGTGCGCTACAGGGCGCGGATGGTGCTGTCGGAAGTCCTCGAACTCGATTGGCGCCGCCGCCTCGAAGCCTTTGTCGACGACACCCAAGGGCAGAAGCAGCACGATCTGCCGGGCTGGCAGCGGTATCGAAAGATGATGGGCGAAAATGTGTCCGCCCGCCGACTTTTCGCCGACATGCAGCGCAACGAGCCGGGCTTGCTCGAGGCTTCGGAACTCGGTCCGGAGCGGTTGGCGGCGGCGTTCGACGGCCGCTGTCAGCAGATTCAGGAGTCGATGCGCGTGCCGGGACGCACCACCGAGCGAGCCGTGCAACTGGGAACGGTGGCGGCGCTGCTGTTCGTCGGTGGCGACAGCGACGTTCCGATCTCGCCGCAGTCGGCGATGGCCGTGACTAACTTTTGCTACCAGCAGCCCTTCCGGCAGGCGATCGCCGGAGGCGACAAGAATCCGATCCTGAAAAAGCTGCTCGGCGCGTGGGTGCGGCGGAGCTTCACCAACGACCCGTCGAGCATGCAGCAGACGATGATGCTGGCGCTGCAGTTCAATCTGCGCGAGGGGATCGAGCCGGCGCTGGCGATGCTCAAGGAACCGGGCAGCCCGCCGCACATGCGGCAGTACGCGGTGCTGGTCGTGGGAAAGTTCGGCGGCGCGGACGACGTGGCGCGGCTCGAGCCTTTGTTGTCCGATCAGTCGGTTTGCGGTCACCAGCAACTGGCGGCAAACCAGGTCGTCGAGACGCAAGTTCGCGACGTGGCCCTGGCCGTGATGGTCCACCTGTCGGGCCAGAAGCTGGCCGACTTCGGCTTCAAACGGGCGCAGCCCAACGCCACCATCTTGTTCAACACGGCCACGCTGGGATTCGCCAGCACGGCCGAGCGCGACGCGGCCTTGGCCAAATGGCAGCAATGGCGGACGCGGCAGGCGGCGAAGAAGAGCTGAGGGGCCAATGATGAATGCGGAATGATGAATGGAAATCCTTCAAGCTTGCCGGCGGCGCACCGGCGGGAAAGTGGGACAGGCACCGAGACGCAACGTTGGCCTGAAAGGACTTGCGCTGTTTATGCTCGGAGCCAGTCCCATTTTCCCGCCTCGCCATTTTGAAAAACAGAATGGCCCTGATCGCCCCTTGTGCGGTCTTGACCCGGTGGGCGGCTCGTGCGGATAATCCGCCTCCCGCACTCGACCAAGGATGGTCATGCTCAGCCACTTTTGGCACTTTCTAGAGGACCCACGCGTATGACTCCCACTTGCCGCTGCGCGCTCGCCACGGTGCTGGCCGGTCTGTCGATCGTCGGCTGCGCGTCTCCGTATTACACCGACAGAGGGGCGCTAGTGGGCGGGCTAGCCGGCGCCGGCACCGGCGCGATCGTTGGGAACGCCCTCGGAAGCACTGGCGCTGGCGCACTGATCGGCGCCGGCGTGGGCACCCTGACGGGCGCCGCGGTGGGGAGCGGCCTGGACGATATCGAAGCTCGCAACCGCGCGCAGATTGCCGCCCAGCAAGCGGCGCCGCCAGTGGCCGGCCCGCCCGGTGCTGTTCCAGGCGCTGTCGTGTCTGCCCCGCCGCCGGTCGCGGCTCCTTACCCGTATCCTTACCCTTACGCTTATCCTTACCCGTACTACTACCCGCCGCCTTACTGGGGCCCGCCGCCACCGTACTACTCGTTCTCGTTCGGCCACGGCGGCTACCGCCCGCGCCACCGCATCGGCTGGGGCGTCTCGTTCGGCGGGCCGTTCTGGTGAGCCGCCACAGGGCCGCTCGCACGCGATTGCCAGTCGTACGTCGGGCCGATTGTCGCCCGCGCCGGCGGCAACTACGATTGTGCTCGTGACGCTTCTCACCGCGAGCTCCGCCCGTCCTGTCGCACGCGCAGTTGCGTCGCTTCTTGCGATCGTGTTTGCCTGGGCCGCGCCCTCGGAACGCGCCGCGGCCGAGCTGGGCTTCTCCGTGCCCGGCGGCTTTTCGGTTTCGCTCTTTGCCGGCGATGACCTGGCGCACGACATCTTCTCGATGACGATCGATGCCCGCGGCCGCGTCGTCGTGGCCGGGCCGGGCTACGTCAAGATTCTGCACGACGACGATTCGGACGGACGTGCCGATCGGGCCACGCTCTTTTCGTCCACGCCTAAAAGCGGCGCCCACGGAATGTATTTCGATGGCCCGAACCTCATCTGCACGGGCGACGACGCCGTGCGCCGCCTGTCGGATTCCGACGGCGACGACGTGGCCGACGACACCGGCGAGATTATCGCCCATTTGCGGCATCCCGAGCACGGCGCCAACGGCGTGCTGCGCGGGCCGGACGGCTGGTACTACGTAATTTGCGGGAACGACGCCGGCGTGTCGGCGGCGCACGCCGCCCGCCCCGGCTCGCCGGTGAAGGAGCCAAGGTGCGGCGCCGTCGTGCGGATCTCGCCCGACCTGCGCGAGACCGACGTGCTGGCCCACGGCTTCCGCAATCCGTACGACGCCGATTTCACCGCCGACGGGCGTTTGCTGCTGGTCGACGCCGATGGCGAGCGCGACCACGGGCTGCCGTGGTATGCGCCGAATCGGCTGTTCGACGTGGCGGCGGGCATGGAGCACGGCTGGCTCCTGCAAGGGTGGCAGCGAAGCTGGAACCGGCCGGCCTCGTTCTTCGACAATGTCGAGCGGGCCGTGGAGATCGGCCGCGGCTCGCCCACCGGTGGAATCGTGTATCGGCATCGCCAGTTCCCCGCGCGTTATCGCCAGGGATTGTTCACGGCGTGCTGGACGTTCGGCCGCGTGTACTTTCTGCCGCTCGTTGAGGATGGGGCAACTCTGTCGGGCAGCGTGGAGACTTTCTTGCAAACCACCGGCGACGTCGGATTCGCCCCGGTCGACCTGGCGGTTGGACCGGAAGGCGATTTGTTCGTGGCCGTGGGTGGGCGCGGCACGCGGGGGAGCGTATTCCGAATCCGGTACGAGAAGCCGGCACCGAAAGTCGAACAGGCGGCCGCGATCGATGCCGTGCTCGATGCCGACCAGCCGCTTTCGAGCTGGTCGCGGGCGCGGTGGGTGCCGCTTGCGCGCCGGCTGGGGCGCGAAGCGCTGGCCGCCGCGACAACCGACGAACGCCAGGCATGCGCGCGGCAAATCCGCGCGGTCGAGGTGTTGACCGAGCTATTCGACGGCGTGCCGCCGGACGTGGCCGAGTGGGCGATCGCGCTCGGGCGGCCGCGGCTTTCGGCCCGCGTCGCGTGGTCGATCTCACGGCATCCGGCGCAAGCGCGGGGGCAGCAAATTTTGGCCGACTTGACCCGCGCCGGCGACGCGCGGGTCGAGCGCGCGGCATGGGAGGCGCTTGCCGCACTACCGAAGTGGGAATTCGCTGACGCGGCGGCCGGGCCGGACTGGCCACGGGCACTGGCGAGCGACTGCCGCCGGGTTCGTGCCGCCACGATCGCCGCGGCGCGAGGGCCCGGCCATGACGATTTCGTCGGCGCGATCGGCACGCTCGACGTTGCTGCCTCGCCGCGCATCGTGCTCGCGCGGCTGTGGATCGATGGCCCGATCGGCGACTCGGACGCCACAACGACGAGTCGGCATGTGCACGCCTGTCTCGACGCGCTGGACCGTAACGACGACGCGAGCGCTCGGCTCGAGGCGATCCGACTGCTGCAGATCGCGCTGGGGGACTTGCGCGTCCAGCCTGGCCAGGCCGAAGTTTACAGCGGCTACGCCGGCAACAACGTCGAGGCGGTCGATGCCGCCCTGCGGCGAGTGATCGCCGAGCGGGTGACCGCGCGACTGCCGGCCGCCCAGCCCGAGCTTGCCCGCGAAGCGGCACGGCTTTTGGCGATGCTCGGCACGGACCTGCCGGAGGCGGTCGAGGCGATCGCGGCGCGGCGGGCGGACTCACAGTCGCCCTTCGACGACGTGCATTTTTTGATCGTCCTTTCCAGGCTGCCTGCGCCCCGCCGTGCCGAGTTGACAACGCAGGTCGCCGGGACGCTCGCGCGGCTGCACGACCGGTTCGAGGCGGCACACGTGACGACGGACCGGAACTGGCCGCTCCGCGTCAGCGAGCTTTTCGAGCAGCTTTGCGCCGCCGACCCAGGCCTGGCCGAGGCGCTTGTGAATGATCCGAAGTTCGGGACGCCGGCTCATGCGCTATTTGCGGCGGCCATGCCGAAGGCGGTGCGCGAGAAGGCCGCGAGAAAATTGCTCGCCAGCGCTGCTGTCGATGCGGACGGCGGCGCCGCGTGGACCGCCGAGCTGGTGGGCGTGCTGGCGGCGCTGCCGGATGATGAGATCCTGCCGCGGCTGCGCGAGCGGTGGGAGGACTATGCGTTGCGCGAAGCGATCGTGGCCCGCCTTGCGCGGCGGTCGCAAGCCGTGGATCGCGGGCGGTTCGTCGAATCGCTTGCCTGGCCGGCCTCGCGGACCGTGCTCGACGCGGCCGGGGCGCTCGTGAAGCTGCCCTCGGAATCGTCGCCGGCGGATGTCGCGGCGGCGGTGGCGGCGCTGCGGCGGTACTGCACGGCGCCCAAGGAGCGGGACGTCCGCGCGGCGCTAGCGGCTCTTCTGACGCACTGGAGCGGCCGGCGGATCGACGTGGCGGAGGGCAGCGACACCGATCTCGCGGCGGCGTATCGGCCATGGTTCAATTGGTTTGCCGAGCAGTATCCGGCCGAGGCGGCGCGGCAGAGCGGTTTTGGCGCTGCCGCCGGCGACGGCGCGGCGTGGCGCGACCGGCTGGCAAAGCTCGATTGGGCCGCCGGGGACGCGGCCCGCGGCCGCCGCGCGTTCGAGAAATTCACGTGCAGCCGCTGCCACGCCGCGGCGGGGCGGCTGGGGCCGGACCTGGCCGGCGCCGCCGACCGTTTCTCGCGCGAGGATTTGTTCGCGGCCATTATCGATCCCAGCCGCGACGTCTCGCCGCTTTACCGCACGACGATGGTCACGACCCGCGGCGGCCGCATCTATCACGGCCTGGTGGTGTACGAGTCCACCGACGGCCTCTTGCTACAGACCGACGCCGACACGACGGTCCGCGTCACCGGCGATGAGGTGGCCGGCACGCAACCGTCGCAACAGTCGCTGATGCCGACCGGCCTCTTGAACGCGGCCACGGACGGCGAGCTCGTGGACCTGCAGGCGTACTTGAAAACGCTCACGCCGCGGGCGAAGTAGGTGCTATCGAACGGCGCGCGGTATCCGCCTGTGACGAAAACGGCGCCCGAACGCCAATAGCCCGGTCAAGGCTATCGCCGCCAGGGCGTAGGTCGATGGCTCGGGGACGATGCGGTCTTCGTTGAAGCGAAGGACGGCGTACGGATTGACGTCTTGCGGCCCGCCGAGCACGTTGGTGGCCACTTCGCCTTGATCGGCCTGCACCGACAGCTTGGTGTCCGCCGCAAAGCCCACCAGTAGGTCGCCGCTAGTGCGAACCTGTAGCAAGGGATAGATTCCCGCCGGCGAGGAGGCGGAGAATGAGCCGAAAACGGCGTACATACCCATGTCGAGACCACTGCCGAAACCGGGCGCAGGGCCGTCACCGCCGATGATGCCAAAGGCCTGTGGCAGCCAAAGCTGTCCAGTCGGGCCCACGATCGGGTCGGTCGTGATCAGTTGACCTTTCCTAGTTTGGAGTAGCCCGCTTCCCGAGGCATACCACCAACTGTCGAACTGCTTAAAATCCACCTCGCCCCAGACTTCGGCGAACACCTCTACGTCCTGACGATTCTGTGGGTTGTAGGCGGCGACGGAGGGGGCCTCGAAATTGCTCTGCTTGGGGCTGCCGCCGGCGCCAGTGCCGACAAACTTCAGCCCTCTGATTTCCAAGAGGCCGGCGAGGCCTTGCGTGTCGACACCGATCGTGTAGACCTTCTGCCCGTCGGGGGCAGGGCCATTGAGATTGACGCCCATGACGACCAGCTCGGAAGCCTGGGAGTTGCCGGCCAGCGCGACGAGAAGAGTCAACGCGGCAAAGGTGCTCGATCTCATTAGTCGTCCTCCCCAACATGGTGGGTTTTGAAGAATCCAAGAATCCGCGGTCTTATTGCCAGCTTAGGGGCGGCCCGTCAGCACACGATGCGCGGAGGCGCCTTGGGAACGACGCGACCCCAGTGCCTTGCCGAAGAGGCGGACTGAATTGCGGCAGCGCCCCTCGCCCAAAAGGATTTCTACCCACCCGCCTGTGCGGCGGCTGCCGGTTTGTTCGACGCTTCCTTGCCGGCATGAATTTCGTGACCCGTTTTCGGGTCGACGGCGATGTTCAGGTTCTCGTCGTCCTCGGTGTAGAAGACGAAACCGTACATCATTTCCTCGAACGTCTGGTCCCCTTCCTTCACCGTCACGGTGGGATCGGGGTTGTAGGGGTTGAACGACGAGTTGTCGAAGTGGGCCGTGACGTCGACCACCGTGTCCTTCGGGAACTTCTTGGCGCCTGGCCGCCACACGTACGACATCTGCCAGTCGAAGCTGTAATTGGGCACGGCCAGCAGCGTCTCTTTTTCGCCGCCCGGATAGATGGCGTTGAAGATCATGTCCTTGCCGCGCAGGTGCATGTGGCTGAACATGCCGACCAGCGTCGAATCCTTGGCGAACGTCCGCTTGGCCTCGACCAGGTGCGCCCCGTCGCCCGGCGGGATGGCGAACGTGCCGTTGTGGCAGCGGAAGTGCTTGAGCTGCTTCTTGATCGGCTCCTTGGCAAACACAAAGCCCACGCTCGACTGGTCCGTGGTTGGCTCGCCCGTCGTCACGTAGTGGATTTGCAGCACCAGCACGTTCCCCTTGGGAATCATGAAGCCGACGCCCTTGTCGAGAATCATGGGAATGCCGCCGGGCACCTGGCCGGTGATGAACTGGGCATCGGAGTACTTGCCCTTGATCGGGTCGATGTACGCCATGTTGCAGTGGTGCAAGGCGCTCTTGTTCTCCGGCAGGATTTGGCAGGCGGTGATCCACGTGTCTTCCTCAAAGCGGTGCGGGAGCACCACGTACTTGTACTTCACGTAGCCCGTGGCCGGCAGCTCGACGCGGTTGGGCATCTGAACGACCAGGTCCGGCTCGCCGATCAGCCAGCGATTGTCGGGCCATTTGGGCGTGGGGGGCATCTTGGCGAGATCGCCCTGCTGTCGGCCGCCGGCTACCCAGTTCAGGATCAACGTCCGCTCCTCGGGCGACAGGCCGCGCAGGTTAACGAAATCGCCGTGCTGCCGGCTGGCGTAAAGCGGCGGCATCCGCTGCTCCTTAACCACTTCCGCGATCGTCTCGGCATGGTCGACCGCGTCCTCGTAGCTCAACAGCGCGAACGGGCCTTCGGCGTTCGGGCGGTGGCATTCCTGGCAATTCTTCTGCAGCACCGCCGCCACGTCCTCGGCAAACGTCACCGGCTTGGCCGGCGGCGTCACCTTCGCGAATGTGATCGGGCAGCCGTCGACCGGCGTCTCGGCGACCTTCACCTCGCGGCCGGCCAGAACGTCCTCGATCGCTTCCTTAAGGTCCTCGCGGCCCGTGTCGGGCTTCACACCGCCGACGCGGAACTGGCTATCGATCCGCCCGCGGTAGCGCAGCTTGCGATCGCCGTCGAGCACGACGACCTGCGGCGTGCGGTCGGCGCCCATGGCGCGGGCCACGTCGCCGTCGAAATCCTTGCAGAAGGGGAACTCCGCGTCGACCTGCAGCGCCTGGTAGGCGACTTCGACCATCGGGTCATTCGGGCCGACGTTCATCGACACGAATTGCACGTCGCGGTTGCGATAGGCTTTTTCCAGCTCGACGACGCGCGGCAGGTAGCGCTTCACGACCGGGCAGTCGAGCGTGGTGAAGACCACGACGTACGCCTTCTTCTCGCCGAAGTCCTTGAGATTGTGCGCCGCGTAGCGGATGTCCTTGAACGTGACGTCCGCGACCTGGCCGCCGATCGCCACCGGCGCGACCTGGGCGGCCGATGCATCCTTGACTGCGTCCGCCGCGAAGGCGGCCGAACTAGCGACGACCAGACCCCATGCCACGACTCCGCAAATCGCCAGGCGCAACATCTCTCTCTCCTTGATTCAGGAAGGGCCGCCAAGCCGTAGAGAATGGCCTAAAAATAGCAGGCTGAGTATACCACCAGGGGGTGAACAGTTGCAACGCGCGGATAGCCGGATTCAGGGCCGTTCACAGATTCAAGCTTGCCGGCGGCGCACCGGCGGGAAGGTGGGACAGGCACCGAGACGAAACGTTGGTCTGAAAGGGCTTGCGCTGTTTATGCTCGGAGCCAGTCCCATTTTCCCGCCTCGCCATTTTGAAAAACAGGATGGCCCTGTAGCCGGATTGCAGGAGAACTGCAAAGTCCTGGGAGAGGGGGTCAGGCACATTTTTCGGCCGAAGGTCCTTCGGAAGAATTGAGAACCGCGTGCGCCGAAAAATGAGCCAGACCCCGGACTTTGCAGCTCTCCCGTAGCCGGATTGGCCGACACTTGTACGGCCCGCGCGGGGTTTGAAAAAGGACTCCCGGGCTATCCGAGCGCACGCGCGGCGCGGAACCGGCGCGCTTTAGGTGGATTGACCGTCGGCAAGGCGTCAGGCGACACTTGCCGGGGCAGCCGCCAATCGAGTCCTCCGAAGGAGATCCGACCACGATGAGCAAGTGTAAACGGCGTAGGGAATTCGCGACGGTGAGGACCTGGAACGTTCAGGCCGCACTGTCGGCGGTCTGCCTTCTTTGCCTCCAGGTCTTCGCTCCGACCGCCGGATCGGCCCCGGCCCGTCCCGCCATCCGCGTGGGCGACTGGCCGCAATGGCGCGGACCCAGCCGCGACGGCGTTGCGACCGAAACCGGTCTCGCCAACGACTGGTCCGCCCGTCCGCCGCGATTGGCTTGGAAGGCCAGTGGGCTGGGGGAAGGGTACTCGAGCATCTCGATCGCCGATGGTCGCATCTACACCATGGGGGACCGCGGCAGCGAGCAATTCGTCATCGCGCTGGGCCTGAAGGATGGCGCCGCGTTGTGGGCTACGCCGATCGGCAAATCCTGGCAGGGCGGTGGGTATGCCGGTCCGCGGTGTACTCCGACGATCGACGGCCGCCGCCTCTATGCTATCGGCACCGGCGGCGAGCTGGTGTGCCTAGACGCCGCGACCGGCAACGTCCACTGGCGGAAAAACTTCGCCCGCGATTTCGGTGGAAAAATGATGTCGCACTGGGGCTACAGCGAGTCGCCGCTCGTGGACGGCGACCGCCTGGTGTGCACGCCTGGCGGGCCGAACGCCGCATTGGTGGCGCTCGACAAAACGACAGGCCGCACGATCTGGACGGCTAGCGTGCCCGATCTGGGCGGCAGCGGGAAGGACGGCGCGGCCTACTCGTCGATCGTCGTCTCCGAAGGAGCCGGCGTGAGACAATACGTGCAACTTATGGGCAAGGGGCTGGTCGGCATCCGCGCGGACGACGGGCGTTACTTGTGGGGCTACAACCGCGTGGCCAATCGCACCGCCAACATTCCCACGCCCATCGTCCGCGGTGACTACGTCTTCGGCTCGACCGGCTACCAGACCGGCGCGGCGCTCTTGAAACTGAAACGCACCGCCGACGGCGTCGACGCCGAGGAGGTCTACTTCCTCGACGCGCGCACGCTGCAAAACCATCACGGTGGGCTGGTGCTCGTGGGCGACTACTTGTATGGCGGCAACGGCCACAGGGCCGGCTCTCCCGTGTGCGTCGAGTTCCTCACCGGACGCATCGGGTGGAACGGCGGGCGCGGGCCCGGGAGCGGATCGGCCGCCGTCGTCTTTGCCGACGGTGAGCTCTACTTCCGCTACGAAAACGGCACCATGGCACTCATCGACGCGTCGCCCGACGGATACAAGCTCAAGGGCACGTTCGAGATTCCCGGCGTTGAGAAACCAAGCTGGCCGCACCCCGTCGTAGCCGGCGGCAAGCTGTACCTGCGCGAGCAGGATGCACTTTTGTGCTATGACGTGAAGCGGTGAGGGACGAGGAGCATCTGAAATTTCAAGTCTCTCAAATCTCAAATCGCAAATATCAGATGGCGGCAACCTGCCACGTCGCCCCTGTGCCGGTCACTGCGCCGCGTCATCGGCACGCCGTGCTGCCGACTCAATCCGATAGAGATGCGCTTCCGTGCGGAGAAAGATCGCGCGGCCCGCGACGGCTGCGGACGCTAGCGTGCGGCCGTCGAGCTGATTCCGCGCTAGCTCGCGGAATTTCTTGCCCGCCGCGACGACGACCGTCTCGCCCGCTTCGCTCGTGAAGTAGATCCGCCCCTCGGCCGCGATCGGAGAGGCCGAGTAGTTGCCGCCCAGCCGCGACTTATAGTGCTCGCGCCCGGTGCGCGCGTCCAGGCACGTCAGCACGCCCTGGTCGCTCACCATGTAAAGCTCTTCTCCGATGACGATCGGCGATGGGTTGGCCGGCACCTGCGCCGTGGCGCGCCACTGGACGTGCGAGTCGGTGACGTCGCCGCGGCCGTCGGGCCGGATCGCCCACAACTGCGGCTTCATGTAACCCGTGTCGATGAACACAAGGCCGTCGGCGAACACCGGGCAGGGCACGTTGGAGAAACCCTGGTAGTCGACGTGCCATAGCTCCTCGCCGGTCGCCGCGTCGTAGCCGTAACCGCGGTCGGCGCCCGTGCCCACGATCTGCCGCCGCCCGGCAACGGAGATGACAAGGGGCGTCGAGTAGGCCTTGCACAAGTCGGGGTCGGGGTTCTTGGCGCCCGATCGCGCGGTCTTCCACACCTTCCGGCCGGTGCGCTTGTCGAGCGCGGCCAGGAATTGCACGTCCTGCCCGTCGCACGTGAGTACCAACAAATCGCCGCAAAGAACGGGCGAGCTGCCCGGCCCTTCCTTGTGATCCAGGCGCAGCTCCTGGTTGGTCCACAGGATTTTGCCGGTCGTTCCGTCGATGCAGGCGGTGCCGTAGGTGCCGAAGTGGACCCACAGCCGGTTGCCCTCGATTACCGGCGTGGGCGAGGCATAGCTGTTCTTGGCGTTGATCTTCTGGGGTTCGGCGACGCGGAAGACCTCGATGTCGAAGAGCGTCTTTCCGGTGGCGCGATCGCAGCACAGGGCGCGGAGCGAATGGCCGTCGTCGAACGCGGTCGTGAGCCAGATCTGATCGCGGTCGATCACGGGCGACGACCAACCGCGCCCGGGGACGGGCACTTTCCACACGACGTTCTCGGTCTCGCTCCAGGTGAGTGGCAGCCCTCGAGCGTCGGCATGTCCCTGCCCATCCGGCCCGCGGAACTGCGGCCAGGATTCGCCAGCAAATGCCGCGTCCGGTGCCAAGGCGATGAGAAGCGTCGCAAACAACTGCCGCACGTTGAAGTCTCCCACGCGCTGGATGATGAATGATGAATGCGGAATAGCTGTGTACTCCCCGATGCGGTTGGCGTTTTCCCTTCGAATATCCGCGCTCCTTCCCGACCTTGTCAACGAGAATCATGCCCGGTGCGATCGTGGGGCCTTCGCCTCCTTCTCGTAGCGGGCGATGAGCGTCTGCAAGTCGTCGACCGGCGCCGCAAGCGTCCGCGCCGGGAACAGAGCGAGGATCGCCGCCGAGAGGGCGAGCGGGATGGCGGCTCGTCGGATGGTTGCGATCAAAAATGAGCCGTTGCTCATGGCCACCTTATGGCTTGGTTCCGCTGTTGGCCGAACGGTCTTTGCCAAGCTCCGCGACGAGCGCCTGAAAATCCGCACGGCCGCGCAGGGGCTCGCACGCCGGCGAGGTCACCAGCTCGCGCGCCTGGTCGTCCCCGCGCTCGACGGCCGCGCGCAATAGCTCGACCGCCCGCGCACCGCACTCCTCGGCCAATGTCGGCCGGACGGCCGCCTTGTATCGCTCGACCAAGGGGATGCACTGGACGAGCAGCCGGGCGGCGTCGCGCGCCTCGGCGCCGTCGGACGCCGCGCCGGCGGCGATCTCGTTGGCCACGGCCGCGGCCTCGTCGATCTCGCCCAATTCCAGAAGCGCCTCGGCCAGCGATGCCCGCTCGCGCGCGAGCGACACCTGGTACTCGCCGCGGTCCGGATCGAGTTTCAACGCGCGACCTTCGTGCTCGGTCGCCTCGTGGAAGTAGAACTTTGCCTTCGTCGCGTCGTGCTGCGCCATGAGCAGACGACCGGCGCTACTGCTGACGAGCGCCCATTGATGCTGGCCGTCGGCGCGGTGAGGCCGCTCGTCGGCCAATTCAGTCCGTAGACGAATCGCCTGGCTCAAGAGCTCGTCGGCTTCGGCAAACTGTTCTCGTCGCGTGGCCAGGTCGCCCAACCGGTGCAGGCTGGTAGCGAGTAACTCCCGATAAGCGGGGACAGCCGCGTTGTCATCGACGAGCCTCTGACACAGCTCTCGGGCACGCGCGTGCTGGGCGAGCGCCGCGTCACGATCGTCGAGCTGTTCGAGCAGCGCCCCGAGATTGCTCAGCGCCTGGGCCTGCGCGGAGCGGTACTCGGCAATCGCCGGGAAATCGTTCGTGAGCGATTGCCACCCGTCAATCGCCTCTGCGAACGTCGTCTTCGCAGCGGCAAGGTTCCCGGAAGCCGCGAGCGCCGCGGCCACATTGGCCGTCGCCGAATTCAGGCCCTGCCGATTCGCTGGATTGTCCGTCGTGCCTTCATTTAGCGCGCGAAACAGCTCCCGCGCCTCGCGGAACGAAGCAACCGCCTCGGCCGCGCGGCCCGTTGCCTGCCACAGTGTGCCCACATTGTTGAGGCTCGTTGCTAGCGCGCGCTCGCGCTCTACGTCCGCGGGCGCCTCGGCAACTAGCGCCCGCCGCATCGCCAGCGCCTTGTCGAGTGCCGCCTGGGCGTCCTCCGTGCGCCCCGCCTCCAATAGCGTCACGCCCAAGTTGTCCCAGACGCGGGCTACCTGGGCCCGCGCCGCCGCGTCCGCAGGATCGGCGGCGGCGAGTTGCTCGAAGTCGTCGGCCGCGCGACGGTATGCCGCCTCGGCTTCCGCGGCGCGACCGGCTTGGGCCAGGAGCGTCGCCTTATTCTCCCACGCGCCGGCCAGCTCGCGGCGGTACTTGGCCGACGGATACGCGGCCGCAAGCGCCTGCAAGACGCCGATCGCCCGGTCGTACGATTTTTCCGCCTCGGCCGGCTCGCCCAACAGGGCCTGCAAGTCGGCCGCCTGCCGCTGGGCACGGCCAAGTTGCCAGCGAACCTCGGGCTCCTCGGGGTTCTGCCGCTGCATCTCCTCGCAGAATTGCAAAGCGGCGGTCAATAGCTCGCGGCGCACCGGCTCGGCGTGCGGGAGCCCGGCCAACTGCCGCTGATTGAAGTCGCCCAACAACCGCTCGACCACCTCTTGGGCTTGGGCGAGCGTTGCCGCCCGGCGCTCTTGCTCGCGCTGGACGCGGGCCAGCGCGGCATTGAGCCGCACGTTGTAGATCGTTCCGCCGACGAGGAGGATCGTGGCCGCCAAGAGCGCGATGCCGATCGCCGCCGCCGCGGCGGGACGCCGCCGCGCCCACTTGGCCGCGCGGACCCACAAAGGCACCGGCCGCGCGCGGATCGGTTCGCCGGCGAGAAACCGGCCCAAGTCGTCGGCCAGCTCTTGCGCGCTTGCGTAGCGGTTGCGCGGCGACTTCTCCAAGCACTTGAGGCAGATCGTCTCCAAGTCGCGCGGCAGCTTCGGTTGCAGCCGCCGCGGCGCGACCGGTTCGTCCGACAGCACCAGAAGCACCGTATCGACGGCCGTCTCGGCGCGAAACGGCGGGCGGCCGGTCACAAGCTCGTACAGGATCGCCCCCAGCGAATAGACGTCCGCCGCCGCGGTGATCTCGCGCGTCACGCCGCTGGCCTGCTCCGGCGACATGTAAGAGGGCGAGCCCATGATGTCGCCCGTGGCCGTCTGGCCGGAATTGCTTTCCAGTTGCTTGGCCAGCCCGAAGTCGGAAATCTTGGGCGTGCCACCGTCGGCCATAAGGACGTTGGCTGGCTTCAGGTCGCGATGAACGATGCCGCGGCTGTGGGTGAAGTGCATCGCCTCGGCCAGCGTGCGGACAAGGCGGGCAGCCGCCTTGGCGCTCCACGGCGCGCCGTCCAGACGATCGGCCAGGCTGCCGCCGGCAATGTGCTCCTGGGAAAAGTACGGCTGGCCTTGCGCCTCGCCCACTTCGTGAATCTGCACGATGTTGGGGTGCTGCAGGCGGGCGATGGCCTCGGCCTCGACGCGGAATCGCGCCCGCGATCCGCCCGAGAGCATCTTGATCGCCACGATACGCGAAAGGCTCACCTGCCGGGCCTTGTACACCACGCCCATGCCGCCCCGGCCGAGCACCTCCAGGATTTCGTAACCCGGCACGGCGGGCAGCGGCTCGTCGGCGTGGGTGCGCGGCGTCTTCGCGGCAGCGTTGGTGGGACGAGTGACGTCGGCGCCCATTTCTTCGGTGGGGCCGGGGCGGGAATCCGGCAACGGTTCGCCGGCCGCCCCAATCGCTCGATCGCGTCCACCGAGGGGAGCGCTAGCGGCTCCCTGAACGCCGCCGGCGACGGCCACGGCTGCATGGGCCGGCAGCATCAACGTGTCGGCCAACGCCCCACACACCGGACACGTCGGTCCCTGGCCGGAGTCCGAAGACGACGCGCCGGCCAGCGGCGTCCACTCATGCCCGGCGGGACATCGCAGCGACTGGCTCATCGGTCGGTCTTCCCCGCATCACGTTGTGTTGCAGCTACCGCGCGGCCTGCCCACTGGGCGGGGCATCGGTGTAGCGGAGGTGTACCACACCCAGCAACTGGCCACACTGGAAGCCGCCGCGGGTTGTCAGGTCCCGGCGCCCCTCGCGCCCCGCGCCGGTCCCCACGCCGCGCGACTGGCCGCTGGGAGCATAGAAGGCCGCCGAGATCATGCCGATCTGATCCGTGAACCTCTGGCGGGCCGCCAGCGATTCGCTGGCATCCACCACCGTGAATTCGCGATACTTGCCGTCGACGCCCGTCTCGGTCACGAAGCCGGGGATGTTCCAGGACTTCCGCTGCGCCGGGTCGAGCACCCAGTGCCGCGCGTCTTCGAGATTTACCCGCGGCGCCACCTCGTAGGTAATGACTCCCTTGGTGCTCTTTTCCGGCAGCGTGTCCAGCCCATCGACCAACAGCCGCATCAGCGCCAGTTGATCGGAGTTGTTCTCGACGCGGATCGAATAGACCTCTCCCTTGCGGAGCGTGACGAACATGTCGTTGCCGCGCATCACTCCCTTGCGCTCCTGGCCGTTCACGATCACCTTCACGCGGAACGGGAATTTGGGGTCGGCCCGTGGGTGCGGCCCTTGCGAGCGCTCGTCGAGCCGGTCGATCAGCTCTTCGTCCGGCGTGCGGCTGGCGCCCCCTTCGCCGCCGGGCAAGGGCGGGATTCGATCTTCATCCTTCACCGCCACGCTACGGCCGATCATAGCCCACTCCGAAGGGCTCAGATGAGCCGTGCCGCCGGCCGATCCGACGACGTCGCCGGTCTGGCCGTTCATCAGCTTGCACTGCAACGTGACGAGGCTGCCGTCCCGGCTGCGGAGCGTGCCGAGCACGACGACCGGCAGCCCGCCCACGCGATCCGACAGCGACTTCATGGCGCTCGAGGACGCCAGGTCGCTGATCGTGAATTGTTGCTGGCTGAGGGCCTGCTGCAGCCGGCGGCGGTCCACCAGCGTGAACTTATGGGCCGAGGCCTGCGTCATCTGACGCTCGAACTCCTCGGCGCACCACCGGCCCAGGGCGCCGAAATCCGCGCCCAACAGCTCGCCCAGCTTCGTGTCGTTGGTGAATTCCAGCACGGCGGCCCGATCGAGCTTCCGCTCCTCCATCGACCACAACAGTTGTTCCGCCATTTCGTGCAGCACTTGCTTCAAGCTCTGCGGCTGCAAATGGACGACGACCGGTTTTCCTTCCACGCCCGAGCGGATGATTCGCACCGGCGTTTGCGGCCGCGGGAAGAGGGCCTTGGCGGTGCGGGTCACGTTGCGGTAGACGTAGTCGTTGAGCTCGTCGACGTCGACGTCGCCGTCGCCGTTCTCGTCGGCGTGCCCCTTGAGTGCCTGGTTGAGCCAGTAGGAATAGAGCGACTGCTCCTTCTCTTCCCAGATCTGGCTTTTCTCCTCACCCTTCGAGCCGGCCAGCGTGACAACGCCGGTCAGGTCGCGGAAGGGCTCGCCCAAGTCCTTGGCGGCGACGCCGCTGTCTTCGTCTTCACCCTTTTCGCTTCCGGCGTGGCAGGCGTCGATCACCAGCAGCTTGAAATCGGCCTTGCACTTGGCGATCTGCTCGCGGAACCACTCGACGGCGATGCCCGTCGCGGCGGCGCGCTGCGGGTCGCAATCGGCCGGCGCGAGGTACATTTTGCCGCTGGCATCGCGGAACCCGTGGCCGCTGAAATACACGAGCAACTGGTCGTCCTTTGACGGCTTGGCAAGCCACGCGGGCAGTTCGGCCTCGATCGACGTCTTGAGGGGCTGCATCCGCGGGTTCTTCTCATCGTCGGTCATTTCCAGGATGCGATCCTCGGCCACGCCGTCGCGCTCGTGCAACGTGCGCGCCAGCACGCGGACGTCGTTGATCGTGTACCGCAGGCGCGGGGCGCGATGATATTTCTCGACGCCGATCAAAATCGCCCACTGCTTGGGACCCTTCTCCTCCATGCTCGCCGGGTTCTGGGCCAAGGCCGCGGCCGCCCAGCCGGCCGCTAGCGCAAGCGCGGCCAGGACCGCGGGAAGCCGGCTCGGCCGCGTGGACTTCGTGGGAGGGCGGGGCTCCCGCCGAGCCGTGCTGAAGACGCGCTCAGCGCGCTTGCACAGTTGCGTGGGTTCAACTTTGAGGATCGTCTTCATGGCTCGTTGCTCCCTCGGGCTCGTTTTGGCCCGGACCGTTGGTGTCTTGTCTTTCCGCGGGCGGCGTCTTCTTCGGTTGCCGCGGCTTCTCTGTCTTCCTCTACGGGCGGGATTGGCGGGTGTGACGCGCCGCGGACCATTTTCGCGGCCACCAGCCCGACCCCGCCACCGCCTCACGGCTTCAGGTACACCGGCTTGCGACAATAGTTCATCAAATGCGGATGGTGCGGCGTGAGCGGGTCATGCCTGGCCGCCTGTAATTCCCGGTTGCGCTCCGTGAAGTACTCGTCCATGGCCCGCACGCAGTACTCGTTGGTCTGGTTCAATTCGAGCGGCCCCTTGGTCTTCAATAGTAGATCGATGACGTACGAGGTCAGCACGCTCAAGGGGCCCAACCTGGCCGGGAATTCGTCGCCGCGGGTCATGGCTGATTCCTGGGCGCCGCACGCGGTGAACAGCGCGCTATCCGGCTGGCCGATGTCCTTCAGCCGCGATGCTTCGCCGTCGCAGAAGTCAAACACGCCGCCGGCCTTGGCCGCCTCGAGCCCCTTTTCTTGCGTGGCGAATCCGCCCGCATGGCAGATGTCCAAAACCACGACCACCCTCCGGCCATCGAGCCGCTGCAACCAGCGGGCAAACAAATCGTCCGACACGCCCGTGGCCCGGGCCACCGCGGCGCTTCCCTGTTCGGCAATCGCGGCCCGGCGAAACACCCCTGCCAGGGCGGCCACGCGCTCGCGCACGGCGGGGTTCAACTGCCCCTGCTTCGCCTTGCCCAACAGGGTATCGAGGATCCCGGCACTAATGAAGTCGTGCGTTACCAGCACTTCGTCCAGCCCGTCGGCCTCGTCGCCGTTGTCGTCGGGCACCTGCGTGCCGTGCCCCGAAAAATATATGAACACCGTGTCACCGGGCTTCGTGACCGATGGCAGCCAACGGGTGATCGTCTCTTCGAGCTGCTTGCGCGTCGATTGCTCGCTGGTGTAAACGCGCGAGTCCTTGAGCTGGCCGACCTCGCGCATCAGACGCTCCAGGTGCTTGGCGTCGCGATCGGGCGTGGGCAAGTTGAGACGGCGCTTTCCCTCCGACGACTCCTCGACCACGGCGTTGAACTCGTGCTGCGAGACGCCGAAGAAAACGCCGTAGCGGCGGGCGTCGACTGTGGGCTCGCTCTGCGTGGCCGCATATGTGTTGATTTCGACGTCGCTCTCGGTCCAATCCTTCGCGTCCGTCTCGGCCACTTCGGCGGCGGCGTCTTTCAGGATCGACTTGGTGACAGGATTGAACCGCTTGGCGCGCAACTCCTTGGTGGCCAGCTTCTCGATGGGCTTCTTCGACGCGATGACCTTCACGTACTCGGTGCCGAACGGCGGCCCGATCACCCACCGGAACAGGTCGTCGCCGGCGCCGATCTGGACGGGCTTCTTGGCCGGCACGCGATTGTTGGGCTGGATGCTGTTGGGGAAGATCTGGAAAACCTGCCCGTCGGCCTGCTGGTAGAGGACGTAGACGTATCGCCTCGACCTCGGAGAGGACCGTTACCGAAAGCACGTCCCCCTCGCGATAGTCGCGCGTCTCGTGGTTCACGGCCGCGCGCACGAGAAAGCCCGGCGCGTCGGTCTCGACCATTTCGGGCAGGAAGGGAAGCTTGGCATCCTCGGCGGCCCGCGCGGCCGTCGGGCAGGTGACCGACAGCGCGGCCAGGGCCGCCAAGAGGCCAATCGTCAGGGCAAAGCGGTGAGTCGTTCGCAACATCGGTGGAATCCCCGTGGATCGTTTTGGCGTGTTGTCGAGGCAAGGCCGATCAGCGCTAGCGCTTGCGAAAAAGCGTGCGCGACGGCGTTTCACCATCTATACCAGCCGGGCGGGGGCTTGTGACAGGCAAACGGACCATCCTAAGAACCCTAGCACACGCAAGTTAGGGTCTCTAGCGTTGCGCCCGCTGCGGCGCGGGATTTGGTGGCTTGGCCACCCCATCGAGCGCACGTAGCCGGACGACCGCCAGGAATTGCGGAACTAGCCACCGAGCACTCAGAGGACACCGAGAGGGAGTAGGCGGAGAAGACCATAAGCACGCGGTACGCGACCCGCCACAGCGAGCGTCGGAGATCTCAAATTTCTCAAATCTCGAATTTCAGATCGCCAAATCTCTGTGCCCTCGGAGCTCTCTGTGGCCATCCCCACCAGAGCCGGCCACCGAGACGGGAGAGAGCGCGACGCGGGCCGTTGCTCCGCCGTTTCGTGATTCGGATTTGAGATTTCGGACCTCATTCAGATTTCGACCTTCGGTATTCCCTTCTCCGCGACCTCGGTGCAAATTCTCGCAAGCCCGAAGCACGTGAGGCGCGTTCACTCTTCCGCCAGGCGCGCGTACTTGCCGCGGTAGTAGAGCAGCGGCTGGCCGTCGCGGGCTTCGCCGGCCACGATTTCGCCAACGAAGATGTCGTGGTCGCCGCCAGCGAGCACCTCGACTACCTGGCAGTCGACGTAGCCGAGCGTGCCGGCGAGGATCGGCGCGCCGGTCGTGGCGGTGGTGAACTCCAGGTCGCCGAACTCCTTCGGCCCCGGTGTGGCGAAGCGGCGCGACAGCGGCTCCTGGTCGAGCGCGAGCACGTTGACCGCGTACGAGCGGTATTCAAGCAGGTAGGCGTGCGAGTGGCTGCTCTTTTCGACGGCCACCAGCACCAAGGGAGGCGAAAGCGACAGGGACGCGATGGCGTTGGCCGTCAGCCCGCTAAAGTTCGGGGCGCGCCCGGTCGTGACGACGGTCACGCCGGTGGCAAACCGCCCCATGATCGCCCGCTGCAGCTTGGGGTCGAACGGCACAAAGTCCCTCCCGTCGAGATGGTCGTTGCTTGATCCGCGCGGCCGGCGGCTGCCGGCCGCGTCCCGCTATCTTCAGCGATCGCGCGGCCCGCGACAAGATGAGCCAATCGCCGGCCGCGCGGATGCCACCCGCGGCGCTAGCTTTAGCCGCGTCGCCAGCTTATAAACGCCCAGGGCTGGGAAATCTCCGCCAAACGAACGCGTGATTCGAGAATTCCGATTTGAGATCTCAGATCGCCCCGGATCAAAAATGTCCTCATGGCCAAGACGCCACCCCGCCGCCGGTTCCAGTTTGGGCTGGGGACACTGTTCTGGCTGGTGGCTCTCACGGCTGTATCAGCCTTTGCCTTCCACGAGCATCAAGAACGGATGCGGCTTCAGGTCGCCAATCATGGGCAAGAGGTTGAGGTCAAGTATTTGCGATCGATGTGCGAGCTACAGCGGCACACGCAAAGCAAGTGGATCATGCAACTGCTCAGCGAACCGACCTCTTCCCCGCCAGCGACGGTCCCAACAACACAACGGTGAGCGACCGCCAGAGATTTGAGGACTTAAGACTCCTTGCAATCTGGATCAGGAATATCCCCATGCATCGCATAGTTGCGCGAGCTCTCTCCCGCGTCGCTCTTCTCGCCTCGTCCCTATTCCTTGCCAGCTCGACGGCCGCTGCCGAACCCGCCTCCGCCAAGCTCAACGTCCTCTTCATCGCCTCCGACGATTTGAACAACCGCCTCGCCTGTTACGGCGATCCGCTCGTGCAGTCGCCCAATATCGACCGGCTGGCCAAACGCGGCATGCGATTCGATCGGGCCTATTGCCAGTTCCCGTTGTGCAATCCCAGCCGGGCTTCGTTCCTGACCGGCTTGCGGCCCGACACGACCGGCGTGCTGGAGAACGCGACGCATTTTCGCAAGAACGTGCCAGACGCCGTCACGCTGCCCGAGCTGTTCCGCAAGAACGGTTATTTCGTGGCCCGCGTCGGTAAGCTGTTCCACTACGGCGTGCCGGCGGGCATCGGCACCAGCGGCCTGGACGACCCGCAGTCGTGGCAGGAGATCGTCAACCCGCGCGGCCGCGACCGCGACGACGAGGACAAGATTTTCACGATCCGGCCCGGCAGCGGGTTTGGCGCCACGCTCTCGTGGCTGGCGGCCGAAGGGACCGACGACGAACAGACCGACGGCCGCGGGGCCGACGCCGCCGTGCGACTGCTCGAGCAGCATCGCGACGAGCCGTTTTTCCTGGCCGTCGGCTTCTATCGCCCGCACACGCCGTACGTGTCGCCGAAGCGATACTTCGGCCTGTACCCCTTGGACAAGATCATGCTGCCGCGCGAGCCGTCGGACGACCGCGACGACATCCCGGCGCCGGCACTGACGGTGAAGCCGCCGCACTATGGGATCAGCGAGGAGCTGCAACGGCAAGCGACCGAGGCGTATTTCGCGTCGATCACGTTCATGGACGCGCAGGTCGGCAAGCTTTTGGACGCCGTCGACCGGCTGGGCCTGGCCGACAAGACGGTGATCGTGTTCCTGAGCGATCACGGCTATCACCTGGGCGAGCATGGCCTGTGGCAGAAGCAAAGCCTGTTCGAGCAATCGGCGCGGGTGCCGCTCGTGATCGCCGCGCCGGGGATGAAGGCCAAGGGGCAAGTGTGCGAGAGGTTGGCGGAATTGGTCGACGTCTACCCGACCGTGGCCGACCTGTGCGGCCTGACGGCGCCGGCGAACCTGGCGGGCCGCAGCCTGAAGCCGCTCGTGGACGATCCGTCGCAGCCGGGGAAGGGGGCCGCCTTCACGCAGGTGCGGCGTGTGGAAAAGCAGGGCGAGAAAGAGGGCTACTTCCTGGGCCGTTCGGTGCGGACCGATCGCTGGCGATATACCGAATGGGACGAAGGCCGCCGCGGCATCGAGCTGTACGACCACCAGAAAGACCCGCAAGAAATCCACAACCTGGCGAGCGAGCCAGCGGCGGCTGACACGGTGAAGCAGCTTCAAACGGTGCTGCACGGCGGGAAGTGACTACCTCAAGCAGCTACCTAATAAAGCTCGCTTGGAAACGAATACCTGGTCGAAAGCCCGGGGGTGCCGCGCGCACAACGTACTCCAGCGAGCGAGAATCATGCAGAAATCCAAATCGTTTTCCGCGCAGAGAGGCTGCTACGTGCGAAGATGGACCACGGTCCTCGCCGCCTTCGTCGCGACGGCACTGCCCGGAATCGCCTCTGCCCAGTTCAAGACCAACAAGCTGCCAGCGCCGAATGGGCCGGCGGCCTGCGGGCGGACGACGTTCGTCTGGGTCGACCCGAAGCGGGCGGAGACCTGGACCGAGGACCCGGCCGATCGGCGCGAGTTTTTGGCCACGCTCTGGTATCCGGCCCGCGTCGACGACTCGGCCAAAACGGGTCCGTACTGCCCCTATGCCAACTGGTCGACGATGCTCAAGGGGATCGACCGCGTGGCGGCGACGAACATGGCCACGCACAGTTTCGACGATGCGCCCCTTGCCCCGCGCGACGCGCCCTACCCGGTGCTGGTACTCCTGCCTGGCGGCGGCACGCCCAGCTACGACTACACGGCGCTGGCCGAGGAGTTGGCCAGCCACGGCTACGTCGTGGCGGCGGTCGAGCACAGCTACGAGGGCCGAGGGCAGGCGTTTCCCGACGGCCGTGTGATCGAGCCCGTGGGGGAGCGGCGACGGCCCGACCCGAATGCACCGGACGCCGAGCAGGCGATGATGCAGTTCTACCGCGACCGGGTCGACATCCGCGCGGCCGACGCCGTGTCGGCGCTCGACCAGCTCGCGCAGGTCAACGCCGAGGACCGCCGCTTCACCGGCCGGCTGGACCTGGCCAAGGTCGGCGTGTTCGGCCACTCGGTCGGCGGCGTCGCGGCCACCCAGGCCTGCGCGCTCGACAGCCGGTTCAAAGCAGCCGTGAACATCGATGGGCTGGCCCGCAGCATGCCCATGTATCTCGCGGCCGATGGTTCGGCGATCCGCCAACCGTGCATGTATCTCGGCAAGCCGCTGCGAGGCATTCCCGCCGAGGCCCGCGCGCGGTTGAAGATCAGCGACGAGCAGGCGCGCAAAATGATGGCCGAAGCGACCGACCGCCTCGATGGCACGCTGGCCAAGGTCGCGGGCGGGGCTTACCGCGTGCAGATCGCGGGCGCCGTGCACGCAAGTTTCGCCGACGACGTGTATTTCCTGCCGACGGATGAAGAGAAGAAGAACCACATCACGGCCTTGGCGCGCGAGTACCTGCGCGCCTTTTTCGACCAGACCCTGTCGGGGCAGGAAAGCAAAACCCTGGCTGCCGGCCGCGAAGCGCGCGAAGGCGTGATCGTCGACCGCTTCCCGCCGCATTGAACGCGCGGCTGCTGGGGGCGGAGGTGCCATGAGGCGCCATGCCCACGCCCGTCGTGGGCATGCCGATCCGTGTGCCGGGCATGGCCACGTCGGAGTGCCTCCGTGGCCATGACACCCACCTTCTCAAGCCAGACGCGACACTACGGCCCCACTTCGACGGCCTGGCAGCTCGCCGGAGACCCAGGGCCGTTCACAGATTCAAGCTTGCCGGCGGCGTACCGGCGGGAAAGTGGGACAGGCACCGAGACGCAACGTTGGTCTGAAAGGGCTTGCGCTGCTTATGCTCGGAGCCAGTCCCATTTTCCCGCCTCGCCATTTTGAAAAACAGAATGACCCTGGCCGGAGACCGCGATCTCTCGCCGTCGCACGCTGCCTCATGGTAGAATTGCCGCGAGGACCTCGTATGCCAGAGAGGCGCCCCTTCGTGGGCGCCAACTCCGGCTAGTCGCTAATCGCTCCCCCATGAACCTTGCCTGGCTCGTCCGTCGGTGGCTCTCGCAGCAGGCTCAGGCCCACGTGCGCGAAACCGTGGCGCAGGCGGCGCGGCAGCAGGCTGGGTCGACCCAAGCTGAAAACAGCGGCGACGCGACTCCCGAGCGCTGCGACGTCGGGATTGTGTTCGCGCTCGGGGCCGAGGCAGGCGGCACAGAGGACTTGCTGGCCGACACGCTCACAACGAAAGGCAAGGGCTTTCTCGCCCACCAAGGTACGCTCTCCGGCCGCCGCGTCGTTGTGGTCGAATCAGGCGCGGGCCGCCTGGCGGCCGCCCGCGCCACGCAGGCCCTCATCGGCGCACACAAGCCCGAGTGGGTCATCTCGGCAGGCTTCGCCGGCGGATTGAACTCAGCGGTCGAGCGCGGCGGCATCGTGATCGGCAGCGAGATTGTCGACGTATCAGGACGTGCGCTGTCGATCGATCTCCGCGGCGAATACGCTCCGGCTGCGCGGGTCCACGTGGGCCGGCTCCTGACAGTCGACAAGATCGTCCGCGCGCCCGCCGAGAAGAAGGCGCTCGGAGAGCAGCATCAAGCGCTGGCCGTCGACATGGAATCGTGGGCCGTGGGCGAGGTCTGCCGCCAGGACAAGGTGCGATTTCTGGCCATTCGCGTCATCAGCGATGCCGTGGACGACGAGTTGCCCAAGGAGCTGGATCGCCTGGTGATGCAGACCTCGACCGCCGGTCGGTTAGGCGCGGCCGCCGGCACGCTCATCCGCCGGCCGTCGAGCATCAAGGACATGTGGCGGCTGAAGGAAGAGGCGCTCGTAGCCTCGGACGCGCTGGCAAAGTTTCTCGCCCAGCTTGTGCGCCAGATCGTGCCACGGGACAAGAGCGCGGAGACGTAGCGCCCCTTTGGGGCAGCTCGCTCAGAAGCTTCTGCGTCGGCTTGCGGGAGCTTCCGCCTCAGGCGGAAAAGTGCGCTTCGTAGCGCAGGTCGTCGAGAAAGTGCCTGGCTTCCTCGAAGTCATCGGCGCTGTAGAGCGCAACGTTGGCCCGCAATTGCTCGACCAGCTTGTCGCAGTCCTGGCGGATCTTCAAGTAGTTTTCCGAGGTGACGTAGCCGGTCGAGACGCGCGTCCTGAACAGCTCCTCCAACTCACCGGTCAACTTGGCGTACTTCGGATCGCGGAGAATGATCGGCCAGTCGATCTGACCCGTGGCGCGGTCGAACCGCGTGGGGTCGAGGCGTTTGGGCGCCTCTTCCTTGGCGACTTTGTTGATCTCGTCCATGGTCATCCGATGATGATCCTCGATAAACGCCTTGTGCAGCCGCCGCATCTCGAAGTACGCGTTCGACCACAAGAGCTTGTTATGGATGTCCTTGCTCCGGGCCTGCTCGTAGTTGTTGGCCGCCTCGGAATTCATCAAGTTCGCATAGCCGGCCGAGCTGATCATGCTCGCCATGCCAAATTCGGCCGACGACTCGGGCGTGCCCGCCATGCCGAAGCCTGTGTATGGATAGGGGTAGCCAAAGGGAGAAGGCCCCGATTGCGATTGAAACTGGGTTCCGCTGTTGCTCGCGGCATTTTGGGCGGGTTGATTCTGGGCGGTGACGTTGCGGCCGCTTACGATCGTCACAACCAGCAGAATCGCAATGAGAGACATGCGAACCAGCGCATGACCACGCTCGGAATTGCCACCGCGCATAGTTGAACCTCGACAGAACGGGTGCGTCCTAGACTTCCCAAACACCCAAGTTTATACTCGGCCAGAGAGGGCCGCAAGGTTTTCGTCGCGCGATACTGGAGCTGCCCGCGACGGGACGATCATTTCCCCCTTACGTTTCGGAGTCGATTTATGCGCACGTTGGGCCCGATCGTTCTCTCGTTTGGCATTGCGCTTTGGGGCGGTTCACCGAGCCGGGCGCAAGAAGCCGACGTGGCGAACCTGATCGCGGCTTTGGATGGCGAATCGCGCACCGATGCCGTCGATACCTTGGCCCGGCTTGGCCCGCGCGCCAAAACGGCCGTGCCCGCGCTCACCAAGGCGCTGGCCGACGAGGATGTCGAAGTCCGCTGGCGTTCCGCCCGCGCCCTAGGCGCGATGGGGGGCGCGGCCGCGGCGGCGGTGCCCTCGCTCGTGGAACACCTGGCCGATCCGGAGGCGGCGGTCCGCGCCCAGTCGGCGGCCGCGTTAGGGAAAATCGGTGTGAAGGATGCAGCCGCCGTCACCGCGCTAACAAAGGTGGTCGCCGATCCAGAGCCGCGCGTCCGCCGCAGCGCGATCCAGGCCCTCGTGCGCGCGAAGCCTGACCCGAAAGTGCTGATCCCTCTGCTGCTCTCGGTGGTGGAGGATTCCCAGCCGGAGGTCGCCATGCCCGCCATGGCGGCGCTTGCGGACATGGGGGAGCAGGCGGTGGTGCCGCTGGTGGCGTCGATGAAGGACCGCAAGGCCCGCTACTGGGCAGCGCTGGTCCTCGCGGAGTTAGGACCGAAGGCTAAGGCGGCAGTCCCGGCACTACAAAAGCTGACGGACGATGCTGAGCCGGAGGTCCGCATGCAAGCGCTGATCACGCTGGGCCAGATCGGTCCGGCGGCCGCGTCCGCGGTCCCTGCCATGACCAAGGCGCTCGAGGCCCCCGAGCCGGCCGTGCGCTATGGGGCGGCCTTCGCGCTCGGGAAACTCAAGGCACAAGACGCGGCGCCTGCACTAGAAGCACTGGTCGACTCGAAAGATCCCACCCTGCAACTGGTGGCCTCCTGGGCGATCGCCAGGATTAACCCCAAGAATCCCATGGCGGTCGCGCGGGCCATCGACGCCATCACGGACAGCATCCGCAGCGACGATCCACAACTGAGCCGCACGGCCGCTCGCGCCCTGGCGGAGCTCGATGTCCCGGCCGAAACGATCGAACCCGCCATTCGCGCGGCGCTCGACGAGATGGATCCGACCGTGCTCGAGCACGTCATGGATGCGCTCGCTGCGGTGGGCGAGAAGGCGGTGCCCGTCCTTGTCGCCGGACTGAAGGACCCCAAGCAGCGGGACCCGGCAATCCGAGCGCTCGGGCGGATCGGCCCCGCGGCGCAAGCCGCCGTGCCGGCGCTGGCGGCGCTCGTGTCAAGCGCCGACCTGGTCGTTGTCCGTGACGCGGCCGCGGCCCTTGGCGCGATCGGACCAAGCGCGTCGAAGGCCGTGCCGTCGATCACGGCTCTCTTGGGCAAATCCGACTCAAGTGTCGGCTACGCCGCGGCGATCGCCTTGGGCAAGATCGGCCCTGCCGCCAAGAGCGCGGTGCCGCAGCTATTGAAACAGATCAATGCCAAGGAGCCGCTGTTGACCGTGGCCAGCGTGTGGGCGGTGCGCCGTCTTGACCCGGGCAATAAGACGGTGGCCCCGGCGGCCGTGCCGGTGCTCACCGGCGCGCTCGCTTCCAAGCAGGAAATCATGCGCGCTCAGGCAGCGGCCGCCTTGGGAGATCTGGGGCCTGCCGCACGCGATGCGATTCCGGCCCTCAAGAAGCTCAGCGACGATCCGCAGGCCGAGGTCCGCCGAGCGGCCACGGATGCGCTGGCCAAGATTCAAGGCACGCGGGCGGGCCAATGATCGGCCTGGGCTGCCCTCGCGTCACAGCTCCTCGATGACAAGGTCCTTGTACCACGCTTCGCTGGGTGGACCGCCGTGAATCTGCAGACCGATCAGGCCGCGCGGCGCAATCGCGTCGTCGGGCTCCGTGTAGTCGACCGTTTGTTGGCCGTTGATCCAGAGCTGAATCCGCTTGCCTTGGGCGCGGATGCGGTACTCGTTCCAGTCGTCGCGTTTGAGGACCTTGTCGAGTTCCTGCGCGTCGGCCCGCACCAGGATCTTGTTGCGGCGCGATTCGTCATACAGGCAGCCCCACCAGCCGTCGCCGAGATCGGCCTGGTAGCCCGATACCTCGTGATGGTTGGGTATTCTCTTGCTGCGGAACTGGACGCCGCCGTTGGCCCCTTTCCCCATGAGCTTGAACTTCGCCCGAAGCTCGAAATCGCCGTATTCCTTGGTCGTGCAGAGGAACTCGTTGCGGGCAACGCGTTTGTCGAGACTGCCGCCGACGATGGCGCCGTCTTGTACCCGAAACACGTCCGTGTTCCCTTCCCAGCCAGCAAGCGTTTTGCCGTCGAAGAGCGTCCTAGGCTCGCCGGCGACGGCCGTACTCACGATGAGGGGCACGAGAATCGCTGCAAGGCAGGTCGCAACCAGCCCGCACCCAAGCGAATGCGCTCGGGCGAATCGTTTGGTGGATCGCATGCGAGTTCCTTCATTCACAAGCGTTCGATAGTGATGCCCCCTACGCGCCGCCAGCATACCTTCTGACAGAGTCGACGCCAATCGTGCTGGGCGAGCACCGTGCCGTCGGGCCCTCGGCCGCCGCCGCACATCGATCCTCCCCCCGTCGCATTGACCACGCTATGATGACTCCGCCGGCGCGGCAAAGTGTGCATCGGCGCGCCCCCAGTGCCACACAGGAACGAAACGCCATGAGCACAATCGCGGTAATGGTCGACACGTACAAGTTCAACCGGGACCGGACGCTGGCCACGCTCGAGGCGGTCGAAAAGGAACCTGATCCGCGGGCAGCACTGGCCTGGCGGCTGGGGCCAGGCCGGGCGCACATCGGCTGGCAGCTCATGCACATCGGCGTTACCGAGGAAATCTTCGCCGCCGAGCGGTTGGCGCCGCACAAGCCGGGGGCGTGGAAGGAGTTGTGGCCGCGGTTTCGCGGCGGCAGCAAGCCCGACGATGACGTGCCGCCGGCGGCCGAGATTCGCCGCATCCTGGCCGAATCGCGCGAACACCTGCTCGCGACGCTGGACGAGTTCACCGACGCGCAACTGGGCGATATCCCGCCCGCCTTGGCCGAGCGCGGGTGGCCCCTGCGCGTCGTGCTGTCGGTGATCGGCTGGCACGAAGCGCACCATCAGGGGCAGGCCCACGTCACGTACAATCTCTTCAAGGCAAGCCGAGCGTAGACGCGGTGGAGGCCGGTCGGGAAAGCCGAGGCCAAGGGTCCGTGCACGCTCGGTTCGGCGGAGCGCTGACCGCTATAATCAACAGGCGACAACGTCGAACGTTCCTTCCATGCGCGAAGCGCCGGAATTCGAGAAGCAACAAGAGAAAGCATGGCGACATCCACCACCCGCCCAGCCACGTTGCGCGAGCTGCGCGACAGCGGCTGGGTCTCCAAAACCGTCAAACGTGAGATATACGACAACTTCATGGCCCGCCTGGCCGGCGATGAGGAGCTATTCCCGGGCATCATCGGCTACGAAAGCACGGTCATCCCCGAGATCAACCTGGCGCTGATTGCCCAGCACGACTTGCTCTTTCTGGGCGAGAAGGGGCAAGCCAAAAGCCGGTTGATGCGGTCGCTGGTCCGCTTCCTCGACGAGGAGATTCCCTACATCGATCTCGCCGAGGCGCCGCTGCACGACGATCCCTATCGGCCGATCAGCGGGGTGTGCCGCCGCTTCCTTGCCGAAACGCCCGAGGAGCGCGTAAGAATCGCCTGGTGGCCGCGCGGCGACCGCTATGCCGAACGCCTCGCGCCGGGCACAAAGTTCGCCGACATCATCGGCGAGATCGACCCGGCCAAGCTGGCCGGCGGCACCAGCATGTCGGCCGAGGAGGCGCTGCATTTCGGGCTGATTCCGCGGATGCACCGCGGCATCTTCGCCATGAACGAGCTGCCGGAGCTGGACGAGTTGGTGCAGGTCGGCCTGTTCAATATCCTGGAAGAGCGCGACGTGCAGATCCGCGGGTACCCGGTGCAGTTCGACATCGACGTGCTGATCCTCTTTTCAGCCAACCCAGCGACGTACAACCGGTCCGGCAAGGTGATCCCGCAGCTCAAGGATCGCATCGGGTCGGTCATTCACACGCACTATCCCCTCGAGCGCGATCTGGGCATTCAGATCATGGAGCAGGAGGCGGGGGTCGAGCTGGACGGCAAGTACCCGGTGGTCGTGCCCTATTTCATGCGGGAAATCATCGAGGAAGTGAGCGTTGTCGCCCGCCGCTCGAAGTACATCGATCAGCAGTCGGGCGTCAGCGCGCGGTTCAGCATCGCCAACTACCGCACCATGGTCGCTAGCGCCAGGCAGCGGGCCGCCAAGCTGGGCGAGCGGCCGGCCGTGCCCCGGATCAGCGACCTGGGGCACATCTACAGTTCATCGCTCGGCAAGCTGGAACTGGACATGATGGGCAGCCACCAGATGTCGGAGCGGCAGGTGCTCGACGCGATCACGGCCGAGGCCATCCGCAACGTGTTCGAGCAATACGTCGACCGGCACGGGCTGGAGCAGATCGCGAAGATCTTCAGCGAGGGCGTAAAGATCGAGGTGGGGGATATGCTCCCCAGCGCCGCCTACGCCCAGCGGCTGCAGCGGGTGCCGCCGGCGTGGGAGAAGGCGTTCGAGGTGAACGCCTCGGCCGATGCGGCGGTGCGCGCCTCGTGCGTCGAGTTCATGCTGGCAGGCCTGTACGCGACGGACCGCATCTCACGCGCGCAGCACCGCGGACAGATTGTCTACGAGACGTAGGCGACCCTGCGAACCCGCCCGAGCAGATGACTCTTGTGGCGAGGCGCCGGGGCCACCCCGGTCTTCCGGTGCTTGCGCGGCTATCTATGCGACGTCACGCCTGACAGGTCGTCCGCGCGGGCACGCACGAGCCCAACGGACCTCCGGGATAAACCCGGAGGCGCGCTGTGCTCGTGCACCATCCCAAGATGTCCTGTCAGTCCGCTACGCCCGCAGTCTCCTGCGCGCCACCACAAAGCCCATCGCTCCTGCGACTAACAGCAGCAGACTACCGGGTTCAGGCACACTAGCGCCAGCGCCCGCGCCATTTCCGGGAAGCGGAGGAGTCGTTTGCAAGTAGTGAGCCGCGATCAACTGGATATCGCTGATGTCCACGATACCGTCGCCGTTGGCGTTACCCGGCCGGAAGGCGCCAGTCTGCAGGTAGTTGGCGGCGACCACCTGGATGTCGCTGACGTCGACGATGCCGTCGAAGTTGTTGTCCCCTTCGCGGAGGTTGGCCTTGGCGGCGAAATCGAGCGTCAAGCTCAAGCTGACGCCAACGCCCTGCAGGTTCTCATTGGCGGCCGAAGCAAAGGAAATGGTTTGCAAAAAATGCGTATGCATGATGTAGTCGGGGCCGCTGCGCGTGTAGGAGCCATCGGCTACCGTTGCGCCGCCGACCGTGCCAAGCCCACCGTTGAGCGACAGGAACAGCTCGGGGGTAATGGCCAGCGGGGGATCGAGCTGCAAGTCGTTGCCGTTGTAGTTGGCGGCAATACCCAGCAGTCCCGTGATTGCGATAGGCGTGGCGCTAAACGTCGCGGAGTTGAAATTGGGCGCTATCGTGACGGGCATCGCCGTGTTTTTTGAACTGATGTCCCCTTTGAGACCGTAGAGAGACACCCGGCCGCCGTCGCCATTGTTCGCCCCGCCGATTCCGTTGCCCGAGATGCCTTGCAGCTTGAAAGCCGCGTTGGCGGGCTGGGCGGTGCCATAGACGCCCGGCGTGCCGCCGGCGTCGTCCTGACGGGGTAGCCAGTTGCCGCTATTGGCGACAGTCAGCTTAAGATCGCCGACCGGCGTGTTTCCGGGTGGCTGGGGGCCGAGATTGAGCGAGGAAAGAAATGTATTGCCCGTCGACGAGAATGCGCCACTGGCGGTGGTGACCATTGAGTTGACCGGAAACGACGTGCCGGCGTCTGTTTGAGGCACGGCCTGGTAGGACTCGGTCGTCACCGGATTGCCATTGCCGTCGAGCATGAGGTTGCCGTTGTTGTCGTACACGACGGTGCCGAACTGGCCCGAGAACGTGATTGTGGTGCCGCTCTGCTGGACCGTCCAATCAATCGAACTGGGTGGCGCCGCCAGTGACGGAGCAGCCAAAACCGCCAGCAGCGAGGCCAGCAGGGATGCGCTTCGCAGGCTTTTACCCAACTTTGCCTTCATGATGTCCTTCCACTAAATTGAATTTAGACCATCACCAGTGGCGGACTGCCGGCCCCGTGCCAGCCGTCCACCCCCTAGCCGCAGATAGTACCCGCCGACTTGCGTTTTGGCGACATTTTCTCACGGATTTTTTGCAATTCTGTTGGCGCGATGGCTTGCCTGACGCGCTCGGCCACTGCCGCAAGCAAAAAAAAGGGCCATGCCGCGCTTCCGCGCGACATGGCCCTTCGCTTGCTATCGATGGCTTACGTCCGTCAGCTTAGCCACCGCCGCCGTGCGGCAACCAGGCCCAGAGCGCCCAGTGACAGAATCAGGAGGCTCCCCGGTTCGGGGACGCTCGCCCCGGCGCCCGCGCCGTTGCCCGGGAGTGGCGGCGTCGTTTGCAGATAGTTGGCGGCGATCGTCTGAATATCGCTGACATCGACGATCCCGTCGCCGTTGGCGTTACCAGGCCGGAACGCGCCTGTCCCCAGATAATTCGCGGCGATGACCTGGATGTCGCTAACGTCCACGATGCCGTCAAAGTTATTGTCGCCTGCCCGTAGGTTGGCCTTCGCTACCGAATTGACGGTAAGCAGGAAGTCCGACCCCCATCCAACCGTTGGCGGGGTATTCGGGCCAATGAAGTCGATTGCCAGTAGATGCGCTCCAAACTGCACGTGCATGATGTAGTCAGGTCCACTGCGGGTATAGAAGCCGGACGACGCGAAGTCGCTGGAGGCCGACAGAGTCGCCAGCCCAAAAAGGCTCTGGAAGGTGTCCGGGTCCAGCGCAATCGGGGGATCAATCTGGAAATCAGTCCCATTGTAGTTCAACGACAGGCCAAAAACGCCCGTTTCATTGATGAACAATGGGCTGAAGGTGGCGCTGCTGAAGTCGGCGCTGACCGTAACCGGCGTCGAGTTGTTGTTAGAGCTGATCTGCGCATCTTGCCCGTAAAACGCCCCGCGACCGCCATCGGCCTTGGCGTTGCCGGCGCCGCTGGCGGCCGGGACGAACTTGAAGCCCGCTGCTGCCGGCGAGGGAGTCCCGTACGTACCAGCAGTGCCACCGCCATCGAGCGCGTTGGGAAGCCAATTGCCGCTGTTGACGACATGCGTCGGCAGGCTGGCGTGGGGAGTGTTTGAGGCGGGACGGGCACCGAGGTTGAGCGAGGATAGGAACGTATTGCCCGTCGATGCAAATCGCCCATTAAAAGTGGTCACCAAGGAATTGACGGGGAAAGACGTGCCGGCATCATTTTGGGCAACCACCTGATACAGTTCCGTCGTGACCGGGTTGCCGTTTCCGTCTACGATGAGATTGCCGTTGGCGTCGTATGTCGTGGTTCCAATTATGCCGCCGTAGGTAAGCGATGACTGGCTCGGCTGGATCAACCAGTCGATCGTCGATGGAGGCGCCGCCTCCACCGTGCTGACATATAGCCCCCCGAACAGCGCGGCAACAGCCGCCATGCGCAGCATTCCACCAAAAATTCGCATTGTGATGTCCTTCCGCAGAGTGAAACAGCACCTCGGCGCGACGCGGCGCCCGACATGACCCCCGTCCACAAACCCAGATAGTACCAGATGGCTGTCGGCTTGGCGACACTTTTTTTCGGATTTTCCGCGACACTCGCCCGCCCGGAAAAGAGCGCGCCGACGAGCCCGCAGCGAGTACGAGCCTCGCGCGATGGCGGATTGCAATAAAACCCGGAGATGAGCAAGCTCGCACTGACGCAGCGGCCCCCCTTCGCTAGAGGGGGCATTTCCGTGGGCACGGCGCAAGCTACGCGCCGTCCCACCGCGCGGCGATTTCGGCCGGCCCGTTGACCGGCTCGCGGCACGCGAAATTCGCGCACTCGAAAAGGGTTGGGCCTGGCCCAGCTACGTGCTTACCGGCGAAGGTGCCCGCTAGTGCCCGCGAGGCCCCTCGCGCAGGCCGCAGGGCGACGACCTTGTTAGGCCAAAACTTCGCGCGCAAAGCATCCACAACCGACTGCTCGGCCTGGCGGTCGTCGCCGCCGACAAGCACCAGCTCCGGTGTAGGGCCCTGGTAGAAATCAAGCGCTAACAGCATCTGGCCCGCCGAGGTCGGATGCTCCTGCATCAAGTCGACAAGAGCGCGGAGCGTTCGCTCGGCCGCCTCCAGGTAGTCCGTCCTTCCGCACAACTTCCCCAACCGCAGGAGTACGGTCACGGCCATCGCCGTGCCGCTGGGAAGGGAGCTGTCTTGCAGGTCCTTGGGCCGCGCGATAAGCGCTTCGTGGTCGTGGGCGGTGTAGAAGAACCCGCCCGCGTGCGCGTCGGCGAACCGTGCGAGAATCGCGTCGGCGAGCGCTATGGCTTCATCGATCCACGATTCGTCGAACTCCGCCTCGTACAGCGTCACCAAGGCGTCGGCCAGGCAGGCGTAATCGTCCAGATAGGCGTCGAACCGCGCCTGCCCGGCCCGATACGAGTGCAGCAAGCGGCCATCGGGCGTCCGCATTCGGACGAGGATGAACCTGGCGGCCTTGGCGGCCTGCGCGACGTACCTTGGCTCGCGGAGCACGCCGCCCGCCTGCGCCAACGCGGCGATCGCCAGTCCGTTCCAGCTCACCAGCACCTTGTCGTCTAACCCCGGCGCAACGCGCGAGGTCCGCGCCGCCAGCAGCTTCCGGCGGTCCTCGGCCAACTCGGCCGCTAGCTCGCCAGGCTCGCGACGTAAGATCTGGGCGCACTGGTCGAGCGTCTTGGGCTGATTGAGGATGTTTTTGCCTTCGAAGTTGCCCACGTCACTCACATCGTAGACATAGCAGAAGGTGCGGGCGCGATCGGCGCCCAACAGCGCCTCGACTTCCGACGGGGTCCAGACGTAGAACTTTCCCTCTTCCCCTTCGCTATCGGCATCCTGGGTGCCGTGGATGCCCCCTTCCGAATCGGTCATCTCGCGCAAAAGGTAGTCCAGCGTTTCACGCACCGTTTGTGCGTACCGCGGTTCGCCGGTCGCTTGAAACGCCTCTAGATAGCAGGTGGCCAAAAGCGCGTTGTCGTAGAGCATCTTTTCAAAATGCGGCGCCAGCCACCGCTCGTCGACCGAGTAGCGGTGAAAGCCGCCGCCGAGGTGGTCGTAAATCCCGCCGGCCGCCATTTTGTCGAGCGTCAGGCGGACCATGTCGAGCGTCTCGGCCCGGCCGCTTCGCCGCCAAAGCCGCAAAAGGACGCGCAGGTCGAGCGGGTGAGGGAACTTCGGAGCGCCGCCGAAGCCGCCATGCTGATAGTCGAAGATCCGCTCGAGCACTGTCTGCGCCGCCGCCAAGGGCTGCCCGTCGAGCGGCTTGTCGCTGTTGGCAAGCTGGCCAAGTTCAACGAGCCGGCCGGTCAAGTGCTCGGCCTGCTCGAGCACTTCCGCGCGACGGTTCTTCCACGCGTCGGCGACCGCCGAGAGCACTTGATCGAAGCCAGGCATGCCCATCCGCGCCTGCGGCGGCCAGTACGTCCCGCCGTAGAATGGCTTCAAGTCGGTGGTGAGGAACACGGACATCGGCCAGCCGCCACGGCCGGTCATCATCTGTACCGCGTTCATATAGACCTGATCGAGGTCAGGCCGTTCCTCGCGGTCGACCTTGATCGACACGAAGCTCTCGTTCAACTGCCGGGCGATGCCCTGGTCCTCGAAGCTCTCGTGCTCCATCACGTGACACCAATGGCACGCCGAGTAGCCGATCGACAGAAAGATCGGTCGATCCTCGCGCCGTGCGCGCTCCATCGCCTCCGCCCCCCACGGGTGCCAGTCCACCGGGTTCCCGGCGTGTTGCAACAGATAGGGGCTCGTTTCGCCGGCGAGTCGATTCGGCATCGGGATACGCCGTTTGAGAGGAGGTCAGTGTCTGCCGCTGCCGCAATCTTAGGAACCCTAGCCCAAGTCACTTGAACACATGCTCGTCGCCGGGGAAGGTCCCGCTCTGAACGTCCTGGCGATATGCGGCGACCGCTTCGCGGATGGTTGCGCTTAGGTTGGCGTACGCCTTCACGAACCGCGGCACGTAGCCGCTCGTGATCCCCAGCAAGTCGTTGGTCACCAGCACCTGGCCATCGCAGCCCGGCCCGGCGCCGATGCCGATCGTTGGAATCGACAGCACCGCGGTAATGCGCGCGGCGATGCCGGCGGGTATGCACTCCAGCACGATGGCGAACGCGCCGGCTTGTTCGGCCGCCTTGGCGTCGGCCAGAAGGCGCGCTTCCTCGCGCTGCACTTTGTAGCCGCCCAGCACGTGTACGCTTTGCGGGCGCAACCCGCAGTGCGCCATCACGGGGATGCCCGCGGCGACCAGGGCAGAGATGGTGTCGGCCTGCTCGGCGCCTCCCTCCAGCTTGACGGCCTGGCAGCGCGTCTCCTTGAGGATGCGGCCGGCGGATTCCACGGCCTTGCACGTCCCCAGGTGGCAGGTGGGAAACGGCATGTCGACCACGACCAAGGCGCGCCTCACGGCCCGCCCCACCATCTCAGCATGGTAGATCATCTGGTCGAGTGTCACGGGCAGCGTGTTGGCGTGCCCTTGCACGACCATCGACAGGCTGTCGCCGACCAGGATGCCGTCGACCCCCGCGTTATCCAGAATCGCGGCCATGGTGTGGTCGTAGGCCGTGAGCATGCTGATCTTTTGACCAGCCGCCTTCCGGGCGACGAACCTGGGCACCGTGATCGGGCCTTCCTCGATGCTCATCAAAAAGCCTGGTTGGGGACCGGGGACACAGGGGAATTCAGCGCTCGCAAGGCATTGTTACTGGCGAGCGCTGCGCTGACAACCGCGCCCGTCTGGCGGATGAGCTGGTCCGCGGCCGAGCTTCCAGCCTGCCGCGACGCCGCGCCCCATTGCTTAGCCAAGAAACAGTTGGCGGATGACTGCCAAACAGATATGGTAGAGCGTGGACGGGACAGCACGCGCGTCGCCACGGGACACGAGACTTCTTTGGGGGCAAGTGAGGCACGGAACCATGAAGCGAACCACGCTCGCCGCGGCCGCGGCTCTCGCCGCAGCCCTCTTACCTAATCACGTTTCAGCCCAATACGGTGGAGGGCAGGACGAAACCGTTGTCTTGACGCCCGTGGACTTGAAAGGCACCGTTGCTAACGTCGGCCAGGGCATCATTGCGCTGACGTGTGATAGGCAGCCATTCGTCGTCAAGATCGACCCCCGACACACGGCCGTGCAGTGTACCGGCAAGGCCGAGCAGAGCTGCCTGCAGCCCGGCGTTTTGGTCCGTTTCAGCGCGCAGCTCGATCGCAAGGGCGCGCTCGCTCAGCCGGAGATTTCCGAGTTGTGCATCGTGACGCCTTCGCCGACGGCTGAGCCGGGCATCCACGCGGACACCGAACCGGGCGTCGAAGGGGAGGAACAGCCCGCGAAACGCAAGGCCAAGGATGAGCCCGGCTTGTACACCGTGGTCGGGACGATCAAGCAGGTTAAGGACAATGAGCTGCAAGTCGTTGTGGAGCGCAGCAAGCCGATGAAAGTTCTGTTGCCCGAGGGCGCGGAAATCAAGATCGAGGTCGACGATTACTCGCTGGCGCGGACCGGCGACGAGGTGACCGTGAAGGGCCAGATGGCCCGGCCGCCTTTTGGGCAGCAGCCAGGCCAGGTGCTGGGTCAAGAGATCGCGATCACGCTGGCCAAGCCGTTGACCGCCCCCGTAAGCGCGAAGAAGAAGCCGGCCAAACGGGCCACACCGCAAAGGGCCGCGGCCCAACGCGCCACGAAGTAGCGCGGTAACGCGAGCCTACGGGTTTACCCCGTAGGTCTTTGGCGCGGCTCAGATCCCCATCCGGCCTAGCGCGTCGATGATACTGCCGACGATGCCGGCCAGCGTGGGGTGCGTCGCCTCGAATTGTCGCTCGGCGGTCGAGAGCCGCGCGACGATCGATTCTCCCGGCGGCTGCCCTGGTCCGGCAATTCCGCCTGCCGGCCCCGCTTTGGCCAGTAGCGCGTGGATATCGTTCACCACGCCCGCGAGCATCTCCCGGGTTTCGCCACTGATATCCGGCGCGGCGCGAAGCTGCTCGTGCAGCCTGGCCAGCGTGCCTCGTAGTTCCTGGGGGTCGTCGGCCATTTGGTTCCGCATCGAGAAGGGTGCGCGGCCCGGCATTCAAGCTTGCCGGCGGCGCACCGGCGGGAAAGTGGACAGGCACCGAGACGCAACGTTGGTCTGAAAGGACTTGCGCTGTTTATGCTCGGAGCCAGTCCCATTTTCCCGCCTCGCCATTTTGAAAAACAGAATGGCCCTGTTTCGCTTCTTGAAATGCGTGAGTTTCGCGGCGCGGGTGTCTATACTACGTCGCATCCCCCCGGACCGACTCGCCGCCCGCGCCGCGTGGCCGCGGCGGCTAAACTGTGCTTCCCACCGTTTCAATCTTCCCGGAGCTCTCCATGAACACGCGTCGCTCGCTTTGCCGGTTTGCGATTTTCAGTGTCTGCGCTCTGGTGGCGATTCGCCCGGCAACGGGCGTGCAGCCCCACGCATTGTTCTCCAACGGCGCCGTCCTGCAACAAGGGATGAAAGTGCCGGTGTGGGGCATGGCGGCCGACGGAGAGAAGGTTACCGTGCAATTCCAGAATCAAGAGCTCTCGACCACGGCCAAGGACGGCCGCTGGCGCGTCGACCTTGCGCCGCTCAAGCCCGGCGGGCCTTTCGACATGACGATCGCCGGAGGCAACACCGTCAAATTGACTGGCATTCTCGTCGGCGAAGTGTGGATCGCCAGCGGACAGTCGAACATGCAATGGTCGGTCAAGGCGAGCGCCGATCCCGAAAAGACCATCGCCGAATCGGCCAATCCGCAGATTCACCTGATCACCATTCCGCGCCGCGCCACGCCCGAACCGCAAGCGACCGTCGAGGCCTCGTGGCAAGAATGCGGGCCGGCGACCGTCGGCGATTTTTCGGCCGTGGCCTACTTCTTCGGCCGCGACCTCCAGCAGCAGCTCAAGGTGCCCGTGGGCATGATCAGCACCAACTACGGCGGCACGCCGGCCGAGGCCTGGACCAGCCACGAGGGCCTGGCCGCCGAGCCGTCGTTGGCCGCGATCGCCGCCACTCCCGCCACCGACAAGCCGAACAGCCCAGGCGGCCTTTACAACGCCATGATCCATCCGCTCCTGCCGTATGCCATCCGCGGCGCGATTTGGTATCAGGGCGAATCAAACGCGGGCAAGGCTTACGAGTATCGCACGCTCTTTCCGGCAATGATCAAGGACTGGCGGGCCCACTGGCGCCAAGGCGACTTTCCGTTCCTGCTCGTGCAGCTTGCCCCCTACTTGAAGATCCAGGAAGAGCCGATGGACAGCAACTGGGCCGAGCTGCGCGAAGCGCAATTGCTCGCGACGCAAACGTTGCCACACGTCGGCATGGCCGTGATCACCGACGTGGGCGAGGAGGCCGACATCCATCCGAAGAAGAAGGCGCCGGTGGGCGCCCGGCTGGCCCTGGCCGCCCGCGCCATCGCGCACGGGGAAAAAGTCGAGCATTCCGGCCCTGAGTTTTACCAGCAGCAAATCGACGGCAAGCGGATCGTGCTCAGCTTCAAGCACACCAGCGGCGGCCTGGTGGCCAAGGATGGACCGCTCAAGGGCTTCACGATTGCCGGCGAGGACCAAAAGTTCGTCAACGCCAAGGCCGAGATCCAGGGGGACAAGATCGTGGTCGACAGCCCCGAGGTCGAGAAGCCGGTCGCGGTCCGCTTCGGCTGGGCGAATTACCCGGTGGTGAACCTCTGGAACGGCGCCGGCCTGCCCGCCTCGCCATTCCGCACCGACAGCTTCCCACTGACCACGCAGCCGAAGTAACGCGGGGGGGGGCGGGCATCCTGCCCGCCTTCGCGAATGATGAATGCGAAATGATGAATGATGAATGGGAAGAGCGCGGGTGCTGGGGCTGATTGCCCATGCATCATTCCGCATTCCTCATTCATCATTAGTATCCGAAGGCGGGCAGGATGCCTGCCCCCCCATCACGCGATTTCCGCTTCGTCGATGAAGCCGCCGAGGGCTTGCGAGCGCGTCGGGTGCTGTAGTTTGCGGACCGCCTTGGCCTCGATCTGGCGGACGCGCTCGCGGGTCACCGAAAAGATCTGCCCGACCTCCTCGAGCGTGTACGAGTACCCGTCGGCCAGGCCGTAGCGGAGCCGCAGGATCTCGCGCTCGCGGTAGTTCAGTTCGTCCAGCACCTCGGCAATCCGCTTCTTGAGCATGTCCTGGCTTATGCCGGCCAGCGGATCGTCGTTGCGATGGTCCTCGACAAACTCGCCGAAGAAGCTATCGTCGTGGTCCCCTACCGGCTGGTCGAGCGACAGCGGGTGCCGCGTCATCTTCATCACGCAGGCCGCCTCTTCGATCGACAGCTTCGCCGCCGCCGCCACCTCTTCCACACTCGGGTCGCGGCCGGTCGTCTGGAACAGCTCGCGGGCCACGATCCGCACGCGACTCATCGTCTCGATCATGTGCACCGGCATGCGGATCGTTCGGCTCTGGTCGGCGATCGCGCGGGTGATCGCCTGGCGAATCCACCACGTGGCATAGGTCGAGAACTTGTATCCGCGGGCGTGCTCGAATTTGTCCACGGCCCGCATCAGGCCCGTGTTGCCTTCCTGGATCAGGTCCAAGAAGCTGAGGCCGCGGTTGCGGTAGCGCTTGGCGATGGAGACGACCAAGCGCAGGTTGCCGGCCGAGAGGACTCGCTTGGCCGCGTCGTAGCGCTCCTGGTAGTCTTCGGTTTGCCGGATGCGGCGGCCGAGCGTGGCCGGGCTGTCGAGCGTGATCCGCATCAGGTAGTGCAGCTCGCCACGCAGCTTCTGAATTTGGGCTTGCGAGTCGGGAACGCCGCGCAGCTCGGCAATCTGCTCGACGAGCGCATTCATGCGCTTGGAGATTTCTGTCAGGCTGTCCAACAGCGGCTGCAGGCGCTGCGTGCGCAGATCCAGCTCCTCGACCAGCCGCACCGCCTTGCGGCGCCGGCCGACCAGCCGCCGCCAGGCAGCGCGCCGCTCGTGCATCGGCCGGCTCTTGGAGATGGCGATGCGGAAGTCGCGAACGTTCTGCCGCAGCAGGTGATCGAGCGTGGCCAGGTTGGGAGTCAACAGCGAGATGATCTGCTTCTTCTCGGCGGCGTCGGTGACCGACACCTCGACGGTCCGGTCGAGCCGCAGCTCGCCGTCGCGAACCTTCTTCAAAAGCGTCACAGCGCCTTGCAGCACGAAGTCGCTGGCCAGCATGTTGTCGCGGAACCGCGTGCGGGTGAACTCGATCTGCTTCGCGGCCGCCACTTCCTGCTCGCGCGTCAAAAGCGGAATCTCTCCCATCTGCATCAGATAGATTCTGACCGGGTCGTCGATGCGGTCTTCCGACCCGCTTTCGACGTCCGTCGATTCGTCGGCCGCGTCCGATTCGGCCGTGGGATCAAACTCGTCATCCGCTTCGATCTCCGGCTCAAGGGCCACCGGATCATCGCGGCCAACCGGGGCCGCGGCGCGCTCGGGGCGCTGCCGTTCGGCCGGCGCGCGGCCGGGGCGCCGCGTGGCGACGGGCTTCGTCGAGGGGCGGCGGCGAATCGTAGCTTTCCGGCTCGGCTTGCGCAAGGTGCGTTCCTTCGAGTGAAAGTCGGTGGCGGCGGCGAATGTCGCGACGGACGAAGTGACGTGATGGTCGGGTAGAAAGCACGCCATATGCCAAAGCCGTAGAGAGGGGTCGGGTGAACAAGCGCAACTCCTTACGGCGACGTGAGTAACGTACCAACATACGGACGCGATTGGTGGCCATGTGAGCCCGCCTATGGTGAGCCACGTCAACAATCCACGCGGCCGGACGGTTGCCTTTTGGGAACGTGGACACTCTGCGTGCGTCACTTTGCCCGGCTTCGGGTTGAAGCGATTGTTCGCAAGCGCGTCGTGGCCCGGTTAGTGCGGCATCGTAGATATGCCGGCCCCGTCGCCAGCCAAAGAGCGTGGCTGCTATGATGCACTCGAACCGTTTCACGACAGCCCGCGCTCGCGCCTGCCAATGCCCCCCACGACCACCGTCCCGACGCAATCCCTCGCTGAGCTTGCGGCGGAGAATCGCGCCCAAGAGGCCCAAATCGCGGTGGGCGGAGGCCGCAAGGCCATCGAGCGACAGCACGCCAAGGGGCGGCTGACCGCCCGCGAGCGGATCGCGCAGTTGATCGACGCGGGCAGCCACTTCTTCGAGATTGGCCTGTGGACGGCGTGGGAGATGTACGCCGAGTGGGGTGGCGCCCCGGCGGCTGGCGTGGTGTGCGGTGTCGGCACGATCGAAGGCCGGCGGCACATGATCATTGCCAACGACGCCACGGTCAAAGCCGGCGCGTTCTTTCCCGCGACCACCAAGAAAGTGCTCCGCTGCCAGCGGATCGCTTTTCAGAACCGGCTGCCGCTTGTGTACCTGGTCGACTCGGCCGGCGTGTTCTTGCCGCTGCAGGAAGACGTCTTTCCGGACGAGGATGATTTCGGCCGTATCTTCCGCAATAACGCCGTCATGTCCGCGGCCGGGTTGGCCCAGATATCAGCCATCATGGGGAATTGCGTGGCCGGCGGCGGATATCTGCCCGTCTTGTGCGACAAGCTCCTAATGACTGAAGGATCGGGCTTGTATCTGGCCGGGCCGGCGCTGGTGAAAAGCGCGATCGGCCAGGCGGTGGATAGCGAGGAGCTGGGGGGCGCCAAGATGCACGCGCAAGTCAGCGGCACGATCGACTATCGCGACCCCGACGACCCGACGTGCCTGGCGCGGTTGCGGCGGTTGGTGTCCGCGGTGGGGCCGGACGCCGCCGTTCCGCCCGCGCCGTTCACGCGGTACGAAGCGCTTCCCCCTGCGCGGCGGCCGGAGGACATCTACGATTTGGTAAGCCCGAACTCCCGCCGCGACTATGAGGTCCGTGATGTGCTGTCGTGCATCGTCGATGCCGATACGTTCGACGAGTACAAGGCCGAGTACGGCCAGACGCTCGTCTGCGGGACCGCGCGGCTGGGTGGATTTCCCGTGGGCATCGTCGCCAACCAGCATCACCAGGTGCGGCCGGCCGACGGACCGATCCAATTCGGCGGCGTGCTCTATGTCGACAGCGCGGACAAGGCCGCGCGGTTCGTAATGAATTGCAACCAGGATTGGCTGCCCATCCTGTTTTTTCAGGACGTCAACGGATTCATGGTCGGCCGCGACAGCGAACGCGAGGGGATCATCAAGGCCGGCGCCAAGCTGGTGAACGCCATCGCCAATAGCCGCGTGCCGAAGCTCACGGTGTTGGTCGGCGGCTCGTACGGAGCCGGCAACTACGCCATGTGCGGCAAGGCGTTCGACCCGCGGCTGATCTTCGCCTGGCCTTCATCGCGCTGCGCCGTGATGGGGGGCGAGCAGGCCACCGCCACGCTTCTGGACGTGATGGTAAAAAGCTACGAACGGCAGGGGCACGCCGTCGACGCCGAGGAGCTGGCCCTGCTGCGCGACAAGGTGAAGGGAGACTACGATCGGCAGATGGACGCCCGCTACGGCGCGGCCCGCGGCTGGGTCGATCGGATCATCGACCCGGCACAGACCCGCGACGAGCTCGTGACGGCGCTGGAAATCGCCACCCGCCATGCCAGCGACGAACCGTTCCGCGTGGGCGTCTATCAGGTGTAAACAGCAGACTCACCACGGAGACACGGAAGCACGGAGAAGAATGTCGAATATCTAAATTCAAATGTCTAAAGAAGCACGAATGACCGAATGACGAAATGGCCGAAGCAGAGTCTCGGTTTCGTCATTCGACCTTCGGACTTCGGATTTCTTTAGACATTTGAATTTAGATATTCGACATTCTTCTCCTCCGTGGTGAGTCCCTTCGGCGCATTTGCGTGCGAACATGACCCAGCCACTCGTGCGAATCAACGTTCACGAGCACACGGGCACGATCATTCTCAATCGGCCCGAGCGGCGCAATGCGCTGTCGCGCGAGCTGATGCGGTCGCTGGTCGAAGCCATCGGCGATTTGCACCTGGAGCGGCGCGTGCGTGCCGTGGTGTTGACGGGCGCGGGATCCGCGTTTTGCGCCGGCATGGACCTGGACGAGATGCACGCCACGACCAAGATGGATGATCCCCGTGCGCAGTGGCACGAGGATTCCGTGCAGTATCTCGATCTCTTGGAGTCCATGCTGCGCTTTCCGAAGCCATTGATCGCCGCGGTGAACGGGCCGGCCGTGGCGGGCGGAGCGGGGCTCGCGCTTGCGTGCGACATTGTTCTCGCAGCGAATAACGCGCAGTTCGGCTTCCCCGAGGCCCGTCGCGGCATCGTGGCCGGGCTGGTCGCGCCGCTATTGGTCTTTCGCATCGGGGCGGGGCACGCGGCGCGGTTGCTCTTGACCGGCGGCCTGATCGACGCCCAGGAGGCCTTTCGCATCGGCGTGTTCCACCGACTGGTCGACGCCGACCATCTCTGGCCGCAGGCCACCGACACGGCCGCCGAGTGCGCCCACTGCGCGCCCGAGGCACTCTCGCTCACGAAGCGCATGCTGAACGAGACGATCGGCGAGCAGCTTTCGACGATGCTCGTCGCCGGGGCGGCCGTCAGCGCCACGTCGCGCACGACCGAGGCCGCGGCCGAGGGCCTGGCGGCGTTTCTGGAAAAACGTCCGCCGAAATGGCCGTAGATAGAGGTCGGCAAGTCCGCTTCAATCGCGGCAGCGAGCCTCCGGGTTTATCCCGGAGGTCCTGCAACGCTTGTAAGCGCGGCAATGTCTTGCGGCGTCAATCGCCCATCGTGCAGGGCCGAGGCAACGAGCGCCGCGTCGCAGCCGGCGGCGGCGAGCGCTTCGAGATCGGCACGGCCGCGAATGCCACCCCCGGCCACCAGCTCGCAGTCCGGTAGCCTGTCACGCAGCCGCCGACAGAGTTCCAACGGGCCGACGCCGCCACCCGTGCCCACGTCCGCCAGGTCCAGGACGATCATCCGACGGATACCTGTATCGTAGGCTCCCTGGGCAATCTCGTCCGCTCGGCAATCGCGCCACGCGCCGGCGGCCGCGAGCGGTCGTCCATCCTTCAGGTCGAGGCTGAAAACGAGTCGCTCGCGACCAACCGCGGCGACCATCACGGCCAGCGCTTCGGGCGAAGGGATACTCTCCAGCCCGGCGATCACGCCCGAAAGCGGCTGCCCACAGGGCTGGAAGTCGCTCATCGCCCGCGCACGGCCGACGTTCGCGCAGCCGGCATCGACGAGCAATTGCGCGCCGCACGCGGCCAGCTCTTCATAGACGCGCCACGCCGGCTGACCGCCGGCGATCGCATCGAGATCTGCGACATACAGCTCCGGCAGATCAAAAGTTTCAGCAAGCGCCCGGGCGACCTCCGCCGGGACCGCCGAGGGGCACAGCCGACTCAGGATCGGTCGATACTCGCTGCGCCGCCCCGCGATCCCCCGCACGACAACGCCACCCATCAAGTCGACGACGGGAATGATGCGCATGAGCGGTTTGTGGATCGGGTGTTGGGGGTTAGGGAATTTGCGGCGAAGCGATCCCAGAATCATCTCAAATCAGCATCATCTCAAATCGAGGATTTCAGATTTCATATCTCCGTAACTCTTTAGCTGTGTGAAGTTGATCTTGGTGAAATTGGGCTGGTGTTTTATGACGATGGGCATTGATCAGTGGCATGGATGCCGAACGCATGTCTGTCGCTACGTTGCCGGATTTGGGACCGCGGCTGACCGCCGAACAGGCGGAGGCCATCTTTGCGCAGGGCAAGGAAGCCGTCGTGTTTGCCCTGCTGGCGTTGGCCAAGCAATTGGCCGAACAGGCGGGCTTGCGGAATCAGGCGGCCCCCTCGACGCCTTCGGGTATGATCCCGCCTTATCGCAAGGC
>JACPPG010000048.1 GCA_016191115.1 Planctomycetia bacterium | reverse complement strand
TGATGACCATCTATCGCACCTTGAAACAACGCGGACTCGATCCGATCCAAACCATCACCCAAGCCCTGGCGACCTACCTCGCCACCGGCCAACTACCCGCACTCCCAGAAAAAACGACTCCACACGGCTAAAGAGTTACCTGTTTTTCAAAATGGCGAGGCGGGAAAATGGGACTGGCTCCGAGCATAAACAGCGCAAGCCCTTTCAGACCAACGTTTCGTCTCGGTGCCTGTCCCACTTCCCGCCGGTGCGCCGCCGGCAAGCTTGAATCTGTGAACGGCCCTGCTGCTTACTATACGACACTGGATTTGCGCCTCATGTTGGGCCACAATGACAGACTGGCTAGCGGATGCCGCCGCGGCCGCGCGCCCGGCAGGGAACAAAAGACGGTGCTCGCGCTACCAAAGGGAACAGCCAAGGGGCCCCCAGAAGCAACGGGGGAGTTCGCATGAATCACACGCCGAGGCCGCTCGCCTGTCTATTGGTGCTCGGAGTCGCCCTGTGCGCGTGGGGCATGGGCCCGGCGCGTGCCGCCGACGATCCGCCGCCGGCCGCCGCCGAAGACGCCAAGCCACCGCCGGCTGATCCCGATGCGCTGCGGATCCACTTGATGGATGGCTCGCAGATCACCGGCCGACTGGCCACGGCCGAGATCGCCGTCGACACGTCGTTCGGCAAGCTGGCCATCCCCGTGGCGTCGATCAAGAGCATGACGCCCGGTTTGGGGAGCCATCCCAAGGTCGAGCAGAACATCGGCGAATTGATCGAGAAACTGGGCTCGCCGGTCTTTGGCGAGCGGGAGGCCGCGCAGAAAGCCCTCGTCGAGATGGGCCCGTCGATCCGGTTGCAATTGGACCGCGCCGCTAACGACGCCGACACCGAGCGAAAATCCCGGGTGAAGGCGATCCTCGAGGAGTTCGACCAGATTGAGGAGGACGCCGCCGAGCAGGAAGCCTCCGGCGTCCCGCGAATGATCGACCGCGATACGGTCGAGACGAACGAATTCACGGTCGTCGGCAAGGTCGTCCAGCAGGAGTTCGAGATCGTCAGCCGCTACGGACCGTTGAACGTCAAACTCAGCGACATCCGTCGCATCCAGCGCGACGTGGCCGAGAAGGAGGACCTGCAAAAGACGATCGCCGTGGAGGGCAATCACATCATCCACCGCGGGTTGAAGGACACCGGCATCCGCGTCGTGCGCGGCGACAAGATCACGTTTGCCGCCGACGGCACGATCCAGATGACCCCCTGGGGTAACCAGGCCGTCTCCACGCCCGAAGGAGCGCCCAATTTCGGCTGGTACGTGCAGAACAAGATTTCCGGGGGAACGCTGGTGGGCAAGATCGGCACCAGTGGCCCCGTCTTCCGCATCGGCACCAAGCTCAATCTGACCGCCGACCGCTCGGGCGTTTTGCAACTGGCCGTGGCCATGCAAGGTGACTATGCGAACCAGCAGTTCCCCGGCGAGTACAAAGTGCGCGTCCGCGTGAAGCGGAAATAGCGGGCCGCCGGCTGCCTGTTAGCCGCCGCGGCCACGCGGCGATTCGGCACGTGGTGCGAAGCCCGGTGCTCGCAGAGCACCCTACGGCACGAGCACGATCTTGCCGGCCAGCGTGCCCACCCGGTGCAGCGTGTTTTCTTCTTGCAGCCGGTGGGCTGCGGCGGCCTCGGCGAGCTTCATCACGCGGTCCACGCGCGGCTTCAGCTTCCCGTCGGCTAGCCAGCGGTTGATGTCCATGGCGCAGGCCCGCTGTTCGGCCGGTGAGGAGTTGAACATGGCAAAGCCCAGTAGCGCGCAATCCTTCACGTAGAACGGACCGACGGGAAAGACGGGCCGGGCGTCGCGGCCGGCCATGAGGATCATCCGCCCGCGCGGAGCCAATAGGCCGATGGTGCGGTCGAAGTTGGGCTCGCGCAGCGTCTCCCACCACACGTTCACACCCGACGGGGCAAAGCGGCGGATCTCGGCGTCGACGTCGGCCGTGTTGTAGTTGAGTGCAAGGTCGGCGCCGGCCGCTCGGCAAGCGGCGACCTTCTCGTCGCTGCCGGCCGTTGTGATGACGCGCGCGCCGGCAGCCTTGGCCATCTGCAAGACGGCCGAGCCGACGCCGCCGGTGCCGCCATTGACGAAGACCAGTTCGCCGACTTGCAGCCGAGCCTTCTGAAAGAGTCCGATGTGCGCTGTGATCCCCACCAGCGCCACGGCCGCCGCCTGTTGGTCGGCGACGCCTTCGGGCGTGGTGTAGAGCCATTGCTCGTCCACGGCGATGTACTCGGCGAACGTCCCCTGCCGCCCTTCGCGCCCCTGGTTGGCGCCCCACACGCGCGTCCCCGGTTTGAGGCCAGTGACGCCGCTGCCGCACCGCTCGACGACGCCCGCCAGGTCTGACCCAATGACGTACGGGTTCGGCAGCGCGGCCTTGATCATGCCGCCGCGGATGTACGTGTCGATCGGGTTGACCGACACCGCCTTCACACGCACGAGCGCCTGACCCGGTCCCGCCTCGGGAGTCGGCACTTCGCCGTACTCGATCACGTCCGGCGGCCCCTGCTTGCGGATGAATGCGGCCTTCATCGTTGCGCTCCTTGCGCCTTGGCAACTCTCATGTGTTTGCGCCCAGCCCGGATTATCCCGGCCGATCGCGGCTTGGCAAGCGGCGCCTCGAAGCGCCGCCGCGGGCTGTGGTATATTGGTGATCGATCATTCGACCAAGGAGCCCACGGATGTCGTCCGCTGTCCTGTCCGGCGCCGAGTTGGCCGCGTTCGACCGCGACGGGTACCTGTTCGCGCGGCGGCTCTTCGACGTCGAGGAGATGACCATCCTACTTTCCTACGCGCGTCGGGACCCGGCGCTCGCGGCTGGGGCGTACGCCCGCAAGGATGCCGCCGGCAACGAGACGCGGTTGGCGCTGTGGAACCACGCGGGCGACGACCTGTACAGCATGTTCTCCCGCGCGCCGCGGATCGTGGATCGGATGGAGGCCCTGCTCGGCGGCGAGGTGTACCACTATCACACTAAGATGATGCTCAAGGAGCCGCGGGTGGGCGGGGCGTGGGAGTGGCACCAGGACTACGGCTACTGGTACCACAACGGCTGTCTCTTCCCGCTCATGGCCAGTTGCCTGATCGCGGTGGACCAGGCCACGCGCGCCAACGGTTGCCTGCAGGTGATCCGCGGCTCGCACCACATGGGCCGCATCGATCACGGCAAGGTCGGCGACCAGACCGGCGCCGACATGGAGCGCGTCGACGAGGCGCTAAAACGGATGGAGCTGGTGTACATCGAGGCCGAGCCAGGCGACGCCCTGTTTTTTCACGCGAACCTGCTGCACCGCTCGGACCAGAACCGCTCGGAGCAGTCGCGGTGGTCCTTGATCTGCTGCTACAACGCCGCGCGGAACGACCCGTACAAGGAATCCCGCCACCCACGCTACGAGCCGCTGGTGAAGGTGTCGGACGGCGCGATCAAGGAATGGGCGGCGGTGGGCTGAAGGGACTCCTTGTAGGAGGTGTCTCCGGACGCCGACAGCAACCTTGCTCCTGGTCGTTGGCGACGGGAGTCACCCTGGTCACCGGCGCCTCCCTAGCACCACGCCGCCTTTCATGCCAAGATTGTCTCGTTGGGATGGTCGGCGTCCGTGTGCCGCCTGCCTTTGCGGTGCTGATATCCAGTTTCCTTCCTCTTCCTGCCGTGCCGGGCCGCCGATCCCAAGTGGCGATCCCGCGCAACCGCGACCGAACCCTATGAGCCGCAAAGTTGCCGTTGTGCTGGCCGCCGGCAAGGGAACTCGCATGAAGAGCGAGCTGCCGAAGGTCCTGATCGAGCTTTGCGGCCGCCCGATGATCGACTACGTGCTCGACACGCTTGAGCGCGTGGGCTTCGAGCGGATCGTGGTGGTCGTGGGATATCGCGCCGACGACGTGAAACAGACCCTGGCGAGCCGCCAGCGGCTGACGTTTGTCTTGCAAGAGAAGCAACTGGGCACCGGGCATGCCGTGATGGTCTGCCGCGACGTGCTGGCCGGCCATGACGGACCGGTGGCGGTCGTCACGGGCGATGCCCCGCTGATGCAGGCGGAATCGGTCGAGGCCCTGCTGGCGGAGTACGACCGCGGCCGCCCGGCGTGCGTCATCGGCACCATCCACAAGGAGAACCCGGCCGGCCTGGGCCGCATCCTTCGCGACGATGCGGGCAATTTCCGCGCCATCATCGAGGAGAAGGACGCCACCCCCGAGCAGCGGAGGATCACCGAAGTGAACATGAGTTGCTACGTGTTCGACTGCCGGGCGCTCGTGGGGGCGCTCGAGACGCTGCGGCCCGACAATGCCCAGGGGGAGTATTACATCACGGATTGCCCTGGCCTGATGCTTCGGGAAGGAAAACAGGTGCTGGCCCTGCCGGTGCTCAAGCCGATCGAGGCCCTGGGCGTCAACACGATGGAAGAATTGCGGCAGGCGGAGGAGGCCCTTGGCGGCGGCGAGAGGGTAAGATGAGGGGCAAGGGACCCAAGACAAATGATGAATGCGGAATGATGAATGATGAATAACGCGCATTGCCCCAACCCGTTCATCATTCTTCAGTCATCATTCATCATGGCGGATGCCGAATCATGAACGGCTTGAAGATCTTCAGCGGCCGCGCCAATCCGGCGTTGGCCCGACGCATCTGCGAGTATCTCGGTCTGCCGATGGGGGCGATCTCAATGGGGAATTTCCCGGACGGGGAGATTTCCTGCAAGGTGGAAGAGGACGTCCGCGGCCGCGACGTATTCCTCATTCAGCCGACCTGCCCGCCCGTGAACGAGAACCTGATGGAGCTCTTGATCATGATCGAGAGCTGCAAGCGCGCCAGCGCCGAGCGGGTCACCGCGGTGATGCCGTACTACGGCTACGCCCGGCAAGACCGCAAGGACGAAGGGCGCGTGCCCATCACCGCCAAGCTCGTGGCCAACATCATCACCCGCGCCGGGGCCGACCGCGTGTTGACGATGGACCTGCACGCCGCACAGATCCAGGGCTTCTTCGACGTTCCGGTGGACCACCTGTACGCGGCGCCCGTGCTCAACGATTACTTTCTCAAGATGGGGCTAAGCGAGGACGAAATCGTCGTCGTCAGCCCCGACGAAGGGAGCATCAAGCGGGCTCTGGGGCACGTCAAGCGGCTGGGGGGCCGGCTGGCCATCGTCGACAAGCGCCGCAGCAGCGCCGAAAAGACCCGGCAAGAGAACATCATCGGCGGCCCCGTCGAGGGCAAGGTATGCCTGATGTTTGACGACCTGATCAGCACCGCCAGCAGCATCTCGGGCGCGGCGGTGAAGCTGCGCGACGCGGGGGCCAAGAGGATTTTCGTGGCCGCCACGCACGGCGTGCTGTGCGGCAAGGCGATCGAGAACCTGCAAGCGGCGCCGCTCGAGGGCGTCGTCATCACCGACACCATCCCTCTGTCGCCCGACAAGGCCCTGCCGAAGATCTCGGTGCTGACCGTAGCGCCCCTCTTGGGCGAGGCCATCAAGCGGATCCACCGCAACGAGTCGGTCAGCCGGCTGTTCGGGTAGGTGGGGGGCGGGTATCTTGCCCGCCCTTTGGTCCGGCGAACAACCGCCGAACCCACGATCCCGCCGCAAGTTGCCTCGGCGTCCCGGTGCGGCCGTTTTGCGACGTTGCCGGGGTTGCATTGCGGCCCATTTCCGGCAAAATAACTGGTTCGCCCAAGGCCACCGGTCGGCGGCCCCTCCCAGAAGTAAAGAACACCACGGAGACGCGGACACACTGAGACGCGCGGAATGAAGAGTATTGAAGCTCGAATGTCAAAAGAAAATCAGAAGCCCGAAGTTCAAATAACGAACGGGAGCCCTTCGTTCGGCTGTTTCGTCCTTCGGTCATCCGTGCTTTTTTAGACATTTGGATTTCGACATTAGACATTTCGACATTAGACACTGTCTCGTCTCTGTGCCTCCGGGTCTCCGTGGTTGGTTGTCCGCAAGGAGCGAGTCATGTCGGAAGCATTAAAGGTCGAACCGCGCAAGACGCACGGCAAGCGGAACGCCCGCCGCATGCGCCGCCAGGGGACGATCCCGGTGGTGCTCTACGGCCACGGCGAGAAGACGCTCAGCCTGGCCGTTTCCGCCGACCAGTTGGCCGCGGCGCTGCGGCATGGAGCGCGGGTCGTCGACCTTGACGGCGCGGTGAAAGAGAAGGCCTTCATCCGCGAGTTGCAGTGGGATCCCTTCGGCATCGAGGTGTTGCACGTCGATTTCACGCGCGTCAGTGCCGACGAGCGGGTCGAGATCGAGGTCGCGATCGCGCTGCGCGGTGAGAGCCCCGGCGTCAAGGAAGGGGGCCACATCGATCAGACCCAGCACACGGTCGAGATCGAGTGCCTCGCCATCGCCATCCCCGAGAAGCTGGAATTGAAGATCACCGGTTTGGGGCTCGATCAATCGCTCCGCGCACGCGACGTGGAATTGCCGTCGGGCGTGAAGCTGCTGACTGATCCTGAAACGGTGATCGTGCACTGCGCGTTGCCGGTGGAGGAGAAGGAAGAAGAAGCGCCGACGACCGAAGGCGCCGAGCCGGAAATCATCGGCCGCAAGGCGGAAGAAGGGGAGGAGGGAGCGGAAGAGGCGTAGCGAAGCACGAGCCGCCGCTTTTTTTGGCGCATGAAACTGGTAGTTGGGTTGGGCAACCCCGGCCGCAAGTACGTCGGGACACGGCACAACGTCGGCTACCTGGTGCTGGACGAGTTGGCGCGCCGCGCTCGCGAGGATCGCACCCGACGCGCCTTCGACGGCGTAACGAGCGAGCTGTCGCTCGATGGCGAGCGGACGCTCCTGTTGTGGCCGCGGACGTACATGAACCGGTCCGGCGCGAGTGTGCTGGCGGCCCGCGATTTTTACAAACTGAATTCCGAGGAACTATTGGTCGTTTGCGACGATTTCAGCCTGCCGCTGGCGAAACTGCGGTTCCGGGCCAAGGGATCGAGTGGCGGCCAGAGAGGATTGGCGGATATCCTCCGCGTATTGTCGACCGAGGACGTGCCGCGGCTGCGGATCGGCATCGGCGACGTGCCCCACGGTTGGGACGCCGCCGACTACGTGCTGGCGAAGTTCAGCCGGCAACAGACGCCGCTGGTGGAAGAGGCGACGGTGCGGGCCGCCGAAGCGGTCGAGACATGGGTCCGCCACGGCATGCCGTTTTGCATGAACAAATACAATTAGCATCCGTTTGCCGCCGCGGCCACGTGGCGCCCGGCCGATTGCCGACAAAGAATCCATGGGGCTCAGCAGCCCCGGGAACAAGCGTCCATTTTTGCCAGGAGAACTTGCTTTGGCCGACAACGTCTACGAGGGATTGTTCATCTTCGACTCCAACCGCTACGCGCGCGATCCAGGCGGCGTGTCCGGGCAGATCGCCGCGATGGTTCAAAAATATGGCGGCAAGGTGCTTGCCAGCCGACTGTGGGAGGAGCGCCGTCTGGCCTACGCGATCGGCGGACAGCGGAAAGGCACGTACTGGCTGGCCTATTTCCGGCTGGAGAGCACCAAGCTCGACGCGATGCGGCGGGACTGCCGGATCAACGACAACATCCTTCGCGAGTTGATGCTGAAGGTCGATGCGCGGATCGTCGATGCCCTGGTGAGCCACGCCCTGGCCAGCGCCAGCGACGCGGCCGCCAAGGCCCGTCAGCGCGCGCCGGCGGCCGTCGCCACCGCGGAGGTCGCCGTGGAGGCAGCCGTCGAGGAGACGACCGAAGCCGGCTAACAGACCAATCGCGCGGCCTGTCTGGGGGGCGCGGGCCGGAAATGCTTGCCAACCGCCCGGCCACGCGATAGCATCCACTCGGAACATCTGTTCACGTCGATCCTGCGCCGGCGCGGGCGGAACCATGGCCGGTAACGGACTCTCGAGGAGTGACCCATGGCGAGCTTCAATCGTGTGATCTTGGTTGGAAATCTGACGCGCGATCCCGAGTTGCGCTACACCCCCAATAACACCGCGGTCACCGAGATTGGCCTGGCGGTAAACGACCGGCGCAAGAACCCCAATGGCGAATGGATCGAGGAAACCACCTTCGTCGACGTCACGCTATGGGCCCGCACCGCCGAAGTGGCTAGTGAATACCTGACGAAGGGCGCGCCGGTGTTGATCGAGGGGCGGCTGAAGCTCGACACCTGGGAATCGAACGACGGCCAGAAACGGTCCAAGCTCCGCGTCGTCGGCGAACGCATGCAGATGCTCGGCGGGCGCAGTGGCGGTGGCGGTGGAGGAGGTCCCGGCGGCCGCGGCCGCGGTGCGCCTGCCCCGCCGGACGAGTCCGAATACGGCCCGCCGGCTGACGTGTACGGCGGCGCGGATAGCGGCGGCGGCGCCCCGCCGGCGGACGATATTCCCTTTTAGCGATAGGGGTTGGGGGTTCGAGCGTTTGGGAGTTAGGGATTCTTGAGATCTCAAGATTCTGAAGTCCCCGGCCTGTACTCTGGTCGGTCCGCGGTGATTCGACTACCATGGCCCCTTCGCAATCGCACGAGAGACCTTGAAAGAGAAGATCCATGACCACCACGAATAAGCCCGCCCCCAAGGCAAAAAAGAAGCGTCAGCCACGCGGCGGCCTGCCGCGCGGGCCGCACGGGGGGATCGAGCTATTGCTCATTCAGTCGGTGGACCACGTCGGCAAGCAAGGGGACGTGGTGGAAGTGAAGCCGGGCTACGCCAAGAACTACCTGCTGCCACAGGGCCTGGCGACGATCGCCACCGAGCACCACAAGCGGATGGTCGAAAAGCACCGCGCCAAGCTGCAGGAGATCCAGAACGCGCGGCTGGCCGGACTGCGCAATTTGGCCGATGAGCTGGCACGCCAGAGCATCACGATCGAGGCCAACGCCAACGACGAAGGGCACCTCTATGGCTCGGTCGGCGCGGTGGAAATCGTCAATGCGCTCAAACGCGGCGACTTCCACATCACCGCCGATCAGGTCCGGCTCAAGGGCCCCCTCAAGGAGCTCGGGCTGTACACCGTCAATATCCACATCGGCCATGAGATCGAGGCCGAGCTGAAAGTGTGGGTCGTTCCGACCGTCAGCGACGAGGAAGCGGCCACGCCCAAACCGCAGAGTTAGGGGTTGGGGATTGGGGGTTAGGGATTAGGGAAATGATGAATGATGAATGATGAATGATGAATGGCCGAAGGCGCATTTTCCGGCATTCATCATTCATCATTCGTCATTCATCATTGGCGCCTGGCCGCTAACCTCTCCGCACGGAGGGTCTTGCCAGTGGCAATCGCGCAATCGGAATCGCGTGCGGCAGGCCCCCGTGTCAAGAGCGAGCTTCTCGATCGGCTTCCGCCGCAAAATCTGGATGCCGAGAAGGCGGTCTTAGGCAGCCTGCTCTTGGATCCCGACATGTGCGACGACGTCGCCCTTGTCGTGCGGCCGCGCGATTTCTACGCGCACGCCAACCAGGTGCTCTTTGGCCATCTGCTGGCAATGCACGAAAACGGCGTGCGGGTCGATATCACCCTGTTGGTCGAGCGGTTGAAGCAGCTCGGCGACTTCGAGACGATCGGCGGCGGCCTCTACCTGGCCGAGGTGGCCCAAAGCGTCCCCACGGCCGCCAACGCTTGCTACTACGCTAACATCGTCCGCGACAAGGCCACGCTGCGGGCCCTGATCCACGCCAGCACCGAGATCCTCCGCGACGCCTACGACCAGTCGCTCGACTCCCGCGAAATGCTCTCAAGCGCCGAGGAAAAAGTCTTCCGCATCCTGGAAGAAAAAGGCATCGGCGAGATCGCCTCGGCCCAGGACGTGCTCAGTGCTGCCCTGTCCAGAATCGATGCGCGGCTGACGCATGGCGGGCTGTCCGGTTGCGTCGAGACCGGGTTCAAGGAGCTCGACTCGCTCACCGGGGGCCTCAACGCCTCGGAATTGGTGATTATCGCCGGTCGGCCGAGCATGGGCAAAACGGCGCTGGCAACCAATATCGCCACCAATGTCGCCTTGGACCAGAAGCAGCCGGCGCTGTTCGTCAGCCTGGAAATGTCGCGGCTGGAGCTCGGCGAGCGCCTGCTTTGCTCGCACGGTCGCATCAACGGTCGCAAGCTGCGCGAGGGCTTCGCGTCGGCCGCCGATCAACAGAAGCTCGTGCAAGCGTACTCGGAATTGAGCCAGGCCAGGTTGTACATCGACGACAGCCCCAGCCGGACGATGACCGAGATTGCCGCCACGGCCCGCCGGCTCAAGCGGCGCGAGCAGTTGAGCCTGGTGGTGATCGACTACCTGCAATTGATCGAGCCGGACAACCCGAAGGACACGCGGCAGGAACAAGTGGCGCGGATCGCCCGGCGTCTGAAGGGGCTGGCGCGCGAGCTGAAGATTCCCGTCCTGTGCCTGGCCCAGTTGAATCGGCAAGCTGAGATGTCCAAGGACAATCGTCCAAGGCTGTCACACCTGCGCGAAAGCGGCGCGATCGAGCAGGACGCCGACGTGGTGCTCTTCGTGCACCGCGAAGAGTACTATATGACGAGCGACGAAGACCGCGAACGGGTGACGGGCAAGGCCGACATCATCGTCGCCAAGCAGCGCAACGGCCCCACCGGCGACGTCAAGGTCGACTGGAAGCAGGAATTCACCCGCTTCGATGACCCCACGGCCGAATATCTCAGCGACAACGAGCAATTCCGCCCGTTCTGACGAGTAGGGGTGCGGGGTTAGGGACGGGTTAGGGATTGGGGGTTAGGAGCTTTTTGAGATCTCAAACAATCTCAAATCTGAGATCGAGAAGTCCCTAGGCCCCCAAGCCCCCCAGCGCGGTGCACGCAGCGTACCCAACGACTACGACTCGTGCAAGCAACGCCTGCGCGCACCTCTCGATCCGCTGGCACGCGCGCGAACCCGCCTTGTAGCCAGCGGGGCGTTCTTGTATTTCTACGCGGCCTTTCCCGGACAACCCCCAAGCTTCCTGCGCGGCGGTCGCGGCGCGCGCGGGGTGCTGCGCGGGTGGTCCATCTTCTCGTCGGACTTGAAACACACTTCACGGAACACGCCCGATGGCCGGCGTCCGCTTCGACCTGCCCCTCGTTGTGCGCCGCCTGGCACTCTGCCTGGCGACGCTGGGGGCGCTTCCGGCGGTCGCAGGCGCGCAATATGGGGGCGCGGGCGGCCCGCCGCAGGTGGCAAACCTGCCTCCACCAGCCGCCGCGGTCCCCGCCGCGCCCTCAGGCTATCGCCCTCCACCAGGGCCGACGCCGCAACCGCTCGCGCCGCCGCGGCCCGCCGCCAACGTGCCCGTCGCGCCGCAGGTCGTGGACGTGAAAGTCGAGGGGAACAAGACGGTCACCATGCAGAAGATCATGGCGGCCATCTCCACGCGCCCGGGGCGCCCCTTGAACAAGACGCTCGTCGAGGAGGACGTCAAGAAGCTCATCAAGACGCACTGGTTCGTCCACGTCGATCCGCAATACGAGCGAACGCCCGACGGCAACGTGATCATCATCTTCCGCGTGGTCGAGCGGCCGACCATCCAGTACGTCAAGTATTACGGCTACGCCCCGCCGATCTCCGAATCGACGCTGGCCAAGAAAAGCGGCTTGAAGAAGGGAGACGCGCTCGATCCGTGGGCCGTCGACGAGGCCAAGACCAAGCTCGAGGAATACTACCACTCGAAGGCCTACGCCCAGGCCACGGTGACGGTCATCGAGGGCAACAAGCCCGGCGACCGTGGCGTGCGGTTCGTGATCAACGAGGGCCTGAAGCAGAAGGTCCGCAAGGTGGCCTTCGAGGGGAACACTATCGCCACTGACGCGCGGCTGCGGACGCAGGTCCAGTCGAAGCCGCCGCTCTTATGGCTCTTCAAGGGCGAGGTCGACTACGACCGCATCAATGAAGACGTCAACCGGCTCACGGACTACTACCGCAGCCTGGGATTCTTCCGCGCCCGCGTGGGCCGGGAGCTGATCTACAACGAAAAGCAGAACTGGCTGACGATCGAGTTCGTCGTCGACGAAGGACCGCGGTACGTCGTGGACAGCGTCTCGGTGATCGGCAACACCAAGATTCAAAGCGAGGCATTGATCAAGGACCTGAAGCTGACCTCAGGCAACTTCTTCGATCAGGCGAAGATGACTAAGGACGTGTCCTCGCTGCAGGACAAGTACGGCACCGTCGGATACATCTTTGCCGACGTGCAGTCGCAGCCGCGGTTCCACGAAGAGCTCGGCCACTTGGACCTGGTTTACAAGATCGAGGAAGGCGATCGCTACCGCATCGGCCGGATCGACGTGAAGATCAAGGGCGACAATCCCCATACCCGCCGCACGGCGGTGCTCAATCGCCTGTCGGTCCGCACGGGCGACATCGCCAATATCCAAAAGATTCGCGACAGCGAGGTTCGCCTGCAGCGGTCGAGCATGTTCACCAACAATCCGGCGCAGGGACAGCCGCCAAAGATCGTCTTCGCCCGCCCCGGCCAGGACGACGAGGAAGAGGAGATCGCCAAGAAGCCGCGCCGCGGGTCCGGCAATGTCCGCGGGCAAAGTCCCGATCCGGCGCAGCCAGGCCGGGACGACGAGTTGCAGCCCGGCGAGAGCATTACCGTGTACGCGGTGCCGGACCGACCCGGTATGACGACCGGACCGATCATCGTCGGGCGACCGATCCTGGAGATCCACGGCGACGGTAGGACGATCATTCGCGGCCAGAGCCCGGCGGACACGTATGGTCCGGCCGCCGCGGCGGCGCGCCATGGCGAGCCGGCGACACTCCCGGCCATCGGACAGCAGCCCATGCGCCGCACGGGACCGGATGCCTCGGCGGGAGGCGCCCGCGGCGCGGTCGCGCCGATCGGAAGCGCCATGCCGGCCGACGGCGGCCGCGCGGCGCCGGCCCAGTACACGCAGCCACCCGCCAACGGCTTCCCCCAGCCCACCTACTCACAACCGCCCACTTATGAACAGCCGGGTAGGTACGCCGCGCCAGGTGGATACGCCGCACCCGCGGCCTCTGGAACGCCGGGCGGGTACTCGACGCCCGAGAGTTTTGGTCCACCGGGCGGCTATGCCGCGCCGGGGCGATACGGCGCGCCGGGCAGCGCGCCAGGCGGCTATGGCGCACCAGCAGCGCAGCCGCCCTCGGTCGGCTATCCGCCCGCGGCGCCGGGCGCAGCACCGCCGCCGGTGTACACGCAACAACCGCTCGGCCCGCCGGCGGGTTCAGCACCGGTGTACGGCGGGCCGCCCCCGGGCCAGATTTTCGCTCCGCCGCCCGCCGTCCTTCCGCCTCCCGGCGCAGGCTACACAGGTCCGAGCGAGCTGTTCCCACAGGGCGGCAGTCCGTTTTCTCCGCCATCCGAAGAACCGCTTCGCGACGCGCAGATCGAAGTGCTTGCCCAGGAAACGCAGACGGGCCGCTTGATGCTTGGCGTGGGGGTCAACTCCAACGCCGGCCTGGTGGGCAACGCCGTGATCGAGGAGCAGAACTTCGACTTCTTGCGGTGGCCCACGAGCTGGGAAGACATTCGCAACGCCACGGCGTTCCGCGGCGCCGGGCAGCAGTTCCGCATCGAGGCCGCCCCCGGCACGGTGTTCCAGCGATACCTGATCAACTTCCACAATCCCTATTTGTTCAACACGCCGGTCAGCTTTGGCCTGAGCGGCTCGTACTTCACGCGTCTCTATCAGAACTGGACTGAGCAACGCCTGGGAGGCCGCGTGAGCCTGGGCTACCAGTTCCTCTTCGACCCGAACCTGTCGACCGTCGTCTCGTTCAGCGGATACAACGTCAACATCTCGAACCCGACGGTTCCCACGCCGCCCGAATTGGCGGCCGTGGTGGGCAACAACACGTTCATGTCGGGCATGTGGCAAGTCGTGCACGACACGCGCAACAACGCCTTCCTTCCCACGCAAGGACACCGGCTGTCGATCGGCCTGGAAGAAGGATTCGGCTCGTTCACGTTCCCGCGGGCGACGGTCGAGGGCTCGCAGATCTTCCTCATCCGCGAGCGGCCCGACACGTCCGGCCGCCACACGCTGACGCTTAGCAGCCAATTGGGTTTCGCCGGCAACAACACGCCGATTTACGAAAATTTCTTCGCCGGCGGCTACACGACGCTCCGCGGCTTCCGCTTCCGCGGCGCCTCGCCCACCAATCAGGGCGTGCAGGTCGGCGGACGCTTCCAGTTCATCAACTCGGTCGAGTACCTGCTGCCCCTGACGGCCGACGACATGCTGCGTGCCGTGGCCTTCGTCGACTTCGGCACGGTGGAACAGAACATCACGATCAGCGCGCAAAACTTCCGCGTTTCGCCGGGCTTGGGGCTGCGGGTGACCGTGCCGGCGCTGGGCCCCGCGCCGATCGCGCTGGACTTTGCCGTGCCCGTCCACCGTGCCCCGGGCGATCAGCTCCAGCTTTTCAGCTTCTTCGTGGGGTTCGCGCGATAGAAGTTCGAGCGGGGCAAGGGTGGCTTCTCGCGGAGCTTGTAGACCCTGCACGCTTTGTGGGGTCGCTTCCAGCAAAAAAATTCGCCCCCCGCGCTAGATCTAGCGAGGAACTGCCGTAGTAGCTCTTAGAACGGCCGCGGCCCTCATACACCATCGCTAGAAAACCTGTGCGAGGCCACGAGGCGAAGAGCAACCAGCGTGCTGGTTGCTCTTCGCTCATTTGTCTGGCACCGTTTTGGGCTCGTAGGCGTGGTCGCGCTTGCGAAGAACCGTGGCCTTGATGATCTTATCGGCATCTGGCTGGTTTTGCTTCGTCGGATCGCGGCGCGTGAGGGCCGTTAGCACGTCCATCCCCTCGATCACCCGGCCGAAAACTGTGTGCGGCGCTTGGGCCTCGTCCAGGTGGGGCGTGGGAACGAACGTCAAAAAGAATTGCGATCCGCCCGTATCTTTCCCGGCGTGGGCCATGCTCAATGAGCCGCGGAAGTGCTGGCGGTGATTCGGCGTGTAGCACTCGCAGGCGATGGTATAACCGGGGCCGCCGCTGCCGTCCCCTTTCGGGTCGCCACCCTGCGCCATGAAGCCCGGCAGCACGCGATGAAAGCTCAGCCCGTCGTAAAAGCCCTTCTCGACCAGACTGACAAAGTTGGCCACGGTGTTGGGGGCCTCGTTCTCAAACAGCTCGAGCACGATGTCCCCTTTGCTCGTCTGCAAGAGCACGCGGGGCAGATCGTCGGCCTTGGCCTCGGCCGCGCGGATCTCCTGTTCCTTGGCCCACTTGTCCTTCATCTTGTCGATCATCGCCAAGTCGCTGGTGCCCGGCTCGGTCAGCGCGCCGGCCTGTTCGGCGATCTTCAGGTACTTCTCGGCGGTGTCGAAGTCGTCCAAGTTGTATGCTGCCGTGCCGAGCAGGCCGTAAAGCGCCTTGTTGCTTTCGTATCCGTTTTCGATCAACAGGTTGCCCACGCGCAGGGCCTCGTCGTAGTTGTCCTTGCGAAAGGCGTCGTCGACGATCGATTCGAGAAACTGGGCCAGGTCCTTGTTCTTGGTCTTATCGGGGGCGGCTTTGTAGGCTTCCTCGGCCGCTTTCACGAGCTCGGGCTTCATGGCGGTGCCCCGGCCCACGGCTTCGTGGAATTTCTCTTCCAGGGCTTTCTTGTCGTCCAGCTTAGCCACCGAATACTCGGCCTGGATTTGCCGCAGCTCGGCCAACAGCTTCTTCCAGGCGGCGAATTGTTCCTCGAACCGGGCGGCGGCGTCGCCGGCCGGCGCGGCCTCGGAACTCGACGCGGCCGGGGCGGCCGGATTGGGGGTCGCGGCCGCGGCGGCGGGCTTTTGTCCCTGCTTCACGGCCTGCGCCCTACAGTAAGTCCACCAGCCACCGACCAGAATTGCCACCGCCACGAGCATCACCGAGCAACTGCGGACGCGCATCGTCGAAAATCCTTTGTAGAATCGATTTGACACCTCGGGCGTGCGAAGGCCCGCTTCGTGCCCTCGCCCCCTTGGGGAGCCCAAAACTTACCATACTTGTCTACGCCGCGACACGCGAAATGGAAGGCCGAGAGGACCCGGGAGGGCGAGGCTCCGGCCGAGCCGCAGCGCCAAGCAGAACGCCGCCACTAGTCGTCGGCTCAGCAGGAGCTTCGCCCGCTTCGCCCTCCCGATACCCGCGCCTATGACGAGGTTTGCCCATGGCCCGACGCGTGAAACGTTCGAATCCTGGTCCATCCCGCCGGGAGTTGCCGGACCGCGGCGAATCGCAATTGCGAATCGTGGGCGGCTCGCTCGCGCGGCGGCGGCTGAAATACGCCGGCGACCCACGGACCAGGCCCATGAAGGATCGCGTTCGCGAGGCCGTGTTCAACCTGATTGGACCCGCCGTCGCAGGGAAGCACGCGATCGATCTGTTCGCGGGCACTGGCGCGCTTGCGCTGGAGGCGATCAGCCGGGGCGCAGCCCGGGCGACGCTCGTCGAGCGGCACTACCCGACGGCCGCGGTGATTGGCGAGAACGTCGCTGCCTTGGCAGTCGAGAGTGCCGTGCAGGTCGTTACCGCGGATGTCTTCATCTGGTCGCGGCGGCTGCCGGACCTGGGACCGGCGCCGTGGGTCGTGTTCTGCTCGCCCCCGTACGACTTCTACGTCGACCGCCGGGCCGACGTGCTAGCCTTGGTTACGCGACTGCTGGAATCGGCGCCGGCCGAGAGTATCTTTGTGGTCGAAGCGGACGCGCGCTTCGACTACGGCGCGCTGCCAAGCCCCGAAGCCTGGGACATCCGCGACTACCCGCCGGCGCGCGTGGGGATACGGAGAAAGCAATGATGAATGATGAATGCGGAATGATGAACGGAGAGAAGTGGACATAGTCGATACGCGGTACCGATTCATCATTCATCATTCCGCATTCATCATTGACTCTTTGGTGGAGACGCCCATGGACGTGCGAAACATCAACGCCGTGCCGGCCTTCACGACCAAGGACGGATCGGAGATTCGCGAGCTGTTGGCCGATCGCAATTCGTGCATTCGCAAGCAGAGCCTGGCCGAAGCACGGCTTGCGCCGGGTCTTTCGACCACGCCGCACTATCATCCGCGGACCGAGGAGATCTACTACATCCTCGCCGGCCACGGCCTGATGCGGATCGCGGATGAGTCGCGCGCCGTCGGCCCCGGTGACGCCATCGCCATTCCGCCCGGCGCCCGGCACCAGATCACCAACACCGGCGCCGACGAGCTGCGCTTCCTCTGCTGCTGCGCCCCGGGCTACGAGCACGAAGACACGGTGCTGGAGCAGTAGGCAGGATGTAGGGTGCTCTGCGAGGACCAGCCCGGCGGAAATGTCGAATGTCGAAATCCGAATGTCAAAAGTAGCACGAATGACTGGATGACCAAGCGCCGACGCTCTCTCTTTTCTTAGGATCGACCGAAAAATAACTTCCTGATTCTCTGACCCTCACCCTGCCCTCTCCCGCAAGGGGCGAGAGTGTTGAGGCAGGGCCTTTCACATATTCACACTGAGCGGCAGCGCGCCGGCGGGAAAGTGGGACAGGCACCGAGCGGCTGTGTTGATTGTCAAGTGTTTTGAGGGATAACGGTTGTTGTCCACGTGGTCTGATTGCGGACCATGGTGTTGAGGATAACCAGCAACTTACGCATGCAGGCGGTTAGGATGACTTTGGGACGTTTGCCGGCTCGTTTCAGGCGCTCAGCAAAGGCGCGGATCACGGGATTGAATTGCCGAGCATTGAAGGCTGCCATGTACAGCACGCGTCGTACGGATCCTCGTCCGCCCCAGATCGCTCGTTGGCCGCGGAACTGGCCACTGTCACGATTGAAGGGAGCC
>JACPPG010000014.1 GCA_016191115.1 Planctomycetia bacterium | reverse complement strand
TCTTGGTCTTCACTCGAAATCCCTCCGTGGCGATGGGGATGGTGGCTTTCAACAACCATCCATACCCTGCAAATCGCCGAAGGATTTCGAGTTTTTTGTCGCGCCGCCCCATCGAAGCGTCCCGGATACGCTTGGTTAGGGACTAGGCCGCGCACGTCCTCCCGCAATACCTGGACCACTTCAGCGAATTGCACAGCTACACACTCAATGCCATGATGGGGTTCACTTTCCTAGTCCCTAGTTCAGTGGTGCACCTTCAGGAGGTAGTCGGGGGCTGTTCGGGCCCGACAGGAGGTTCACTACCGCCGTTCTGTAGACCTTCGATTATTTCTTCGATTGTTTCAGCGATCTCCGCTGCAATCTCTTCGATCTCTGCCTCAGTATAGTTCAGCCCAGGGGAGGAAAAGGTGTCAGGAACAGTGTCAGGAACCGTTTTTCTCCTTCACCTTTTCTTCTTCAAATCCCAGCCGACTTGTGCAATGCTGTCGGCAAGCGCCAGCGCCATGCTGGTGTCATCAGTCCATTCGCCCGCGGCCAGGTCGAATGGGCCGCCAGGCCGGAAATCGGTCACGGGACCGAACGTACCCGGGCCGGAGAACTCGAATGCTGCACCGAGTGCATCCCCGACGGCCAGGCCTAAGAGGGCGCCGCGTTGGCTGTCGCATAGGTTCATTCGACGGCCTATGCGCTCACATTGACGATTTACCACCTTCCAGTCACGGTCCACGCCTGCCCGAACGACGCCTCCACGGTTGAGACATCAGGACCAGTCCCACCGCGAACATGGCGAAGGTCGTCCCCTCTGGAACTTCTGTCAGGCTGACGTTGTCGAACGACTGCGGACCGTAGGCGTCGTAGAGGGCAATACGACCGTGCGTATAGGTGCCGTCGACAAGCGTTGAGACAAGAACGTCGTTGACGTACGCCTTGAACGTGTCCCCCACAACGTCGACGCGAATCGTGGCGTCAGTTACGCCCGGATCAAAGACGTTAGCCACCCGGCTGAGGAAACCGGGTGGATTGCCGACTCCGTTGACGAACACGTGCCAGTACAGGTCCCGGCCGGCCTGGGGACTGCCTCCGTTGTTCCAAAAACCATCGCCACCGGTGACGAGGAGGACCCCATTTTGATCGTCTTGGCTACGGAGCCAGATGCCACCGTCCCCGATGTCGGCCATGTCGACCTGAAATGAAAAGTCCGTGATGTCGAACGGCAGGCTCGAATACCGCAGCGGTGGTGCTCCGGAAGGTTCGGTGGCGTTGTAGACGCCGCCGTCGGCGGCCCAATTCCCCACCTGATTGCCCCACAGAGGGGACGCACCGCTGTTGAAATCGTCGGAAAACAGGGGGATGTCGGCTTTGACGACGGCAGCCGACACGAGCACGCACGTCACGCAAACCACACTTGCTGTCCTCATGAGCTCTTCTCCAGAAGATGTTCCGCCATCTTTTGGAGGCGGATTGCATGAGTTTGAAGACCATCGTCAGGCAAGCGGTGCGGCTGCCGTTGCCCTTGGTGCGACAATGTCGCAAGCGGACCGTGGCGAAGGTGCTCTCGATGGGGTTGGTCGTGCGGAGGTGGATGGAAAAGGTGTCAGGCAGCAGGCACCGTTTCGACGGCGCGTCCGTGGGCTGGGCGTCTACAGCTCCCATCCCTTGCGGTACTCGCGGTTGAGAAAGTTGTCCGCTGCGGGGCAATTCGCGGCTTTCAAGCGGTCGGCGTCCCACTCAAGTTTCTTGCCGCCGGTGCGGTAGGAGACGTTGCCCAAGAGCACCGCTTCGGCCAACGCGCCTGAATAGTCGAAGTTGCAGGTGGTCTCGCCGCGCGTCTTGCAGGCTTTGATCCACTCCTGGTGATGGCCGATCGAAGCGGGAATCGTCTGCGGCGGTGTCTCGGCCGAGAGGCCCGGCTCGAGGAACAGCTTGTGCGTCCCGTAGTCGGCCAGCAGCCGCCCGCGCTCTCCTTCGAATAGCACCGCGCTACCCAGCCCGTAGGCTTCGGTCCCTTCCGGTCGCCACGCGCCGTGATACCAGGTGAGGTGTACCGGCGGCTGTGCCCCGCGCGCGGGGAACTGGTAGTCGACGCGCATGTTGTCCGGCACGTCGTTGTCGGCCTTGTAGGTGATCTCGCCTTTGGCCTCGACGCTGGTCGGATAGCGCAGCCCGAGGGCCCAAAACGGCAGGTCCATGAAGTGGCAGCCGAAGTCGGCCAGCACGCCGCCGCCGAAATCCCACCAGTACCGCCAATTGAAATGGAAGTGCGATTCGTCAAACGGCCGCATGGGGGCCGGGCCGGTCCACAGGTCGTAGTCGACGTACGAGGGCGGCGTCCCTTCCTTGACCCGTTTGCCGTGGCCGAGCTGCCCGACAGCGTCCTTCCACACGTGTACGCGCTCGATCTTCCCCAGCACGCCCGCCTGCACGAGCTCGACCACGCGGCGGTAGTTGTCCTGGGCGTGGATCTGGGTGCCCATCTGCGTGACGGCCTTCTTCCGCGCGGCCCAGTCGCGAATCTGCCGAACCTCGTACACCGAATGGGCGAGCGGCTTCTCGCAATACACGTCGAGCCCGCGCTTCAGGGCCCACACCGCGGGTATGGCGTGCGAGTGGTCGGGCGTGGCGACGACGACGGCGTCGAGGTTTGCCTGGTCCAGCAGTTTGCGGTAGTCGGCGTACTTCTTGGCGTCGGGAAACTTCTCGGCGGCCGCGGCCAGGCGATGCTCGTCGATATCGCACAGCGCGACGATGTTCTCGGTCGCCACCTGGCCCAGGTTCCAGCCCGCCTGCGCGGCGACGCCGATCATGCCGATATTCAGCTTCTCGTTGGGCGACCGGGTGGCGGCCGCGGCCAGATGCGGTTGTGCGACCAGTGTGGCGGCGGCGGTGGCGGTGCCGGCCAGGGCGGCCTTGCGGAGGAACTCGCGTCGACTGAAGGGGGAATCGACCATGGATTGCTTGCCTTTCGAACGTGATTTGCGGTGCGTCGAACGGACAAGTGGGATTCTCGGCCAAATCGCATGGCCTCGCAACCATTCGCCGGCGGGAGCAGGAATGCCGTGGGCGCCACCAGCCGAAGCGCCAGCGAGGGAGCAGTGGCCAAGACCCTCGCTGGCGCGTCGGGCTGGTGTGTGGAAGCAGACCCCCGCTGGCGGCGTCGGGCTGGTGTGGGAGCCGCGGCGCGGCGCTTCCCGCCTTATTGGCCGCCGGAACGCGAATTCCTCCTTCCAATTCCGGCCGGCCCGCGCCGTAATAGTAGGGGCTATTGCAGGCCGGGATCAAAGCATGAGCGGCGACTCCGTGTTTCCCATCGACTCCTCCCGCCGCAACGAGCGGACCGAGGAGTTCATCCGCCTCTTCACGCGCCACGAACCACGGATATTCGCCTACATCCTGACGTTGTTGCCCAGCTTTCCGGACGCGGAAGACGCGTTACAGCAGACCAATCTGGTCATGTGGCGCAAGTTCGGCGAGTTCCAGACGGGCACCGACTTCATGAGTTGGGGCCGCCGCATCGCCCATCTGGAAGTGCTGGCACTGCGGAAACGCAAGCAACGGACGACGACCCTGTTTAGCGACGAGTTTGTGGAAGCGGTCGCCACCGAGAACGAGGCACAAAGCGACGCCCTCGAGTCGCGCCAGCGGGCGCTGGCCGTATGCTTGGCGAAACTCAAGCCGCGCGATCAGCACCTGGTGCACCTGCGGTACCAACCCGGCGCTACCACGCAATCCGTGGCCCAGCAAGTCGGCCGCTCCGCCGACGCGGTGTACAAGGCCCTTAATCGCATTCGAGAAGCCCTTTGGGGGTGCATCAAGCGCACCCTGTCAGTCGAGGCTCACGCATGACACGCGATCACGATCTGCACGCCGAGTTGACCGACCTAATGGGAGCGCTGTGCGAACGCCGGCTCACGCCCACGCAGACGAAACGACTCGAAGAGCTGGTGATCGGTAACCAAGCGGCGCGGACGTTCTATGTCGAGTACATGCACATCCACGCAGGGCTGGCACGCTTGGCGGCCGTCGACCCGGGCACGGAGTTGCATGCGCGGATCGAGTCGCTGCTGGCGGCGACGCCGGCGCCGCAACCGCGGCCCAAGGGCGCGCCCGTGCCCCCGTCGGCGCCATCGGTTGAAGGAAGCGGCCACGGCAACGCAACGCCGCTTGCATTTCTGGGGGCCGCTTTATCGCACATCTCGTGGATTTCGATCGCCGCCGTGTTCGCCGCCGTGGCATTGACGTTGTGGCTGCGCGCCCCGCGCGCGATCGAGCGCCCGGCCGAGCCACTGGTGGCCGATGCCCCGCTATACGTGGCGACGTTGCTCCGCGCCCCGGGCTGCAAATGGGACACCTGCCAGCTCCCGACAGAAGCGGGCGCGCGCCTCTTCCCCGGGCGATTGCGACTGGCCGAAGGGCAGGCCCTGATCGAGTTCGATAGCGGCGCCCACGTCCTCTTAAAGGGACCGGCCGTGTTCGAATTGCGCTCGGCGATGGAAGCCCGGCTGCTATCGGGCACGGTATCAGTCAACGTGCCGGAGAAGGCGCGCGGCTTTACTGTCGATACGCTCAGCGCGAAAGTGATCGACCTGGGAACGGAATTCGGCCTGATCGCCGAGCCGTCGGGCGCAAGCGAAGTGCACGTGCTCGCTGGGCTGGTCGAGTTGGAATCGGGCTCCGCGGGGCACGCGTCCCGCGCGCAGGTGCCGGCCGGACAGGCGCGGCGTTTCGAGTCCCTGGCGGCGGCCACCGCGCGCGACGTGCCGTTCGATGCCTCGCTCTTCCCGCGCGACGTGCTGGCGGCATTGGCCGACGAGCATGAAATGGCCCGCCGTGGCGTCACCGACCATTTCGACGGGGACGTACTCGATCCGCGTGTCTGGCGAACGGTCGAAACGGTCGTTGCGGGCGCCGCCAGCGTCGTCCAAATCGACGGTCACGTCGAGTTGACCAACCGCGGCCACCTGGTGACGAAGGACGAATTCGACCCGGCCATTTGTGGCACGTTGCGAATCCGCGGCCGGTGGATCTTCCAGTCGGAAAAGGACTACATGCAGATCCTCACCCGTTCCGACGGCGAGCCCGACGACCTACACGGCGAAACGCGGAACGGCATCGAATGTTACTTGAATACGCAACTAAGGTACGCCGGGATTACGGAGCGATTGGACGGGCGAAACGCGGCCGGCATCGGTGGCGCCGCGTTCGAGGTGAGCCCGGGCGACACCGTCGCATTCGAGGTCCTCGATGACGGCACGAATATCACCTTTTCGGTCGAAAAAATTGGCGACGACAGCCCGCCGCTGGTGATCCGCGGCACAAGCGGACTGGATTTCGCCCACGACTACGTCGTGTTCCACAACCGGGAGCGGATCGAGGCGGGGGCGGGCTGGCGCGAGCTGATCCCCATGCTGCCCCCCGAATACCAAACCATGATCTCACAATTGGACGACGTGACGATCGAGGTCCTGGCCAATCCGATCCCATCGGATCACGGGCCGCACTGAAGGAACTCGCAGGCGGGGACGCCGGTCCCCGGGGCGCGGCCGTCCCGTGGAGGAAAACTTCCAGTTTTTCCTTCCAAAGTCGTTAGCCCCGCGCCGTTCTTTGTAGGGACTGTTTGGCCTTTTGCCGGTCGCCCTGGATAAGCACGTACACCATTGCCTGGGAGTCTCCATGATGATTTCGCGTCCCCGGAAGCTTTGGATTCAAATCGCCCTTCTTTTTGGGGCGTGGGCTGGTTGCGTTGGGCAAGTGCGGGCCATCGACGTCAACTGGGTTCTGAATCCCGGCGGCACCGTGTCGCTGTCCGGCGACACATCGGTATTTACCGACATCTATCCCTGGGTGCCCCAGAGCCCGGGCGCGTTCACCGCGCCCATTTCCGGCTATTACACGACGAACAATGCCTTTACGACCGCCATTTCATTCGGGGCGAAGCCGAACTATCCGGGCCGTCCGGGGACCGATCAAGGGGCCGCGGCCTATGCCCAGTGGGCCGACGTCGATCTGCCCGCTTCCGCCGCCGCGCAAAACCACATCGTGGCCGCGAATACGGGAACCTATGCCCCCTCGTTCGCGACACCGAGCGTTCGTCCGCCCCTCACTCCTGTTCCTCCATCTCCGGGTTCAGCGCCCGGGGTCTTCGGCGGCTGGGCCATGGACGACAAGCTGACAGTCGATGACGACGAGAACTTTCCCGATCCCCTGGCGGGATACGCGCAATTCGCGATGCGCGACTACAGGGTCGCGTTTTGGACCAACACGACCAACCCCACTCCGGGCGTGAAGGAACCGCCGTACTTCCCGAACGGTGCGACGGTCAACCAAGCCACCGGCCAGTTCGACGCCAACGTCATCGGCACCGGCTCGTACGTCAACTGGGACATCTATTTGCCGAACTTTCTGGGCGGCGGGCTATTGGGACGGAACCCCATCCGCGGTACCGATCCCAACCACTTCGGGCCTTACAGCGTGATCGGCCCCGCGACGACGCCGGGCGTGATCGGCCGCAGCGGCGCCGCGTACACCATGTCGATCAGCGAGGGCCTGCACTTGTTTGCCTCCGGCGTCGACCGCCGGGACGGCGTCGATTTGTATCTGCAGCTCGATCTCGTCCTGACGGCCAAGGCCAATCTGCGGCCGGGTGACACTAACTTCGACGGCATCGTCGACGTCAGCGACATCCAAGTGATCGCGGCCAATTACCTGCAAACCGGCGCGCTGCGGGCCGGAAACGCCAACGGCGACAACATCGTCGACGTGAGTGACATCCAGCTCATCGCCGCCAACTACTTGCAGACGACCCCGCCCTTGCCCGGCGGCGGCGCGGCGGCGAGCGTACCGGAACCGGCGACGCTCATGCTTGCTGTGATGGCGGGATTGGGACTCTTGGTCCCGGCGCGCAAGACGCGCGTGGGACCGCACTGACTCCAGGCCGTTTCCAACGGAGTCGAGACGTGCTGCAAGACGAACATCGAGCCGATGGCATGGCGAGGCCGGCAAAACCGATGGCCAACCGAGGGTTCACGCTTGTGGAATTGCTCGTGGTGATCGCCATCATCGGCATCCTGATTGGCCTGCTCTTGCCGGCGGTGCAGGCCGCGCGCGAGGCGGCTCGCCGCGCCCAATGCCGCAACAACATGCGGCAGTTCGGCATCGCCATCCACAACTATGAGGGGACCAACGGCGTGCTGGTGCCCGGCGGTATCTGGGATCGGTCGAATCCCAATAGCAACCCGTTTTTCGCTTCGGCCTGCACGATGCTGATGCCGTATTTCGAGCAGGGCAACCTGCACAACATCTACGACCAAAGCAAGCGCTGGGATAAACAGCAGGCCAGCGTGGCGGCCACCCCGATTCCGTTGTTCGTCTGCCCTTCGTGTGCCAAGGACAATCCATACGAGGATCCGATTTTCAGCGCCTTCAACGCATCATACGGCGACATCTTCGGCGCGCTGGACTACATCTTCTGCAAAGGCGCGACCGACGCCTGGTGCAAGCAGCCCGAGCGCGTGCCGTCTAGTCAGCGAGGCATTTTCGACGTCGGCTTGGAAACGCGCTTTGCGAGCATCACTGACGGCACGAGCAACACTATCGCCATGGGAGAAGGCGCCGGCAACGAACGGTGGGGACTATGCCGCACGATCGGATGCACCACGCCCATGGGCCTCGACCCTGCAAAGCGGCAATACCAGGCCACGAACGCCTGGATCATCGGCCAGCCGAATTCGCGGAACTTTACCAGCGTCGGCCTGATTCTCAGTAGCGCTTGGGGTTGCACCGTCGAGCGAATGAACAAGAACCCCGTTACGCACACCATGGCCGATGAGCGATGCATTGAGATCGCAAGCTGCGCCACGGCTTGTACGTCCAGCTACGACGGCGGCCCGCACGTCACCAGCAATTTCCGCAGCCAGCATCCCAGCGGCGGGCATTTCCTCATGGCCGACTCAAGCGTCCAGTGGCTTAACGAAACGATCGACATGAACGTGTACCGGCAACTTTCCACCCGCGCAGGCGGCGAGCCCGTCGCCGTGCCGTAGCGAACCAACTAGAGGACAGAAACAGGCATTGGGGCGAAAGCAGCTTGTCAAGTACGTGAGTTCCACAACAAGGAGAAGCTAATGAGAGTACTACATGTGTTTCGTCCCTTCTTGGCGGCCGCCGGCGCCCTCGCGCTTGTCGCGGCCGTCGCGCGCGAGGCCCGGGCCGTGCCTGTCACTTACTGGATCGATCCCACGCTGAGTAGCATCACCGTCGCCGGAGACATCCTGGCCACGCCCGTCGTCGGCCAAGTCCCCGGGGCCGACATCACCAACTACACGGGCACAATCAGCGCCGACCTGTCGGCCGGCGTCCTCACCTTCACCGGCGGAAGCAAGATCGTCGCCAATCTCAACACGAACGGGCCGTTCGTGCCGGGCAACTTCGGGGCCGCCCCGTTCCCGCCTGGCACCGGCATCGATAACTACGGTGTCAAGAACGCCACGCCCAACAAGACGACCGGGACCATTATCCAGGAGTCGTTCCGCGATCTGATCTTCGACATTACGACCGGTACGGCGACGAACGGCTTCGCGCCTGCCGGAGAGACGTTGTTGATCTCGCAGGGCTATGGCAGCATCGGGGCGCCGATCAATAGCTCCGGTAGCTTCGTGGGCGGTACCAGCGCCAACTCGTCGGTGGGACTCGTGAGTCTGGGCCCGGACGGCCCTTACGAGACGCTCGTCTTGCCTTTCCGCCGCGAGAGCGGTTCGTCGACGCACTTCATCCTCAGCGGCCAGATCGTGGCCCACCGCGTCGCCGTGCCCGAGCCCTCGACGCTCGCGTTAGCGGGCGCAGGCGCGGTCGGGCTGGTGTTTGCCGCATGGAGGAGGCGGCGTAGATAAATCTCGCGGTCGCGAGAAAAAGTGACCTCGATCACGCACGTTCGCCCCCGCGTGGGACGAACGGCCAACAGGCCGCCGGCGCAGGCCCCGCCCGGCGGCCTTTTTGCGCGCTGGGGGCGGCGCCGGACGCGTCTGCGTGGCGATCGGGCAAACCGTCGCGGCCGTCCCATTCGACATTCGACAACCGCGGTCGCAGACAAATAGCGGCGCAGGGACTCGAACCCCGGACACGCGGATTATGATTCCGCTGCTCTAACCAACTGAGCTACGCCGCCCTTGAACACTCGAATCTACCCGGCCCCCGCTGGCGGTCAAGGCGATGCGCCCGCCGCCTGAAATGCCGGGCTTTGCGCGGCCCGCGCATGTCGCTGCCCGGCACCGCTTTCCTGATCGGTAGTCGCATCGCACTGGCGAAGCCAGTGGCACACAGGACAGAGGCCAGTAGCGTACAAGTTGGAGCCGCAGCTCCGTTTCCAATGCGTGCTCCTAGCGGAGAATACCCGCCGCGATGCTGAAGCCGCCGAAGCCGACGTTGCCGAGCGAGCCGTCGAGGGGCGTGTTGTCGATCGTTCCGCTGTTGAGCCACAGTTGCCCCTCGAAGCCGCCGCGGACGAAGAACTGCCCCCCACGCGCGAGCGGCATCTGCCATTGAGGTCCGGTGCCGATCTCCAGGATGCCCAGCGTGTCGCCGCTGACTTTAACGTTGGTGGTGGCTGTGACCGGGAAAAGGATGTCGACGCCCGCGTTGTAGTTGTAGCTGCGGTCGCCGAACAGGACCGAGCCCCGCGTGTTGGTGTACCAACTGAGGCCCTGCAAGTTGAAGAGCGAGCGATACAGATTGGCGCCACCGGTCAATCCGATGCCGTTGAAGGCCTTGCTCTGGTCGAACGAAAACGTCGGGCCGAGGACGTGAAAGAATTCCGACTGCCGGACCTCGCCGTAGCGAAAACCGCCGAAGGCCAGCATCCGCCACTTGCGGTAGCTGACCTGCTGCGTTACTTCCCAATCGAACGTGCGAAAGCGCATGGCGCCGCCGACTTGAACCAGGTCGATGCCATCGAGAAAACTGCCGCTGGTGCTCTGGCGGAATTCCCAGTACTGCACGCGGAAGCCCAGGCCCGAGTTGGTCACGTAGCCCAGCCAGAACCGGGGCGTCGTCTCGAAGTTGAAGTTGTTGTGAACGTTGAAATTGATGACCGGCGGCAGGATCGAGGCGAACGTCACGTTGAACGACGAGCCCGGCAAATCGCCGTTGCTGGCCACGGGCTTGAGGAGGATCAGCTCGCTGCCGAAGACGATGCCGCACCGCCGGCAGCCTGTGTCGAGAAAGTCCGGGCCCACGACGGCCGCCGGGCCGCACTCCGGCACGCAGCAGTTGCCGTCGGCCTCGCCGGCAGCGGGCTCGTCGGCCCGCGGCTCTTCGGGTGGCGGGACCATGTACGACGACGCCAGGCGCGGCTGCGGCTGACGCATGAGGGCCAGTTCGTTCTCCAAGGCCGCCAGCCGGCGCTGGATGTCACCGTATCCGATGTCCTGCGCGGCAAGGCCGCCGGCCAGAAGGAACACACCCGCCGCCGCCCCGATCCACGCCCATGCGTGATGTCGCATCGAACAGCCTCCTTGCATTCGCGACGAAAGTCCGTTCTCGCGGGCGCAATCCGCCACGAGAGGGGATCGACCATGCCGCCGCGGGCTGTTCGGCCCAACGCGCCAGCCCGTCAGATCCCGTACAGCCCTCACGAGCCGCACCAGCCGCACGTCAGGCACAAGCCGTTAGATCGCCTGAGATCTCAAGCCTGGGGAAAAAGGGGGGCGCGGGCGGGAAGCCGGGGAGGTCGTGGCACTGGCTCAGAACCCGGTGAAGTCCCGACGTAAACTTGGAGGCGCGTCGTAACCGGATTTCAGCAGTAGGGGTCTAGGCATGCCGAATCAACAGCAAGAAGTCGTCGACGTTCTGCAGCGGGCCGTGGACCGGGCCAAGCCCAAGAGCGTCGAACTGACGTATCACCCCATCCTGTGCGGCCCGCCGGAAAGCGGCGCCTTTACGACGATCCACGTCGTGGCCAGTGACGGCCGGCCCGTCGACGCCTCGTTCGATTTCGAGGGCGTTGCCAAGGAGCTGGGCCCGAAGGCGCGGGCCAAGGTCGAAGACCGCAAGGTCTACAGCCAGAGCGCCCCGGTGCCCTACAAGGTCATCACCGGCGCGATCGGCGATTGGCCGTTCGAGATCGTCTTTCTGTTGAACGCACCGGCGTAATGAAGCGGTGCAGGTTGGCGCGACAGACGGCAGCCCAAAGGACGGTTTGAGCCAGTCGAGTTCACGGAGAAATTCACAAAAAGGTTTACGGCGCCACGGCGCACGCCCCGCCGTGTTGTCTCTGTACTGCAAACGATTCAGATTTTCGCAGGGTGAGAGGATTTTTTCTAGGCTGCGAGGTCGCGGAGCTTTTCGGCACTGGCGTTTCTGGCGGCGAGGAAGGCGGGAAGAAGGCGGCGTCCCTCGGCGGTAAGCTGA
>JACPPG010000013.1 GCA_016191115.1 Planctomycetia bacterium | reverse complement strand
GACCAACCCCATCGAGAGCACCTTCGCCACGGTCCGCTTGCGACATTGTCGCACCAAGGGCAACGGCAGCCGCACCGCTTGCCTGACGATGGTCTTCAAACTCATGCAATCCGCCTCCAAAAGATGGCGGCTGTTGAACGGATCAGAACTCTTGCCAGATGTGATCGCCGGTGTTCAATTCATTGATGGAATCAAGCTCCAAGTAACCGCCGCCTGAAAACCGGCTATCCACAACTTTCGGAAATATCTCTGTTCCTGTCCGACGGCCTCACTGATGCTGGCCAGAAGCAACAGTGCGAACGTTGTCCCTTTGTAGATCATTTGTGGTCCACGCCCTTTCCTTCATGCTACGTGCCGCCGCCCACCAAGGCGGCCACAATCCGTGGCAATTCTCGTCCATCGAACGGCGCGACAAACTCGCATTTTGAGCACCGCCGCTTAAAGATCGTCTCCATTCCCCAGAGCACCGTCTTGCAGTGGGGACAGTAGGCGTCCGGCTCAAAGCCTCCGCCCGACTTCCGCTTGAACAGCGCACCTCGACATATTCTGCGGTGGTCGCGGCCTTCCGCAGCGAATCATTCTCAACCAGCAATCGCTTGTTCTCGTCCTTGAGCGACTGAAGCTCTGCCTCAAGAGCTTCGTTCTTGTGCTCCATCAGCAAGAGGCGTTCTTTGGCAACCGCCACCGCCGGGTACTCTTTCAGCAGATCGCTAAGCAATCCTATTGCGTCTCCTCTCTTTTGCGCCGCGCGCTGTAGAGCGCGACGACCGCGCGCGAGGAAGCGAGTTCCCTTCACTTGAGAAAGCCTTGATACCTGCCATTGGAGAGACCAGAAGCAAAAAAGGGGACATTCTGCTTTATCGAGCGAGAAAACCAGAATGTCCCCTTTTATTCTGCTTTTATTCTGCGTTACTGTCCATTGACCACCGACCACTGTCCGCTTCCCCCTACCCCAGCACGGACAAACTGGGCAGCGGCGGCTGCTCGCGACGCGCGGTGGCCAGGTTCTTCACCAGGTTGTAGTACAGGGCCTTTAGGTACGGGGCGGTCGCTTCGTCCTCGAAGTTACCGGCGATCCGCCCTTCGTCTCCGCGAACGCGGATCTGGATGTTGATCGGCACGTCGCCCAGAAACGGAATGTCGAGCTCGACGGCTTTCTTGTGCGCGCCGCCCGAGCCGAAGATGTCGTACCGCTTGCCGGTGTCGGGCGAGATGAAGTAGCTCATGTTCTCGACCATGCCCAAGACGGGGATATTCACCTTGCGGAACATGGCGATGGCCTTGACCGCGTCCAAGAGCGCCACGTCCTGCGGCGTACAGACCACCACCGCGCCGGTCAACGGCAGCAGTTGCGATAGCGTCAGCGCGATATCGCCCGTGCCCGGCGGCATGTCGATGATCAGGTAGTCGAGCTCACCCCACAGCGTGTCGCGCAAGAATTGAGTGATCGCGCCGTGCAGCATCGGACCGCGCCACACGACCGCCTCGCCGGGCGCCACCAGGAAGCCCATCGACATGACCTGCATGCCGTCCATGTCGATCGGCAGGATCTTCTGGTTCTCGATGGCCGGCCGTTGGTTGACGCCGATCAGGTGAGGAATGCTGGGGCCGTAGACGTCGGCATCCATCAGGCCGACCTTGGCGCCTACAAGGTTGAGCCCATAGGCCAGCGCCGCGGCGATGGTGCTTTTGCCGACACCCCCCTTGCCGGAGCCGACGGCGATCACGCTCTTGGCCGCCAGGCCGATCGAGCCGATCCGTTCGGGCGGACGCTCGTGCACGGCCAGATTAACGGTCACGTCCCGCGCGCCGGGCAGCTTCTGGCGGAGCAGGGCCGCGCATTGGGCCTGCGTTTCGCTCCACAAAGGCGCGGCGAACGTGGTCAGGGCAAGAGTGAGGGAGACGCGCCCGTCGCTTACGCGCACGTCGTGCACCTGCCCCATTTCCACGACGCCGCGGCCCGTCTCAGGATCTTGCAAATCGGCGAGCGCCGCTAACACGACCGCTTCCGTGGGTGACTCTGGCATGGCCTCTCTCTTAGCTCCAAGGCAACGTATCCCAAACCCGCTCGGCGGTCCCCCGCGCCGGCGACGGCGGGCTCGCCGCGTGCCGTTCGAGCATCGCGACAACCTCGGCCGCACGGCGCGGCGAGCAGACGAAGTGCGCCGCGCCGAGCTCCCGGGCGAGCCACTCGTACGATCGCATCCTTCGGTCGGCAAGCACAACGGCTCGGGCTGCCGGACACTCGTCGCCGATCGCCGCCAATAACGCCAGCGCCTCGTCGCACGTCGCCGGCGCCAGGGCAATCGCCACGAGCGAGTCAGGCGTCCGCGCCAGGGCCTCGCGGCAATCGGACGCCGTCCGCGTCTCCACCAGCCGGCACGACGGGCTCGCCATTGCGCGGGGCGCCTGGGACTCTGGCTTCGCCGCATTACCGGCCACTGCCGTGCGTCGCGCAAGCGCCTGCCGGATCGCAACGGCCCAACTCCCCGAGCGCTCAAAAACGATCAGCGTCGACCGCACGGCAGACATTCGATTGCAAACCTCCGCGTCATCATAATAGGTAGGCCCGCTCCGGCGGACAACCGCGCGGCACACGTCATCAAGTGATTGCCTCATTGCAAGAGGCCTCTCCCGATGCCGGCGGCGCGGGGCTCATCAGTGCGTCGTTTCGGTCGGCGACGGGAGTCGCGTCCGACAGCCAGAATGCCTGGAGAGCCGATCCGAGAACCGTCCGAAGAGAGGGGGACAGTCCCATTTTGCTCAGGGTACCTCGCAAAATCGGGACGGTCCCCGACGGTTCTCGGATGGACTCTAAGTCACTCGGCCGCTTCTTCCAGCCCAAGCTGCACCAACCGGCGGTACAGGCGTGGGCGGGTCATGCCCAAGAGCCGCGCGGCCTTGGTCTTGTTTCCCTTGGCGCGGGCCAGCGCGCGGCGGATCAATTCCTCCTCGATCCTTGCTAGAAACTGCTCGAGCACGATCGTCTCGTCGGCACGGCGGGGTCGGGCCGCGGCGTCGATCGCTATTTGAATCTTGCCTGGCAGGTCAGCGGGCACGATCCGCGGACCCTCGGCCTGCGCGTGGGCCGCCGCGATCACCTCGGCCAGCTCATCGACGTTCGACGGCCAGGAGTAGGCCGCCAGGCGGTCCAAGGCCTCCGGCGTCAGGCCCGAGACCTGCTTGGCGCCCTCGCGATTCTGCTCTTCGACGAACAACTGGGCCAAGAGCGGCAGGTCCGCCAACCGCTCGGCCAACGCGGGCAGGCGAATTTCTACGGTCGCCAGCGCCATGGCCAGCTCCGCGTCGAATGCGCCTCGCGCCGCCAGCGCCGCCAGCGGCTCGCGCGCCGTTGAAACAACGCGAATCGCGCGGCCGACCGGCAACAGCCGCACAAGTTGCGATTGCAGTTCCGCCGACAACTGGTCAACGTCGCCCAGAAGCAAGGTGGCGGGCCGCGCCGTCTCAGCCCCGGCACTAGCGCGCACCAGCGCCCGCAGCGTCGATTCGAGCATGCTCGCGCCCAGAAGCGGGCAGGCCAGCGGCACAAGGTTGCCCGCCGCCTCTCCGGCGCGGCCATAGTGAACGGCCCGCGCGACGTGCTGGCGGCCGCTCCCCGGCGGCCCGATGATCGAGACGCTCGCGGCGCTGGTGGCGGCCAGCTCGACCTGGCTGCGTACCAGCTTCATAGCAGCGCTGCCCCCCAGCAGCCGATCCATGCTGTGACGGCTGGCGAGCCGCCGCCGCCACTGCCGCAATCTCCCGTGCAGCTCATCGGCCGAAAGCTCCTCGTCCGGCTCCTCGCTTTCGGTCTGTTCGTCGCGCGGCACGGCATCAGCGAAGGCGATCACGCCGGCCGTGTCCAGCTCGCCGGCCGCCAGCGGGACGAACTCGACGCGGCGCGCAACCGTGCCACCCGACGCGTCCGCAAGCGCGACGACAGCCGACACGCGGCGGCCGAACCACGCCTCGGCCGGCGGCGAAAGCGCCGCGGCAATCGCCGCGTTCGCGCCCTCTTCGGGGTTCGAGTGGTATCGGCACTCCTGGCCCACCAGGTCGCTTGCCGGACACCCAGCCCAGGCGGCGCAAGCCTCGTTCACGAAAACGATCCGCCGCTCCTCGTCCAGCACGTAGACCGGCGCAATGGCCGCGTCGAGCAGCCGGAGGAGGTCAGTCGCGATGGTTCGCAATGCCATGGAACGAATCGACGGTGCAGCGATGCCCGCGTCCTCGTCGGCGATCAGTCGACGCGCGTGGCCGACATGTTTTGTCCCTGCATCTGCACGTCGAAGCCCTCGGCCTTGCCGTCCTTCACGCGAAACCGAATGCGTATCTCCTCGTTCGTGGAGGAGACAAACGTCTGGTCGGACTGATACTTCAGCCGATCGCGCGGTTGGCCGTTGGGTTGGGCGTACAGCTTGCCATCCTCCAGCGTGATCTCGACCTTGGTATCCATCAACTGGTAAGTGCCGGCAAGCGCCTGGAGCAGCTTTTCGTCGGCCTGGCCGTCGGCGACCGGCTTTTCCTCGATCCCGAGCATGGCTTTGGCGATACCCCGCTCGACGTTGCCCGCCGGGGCGCCCGCCGTGTTCGAGAGGACGATCACCGCCAGGCGATCGTCGGGGTAGCGGGCGATCATCGTGGAAAAGCCATTGATCCCACCCCCGTGGCTGATCTTGCGACGGCCTTCGAGATCGCCGAGGCCCCAGCCGTAGCCGTACGCTTGTGTCTTGCCGTCGGCGAGCACCGTCGCGCGGTACATCGCCTCATACGAGGCTGACGAGAGGAGCGCGCCGGCTTCGAGGGCCTGATGCCATTTCACCAGATCGAGCACATTCGACACCAGCGCCCCGGCGGCGCCCGGCGCCGTCATACTCAGGGGATCGTCATTGACCAGCTCGCCCAGCGAGAGCTTATAGCCCTGGGCGCGACGCGGGATGAGCGGGCGCGTGTGGCCGTAGCGCGTGGCGGTCATCCCCAGAGGCTGGAAGATGTGCTCGGCCAGGTAATCCCCGTAGTTCTGGCCGCTGGCCTTCTCGACGATCATGCCCAGCAGGTAGAAGCCGGAGTTGTTGTACTGCCATTTCGCGCCCGGCTCGAAATCGAACGGTTCATCCTTGAACAAGGCCAGCAGTTCGTTGTGCGACAGGTCGTTGCGCGCGCGGAGGAAAAACCCTGGCAGGCTCGTATAGCTTTTGATGCCGGAAGTGTGATTGAGCAGATGATGGATAGTGACCTTGTGTCCCTGCGTCGGGTAGTCGGGCAGGAATTTGGTCAGCTCGTCATCGACGGACAGCTTCCCCTGCTCGGCCAATTGCATGATGGCCATGGAAGTGAACTGCTTGGTGATCGATCCCAGCCGGTACACGGTCTCGGCCGTTGCCGGGACGTCGTTCTCCAGGTCCGAGCGGCCGTAGCCGCGGGCGACCACCAGCCGGCCGTCCTTCACGACCGCCACGGCGTATGAGGCCACTTTCTTTTTGTCGATGCCCTCGCGTGCGATCTCGTCGACGCGGGCCAGCGCGCCCGGCGGGATCGCGTCAGCGCGAGCCGCGGCCGCAACTGCCAAAAGCGCCACAGTCGCCAGGTACGCGATCGCGGAGAGAGATCGTCGATGCATGGATGCTCCTCGGTGGCAAAATGTGGAACCCGCGTCGAGCGCAACCGCTTCAGAGCCAGTCTACCCCAAGCGGTGCCGCTAAGAAACAAGGCATTATGGGGCAGAGGTTTGCGTTGCGGCTAGCCGCGACGCGCGGAAGGGAGTTCGCGCTAGCGTTCGAATTGATTGGCTTCGGACTTCGACATCACGCGGCGGGGCGCTCGCGCACGTGCGCCGCCCGTCACGCGGTCAGCTTCCACAGCGCCGCTGCGTTTTCGCCCAGGATTTTCTTTTGATCGTCGGGCGTGAAAAAGGGAATCTTTTCGCGCACCAGGGTCAGCTCGGCGGCCAACGTCGGGCGCTTGTAGTGTGCGCGCGCCTTGCCGGGATAGCCTGTGCCCCACAACAGACGCGCCGGACCGAATGCGTCGTACACGCGTTTCACCCACGGCAGCGCGTCCGCGAACGGGTATGTCCCCGACGCGGACACGGAGGACAACTCGGACACTTTGACCCACACGTTGGGATACTGCGCCATCGCCAGCAGCTTCTTCATCTCGGGCATCGGGTCGGGGGCCTTGAGATCGATCTGGCTTAAGTGATCGATCACGACCGGCACTTCCGGAAATTGCCGGACCATGGTCGCCAGCTTCGGCAGTTGCTCGGTGGCGATGAAGAAATTCAGCACGGCCCCCAGCTCCGCGGCTTTCTTCCACATGCGCGCGGCCGGCGCCGCGGTCAGCCACTCGTCCTTGCCCTTGTAGTAGATCGGGCTGAAGCGCATGCCGGACAGCCCTTCCTTGACGACCCAGTATTCGAGCTTGTCGGCCACGGCCGGGTTCAACGGGTCGATGAGCCCTTGCGCTTTCAGCCGGCCAGGACACGCGCGGACGCAATGGGCGATATAGCGATTGTCCCAGCCATGGAAGATGACCTGCACGAGGATGGCGTGCGAAACGCCGTTTTTGTCCATGTCGTCGAGCAGCATCTCGAGCGTGCCCTCGACCTCCGGCGCGTGAAAACCTGGCTGGTAAGGATGCTCGAAGGGAAACTTCGTGGGGTTGTTGGCCCACACGTGCATGTGGGAATCGACAACCGGCGCGCGGCGGTCACCGGCCGGGGGTTCGGCGGCGCGGCTCATCGGGCGAAGCGCCGAAGCAGCCACCACCGCGGAGCCGGAGACAATCAAGAATTTGCGACGATCGAGCATGGATGGGCATCGGCAGGAGGCTGTGACGCGCGATCGCCATATTGTAGTCGACGCGGACGGCGGGAGTGATCCGCAGATGGCGCAGATTTCGCGGATTGGAAGGAAGGCAGCCAGGAGAGGCGACGCCTGGCAAACGGCCATGGTTTTCAAATCTGCGCCATCCGCGAAATCTGCGGATTCATTCCCGCGGCGGCGGAGAGCGCCGCCAAGACGGCGCCTACCGGCGTGGTGCGTCGGCCTTCTGCTCGGCCAACTGGGACGTGGGACCCGCCAGGGCGTCGCGGAGCGCTTCGGCCGCGAGCTCGTTGCCGCGGTCGTTGAAGTGCCCTAGCCCTTCGTAGTGCAGCCACTCGTCTTCCTGTTCGATCGAATGGTGCGGCGCCGCGTCGCGAAAGCGGTCGGTCATGACGACGATCGGCGCGCCCAGCCGGCCGCAGAGCTCGGTGAGCCTGCGGTCCGGATAATGCTGGTCCATTGTGCCAGCCGCCGTGGCAATTACCTCTTGCCACGAATCGTCGCATACCTGCAAACCGCCGGGCAGCACGGCCAGCAGGAATTCGGCGCCGTCGGCGCGGACCTCGCGGTGCATCGTTTCGATGAGCTTCTCGGTAATTCGCCACGCATGGGCCACGTCGCCCGAGGGCTCGGTTAGAAAGATGCCTTGCCCGGACGCGCCGCCGAGTCCCAGGTCGAGCCCGCCCAGCGCCGCGAGCTCGGTGGCGCGGCGGCGGACGGTGTTGATCGCCCGCTGGGTGGTGTACTTCTGCCAGACGTAGAAGCGGCTGTACTGATTGAGCCAGGCGGTGAGTCGCGCGCGGCCGGCCGACGTAGGCAACCGCGCCAATTCGCCGCCGTCGTCGAGGTCGAAATAGATGCGTGCGCGGCTGCTGGTGAGCCGGCGGCAGTTGTCAGCCAGATCGTTCCACACGCAAAACGCGCAAATTACCACGTCCGGTTTGTATCGTCGCACACGTTCGCGATACAGCGCGAGCTCCTGGCCGGTACTCGAGCCGGAGATGCCGAAGTTCAGCACTTCCCACCGCGCGTTGGGCTCGGACTCATTGAGCAATTGTTCGAGCCTGCGCACGAGCGTTTCGTCCTCATCGGTGGCGATGGCGGCGATCATCGAATCGCCCACCACGGCCACGCGGCGGACGCCCGCGGGCTTCTCGTACGGAACATCGGGGCCGCGCAGCCCGTCCCGGTTGAAGCGGAGGACGACATCCCGCCGGCATTCGGGCACGTAGATCGTGCCGGTGAAGCCCGGAAGGAACGTGGTGCCCACCGCCGGATCGTTGCGAAGCAGCGGAGGCGTGACGCTCGCGAAAAGGCGGGTGGCGACTTCGGCCACGCCCAGGATCAATACAAGCGTGGCGGCGACCAATGCTAGCTTGGCGAGGACGGCGCGGACGGCCGGGCGGACGGTTCGACCGGGCGTCGCCCCGGCGACGGCGCGATCGGCCGCGGCCGATCGCGGCAATTCGGTCTGCGGCACGGCCATTGCCAAAACTCCCGCAGCCTGCTGAGGGCCCGACGTACCCTCTAGCAGCCTGGGGAAGAATATCCATCTTGGCATTCTTCCGCCTCGCCAGGCTCGCAGCAAAGCTGATCACGGCTCGCAAAATCGCGACTTGCGTCGCGATTTTGGGATCGCATCCTACGATCCACGCAGGCCGCGAAATACTTCCCCGGCCTGCTAGCGCGCAAAGCCCCACCAAGGCGAGGCTTGTAGCATTCCCTGCTGGGCCGTGCAAGGCGAGGAAGCAACTGGGGCGAGTTTGGTGCGGCATTGGTTTCCAAGTCCAAGGAGGGACGGGAGATATGTGCTTCCTCCTTGCGGTCGAGTCCGAGTTACACTGTCGCCCGCCACCCCACTGCTGGCGGCCGCAAATTCCCCTCATTTTATCGTTGCACATTCATCCTTCCGCTCTTACACTGGGCGGACCTTCGGGGGATGGGAAATTCGTTACGCCGGCAATCGTTTAGGGGGGTTCGTTTCCAACAGGGAGGATATCACCAGCCCATGGCGCTTCCGGCCTCGCCCGGCAGCTTGGAATCGCCCCGCACGCCGTCCGCAGCCCGTCCCGCCACATAACGGAATCGCATCGCACGCCCCCCCGTACTCCCGCCGGCCGCGTAGGGAGTTCCCGTCGCCGGCCAGCCACCCGCTATCACTTTCGTTTTGCAAGGAGAAGGAGAACGACATGACGACGATCTCTCTGGCCATCATGCTCCAGGCGGCCACCGTGGGCGCCGGGACCGAGACATACGCCGAGGCCCATGCCCAAGCCAAGGAGACAGGCCAGCCTTTGGTCGTCCTGGTGGGCGCGGATTGGTGCCCGGCGTGCCAGCGGATGAAGCAGGCGGCGATGCCGCAGGTGGCCCGCCGCGGGGGCCTGGCGAAGGTCTCCTATGCGGTGGTGAACACCGATCACCAGGGCACCCTGGCCAGCCGGCTGATGCGCGGCGGCTCGATCCCGCAACTGATCATGTACCGCGAAACGCCCGAGGGCTGGAAGCGCGAGTCGATGATCGGCGCCCAGGACCCGGCCACGATCGAGCAGTTCATCAACCGCGGTCTGGTGGGCCTGAAACCGCGCGACACGCAAACGGCCGATCAGGACGCGAAACCGTCGGCCGAGCAAACGGACTCAGCCTCGGGGACGCAACCGCGCGACGCCCACAGCGCGGCCGCGACGACCCAAACCGCCCGCGCGGCATCGACCGACGGCGCGCAGGAGTAAGAGTAAAGTAAGAAGGAGGCGACGCCGGTGCTCATGCCTTGGCAGATTTTCACCGGCAGGCCGAGCATCTGATAGCTGCTCGGGTCCGGCCCATCGAGGCACCACGCGGCACGTCGACCACTTCGACGTAGGGAAAGGGATCGCCGGTCAACAGGGGCGTGGTGACGAGGTTCGTGTCGAAGAAGATGGGCACGACTTCCAAGCCGCCGGACGTCGAGTCGTTCAAGAGCGTTTTGACCTGGTTGCCGGACGGAATGTGGTTGTGCCGCTGGTTGCCGATCTTGCCGCACCCGGCATCTTTGTTGACCATCTCAGAGCCACGCCGGACAATTGCCGTGGCGCGAGGCACCGCGCTCTCCCGCGTTCCGTCGGGTAGCATCGCTTTCCAGGACCCTCGGTTTGCCGTATTGCTGATATGACCTATGCTTTTGGTAGCACATCATGCCCCATCCACCCGCGGTCGAGCGGGACATTTCCGTATGGGGGACGCCTGCATGACCAAGCTGACTCCACGTGAGCGGGCAGTGATCGCGAAAAGGGTCAAAGAGATCAACGCCAAGATCCAGGACCCGCGACTCTCGATTCAAAGCTTGCCGGCGGCGCACCGGCGGGAAAGTGGGACAGGCACCGAGACGCAACGTTGGTCTGAAAGGACTTGCGCTGTTTATGCTCGGAGCCAGTCCCATTTTCCCGCCTCGCCATTTTGAAAAACAGAATGGCCCTGCGGTGAACTGACAAGTTCCTTGCTCGATCGGCCGCGGCCGTATACGCTTGTCGGTGGCTGCAGTGCGCAAGCATCCACCGTTGCAGCCGGGCCGCCGGGGACCAAAACCAGACCCGACGGCTCTTTTTTTGGCGGCCGCCTACGCGGCCACCATTTCTGTCGCTACCCTGTCGCCGCGGTCCGCAATTCGCTCTAATCGTGCATCACTGAGGGGTCGTGGTGTACAGGGCACGTCGGGCGGCTCTTGGGTCGCCCGAAAGAGCGAGGTGCAACTCCTTGCCGGCTCCAATTGTTGCGCTCGTGCGCTCGCCGCGGCCAGTCCGATCGAGTCGAGAGTAGCGCGAGCGCTCGCGGAATAAAAAAGCAGCGCAGTCCTCAAGAGGACTGCGCTGCCGTTTTGCACGCGTTCCGCCGCTGCGTCAGCCTTCCAGCGGTGGAAGGGCTGGCTGTGCTGGCTCGGCTGCTGGACCCGACTTGGCGTCAGGGGCCGGATTGTCCCGGCCCTCGACCGTGGCCTTTATTAGATCGAACATCCGCTTGGCCAATTCATCCTGCGGCGCCAGCTCCTTGGCCTTCTGCAACTGCCCAAGCGCGTCCTTGGGGTAGCCCAAGTAGGCGTAGTGATAGCCGACCAGGAACCGCAGGGCCGGCGCGTCCGGCTTATCCTTGACGTCCTTTTCCAGGGCGCGCAGTTGCTTGGTGTACTCACCCACCTTGGGATACAGCTCGGTGTAGTTGCTGACCACCACTCCCCACTGATCCTCGGGCAACATCATCAGTCCTTGCTGCACGGCTCCGGCCGATTCGTCGTATTTGCCGGTGGCAAACAGGGACTGGCCCAATAGCAGCACGAGCGTGCCGTTCGTGGGATCGTCGACGATGGCGTGCCGGAAGTCGCGGACCGCGGCCTCGTAGTTGCCTTGCTTGAAGTCGGTCTCACCCATCGCGGCGAACTCGCCGACACCTTCAGCCGCCGGCTGCGCCTCGTCCTCCACGATGGGCGCGGCCGTCTGCGCATAGGCGCCGCCGGCGCCGTACAAGCCATTCCCGTATCCACAGTAGGCGTTGTAGCCGTAGTACGGCGCGCCGTAGCCATAGCCGTAGTTGGCGTAACCCAGCCCATAGAAGGGATAGCCAATGCCGTACCACGGGTATCCCCACCAACCCCAGCGGCGATAGCCGTAGTACGGATAGTTGTAGCCGAACCAGAACGGCCAGAATGGCGACCCGATGAAGAAGAAGTTGCGGTGGTGATTGAAGTTGCCGTTGTGAAAGTTGTTCCAGTTGCCGTTCTTCCAATTGGCCAGGTTGTGATTCAGGTTCAACGGATTGTTTCCGTGCAGCGGGTTGTTTCCGTGCAGCGGGTTGTTTCCGTGCAGCGCGGGGTTCTGCGTGGCGTGCTTGGCCAGGAACTGCGACTGGCCGGTGTGGGCGTTGTTGAGGTGGCCCGCGGCGCCCGCGTGGTTCAAGCCCGACAGGTTGTGGGCGGTACCCGCGTTGAAGGTGGTCAACCGATTGGCGCCGGTGGTCTTACCCAGCGCCGCGTTGAGGTTGCCAGCGCCACTGTGGCGCGTGATCGCTTGATTGAGCGCCGAGTTGGCGTGGAATGGCGCGTTGCCAGCGTTCAATCCGCCGCTCTTGAGCGACAGGTTGTTCCCGCTGATGCGGCCGGGAGTGTTGGCGACGTTTCCACTGATCCTGCCCGGGTTGTTGGCGCCCGGGTTGCCGAGATTGCTGCCGCCGACCCGGCCGAGATTATTACTCGTGCCGCTGAAGCTGCGAGCACCCATGCTGGGGCTGGCGCTGGGGCCCATACTGCGATTGAAGCTTGGGCTGCTGAAGCTGCGGGCGCTCATGCTTGGGCCGTTGCTGAAGCTGCTCCCGCCCCTATGGCCGCCACCTCCACCGATGTGGCTTCCGCCCATGTGTCCGCCGCCACCACCGCCGCCCATGTGGCCACCGCCGCCACCATGCCCGCCCCCACCGCCATGCCCGCCCCCGCCTCCACCGCCGTGACCGGCCAGGGCGACTTGTCCACCGAGAATCGACGCGGTCGCCAGCAGCGCCGCGCCCCAACGTGCGTGTTGGGATCGCATCGAAAGGCCCTCCGTCGCAATAAGTTCGCGCCGCTCCTCTCTTTTGTACGCGATTGTGAGGCTCTTTGCGAGCAGATTACGAAATTGTTACTCGAATTGCGGCGACAGGCGAACGATTGTGTCGTCCGCGCGCGGCACAACGAAGTTGGCGGCAGCCGGCCGCTGCCGCCGCCAAAAGGGGCGGCACGGCGGAGCACCATCCCCAAAAACCAAGCTAGCGCTGGTCGGCCACGTTGACGCGTCCGCCCGGCGACTGCACTTTGGCCCAATAGGGGTGCAAGCGGGCGGCCCGCGTCCGCACGTCTTCCAACAGCACGGCGAGGCTCGGCTCGATCGGGCCGGTCTTCAGCGCCCGGCCGTTGACTGAGACCGGAAGACGCTTGTTGAAATCCACGATTTCCGGCGACAGCCACATCGTGACGCGGTCGGCCCCGGTCGAGACGGTGACGCCGTTGTTGGCGTTGATCGTGGCTGTCGTTTTGGCCGGCCGCAGGCCGCGCTCCAGCGGCCAGTCGACCGGATCGGCCATCGACTTCGTCGGAAGGTCCTTCAACTCGACCCACCAGAAAAAGTTGTCAAACGGCCGCATCGAGTAGCCGGTGAGCGACTTGCGGGCGAAGTTGCGCTTGATCCGTCCCATCCAGTCGAACAGCCGCAGAATCTCGTCCGAGAAGTTCTCGTGCCCGCGCCCCAGGTACTCGACGACGGTCAGGTTGATGCCGGCCGTGGTCAGGCACCGATCGAACATTGGCGCGTTGAACGAGGGCGTGTCGCCGTCCATCTCGCCACCCACGGCGTAGACCGGCACCGATTTCGTCGCTTCCCAATAGGCGCGGACGTATTTATCGGCGCGGGACACGATCGGAATCACGCCGGCCCATAAATCGGGATGAGCGAGCCCAATGTCCCAGGCCGCGTCGCCCCCCATCCAATGGCCAGAAAGGAAAACACGGTCGGTGTCGATCGAGAACCGCCGGCACGCATCGCGCAACGAATTGAGCACGGCAAGATGCTCGTTCAGGGAATAGCCGTAGGTCGACTGCTGCTCCTTACCCCAAGCGGGCGCGATGACGATGTACCCGAAGCGCCCCGCTTGCCCGATGCGGCTGCCGTCCTCCTGCGGCGAACCGGTCCACCAATCGATCTGTTGTTCGGGCGTCGAGGCGCCGTGGAGCGTCACGATGGTCGGATAAAGCCGGTGCGGATCGTACTCCGGGGGCAAATACACGAAACAGGTCACCGCCGGCTCGCCTTCGGCGATCTCGACCGACAGCTCATACAAGCCTGGCGTCTTCGTGCTCGGCTCGGGCGTCTCGCGCGTCGGGAGCATCGTGGCCACGAGGTTCGCGACGTAGCCGACGGTCGCCCCTTCCTCCTTTTCCAGGCCCGACAGGATCTCCTTCCGCTTCAGCGCCAGCGGCTCTTCCAGGTACTCGCGCACCTTGGTGCGCGTCGCGAAGAGGGAGGCCGCCACGGGCAATCGGCGGATTGCCTGGTTACTGCCCAACAGCCACCCGCTGACGGCCAGCGACAGCTTCTCGTCCGACGGCATCTCCTCGTCTTCGAGCACCTGTTCGTAAGCCGCCATGCGGTCGAGCGTGTTCACATTGAGCTCGGCCGTGATTTCATCGCAGATCGGCCGAATACGTTCCCGCAGAGCGGAATCGACGACCTTTTCAAGGTGCGCCTTGATGGCCTCGAGGACGCGTTTTCCGCGCTCGTACTCGCCTTTGTACAAATCGAGCGCCTGCCGCACTTTCTGCAGCGTTTCGCCGGCCACGTCCTCGCTGGGAAAGTTCTCCAGCATGTGCGCGGCCAACTGATGCTGCCCAGCATCGCGGCGTCGTTCGATTTCCGCCAGCATGCGCTGGGCGTATCGCTGGCGGAGCTCGCGTTGGGCTCGCGACAACTGTTGCGCGTGCTCTGGAAAATCCTTGATGACCGTGGTCAGTTCGTCGCGGGCCTCGTTGAACCGCTCCATCTGCAGGTACAACCGCACGATTTTCAGCCGCTGGTCGATGTTCTTTGAGTCGATTTGCTTCAGCAGAATCTTGGCCAACACGTCGTGCGGGATCGATGTCGTGGCGATCCGCTGATCCCACATGTAGGCGGGCGCGTCTGGCACCCGTATCCCTTGCACCTTGGTCCAGGTGGGCGTGATCTCCGTGATGCCCTGGTAGACGACGATCCGGCGATCCCCGATGACCTCGGCCTTGCGGTGGCCGAACTCGTCGAACGGCGTGGCCAGGATGGCCCCCAGCGACGTCAGCCGTGACCCCTTATCCACCACCGACTGCTTGAGCTTGAACCGTTCCGGAGATTCGCCGTTGTCCCCTTCCAATGGTTTCTGGATGATCTGGTACCAGGACACGAACGTCCGTCGCAGACCGTCGTCGCACAGCAGAATGAGCCGCGTTTCGGGCCCCGTCTCGACGCCGGGCATTTGCGATTTGTTCGACAGGCTGGGGAGCTTGACGAACTTGCCCTCCAGCGTCCGGCCGTCCTTCGTCTCGATTCGTTCGGCGTGGGCGGGGAGCGACGCGACTAAGATCGCCGCCAGCGCGCAAAGAAACACCGCTCGCCAACGACTTCTTGAAGGCCACCGGGCGTGTTCCATGCTTCTCGTCCCCGTTCCAAGGGTAGAGCAGACGGCTGCGGCTGAAAGGACTGCTGCTGAAGGGATCTCCCGATTGCTTCTATTTTCGTCTGTGGGCGATGTAAGTCAACAAAGCCAGAACGGGGAGCGCATGTTACGGCTGTCGCTCAAATCAAGAAATGCCTCGGTCAAGGGAATGGATCGTGGCGGATTTCGCAATGCGGCAGGGCTTTTTGGAGGGCCTCGACTTGCCCTCTGCTAACCGCTGTGAAACGAACATCGAGCTCCACGAGCTTGGAAAGCCCGCTGAGAGGGGCAAGGTCGCGGACCTTTGAGCCGCGCAGATCCAGCGTCTTTAGGTTCGCGAGTCCCGCGAGCGGAGTCAGGTCGCTGACTTGCATCGAACCATAAAGGTATAAGTATTCCAAGCTCGTGAGTCCGGCCAGCGGTGTGAGGTCGGGAACGGGCGCGTGGAGAAGCCACACCGAGCGCAGGTTAGTCAGCCCCGCGAGGGAGGTGAGACTATCGACGCCCGGCGTCTCCCGGTCTGTGTAGATCGCGAAGATTCGTTCTCCCAGAACGCGCCGTGCGACATTGCGCCACCAGGCATGGGGTTGCGCCTTCCCATACGGATCGTAGGGGCCCCCGAAGTCGATTCTCGTAACGCCTCGGCTTTCAAGTTCTTTGGCCGTTTGCAATTCGTGCCGAGACTGATTCCGCTCCTTGGCGACCCACGCCAGCGGGATGGCAACGACGAGGACCAGAGCTAGCAACGTCCGCAAGGAATAGCGGAACCAGCGGCGACGACCGTTGTGTTGCGCGTCGGCCATTGCGGCATTCTACCGCGCCGGGGGGCCAGGAATCAGAACGTTTCAGCCACGTTGAACGCCATTGACACTCCCGCTGTACGGCCGTCAGAATTGGGCCAAACTACCGCCGGACTTTGATTGCCATGAATGCGCCTTCGCCATTGCGACGCTTGCTTTTGTTACTGCTGGCTGGCGCCCTCTTCTTGCCGATCATGGTCCTTGTCGTATTGGCTGTGGGCCGCATCCTCTTAGCCCTTGAGGACCCAACCGGCGCGGCGGTCCTGGATCGCATCGCGCTCGGGTTGGGCATCGTCTGGGCCTGCGCGATCGTGGCCATTCCGCTGGTGCTGTGCGTGCAGTCGCTTGTGGCGAGCGGACGCCGGGAGGACGAAACCGAATGAGCGTGCCGGCCGCCTGCCCGCGGCCTCATGTCGTAGCGACCTTCGGCCGGCGAATCCATTCTAAGTGCGTGCCCGCGACGCGCTCGATCGCATCCTTGCCTAGTGCCCGCGACGGGGTCGAGAATCCGGCGGGCAATTGACGGGCCAAGGCGGCCTCGACGAACATGAGGGCCGTTTCAACGGTGAGCGGATAGCCGCCGATCGTCGCCAGCGTGGCCTCGGCCTCGCCGCCGCGATCGTCCTCGACGCGGCCCCAAAACCAACCACGGCTGGCGATCCGCTCTTCCACCGCCGGCCCGCGCACCGATCGCTCGATCCGCCGCCGTGCGACGCGCTGCACGAGCCGCAATCCGGCGAGCGGCATCAACCACCGCCACCGCCGCATGGCGCGAATCTGCCGCGGCGGCATGGCCATGTACACCTCGATATTCGGGATGCCGGTGGAATAATAGGCGCTGGCCACGTCCCCCCAGGGGATCGTCACCACGGTCCGCCGGCCACAAGGAAAATCAACGTCGCGCGTCTTCCACGCGGTCGGAACCGCGCGGATTTCCCCGTCGATGCGCACCCGCCCGCCCCGCGGCAAGTTCTCGAGCGAGGTCTTGGCCGTCCCGGGGCTCAAGCCACCCGACGTCGTGAAGGCCAGCGTGAGCCGCGTCGCCGTCGGAAGCGCGTCGCGCAGCGTCGCCGCCAGGCAATCGCTGGGCACCACGTCGAAGCCCACCGCCGGAATCACGGCAATGCCGGCTCGCCGTGCCTCTTCATCGCGCGCCGCCGCCATCTCGATCGCGTCGATCTCGCCCGTGATGTCCAGATACGTGACGCCGGCGGCAAGGCAAGCGTCGATCATCGGACGAGCAGTCGCGGAAAACGGTCCGGCGCAGTGCAGGACTGCCTGCACGCCGGCAAGCTCGCGCGCCGCGGCATGGTCGAGCGCGAACACGCGGCGCTCGCAGCCCAAACGATCGGCCAGGCGATCGATGGCGTCGGCGGCGCGTCCGGCGAGGGTGGGGCGAAGGCCGCGGCGCACGGCCTCTTCGGCCACGAGCCGGCCCGTGTACCCATTGGCGCCGTAGATCATCCACGCGGTGGGTTCGTTCACCGCTCGCTCCGCCTAGAAAGAGGCCGGACGAAGAACCCGCCCGGCGGCGCGCCGCTCCCAGGCAATTCTAGCGGGATTTTGGCGCGCTGCGAGCAGAAAAACCGCCCGCGAGGGAAGGCAGCGATTGGGGGCGGGAGAGCGAGGCTCCCGCCGAGCCGCTTTGTCCGGCGTTAGCGCCGGCTCGGCAGGAGCCTCGCCCTCCCGAAGGGTCCGTTCGCGCTTGCAGCTCTACGCCAGAATCTGCCGGCGGCGATTGACGTAATCCCACACGACGTACCGGTCCAGGTCGCGGCCGGCGGTGAAGAACACCCGCCCCTTGGTCGATTCGGCCAGCCGGTAGGCGAACTGCACGTCCTCGCGCGATTGCATCCAGCTCGACAGGAGGAAGATATTGATGGTGATCCCCTCGCGCCGGCAAAGCTGCCCCTCGCGCATCGTCGCCCGCTCGGTCCGCTCGTCGGGAGGATAGAGCAGGTAGAGCTGCTCCCCCTCGAAGTGCGCGGTCGGCAGCCCATCGGTGATCAGGATTACCTGGCGGTTGGGCGTCGCCTGCAGCGCCAGGTACTTTCGCGCGAGCGCGAGCGCGTGCTGAATATTCGTGAAATGCTGAGGCACCTGGAGTTCGCTGATGTCCTCGCGGCTCATGTCCACGCGGTAGCGGACCCACGACTCGAAAATCGTCACCCGCTTGGGGAGTAGCGCGGCGATCTCGCTCGTGTGCCGCGGCTTGGCAAACGTGTGCATCTCGACGAACTGCAAAAAGTCGCCCGGAAACTCGCGGCGGATCAGGCCATCCAGCGCCAGGCCCATCCGCTTCACGTTGATGTATAGCCCGCCGTAGCGCATCGACCCGCTCATGTCCATCAAGACGACCGTGGCGCACTTGGGCGTGTTGCGCGTGCGGTGGATCTCGATGTCGTCGGCCTTCATGCGGATCGGCAAGCCGGGGCCGCCGCGGATCATGGCGTTGGTGAGCGAGGCCGGGATGTCCATCTGCGTCACCGAATCGCCGAACTCGTACGGCTTGGTGTGCTGTAGCTCGACCGCCCCTTCGCCGATCACCGGGCCCTGGTGCCGCCCGGTCCGCGAAGGCTGTAGCTCGCTGAAGATCCGCTCCAAGAGCTTGCCCTGGAACAGCCGGTATGCCTTGGGCGTCAGCCTGTAGCCGTGCCGGGAACGCTCGAGGCCCTGCTGCTCGGCTATCTCGCGCAAATAGTCCTGGATTTGCTGGTGGACCTTGTTCAGTTGCTCGATATCGCCCGGATCGGCGAACTCGGCCAGCTCCTCCATGTCGATGACGCCGATTTGCGCGGTGCGGGCCGCCTCTTCGAGCTGTTTCAAGAGCTCGTCGATCTTCTCCAGCTCCTCCTTGATCGCTAGCGCCTGCGGGATGGTCATCGGATCGCGGCCGGTGAACTCGTACTTGGCCGCCAGCTCGTCGACCTGGTATTTGTCCCCCAGCCGTTCGGCCAGCCGCAAAAGTTCGTGCGCGAAGTCCGATCGCTCGCCGCCGGCCGCGTACCAAAGCTGCTCCAGCTCGCGCAACTGCTCCTCTTCGAACGCACGGGCGAATGGCTTGCGGAGCGGCTTGGGAGGCCGCATCTGCTCCCCCTTCTCGCGGTAACGCTCCGCCGCTTCCTGTCGAACGCGCTTCGTCTCGTGCTTTTCCAAAATCTTGCGCTTCCGCTCCAGCAGCATTTCGCGCAAGGCCTCGAGGCTTGGCCCCAGCCCGGCGATCTGGCTGGGATCGATCCGCACGGCGCGGGCCAGCTCCTCGTCGGTCAGCTCGCGCATGCTGCCGTACATCAAGAGGTGCTCGAAAGCCCCGCTAACCAGATCGGGCGGCGGCCGGGTGGGGCTGGGAAAGGCCTTCGGATCGTACTTCTGGTACGTATGAATGACGCCGCCAAGCGGGCGCGGTTGCGACATGAGTGCCTCGCGTTCCCAATGACTTCCCGGCTCAATTGTTGTTGAGCGCGACCAAGCCGGCAAGCACTGTTTGGGAGGCAGACAGCCGGACGGCCGCGTGCGAACCGACATCGATCGGGTAGGAGGGGGGGCGTTGCCGCCCCCTTTTCTCCCACGCCAGCGTACGTACGGGACAGCATGGGAGATAGCGGACCGCCCTGCGGCGTGCCTTCCGCGCGCTTCCCGAACGCGCGGCCAGTGCTCGTGGCAGTAGTCGCCCAGTTCCTCGACGGTCATCCCGTCGATGCCTGGAGCGCCGCCATTTCGCACCACCCGCTCGTAGGCCACAAGCAGGTTCCTGCGTTGCACCACCTGCTCCAACAAACGCGTCGTGTCGGTCCCGGCATGCTCGTCGGGTGCCGTGTCCGCCTGACGCTCCATGCACGACCCCTGGGCGGTTCCGCCGCTTGCGTGTCGAGTTGGCCCGGGCCTCTCAGCCCGTTGTCCTGCGTCTCGTCGAGACATCGAACCTTCCGTGCCGGTCCACTTCCTCGTGTTCGGCCCTTCGCTCGCCAGTAGGTCGGGTGCTCGACGGATGCAGTGAGCTACTACGGCCTCGGCTGACTTCTGCCGTTCCATCGCTGCGTCTCACGACGCCGCTAGCCCGAAGGCAGTTCGGCAGATCTCCCAGAGTAAGACACGTGACCTTCGCCGCGCGCCTGTCGCATCTACGGCTGACCGATCCGGATGACATTGGGCTTCGCGTCTCGCGGCCCTCTCGCCCTCGGTCAGACGCCTCCTATGCGCTTCGTGTTCCTCAGGCCGAAGCTTTGCCTACGGCTTCCTCCGCACAACGCCTCACGACGCCGCACTTGCCGTTCAGCTAGCTAGTGCTCGTAACCGCGGGCCGGCAGCGGAAGCTTTCGCCCGGAGCTGTCCTTCTGCCACAGTCCGGGCTCGCTCGTGAATTGGCCGATCATCGTCAGCGGGACGTCGACCGGCTGGTCGGCAAGCATTTGCTCTGCCGCGGCCGGGGGTACCGCCAGGATCAGCTCGAAATCCTCGCCGTCCGCAAGCGCGTGGTCGAGTGCCGTCAGGCGACCACCGCTTTGCCGAGCAAGCTGGCGCGCCGCCTCGGCGATGGGCACGGCGTGGACGTCGACGACCGCGCCGCACCCGCTGGCCGCGGCGATGCGCGACAGGTCGAGCGAGAGCCCGTCGCTAACGTCAATGCCAGCGTGCAGTTCGTACCGTTTGTGGAGCGCGAGCGCCTCGTCGAGGCGCGGCCAAAAATCCAGGTGGTGCCCCAGGATGCTGCCGCCGAAGTTGCCGGTCACCAGGATCGCGTCGCCGGGGCGGGCGCCGTCACGGCGGAGCGGGCCGCGCTCGGTCGGTTCCCCAAGGACAGTTACGCTGAGCACGAGAGGACCGTCCCACGTGTTGGTGTCCCCGCCGGCCAGGGCGACGTCGTAGCGCTCGGCGAGCGGGATCATGCCTTCGCAGATTTCCTTTGCCAGGCATAATCCGCTTTCGCGTGGCAGGACGGCCCCCAGAACCGCCGCCAACGGCCGGCCGGCCATCGCCGCGATGTCGCTGAGGCTGACGGCGAGCGCCTTGCGGCCGACGCGGCGCGGATCGACTTGTGCCAGGCGAAAATCGACGCCGTCGGTCAGGACGTCGACGGTCACCAGGGTGCCCTGCCGCTCGCCAAGCCGGACGAGCGCCGCATCGTCGCCGATGCCCAGCTCCAGCCGCCGGTGCGACGGCAGGCGCTCGCGGAGCCAGGAGATGAATTCGGATTCCATGCGGCGGAGAGGACGGTTGAGCGGCACGGCGCCGGTCCGCTTCAAGCGGACTCTGCCGCCTGCCCCTTGTGCATCATTCCGCATTCATCATTCATCATTGGAAGAAGGCGGGCAAGATGCCCGCCCCCCGACACAGCAGCCGGGCAAGATGCCCGCACCCCCGCTCAGTCGGTCCGCCGGCGGGCGACCAACAAGTGCCCGTGCAGCGTTTCGCCTCCGCGCACGACGTAGAACTTGACGGGGTTGAGCTTTTGGTAGAAGTCGGGACGGCTCAGCACGTACCCGACGTTGTCCAGCGAAACCGTCTCCCAGACGTGCATTCCCACGAGCACGTCGCCGCGGTGGATGCCTTGCCGCGCCGCGGGACTGTCGGGCCGGACGGCCGTGACGGCCAAGCCGCCATGGAATCGCGTGCCCAGCGCGTTGAATTCTCGCTCCGGCATGGGCTCCAGTTTCAGTCCCACCAAATCCCAGGCGGTGTCGGCCGGCTTCTGCCGTTCCGGGGCCGATCCCAGCACAAGGTTCAACGTCAAGGGCTTGTCGTCGCGCTGAACCGAGAGCTGCACCTCTTCGCCCACTTTGCGTTCCAAAAGCGCCCGCTCGAAGTCCAGCGGCCGCGCCACCGGCTGCTTGCCCACCGCCTTGATCACGTCTCCGGAACGCAGGCCGACGGTGGCGGCGGGGCTCGATTCGTCGATTCCGGCGACCAGGAGCCCCGGGCCGGTGCGGCCCGATTGCGGCTTGGCGACGACGCCGTGCCAGGTGTTCTTCAGGCGCCGCGTGCTCAACAAGTCGGTGGCGATTCCCATCACCTTGTCGACGGGGATGGCGAAGCCGATCAACTGGGCGCCGGCCCGCACCGCCACGTTGACGCCGATCATCTCTCCGTCGACGTTTAGCAGCGGCCCGCCGGAGTTGCCGGGATTGATCGCCGCGTCGGTTTGAATCAGGTCATCGTAGCCTTGCAGCTCGCTGACCTGCACCGAGCGATGTAGCGCGCTGATGATGCCGCGTGTGACCGTGTGCGAGTAGCCGTAGGCATTGCCCACGGCGATCACGGTCTCGCCCAGCATCAGGTCGCTGGAAGTGCCGACGGGGATGACCGGCAGGTCGTGCCCGGCATCGATCTTGATCACCGCCAGATCCGTCGTGACGTCAAAGGAGACCAGCCGGGCGATGCAGTTTGTGTCGTCGGCCAGAGTGACGTTGATCTTGGGGACGCCTTCGACGACGTGGTGATTGGTGACGATATAGCCCCGCTCGTCGATGATCACGCCGGTCCCCATGCCGTTGACGCGGCGAATCTGCTCGGTGGGGCCTTGGTGCTGCTCGTCGACGGGGAGCGTCTTTTCGCCGTGAATATTGACAATCGCGCCTCGCGCTCGTTCGACAGCCGAGACAATCGCGCTGCGGCGCTGCTCGCTGACCGCGGCCGTGGCGAGGGCCGCCGATCCGGCTACAAACGCGGCGGCCATACCCACGGAAAGCAAGCGGAGGCGAGGTCCCGGTTCCGTGGGTCGAGGACGCATGGGCGTGTCGATCGTGGGTCAGAAGGTGGGTCGTGCGGATTCAGGAGGGGACGAGCGATACGGACGGGGGCGCGATCGCTCGCGGGCGCCCCCTTCGGGCTATGGAACCTAGATCGGAAAGACGCGTTGTAACGCTTCAGGCATGAGACGCTTAACCACTACAGACCGCCTAAAACAGCGCCGCCGAAGGCTCATTGGCGCGGTAGCGATCTGGCGGCGAGGGGTAATGTCAAAATCACCGCGCCGTGGCAGAGTTTGCGGGCACCCGTGGTCTTGAAAACCGGGGGGTCAGCCGCTGACAAGGAATCAAATCACGTGGCATGAAACAGACATGCGGGCGGCCGGTGGGATTGCAGTGCCGCAGGGCTCGTGGTTTGACGCGGACGCAAGTGCTATGGTTGACAGAGCCGGCAGACTTGAATTAGACTCCTCCGCTTACTTAAGCGGTTAATTTTACGCAGTTTACGGCGATCGTGGCCCACATTTTGCACCGGTTCGCGGCCCCTCAATCGTCAACGATCTGCACTAAGCGTCCCGAGCCAGGGCGTGCCACCTCAAATCGTTCGTCCGTGTTGAGAGCGTGGCAGCAGTCAACCGCAGGAAGGTGTGGTTGCTGCAAGCCACGATCATTCGTTCTCAGTCCCCCGCACCAGCCGACGCCAAACTCCCCTTGTGCATCTGACGAGGAAGTCTAGATTAACGCTTTTTCAGGAATCACCAAACACGCGGAATAATCGATTTTGTGAGGGGGATCATGAAGAAGATTGTAGTGCTGTTACTGGTCGTGCTCGTGCTCGGCAGCGTGCCCGCCTGGGGGGGCGGAGGCGCGCAAGACGACGGACCCGCGACCGCGGAGAGCGCGACGGGGCAGTCGCATTCGGCTAAAGGCTTCATGCTCGGCGAGCCGTTGCGAAGCGACAAATATGCCATGTACGAGAAGGTCGCGCTGTGCGCCAACGTTGCGGTGGCACTCGCGGGCCTGGCGTACGCCTGGATGCTCGTCGGCCAGGTGCGCAACGCGCCGGAGGGGACGCCGCGGATGCAGGAGATCGCCCGCGCGGTTCGCGAAGGGGCGAACGCCTATCTGTACCGGCAGTTCCGCGTGGTGGGCGTGCTGATCGTGGTGATCACGTTCGTGCTGTACATGATCGCCACATACTCGCATGCCGGCCGCGAGATCGCCATCGGGCGGGCGATCGCGTTCCTGGTGGGCTCGATCTTTTCGGCCACGGTCGGCTTTGTCGGCATGCGGCTGGCCACGATCGGCAACTTGCGGGTCGCCGCCGCCGCCCAGGACAGCTTCGGAAACGCCCTCCAGCTAGGCTACCGGACAGGCACCATCACGGGCATGTTGACCGACGGGCTGGGGCTGTTGGGCGGGTCGATTATCTTCTTGATCTACGGCGAGCACGCCTACGAGGCCCTGCTAGGCTTCGGCTTCGGCGGCACGCTTCTGGCCCTCTTCATGCGCGTCGGCGGCGGCATCTATACCAAGGCCGCCGACGTGGGTGCCGACCTGGTGGGCAAGCTCGAAGCGGGCATCCCCGAGGACGATCCGCGCAATGCCGCCACGATTGCCGATAACGTCGGCGACAACGTCGGCGATTGCGCCGGTATGGCGGCCGACATCTTCGAAAGCTACGAAGTCACGATCGTGGCCGCCATGATCCTCGGACTGGCCAGCTTCGGCCACAAGGGCGTGATTTTCCCGCTCTTGGTCCGCGCCATCGGCGTCATCGCCAGCATCATCAGCACCTACAGCGTCCGCGCCGGCGACAAGGGCACCGCCGGCGAGGCCATGAAGAGCGTCAATCGCGGCTTCGTCATCGGCTCGTTTTTGAGCATCATCGGGTTTCTCCTACTGGGCTATGGCTACCTGCGATTCGACCAGGCGTACCTCGATCAATACAACGTGGCGATTCCTGGATTCCCCGGGGCGACAGTCGATAATGTCACGGCCGGCCTCCCGACGTGGGTCACGTTCGGCGTGGTGGGGCTCGACATGCGGCCGGCCTGGACCTGCTTGATCGGCATCATCTTGGCCGTCGCGCTCAACAAGTGCACGGAGTACTACACCGGCACCGAATACAGTCCGGTCAAAAGCCTCGCTAAAAATTGCCAGACGGGGCACGCCACCAACATCATTCAAGGGTTCGCCGTGGGCTACGAGAGCACCGTGGCGGCCGTGCTGATCATTGCCGGGGCCATACTCTTGAGCGTGCTCGTCTATTCCGGCACGAATGCCACGTTCGTGGCCTACGGCGTCGCCATGTGCGGCATCGGCATGCTCACCCTCACCGGCAACACCATCTCAATGGACGTCTTCGGGCCCGTGGCCGATAACGCCAACGGCATCGGCGAAATGGGCTACGACAAGGCCGAAATGGGCGAACAGCGCTACGCCACGGCCCGCCAGACGCTGGCCGACCTGGACGCGGTGGGCAACACGACCAAGGCCATCACCAAGGGCATCGCCATCGGCTCGGCCGTGATCGCGGCCGTGTCGCTGTTCAACAGCTTCATCGTCTCGGTGGGCTCCGGCGGCGAAGGCGAGAACGCCCAAATCACGGCCGGCCTGTACAACGTCGTCGCGTCGGCGTTGACGATCTCGAACCCGACCCTGTTCATCGGCATGCTGATCGGCGGGGCCGTGCCGTTCTTGTTCAGCTCGATGACGATCCGCGCCGTGGGCCGCGCGGCGTTTCTGATCGTCAAGGAATGCCGCATCCAGTTCCGCGACAAAGCGATTTGGGAGGGCACCAAGAAGCCGGACTATGGCCGGGTCGTCGACATCTGCACCACCTCCGCCCAAAAAGAGCTGGTGGGGCCGGGGCTTTTGGCGCTGTTGGTGCCGGTGCTCGTCGGATTCGGCCTGGGCACGATCGGCCTGGCCGGCTTCCTGGGCGGCATGATCGTGACCGGCCAGTTGCTGGCCGTGTTCATGGCCAACGCCGGCGGCGCCTGGGACAACGCCAAGAAGACCGTCGAGGACGAGCCCCGCGACCCCGTGGCCAATACCGGCAAGGGGAGCGAGAAGCACAAGGCCGCCATCACCGGCGACACGGTCGGCGATCCCTTAAAGGACACCGCCGGGCCGGCTATCAATCCGCTGATCAAGGTGATGAACATGGTCAGTCTGCTGATCATTGGCCTGATTCTTCCCTACGACACCCAGATGCTGGCGAACTTGAGGGCCCACAAGGATTTCGTGGTCGAGGTTACGCAGAAGAACCCCACCGACACGGTATTCATCGTCGCCGTTTCGGTGTGCGTTGTGGGCCTGCTGTGGGCCGTGTGGCAATCGAAGCGCGAGACGCCGGAAATGGCCAGCGCGTAGTGCCAATCGGTGGTACGCCGAGCTTCGCGACGCGCGGCTGAATGCTCACGGCTCGTCTTGTGGCGCGCCGTCGCCCAGCGGCGCTTGGTCCTCGTCCGCGGTGTTTGGCGACTCTGCCCGCTCGATCGGCCGTGGCGGCCACGCAAAGAGCAGGCTGGGATTCGCACCGGTCTGGGCATCGAGCGCCTGGTCGGAGCCGATCGGGAACCGCTGCGTCGGACTGTAGAGTGCGTAGCCCTCGTCGGTCACGACGTAGCGAAATGGCTCGCCGCTTGTCGGATCGTCCGGCACCTGCTTGAGGAACTCCGGCACGAGGGCCGCAAGCTCGGCCGGCGAATGCCCCTTTTGACGGCGGTATCGCTCTACCGCCACGGCGATGAGGGCCAGTCGATTCGACGTCTCAGCCCGCAGGAAGGGGTCCATATAGGCCTTCATGGCCGGCAGCAGCAATTTCGTCATGACGTGCCGGCGCGACACGCGGCTTCCCCAACTAGCGGTAAGTGCGTCGGTGTCACTAACCGTGATCGGCCATGGTTTGTCACAGGTCGCGATCAAGTCGGACATGATCGCCAGGTAGCTGGCGTCGTCCCCCTGGGTCAGCAGGTTCTTGGCCGCGGACAGGGGGCGCGGCATGGAGGCATTGAACTCATCGAACATGGTCAGTGCGAACGCCCTCTCGCCAACCAGCGCGCGGCGGCGTCCTTCGGCGAAGTCGATCTTTTCAAGAGTTGACTGTAGCGCCGCCAGGTCGTCGCCTTTCAGGTCCTTGCTCCCCGCCATACTCTTGATCTCCGAGATCATCATTCCATGCGTGGCCACGCGCAACAGTTGGGCGACCAACAGCGGTGCGTCGGCCAGGGCCTGGGAAAGCACAAGTCCTGCTCGGATCGATTCAAGAGCGCCCTGTGGATCGCCGGCGTGCGCACGGGCGTTGGCTTCGAGGGCCACCGCGCGGGCGCTGATGCGCATGTTCATGACCGAGCGATCGGGGGTGACGCCCGCCATCGCCTTGGTGGGCACGACGCCCGGAAACCGTGCCCGGCCGCCGAGATCTGCGGCCCGGTGCAAAAGTTGCATAGCGTCGGCATGGTCATCGAGGAATTGCCGAGCAAGTTCGAGTTCCTCCCACGGCTGGCCCGGCGGCGGCGGAACGACACCTCCGCTGCCGAAATAGGGCAACTTGGACGAAGTCAGCTTGCCCGCCGCGACTTCCAAGATCTGGCCAGCCTGGTCCCACAGTTTGGTGGCGTCCTCGTCCGGCGGCGGCGCCTTGTACCAGGCGGCGAGCTCGGCGAGGTTGGTGGGCTCTCCGCGGGCCCGAATCTCCTCCAGCCGGCGTGCACGCTCGCCCTGCCCGCGAAACGACAGGACAGCGATGATGATGGCCAGCAGGGCGACCAGCAGGGCCCCGCCCCAAAGCACTCGCCAGGGCCAGCGACGCGGCCGGTCCCAGGGCTCACCGGTGGCCCAGTTGGTCGATGATGGCATGCTTTCATGATAGGCGGCCGCGCAAGCAATGACAGCGATTGCCGTTCGCCTATGCCCATTCTCCACCGGTTGGAGCGACTCAGCAGCCTGGCTTGCAACAACCTGAACTGGTTACGGTCCCTTCTCCGGCTTCTGCTTTTGTTCGAGCAGGAAACCGAGCAGGTTGTAGTATTCCGCGTCCGACATGACGTCGGCCACGTTGGCCGGCATGGGCGAGAGTTGGCTTACCGATCGCTCGGCGACCTCGGCCGCGGGGATGCGGATCTCCTTCCCCTGGTTGTCCGCCAGCACCAGCACTTCGCCTTCCTCGCGCAGCAGGAGGCCACTGATGGCGTTGCCGCCCGTGGTATTGATGAGCGTGGCGCGGAACGCCTGATCGACATTGCGGCTGGGATCGAGCGTGTCCTCGAGCAGTCGCTCGAGCCCTCGCAGGCCGACGCCGTCGAGGCCCGGACCGATTTTTGCGCCCGCGTCGCCGAGCTGGTGACATGCTGCGCAGACTTTCAGGAACACGGCACGGCCGGCCGCAAGATCGGCCGTGGCCTCGCCAAAACCCTTGCGGCGGGCGTTGACCAGTTTCCGCAGCCGATCGTCGACCGGTGGCAAATCGGCGGTCAACTGGGCAATGCGTTCGTGCGCGTCGGACACCTTGGAGGACCCGAGCCGTTGCTCGATGGTTCCGTCCTTGAGCAGGCGCGGCGACGCTTTGCCCGCCGTGACCTCGGCCAAGAGCGCCTCGCCGCCGTCGCGCGTGTTGGCCAGGCCGCGGGCGATCTCCAGGGACAGTTTCTCGGGCGCCGCGCGAAGCTGCTCGATCAACACCTCGCGCGCCGCCGGCAAAGCCATGCCCGCCAGCGCCCCGGCAGCCTTTTGCCGGATGGCCATCGCTTCCGCGGCGTCGCTCAAAATGCCCGACAGAACCGGCACCGATTGCTCGGCGCTATTGGCCACGCACGCGTCGATCGCCGGAACGCGCAAGTCGGCAAATCGCGAGGACCGTGCGGCGAGCGATGCCAGCGGCTCGAACGCGCTCCCCACCCGCAGCTCGCGCGCCATCTCGATGCCGTCGCGGACCCGCGCCTGCTCCGCCCCGGCCAACAACTGCGCCGTCAGACGCCCTGCCCAGGCGGTGATCTCGTCTGGCACCGGCCGGCCGCGCTCCTGGGCAGCGCGGGCCATTGCCAGGACGGCCGCCCGCTGTCGCGCGGGCACCGCGCTTGTGCACGCTTGGGCCTGCTTTAGCGCGGCGTCGAACCGTTCGTCCTTGGCGTATCGTGCCGCATCGTGCAGGTAGTCGGATAACTGGTCTTCGTTCACCTCGTGCTTGGCCAGATAGGCCAGCAGATAATCGGCCGACTCCGCGGTGCGCACGCCCAGGCTGATCTCCGCGACGCGCGCGGCGACGTTGTCCTTGGCCGCTATGGCGGCGACGCGCTCATACGTGCCCGGTTGCAGCAACTGGTCGCGAAGCGCCATCCGCGCCGTGTGCACCAGGTGCGTGTCGTGCGCAGGCGTTTCGGCCCACAGCGCTAGTAGCGGGTCGACGTTGTCGGCGTGCGGGTGCCGCCCGAGCGCGTCGGCCGCCGCGCGGCGGACAAACGGGTCGGCGTCGTGCAATTTGGCACGGACGAGCGCAAAGAGGTCCGGCGGCCACTCGGCCCGCTCGGCCAGCGCCTTGATGAGGTGAACACGGACCAGCCGCGCCGGCTGCTCGGCCAGCCGATGCACGGTAGCCAAATCCAAGCCGCCGGGCTGGCTACGCTCGACGAGCCACAGCGCGTGGACACGCCGAAGAAGGGACGCCTCGTCGTACGCCGTGCCGGCCACTGCCGCGCGAAGGTCGTCCATGGCGCCGGGCGCGGCCAGACGCGCCTGCAGCGCTTCGGTCGCCAAGACCCGAACCGTCAAATTCGCGTGCCCCAACAGCGCGACGAGCTCCTCCGGCGTGCGCGTCGTCAGGTCGGGCATCGCCCGCGGCGCCGGGTCCCGGCCGTCCTCACCGGTGTAGACGACGCGCCAGATGCGGCCACGCGTGCGGTCGCGGCGCGGATGCGTCAGCGGCACTTCATAGTGCCCGATAATGCAATTGTAAAAGTCGGCAATATAGAGGGCGCCGTCCGGCCCCAATTTGAGATCGACGGGCCGGAACCAGGGATCGTCGCAGCGGATGAAATCCGCCAGCTCGATGGCCTTAAACGTCGAGCCGCGCTGCTCGAGTCGATCGTGGTTCACGCGGCCGGTGACTGGATTGCCGATGAACACCGTGTCGCGGTAGTCGGGCGGAAAGTGATCGGTCGCGTAGTAGACCACACCGCCGATGCCGGTCGAGCCGTGCAGGTGGTCGATCATCTCCGGGCCGAAGCCGAGCCCGTCGTGCGGCTTGCCGAAACTGGGATACCAGGCGCCGCGCAACAGCATGTAAAGCGGCTTTGTGTGACAATCGGCCGAATAGAGATTCCCCAGCGGATCGAACGAAAGGCCGAAGGGATTCACCTGGCCGTGCGTGAATTGCTCGACGTGCGAGCCGTCGGCGCGGAACCGGTAGGTGTTGCCGGAGCTCATCTTCACGGTTTGGCCGTCGGCGCCGCTGAGCGCGGAGTCGTTCGAGAAGCCGTGGCAGCCGTACACCCAGCCATCGATCCAGCGGGTGAAGGAGCTGGCCATGCCGTGCGTGTCGCGAAAGCCGATCGTGCCGTAAAGGACCTGGCCGGCGTCCAAGTGTCCGTCGGCCGCGGCCGCGGCGCGATAGATGTTGGGGATCGAGTAGTAAATCAGGCTGTCTTCGCGCGGCAACAGGCCAATGGGAATGTTCAGCCCCTCGACGATCTTCACGCTCCTGGTCGCGCGGCCGTCGGTGCCGATTGCGTCAAACCGCGTGACGATGTCGCGCTTGGGATCGTCGCCCTTGGCCGGATAGGGATACTCGCGCGACGAGGTGACATACAGCCGGCCACGAACGTCGAAATTCAAGTTCATCGGCTTATAGATGTCCGGCTCGGCGGCGACGAGCTGAATCACAAAACCGGGCGGCAAATGAAACTGCTTCTGCTCCTCTTCGGGCGACACGGCCTCGGTCGGTGCGACCAATTCGGGCTCTTCCGCGGGGGCCGTGCCGCGCGGCGCGACACCGATCGAGATGAGAGCAACGAGCGCGGCGATCGAGGAGCAAGCGCGATCCGACATTACGATGTTCCGCTTGTGGCGTGGCGGGGACTTCAGGCGGGATCTGTCGAGCGCGGCGGCTCGACCGTGGACGCCAGCCGGTTGGCTGCTGCCCGCTGGCGACCATGGTGCCCAGGGGCCCGATCGATCGCTCTTTCACAGTGTAAAAGGGGCCAATCCCCGTCACAAGCGGGCGATCTCACTTGCCGTTCCAAGAACTCCGCCGGCCCATAAGGCAGCCGGGACCGCCCCGTGGCTAGCGCGCGCTCATCGCCCGTTTCATTCTCCGCGTCTCCGTGCCTCGGTGGTGATTCTGCGTCGGCCGGACGCGCCTCGGGTCCATCTCAACGAGCGCCTGCCGCATCTCGCGCCAGGCCTCGCGCCAGTAGCGCCGGAATCCGAAGCCGCCGGCCCGCATCGCTCGGCCGTGCTTCCACCACACCACCAGGCACGCGCCAGCAAAGGCTGCCCGATGCGCGGCATGACCGAGGAGCACCAAGATTCGCGGGCGGCCGGCGCGGAGGAGCGCCAGTCGCTGGGCCTGGAAGCGCACGTGCTCGACCTCGTCCCGCAGGATCTGCTCGCAGACGCGCCGTAGCACGGGCGAGCCGGTGGCGTCATGTAGGGCGGCATAATACACCTTGGCGATCACCTCGGCCGATAGAAGGACTGACACGCAAATTTCCAAGCCCGCCCGCTTACGCAGCCAGCGAAACAGCGCATCGGCCGTGGTCCTCTGCGCCACCGGCACGCCGGCCAGCTCAAGGAACTTTGCCAGCGTTCGGGCATGGCGTTGTTCTTCGCCGATCAGCAGCCGCACCGCGTCGATGTATTCGTAGTCGCCGCTGCGCGCCGCATAAGCCTTGGCGGAGCCGACGAAGTGCCGTCCCTCGGCGTTTTCGCCGAGCTGAAATTCGCGCACGCTCTCGGCGATCGCGTCCAGCTCGACGGCCGTGACACCGGCCCCCTGTTCCCAGGCAATTTCCAGAAGAGCCCCGGCATTCGCTAGAAAATACTGACACCACTCGTGCGATGAGCGAATCTTGGCGTCCATACAAACTCAATGATGAATGCGGAATGATGAACGGTTTTAGTGCTCGGCCGCCGACAGCGCGTCGACGGCCGTGACGCGGCCGAAGCGGCGGTCGCGCTTGTGGAAGTCGGCGATGGCCGCGGCCAGGTCGGTTGCGTCGAAATCGGGCCACATGCGGTCGGTGAAATACAACTCGGCGAACGCGCTTTCCCAGAGCAGAAAATCGCTCAACCGCCGCTCGCCGCCGGTGCGAATCACCAGGTCTACGTCGCCTGTGGGCTCGGCCGCATGCGGGTCGGCCGCCAACACGCGCGTGAAATCGGCAATGTCCACTTCGCCGCGAAGCATCTCCACGCCGTGGCATGTCGCCAGGTGCCGGGCGGCCGACAGGATCGCGTCGCGCGACGAGTAGTCGATCGCCAGGCGTAGATGGAGCGTCTCGCACGCGCGGGTCGCGTGCTCGGCGGCCAGCACGATCGTCCGCAGGCTAGGGGGCAGCCGATCGCGCCGGCCGACGAGCGAGAGCCGCACGCCTTTTTCCCGGCAATGCTCCGTCTCATCCACCAGGTATTCGTGGAACAGGTGCAGCAAGGCGTCGACCTCCGCGGCGGGCCGCTGCCAATTGGCGGCCGCGAAGGCGAAGAGCGTAAGGGTGCCAATGCCCAGGTCGGGAGCGGCCTCGACGACGCGGCGGACGGCCTCGCCGCCGGCCTCGTGTCCGGCCGTGCGGCGGTGGCCGCGGCGTTGCGCCCAGCGACCGTTGCCGTCCATGATGATGGCGACGTGCAAGCGTTGTTGGCGACGGCAATCACTTTGTATCATAAAGTTACTCCGCAAAAAATTTTCCGCCCCCGCGGACCTTTACGGACCACCGATCACTGTCCACTTCCTCAAACGGGCACCCAGCCGGCCGGCAGCGCCGTCATTGCGGCGGCCGCGCGATCGGCGGGCTGCAGCGCATCCTGCACGACGCGTTCCAGCTCCGCCAGGTACTTGAGGAACCGTTCCCGACCGGCGCGGCTCAATCGGCAGAGCGTCTGCGGACGTTTGTTCTCGTACCCCTTCCACACTTCAACCAGGCCCGCCTCGTGCAGCACCTCGAGATGCCGACTCAGGTTGCCGTCGGTCAACTCGCACAGTTGCTTGAGCTCGTTGAACAAGAGCCCCTCGGGCCGCGTGATCAGCGAGGTCATGATGCCCAGCCGCGCCTTCTCGTGCAGCACGCGGTCCAACCCCTGGTAGGCGAAGCGCCCAGGGGCGATTGCTTTTGTCTTGCGTTTAGCCATGCTCGGCCCTCTCCACGTTCCAGAACAACATCAGGGCAGCGGCCAACTGGCCCGCGCCGAACGTGCCGCCGACGACCCAGCCGAAGACCTGCGCGCTCGCCGGAGGCATGGCGATCCCAAGACAGCCGGCCGCCAGGTAAAACAATCCGACCCAGCCGCTGGCCCGAGGCAGATAGGGCCGCGCCGCGAAAATCCCCAGACCGAACACCAGCGCCCACGTGCCGGGCAGAAGCAGGACGAACGCGTCCCCCTGCCGCGCAAAACCCACGGTCAGGGCGGCCCCTGCCGCCAGCCCCGGCACAAACTGGCCGAGAACCTTGCGGGTGCGTCGCCGGGCAAACATGTCCTCGCGCAAAATGTAGTTGAGCGCCGTCTCCGTGCCGCCGATCAAACCGCAGACGACGCCGGCCACGACCCAATAGCGGAGGACGACGGCCAGCTCATCGGTCGGCACCAGGCGCGGTTGCGCGAGCGCCGCCGCGATCCCCATCACGCCCGACAGCGCCACCGGGAGGGAACGAAAGCCGCGATAGACCTCGCCCTTGGCCAGTTGCGCGTGGATTTCGGAGATCTGCGAAAGCGCCTTGGTGTATTCCATGTTTTTCGGCTCCAGGCGGCTGTCGATGGGCATACTTTACATTGCAAAGTAAACTCTGTCAAGAGGCGTGCGATCGAAGGTCTTGGCGGCGCGATACGTGGTCAGGCACTCCCGTGCGCTGGCGGACATCAAGGGCATACATGCGCCGAGGCCTCGCCGCCGTCGACTATTTGGGCATCCAGGCGCTCGGATGCCCGACGAATACGACGTCGTGACTCATTCGGACCCGCGCAACAAGTTGGACGCCAAGTGTCCTGGCGATTACAAGTACGGTATGCGGCGCGGCGATTCGTGGCGCTTACCCAGCCGTCAAGTTTCATTCCCATGGCCGGCAAGAAACCGCGATCGACGACGGCGGCGCGACCATCCGCCGCGGTGGCGCCCGCGGATACCGCGCCGTCGCACAAGCAATACATTGTCCCGGCGATCGCCGGCACGGTGCTGGCCGCGATCGTGTGCGCGACTGTGTTCCTGTTTGCCGCGCGCGAGGCCGATCGTCGCGGTGGCAGCGGTGCATCGGCGCCACACGTTAACGACACCCCCCCGCCCGGCGAGGCGCCCCCCGGCATGGTGTGGGTCCCCGGCGGCGTGTTCTGGATGGGCACGGAAGACCCGACGACGATGGTGTGCGGCGGCAACGACCCGATGCCCGACGCCCGGCCGCTCCACCGCGTCGAGGTCGACGGATTCTGGATGGACGCCACCGAGGTGACCAACGAGCAATTCGCCGAGTTCGTCAAAGCGACGGGCTACAAGACGGTCGCCGAGCAGACGCCGCGGGTCGAGGCCTTTCCCGGCGCGCCGCCCGAGAATCTGGTGGCCGGCGCGGTCGTCTTTACACCGCCCCAGACAGAAGTCCCGCTCGACACCCTCTATCGCTGGTGGGTCTACGTGCAGGGCGCCGACTGGCGCCATCCCGAGGGTCCCGAGAGCGATCTGACCGGGCGCGAGAAGCACCCCGCGGTGCAGATGGCGTGGGACGATGCGGTTGCCTATGCCCGCTGGGCCGGCAAGCGGCTGCCGACCGAGGCGGAGTGGGAGTTCGCCGCCCGCGGTGGGCTCGATCGGCAGCCGTACACGTGGGGCAACGAATTGCAGCCGGGCGGCCATTGGACCGCCAACGTCTGGCAGGGCAAGTTCCCCGTCCAAAACACAGCCGAGGACGGCTATGAGGCAACCGCGCCGGTCGGCTCGTTCGCGCCGAACGGCTTCGGCCTTTACGACATGGCGGGGAACGTGTGGGAGTGGTGCGCGGATTGGTATCGGCCCGACTACTACGAAGCCGCGGCGTCGATCAGCGGCGGCGTGGCTAGAAACCCCAAGGGACCGCCGGACAGCTTCGATCCGCAAGAGCCGAACGTGGCCAAGCGCGTGCATCGCGGCGGATCGTTTTTGTGCACCGACCAGTATTGCACGCGGTACATGCCGGGCTCGCGCGGCAAAGGAGCACCCGACAGCGGCGCGAATCACCTCGGTTTCCGCTGCGTGAAATCGGACAAGTAGGGTGTCCTGCGGACACCGCGAAGCAATACTCGCCGGGGCGCCATGCATGGCATCCACACTTCGAAAAGCGCCGCGGGGGCACTGTGTGCACCCATTTCGCGCTCGGTGCTCAAAGAGCACTCTTACGGGCTAAGGCGCGGTGGACGCGGCGCTGGCGACCGCCGGCTGCTCGCCGCGCAGTCGCGCGGCCACTTCTTCAGCCGCGCGCTCGCCGGATTGGATCGCGCCGTCCATATAGCCCAGCCACTGGTCGGCCGTTTCCGTGCCTGACCAATGAATCCGCCCGCACGGACGGCGGAGCGCTTCGCCAAAGCTGGTCAGCGTTCCGGGCCCCGTGACCCCCACGTAGCAGCCCCGGCTCCACGGATCGTCGTTCCAGTTCTTCTCGACGAAATCGGTCGGCTTGAGCGCCTGCGGGCCAAAAAACCGGGCGAACTCCGCCAGGACCGCCGCACGGCGATCCTCGGGCGCCAAAGCGCCCCACACGCGCGCCATTTCGCCGTCGCTGAACGACACCAGCGCCGGCTGCGCGCCATCGTGCGACGTGTCGTCGAACGTCGTGACCGTGGGCCCCGTGTCGCTGAAGGCCTCGCCCGACAGGCCCGCTTCGCGCCAGAAGGCCCGCTCGTAGCAGGCGATGTACTTGATGACCGAGCCCATCGGCATGCGGGCTGTGAGCTGATCCCGCGCCGCGGGAAGGGCCGATTGGTAGTGGATGCGGCCAGCCAATACAGGCGGCACGGCGACGATCGCGCGCCGCGCCGCGAACCGGCCGGCGTCGCTGTGGACCACTACACCGTCGTCGTGCTGCTCGATTGATCGCACGGGCGCATTGAGGATCACGCGGCCGGCGAGCTGGTCGGCCAGCCGACACGAAATCTGCTGGGCCCCGCCCACGAACCGCTCCTGCTGGGCTCCGCCGCGAATGGAGATCAGGCTTTCCAGCCCCTGCCCTGACCGCAGATAGTTCAAGAAGTACAGAAAGGACAAGTCGCGCGGCTCGGATGTGAACACGGCCCGCGTCACGATATCCAGGAACAACCGGGCGCCGCCCGAGCGCATGTTGCGCCGCTTCCACGTCTCGAGCGTGATGCTGTCCCAGTCCCGCGCCCGCGGCGCGGTCCACGGCGCCGCGGGCGGCAGCTCGCGCGAGAACCTGGCCAGCCGCTTGCTCGCCCACAACAGCTCGAGCTGCGCCAAGAGAGACAAGCGGGGCAGATCGCTGTCGTAGCGCTGGATACGGCCGCCCCACGACAGCATCTTCGTCCCGGTGTCGTATTGCGGGCAGCGCTCAACGCCCAATTCCGCGGCCAAGGCCGACAGGCGATGCTGGCGGGCGCCGATCCATTGCCCGCCAAGGTCGATCACGTCGCGGCCAAGCGACTGGCTGAGCGTGCGGCCGCCGACCCGGTCGCGGGCCTCGAGGACGACACACCGCAGTCCCTGGCGGACGAGTTGCCGTGCGGCACACAGCCCCGCCAGCCCGGCGCCGATCACCGCCACGTCCAGCGGCTCGTCGCTAGCGACAAAACCTCGATCGGCGTTCGCAGTCATCGCAGCCGGCTCCCGGTTACGGCCACGCGCACTTGCGTGGCGACGAATACGAGGCTACCCGGCGCACGGGGGTGCGGTCAATGAATCGGCCGGCCCGGTCAGGGTCATTCTGTTTTTCAAAATGGCGAGGCGGGAAAATGGGACTGGCTCCGAGCATAAACAGTGCAAGTCCTTTCAGACGAACGTTGCGTCTCGGTGCCTGTCCCACTTTCCCGCCGGTGCGCCGCCGTCCAGCTTAAATCTGTGAACGGCCCTGCCGGCCCGCATGGCTCGGCCGCTCACCGCCGCGTGGGCGAATCGCTCACCGCCATCTCCTCGGAATCCGCCTCGTCGGCGACGATGGCCGCGGCCGGTCGGACGGCGGAAGAGGGCTTGGCATCGGCTGCTATGGCGGTTTCCGACGCCGCGGCGGACTTCGTCGATTGACGAGGATGCCAGGCGAAGAGCTTGGGCGGGTTGATCGCCTTCTCGCCGGCGATCACGTCGACGCGCTCAACGACCTGGTCGTGGTCGTAGTGCACCTCGACCTTCACGTCGGTGCCGTCGATCAGGGTTTCGGCCGGTATCCCGACAACTTCCCACAGGCCGAAGGTCATCACGTCCCCCGCCGCATGGACCAGCGCCCGGCCGGCCTTCACAGGCTTGCAGTAACCCTGCTTGAAGGCGAACACGTCGACGGTGTCGGGGCCGCGGTTGTCGCTCCACACGGGCGCCCCCAATTCGGCGATGACGTGGGTCCGCGGCGTGCCCTGGCTCAGAACGCCCAGGTTCTTCTTCGCTGGCTGCTGCGACGCCTTGAAGGCCGCGCAACCCGACGCGAGCGAAATGAGGAACACCGCCGGTAAGAGAATCGACGCACGGAACGTTCTCCACCTTGTGTCCAAAGTGCGCAGCCTCATGCCCTGACGGGAATCAAACCGGGCGGGGATGATAGCCACGGCCGGCCACGGCGGTCAATCGCGGTAAGTGCATCAAGTGATCCGCGGATTGCGCAGATTGCGCAGATGTGGAATCGAAGGGGATGGGCGCCAGGCCTCGTCGCTTCGCGCTTCGTCGCGCTGCCGACCGGAAATCTGCGCAACCTGCGCAATCTGCGGATCCTTCTCTCGCAGCAACGGGCTCAAAACTCCGTCGCGATGTCGCCTGCCGAGCGCGTGGCATGGGCCTGATAGACCGACAGTGCCACCAACTGCGACACGAATTGCACCGATCCGTCTCCCATCACGAAGTGGCAGCCGCCGGGATGATAGCTGCCGAAATCGTCGAAGTGGCCGGTGGGGTGGTTGGGCGTGTGATCGAAGCTGCCCACGATGCGCACAATGGCGCCGTCGCCGCCGGGCACAACGCCGACCCACGTGGAATACCCCAGCCGGGACGACCGTTCACCGACGACGAACGTGTGGCTCAGCCCGTCGGTGATTTCGGCCAACCGCACGCCGCTATTGTGAAACAGCACGCCGTTGCTGGCGCATGTCGAGCCGGGCGACATACCCGTGCAGTCGTCGATATCGTCTGTGCCAAATGCGCCGACGTAGTTCGCCGCGGCCAGCTCGGCGAGCACCGCGTCGAACGTGCGGTCGCCTGGGTCCTCGGGGCACTGGAACATCGGCAACACTGTCACACGGGCCGCCTGGTGCACCGGGTCAGCGACAGGACGATCGAAATGAATCAGTCCGCTCCAGACGGTCCCGTGCTCCATGTATGGCAGCAGCAGGGCGTTCCACGACCATCCTGTCGCGCCCTCGGGGTGCGGCAACCGCGCGACCGGATCGAATCCGATCCAACCGGCAGGGAAGGTTCCATGAACGTCGGCGTACGTCGATAGCGCGAGCCCGATCTGCTTCAGGTTGTTCTTGCAGGCGGTGCGGCGCGCCGCCGACCGCGCGGCTTGCACCGCCGGGAGCAGCAGCGCAATCAGCACGCCGATGATCGCGATCACGACCAAAAGCTCGACGAGCGTAAAGGCGCTTCGAGATTCCACCTGGCGTTTCACAGTGCCGCGCAGCGCGTCCTCTCCCTCTACCCTCGCGGGAGGGGGCCGGGGCGAGGGGGCGCGCCGAAAATCGGCGATCGGGCAGCTTGGACGGCTCTGTTTATCAAAAGAGCACATAATGTCATCTCGTTAAGTTCGAGACTCTATCGCGCCACGTTCGCGCATTCACACACGGCAAACGCCCAAAAGCTAGCCACCGGGGAATGCCGGCGAGCACCCGTCATAGCGCGCAAACACGGCCGCGCAGCGACAGCGCGCGACTATGAGGAGCACACCGCAAGTTAGCGCACGGCAGGTGGCGCTCGAGAATGCCAGCGAACCGGAGCAACCGGCTCGGGCGCGAGATAGTCGATACCGGCGACAGGCAGGCTCAACTCGTGCGACAGCACGAGCACGTCCTGCGCGACCGGCGCCGGCGTCTGGGCCAGCCAGCGGCATGCCGCGCAGCCGTCCGGAGAGGAATGATCGTGCGAATGGCCGGGCTGAGAGTCGTCGCCGGTCGCGAGATGCTCGCACGTGCTTGCGTCGTCGTGACCGTGGCGATCCGGAAGCGGGCACATCCGGCAGCCATGCGCCGCCGGGTCATGAAACAGCACTGCCGTGCTACCGGCCGCGACGTAAGCGACCAGGCCCAAACAAGCAAGAGATTTAAGCTGGCCGGCGGGGCACCGGCGGGAAAGTGGGACAGGCACCGAGACGCAACGTTGGTCTGAAAGGACTTGCGCTGTTTATGCTCGGAGCCAGTCCCATTTTCCCGCCTCGCCATTTTGAAAAACAGAATGGCCTTGGCGTAGGCACCGCCCTTTGGTCGTCTGCAAATCGGCCGACTACTACCCGCCGATCTGGAACATTGCTCGCTGGGGCTTGATGAATTCGTCGCTGTTGATGCCGTGGCCGGCTTTTTTGGCGCCGACGCACGACACAACCAGCTCGGCCAGCTCGTCATCGCTGCCGCCGCCGCGCATGACCGCCCGCGCGTCCCACTCGACCGTGGAAAATAGGCAGTTGCGCATCTGCCCCTCAGCCGTCAGACGCAGCCGGTTGCAATCGCCGCAAAACGGCTGCGTCACCGGGTTGATGAAGCCGATCGTCCCTTCGCCGTCGACAAAGCGGTAGTCGGTGGCCGGCTGGCTCGGATCGCCGACGGGCAAGGGCTCGATCGGCCCCACTTCATCCTCGAGCACCCGCCGGATTTCGTCGCCCGAAAGGACCTGCGAATTGTCCCATTTTCCGTCGGCGTCGAGCGGCATGAACTCGATGAATCGCAGCTCAAATCCGTGGCGACGGGCGAACCGCGCCAAGGGGACGATCTGCGCCTCGGTAATGCCGCGGATCGCCACCGCGTTGAGCTTGATCCGCGCGAAGCCGACGCGCTGCGCCTCGAACAGACCGGCAAGGATCCGCTCGAACCCGTCGCGGCGGCTGATCTGCCGGAACGTCTCGGCATCGAGCGCATCAAGGCTGACGTTCAAGCGGCCGAGACCGGCATCCTTGAGGGCCCCGGCCTGCTCGGCCAGCAAGATGCCGTTGGTTGTCAGCGCGATATCTTCGATGCCTGGCACCTCGGCGAGCCTGGCCACGAGCCGGTCGAGATTGTGCCGCACGAGCGGTTCACCGCCAGTGAGCCGCAACTTATTGACGCCCAGCCGGGTGACGACGCGCGTGAAGCGTTCGATTTCCTCGAAGGTGAGGATCTCCCGGCGGGGCTTGAACCGTACGTTCTCGGCGGGCATGCAGTAGAAGCAGCGGATGTTGCAGCGGTCGGTGACGCTGATCCGCAGGCTGTTGTGCACGCGGCCGAACCCGTCAACAAGCGGCCCAGCGATGGATGGTTCACACGGCATACGGGCATTATAGCTGATGGAGCGCTCAGCGAATTATTTCACAGATTCAAGCTTGCCGGCGGCGCACCGGCGGGAAAGTGGGACAGGCACCGAGACGCAACGTTGGTCTGAAAGGACTTGCGCTGTTTATGCTCGGAGCCAGTCCCATTTTCCCGCCTCGCCATTTTGAAAACAGAATGGCCCTGGGGGAGCGATTGGCATAGGGCCTGCTGGGATGGCCTCCCAGGGGGCGTGGCGTCGGCGGCTGCCCATTTGCCATTGTCGGGCGCTGCCGCGCTCGGGCGGTCCACCGCGGAGCGTTCGGCAGCGATCGCGCCTGGAAATCGTCCTCACGATGCATCGGCGTGGTGCATGGACAACGAGTTCCGCAGGGCGTCGGCCCGCAACCGGCATCGCGCCGCGCGTTCCGTCTGGCCGAGCCGCTCGCAGACCGTGGCGCGCCCCTCAAGGGCCGGAATATGGTAGGGGTTGTGCGACAGAACCTGGTTGAATTTCACGAGCGCCGCCTCGAGCGATTTCGCGGCCAATAGCTCCTGGGCCTCGGCGAACAGCAGGTTTGTCACCCGCACTTCGTCCGCATAACGCTCGTCGAGCAAGTCTTCCTTCCCAACGCTCAATAACGAGCACGGCAGCGATTGCAGGACGCGGCGGGCCACGCCGCCCATCAGTGCTCTGGCGAGCGCCCCGCGACCGGTCGAGCCCATCACGATCAAATCGCAGCCGTGCTCCTTCGCGGCCGTTACGATCTCGTGATCGGGGCTGCCTGAGCGAACTTCCTTGACCCAAGAGACTTCAGCGAAGTCCGCGTCCTCTAGGAACTCCTCGAAGTCGTCCCGCCAGGTTTCTTCATGCCGGACCTTCGCCGCTTCCGCCAGGGGGCGCGTTTCGCCGGCAAACCACGTGACCGACGGGACGGCCGCCGCCACGTCGTACCAGTGTACCGGTGGAACGACCGTCAAGACGACCAACTGGGCCTCGAACGCGGCGGCCAGCCGAATGGCGTTGCCCAGTGCCCGCCGCGACGCATCAGAATGGTCGACTGCGCACAGGATCTTCCGGAAGGTCGCGGCCGGCGCGCCGGGCAACACGACCAGGACCGGTGCATTGGCATGCTCGACCACCGCCTGGGCCACGGGGCCAGGCGTCAACCGTCCGTACGCGGAGCGATCGCCAACGCCGACCAGAATCAGATCGGCGTCGACGCTTTCGGCGTGCCGGACGATCGTGGTCGCGATCGGGCCAATTTCGACAACCGGCTCAGCGACGGCAACGTCGCGCTTGGCAAGTGTGTCGCGAATCCCGTCAAGCAACTCGGCCGCCCACTCGCGCTGCTGATGTTCCGACACGGGCCAACTGGGTATCGGCTCAACGACGTGCAAAAGATTGACGCGCGAGCCCAAGGCCCAGGCCAACTCAATGGCCACCTCGGCCGCCTGCTGGGCCGCGGGACGAAAGTCGGTGGCCAACAAGATGTGTTTCGCGGCAGTCATGGGTCTTCTCCTGCGTCGGGATTCGGCGGCAATAGGCTTGGCGATGCATATTTGGTTGCGGCCAATAACCACGGTGCACGGTTCGTGCCGCCGCTGCGCCGTTTTCGGCCGGCATGGCGGTGGGACCGTGGTGCCGCCACCAAAGTCCCACGCTCGTCGCGACTTGCGGTCGCTCGTTCGCACCGCCGCCCGTCCCCAGCGTGGGACGGGAATCTCCGCACGCTAGAATCAAAGAAACGTGCGGATTCGCACACTTGTCGTGGCCCGGCCGCACACAACAGGCGAACCGGTCCGCCCCCTGGGGCGGGCGATGAAAATGATGACTCTGCCACGACTTCCGGCAATGAAAGAGCAGAATCCCGCCGCCTGCCGGTTAGCAGAGATGCTGCCGGCATATCGATTGCTTCGTTTGTTTTTGTTTTAGCCAACGGCAGGAACTGACCTGGATGACTAAAGCTATGTATGACCCGAAGCGAATCGACCTCCTGGTCGTGGACGATGATCCCGACTTTCGGGGTTCTCTCGTGCGGCGATTCTTGCGCCGCGGCTATCAGGTCCAAGAGGCCGCCAGCGGCGAACAGGCGCTGGCGCTGGCGGAACGCCGCCAGTTCGACGTGGCCATCCTGGACATGGTCATGCCCGGCCTGTCGGGGTTGGATCTTCTGGAACGCCTGCGGAGCAGCCATCCGGAGAGCGAGTTGATCATGCTCACCGGGCAAGGAACGGTCGAAACGGCGGTGCGGGCCATGAAGATGGGCGCGTACGACTACCTGACCAAGCCATTTCCGCTAGCGGAGCTGGAGGTGCTGATCGAGAAGGCATACGAACGCCGCTTGCTGCGCAAGGAGAATCGCCAGCTTCAGGCCGTTATCAATCGCGGGCAGCAACCCGCGGACATCATTGGCCGTTCACCGGCGATGCGCGAGGTGTTTCGGCTGATCGAACGGGCCGGCCCCACCGACAAGGCGATCCTCATCCAGGGCGAGAGCGGCACCGGCAAGGAGCTGGTCGCCAAGGCACTGCACCGCCAGAGCGCGCGAGCTGAGAAACCCCTGGTCGTGATCAACTGCGCGGCACTCCCCGAGTCGCTGTTGGAAAGCGAGCTATTCGGCCACGAAAAGGGATCGTTTACGGGCGCCGTGGCGGCCAAGCCCGGGCTCTTTGAGTTGGCCGACGGGGGCACATTGTTTATCGACGAGATCGGCGAATTGGCCGGATCGCTGCAAGCCAAGCTGCTGCGGGTGCTGGAAGACGGCTCGATGCGGCGCGTGGGGTCGGTCAAGGAGCGTCGCGTGGACGTGCGGCTGCTGGCGGCCACGAATCGCGATATGGCCAAGGACGTGGCCGCCGGCCGGTTCCGCGAGGACCTCTATTACCGGATCAACGTCATGTCGCTGCTTCTGCCGCCGCTGCGCGAACGGGCCGGCGACATGCGGCTATTGGTCGAGAAGTTCCTCGGAGCGGATTGGACTATCGAGGACGAGGCGCTGGCAGCGTTGTCGCGGTACCACTGGCCGGGAAATGTCCGGCAGTTGATCAACGCGATCGATCGCGCCAAGATCATGGCCGAGCCGCCGACGATCCGTCTGTCCGATCTGCCGGCGGACGTGGTCCACGCGCCGGCCAAGGACGGCCACCACGACGGCGCCGCCCGCGCCGAGGAGGACCGCCTGGCGTCGATCGAACGGGCCCACATCGTCGAGATCCTCAACCGCGAGAGCGGCAACAAGGCCCGCGCGGCCCGCGCGCTGGGCGTCAATCGCCGCAGCCTGTACCGGCTGCTCGAGAAATTCGACATCCAGTAGGAGCGGCCGGCAGGCGTGTGCCACTGCTTCGTCAGAAGCAGTGCGCGGCGCGATCATACTTCCATTCGCCCCTCACCCGAACGGGTCTTCATTAGCGGGTTTGGCCGGGGCCGCATTGTTCGGCGCCTTCGCCGGGGCGGGCGTCGCCGCGGGCGCAGGCTTGGGCGTTGGCTGCGCGGGCGCGCGGTCCGGCACGGGGAAACCGCGTGCCTTGCGGAGAGAGCGGAGCAGGGTCAGCACCTTGTCGTGCATCTCGTGGTTGTGCGTGATGACCACGCTCCTTGAACCCTTCACGACCTTGATGGCGCCCGGCGCGCCTTTTTCCTTCTCGCTCCAGGTGTTCGGCTCGATCGTGCCGGTGATGGCTTCCACGAGCGCTTCATACGCGTCGGCATCCTGCCCGTCGAGCAGGTCCCCCACAGGATACGTGCGCGTCACAATGCGTGCCTCGGCCTCCGTTTTCGAAGTGAAGAGCAGAACCTCGTTGTCCACCACAAACGTCAAGTCGAACGGCTTCAGAAGCAGCTTGAGCGCTGACTTCAGCGTGATGCCTTTGAAGCTGTTAGTGATGTGCGTCGTCGCCGCGTCCAGGTCCAGATCGCTTAAGGCCTTTTGGTCGATCTGGACTTCTATCCTGTGCTTTCTCTTGATGAAGTCGGCGGTGTCGGAGAGCGACGTCTCCTGAAGCTCCAGCTCCGTCGGCTCCTCAAGTGCCGCCAGGATGCGCTCCTCGCTGGCCGCCAGAGGAGGCAGGAACTCTGGCTGCGGTGCCAGCTTGTCCGTCGCGATGGACGCGTCCGGCCGGTCGCCGGCCTGGGCGTGGCCGCCGCTCACCAGGTACACGGTCGGCGCCGCCAACGCGGCCACCGCCACGGTCGCCAGCACCAGCGCAATCCGCCGGGGCACTCGCTGCGTTGAACTGCTCAAATTGGGGATCATGGCCATTCTCCGTTTCCAGAAAGTGCTCAACTCATCGGCGCTGCGGCTATCGAGCGCCGTGGCCCACGGACCGAAGGAAGAGTAGGCAGTACCCAGCGGTTGGTTCACGGTTCGTGTAGACATGGGATAGATCTCAGCGCACTTGCCGCGCAGGCAATGGCCCATCGACGAGTACGACCTTGGGCGTGGTCTTCTCGCCTAGCACGAGCGACACGTCGCGGACCTCGACGATCTCTCGCGGTCGGACCTGGACCTGGAATTCCTTCACGTCGGCCACCTTCAGCTTGGGGAAGTGGGCCGTGGTTTGCAAGAAGCCGCGTCCACCGCCTTGGCTCCATCCGGCCGCCGGCGTCGCATGTCCTTCCCCGTCGATCGCCACCACGCGCAGGTCCTCGTCCACCACGTTGCTGGACAGGGTGATCCGCAGCTCGCCATCCTGCTCGTAGGCCGGCGCGTAGGCGAACGTGTATTTCTCATAGCCTACCGAAAAGCTGTGTAGGCCGTCCGTCTCGGAGACTGTCTTCCACGGCCCGGGCGCGACGGTGAACCGAACGGTGCATGTCTTCTCGCCGGCCCGGAATGCATGCGCCGCCGTTTCGATGTCAGTCAATCGCTGACCCGTGGCATCGAGCGGCTCCCCGCTCCAATTTGAGCCCGCCGACACGATCTCCCGGCGGACAGTCACCTCCGGCGGCCGCTTGATCCACCGAATCGCGACCTCGCGGGTCTTCTCGCCGGTGCCGGGGTGCACGCGGTGGGGGAAGTCGCGATACGGCGGCGCGGTGAGGCTGCCGTCGGGCGCCCACCACGGCTGGTCCTTCGAAGGATGCTCGCTGACTCCCAGGACCTCGGCGACCGCCCCGCCCGGCAGCTCGACGCGAATCGGCTGGCCGGCCGCGTCCTGTGCGGCTTTGTCATCCTTCGCCGCATCTGGCGCCGCATCCGGGGCAGCCACCGCCTCGGGCGTGAGGTGCACAAGCGGCGTCGCCAAGGCCAGGATCGCGACACCTGCGGCGATCATTGCCGATCGCAGCGACCATCGTTCCATCGAATTCACGGTTCTCGGCAGCATCGCCATTCTCCTTTTCCAGAATGTGCTCAAGTGCGAAACGGACGATGTGTCGAGCGCCGTGGCCCACGGGCCGAAGGAACAGCAGGCAGCGGGCAGCCGGCAGCGGGCAGGTTTTGGTGGCATGCGTTTACTCCGTTTGTGCGTCAGGGGGGGGGTGGAGAGACGATTCTTCAGCGGCAAGCCGCTCGTGGCCGTCGAGGCGGGCCGCGGCCGCGGAGCCGGCCCGCAGCATCGCTGGCTCGGATAACCGGCTCACCACCCGCACGAGCAAGTTGGCGTAGGCGCCGGGGCCCTGACCGCTTGTGGCCATGGCCCAGCCGTCGCAGGCCAGCTCCGCTTCCAGGCGGACGCGGAACGCCACCCAGTGCACGACCGGGTGGAAGAAGTACAGCGCCCGCGCGGCCAGCGGGATCCATCCCCACACCAAATCGCGACGCTTGATATGCGCCAGTTCATGAACGAGCACGGGCTCGAGCTCGCCGCCGACCGCAAGCGCCGCAAGCGACCGCGGCAGCACGACGGCCGGCCGCCACACGCCGCACACAAAGGGGGAGCACTCCGCGGGCGTGAGCAGCACCCGCGGCCGCCGCGCGAGGCCGATCCGACTGGCGGCGGTCGCGACCAGCTTCTCCAGTTCCGACTCCGCCGGCCGCGCGTCGCGCAGCAGCCGTGAGAGCCGCGCGCGCTGCCAGACGATGAGTAGGATCTCGCCCGCGACAATCGCGGCCCAGGCGATCATCAGCCAGGCCCGCCAGGAAAGCGGGGTGAGGGCCGCTGCTTCCCGAGGGACTTCGGGAACAGGCTTGCCATGACCGGCAATCGCACCGGGCGCCGCGCCGTGGCTGGCCGGCGCCAGCTCGTCGAGCATCTGGACGGTTTCCGCCTCAAGCGCCGCTGCGGCGATCCTCACTTCCTCCGCCACCGTTATTTTGGGAGCCGGCGGCGGCGATTCGACGAACCACGGCAGCGGGACCGCGAGAGTCCATAGGGGGGCGAGCAGAATCTTGATCGCCACGATCTGCCACAGCCAATAGCGCACGGTGGGCGAAGCCCGCCGCAGGAGGGCCGCCACGAGTCCCACGGCCGCGGCCAGGATCGTCGATTGCCACACCACGGCCAGAAGCGTCGCCGACCAGCCGGCCGCCCAGGCGTTCAGCATTTCAACGCTGGCGTTCATTGGACCGGGGCCCAGGAGTCGCCGCTCCTGGGCTTCACGGGGTGTTCAACTAACGTCGTTACTCGGCTTCGTCGTCCAACTTTCGGGCGATCGCGCGGAGCGCCGCCAGGTCTTTGGCCGATAGTTGTCCCTGATCGGCCAGGTAAGCGACCAAGGGGGCCGACGAACCGCCGAGCGTCCGCTCGACGAATCGCTCCACCAATGAGGGCAGGACCCGCTGCGGCGGGACAGCCGCGCGGAACTGCACCGGGCCCGCGCCCCGGACGCGCACCAGCAGCCCCTTGGTCTCCAGGCGCTGCATGGTCTTGAGCACGGTCGTGCGGCCGACCTCGCGCTCCTTTTGCACCAGGTCCCAGATGCGCCGCTCGGTGGTGGGCTGCTCCTGCCACACCAGCGCCAGCACGCGGACCTCCAATTCCCCCAGGGTCGGCAGCTCCTTCGCCATGCTGTCTTGCTCCTCGCGGGTGCGCCCTTCTTACGGCCACTGTCGTAACAACGGCGATCTTACGGCCGCTGCCGTAGAATGTCAAGAAGATTTTCCTTGGGGGGGCGGGCATCCTGCCCGCCTTCGGAAACACGCTCGGCTCCGCCCCTTGTGGTCGCTCGCGCTTGCGAAGCCCACGGGTGGCACCCCGTGGAGCGCGCGGTGATTCGCGCGCAAAGAAAAGCCCAGGGGCCGCCGCCCCTGGGCCTGGGTGCAAGTGGTAATTAAGTGCGCGCGACGGGAATCGCGTTATTGACGGGCTGAGTCCGGATGCCGGGCGGCGCTTGTGGAACTCGCTTCGCCAGCCGGTCGGGCGACCACGGTCGCTTCTTGTGCCTCGACGAGCAACGGCGTGATCAGCACGAGTCGAATGATTTCTTCCTCAGCCGCTTTGTCGCCCTTGTTCTTGTTGTCTCTATTGTCACGGAGCTGTGTAAGACCGGCGAGAACGAACGTCTGGCCGCTGTTGGCTTCGAACCCCGTGTTGACCTCGAACACTTGCAGCGCGGGAACCGTGATGGTGGAATCGACCACTCTAAGCGCCTTGACACTTCTAGTGGGGTCGATCGCACTGACGCGGACCTTAGCGTCGACGCGCAGTTGCTTCTCACCAATGATGCTATTCACGATCTCGACTTCCGTCCCGAACTTGCGCCACTCGGTGGCAAGCTTTTCCCCGCGCATGACACACACGGGGAATTCCCCGCCCGAAACGAAGGACGCGGGCCTGCCCGAGCACGAGACGACGTTCGGCTCCGCGATGATCTTCGCCAAGTCCGCCTTGCACAGCGCCTCGATCAGCCCGAAGACGTCGCTGTCCGCGTTGATCACTGTCGGCGACAACGGAGATACCCGTGCGGTGCCCGGCGGCAAGTCGGGCACGCCTTCCGAGTGGGTTTCGCCCGCCACGCCGATCTTTCGCAAAATGTCCGCTGGGGAGCCGTAATCTGCCAATGGCCCTCGCTCGCAATTGCAGCCGCTCTGCAACCGTGTGGCGTTAATCTCCACGACCTTCACCTTCACCAGCACTTGGACGCCGGCCACCGTCAGGTTGTTGAGCACCTTCGGGTGGAAGAATTCGGCGATTTGAACGATGCGAGAGATGTGGTTCGGGTCGGCGACGGTGCCGTCGAGGATCAGGCCGCCCGGCGCCGCCACGATTTCGATCTTCGCGGTCGGGAACCGTTTTTTCAGAAGCGCCTCCAATCGGGCCGCCGCGTCCGACGGGTCAACCGTCGAGATGGGCGCGTACACAGGCGCCGTCGCGATTTGTGGCACTGGATACGCGTAGGCCGGCGCGGGTGTGATCACCGACGAGCCGTCGCTGATCCGCGACCGGCGCGGCGCCGGGTAGATCGCATGGGGCTGCGGCGGCGTGGGCGCCGTGCCGTACTGTGGCGGCGGCGTCGGCGCCGGAGCATACGGCGACGGAGCCGACGCTGGAGCATAGGGCGACGGGCCCGACGCCGGACCGTACGGCGACGGCGTCGCGGATGGCGCAGTGATCGTCGGCGGCGCCGGCAACGTCGGCGGCGCATACGGCGGAGGCGCTGGCACGACCGTCACCGGCGGGGCCGGCTCGCCGGCCGGGTCATCGGCCAGGGCAACCACCGTCGACGCCAGGACGATCAAAACAAAGCAGGCAGTAAACCAGCGCATGAGGGTGCCCTTTCTGAAATGCTGTTCGGAGACCGCGGGGCGACGGATGCCCGCTACGGACCGAGGCAGGAATCCGCAGCGGAGGGTATATAGCGGGGAACCAGCGGCCGCGTCAATCGCAGGCGGGCGGAAGACAGGGCCATTCTGTTTTTCAAAATGGCGAGGCGGGAAAATGGGACTGGCTCCGAGCACAAACAGCGCAAGCCCTTTCAGACCAACGCTGCGTCTCGGTGCCTGTCCCACTTTCCCGCCGGTGCGCCGCCGGCAAGCTTGAATCTGTGAACGGCCCTGGGGCGGAAGATGCTATCGTGAAAGGCCCGCAGGACACCAGCCCGAAGCGCCGGCGAGGGATCTTCGCCTCTTGGTGGCACCACCCTCGCCCGCCGGCGAGGGCCGGCCGTTTCCCTCGCTGGCGCATCGGGCTAGTGTTCGGCGGCCGCGGATTCCCTCGCCGGCGCTTCCGGCCATGTCCGCCACCCGGCGAGAATTCCTTCCCGCGGCGCGCCGGCAAAGATATAGTCTCTTGTACACCCCGTTGGCGGGATGGGCCGTTTGACCGGATTGTAACGGCCGCGGGGAACGATCATCTTTTGGGCCGTCGATCGATGCAACTCGAACACAATTTGCGATGCCGCGCACCTGCCACTGTGGGTGTCATGCCCACGCTCGCGTGGGCATGCCTGGATCCAATGTGCCACGTCAACGCGCCGGTTGACAGCGGCCGGCATGGCCACGTCGGAATACCTCCGTGGCCATGGCACCCAGTCTCATCGCGCGTATGCGGGCTACTGCTACTTGGGAGCCTTTTGTTCGCGCCCGGGCAGGCGGCTCGCGCCGGCGAGCTCGACGGCTGGCAGGGGATGCGGATCATCAAGCAGGAGGGTTCGCCCAGCCGGCTGGTCGTCGCGGACCTGGCGGGCGACGGCCGGCAGCAGTTGATCGCCATCAACACCCGGCTGTCGCGGTTGGACATCTATCGCTGGCTGCCGGCGGCGGAGCAGAAGCCCCCGTCGGCCGCCGACGCCGATCGCCCGAACGAGCTACCGGGCAGTCCCGACTGGAAGCGGACTGAGCTGGACCTCGACGAATTGCCGGCCGACGTCCTGGCGCGCGACTTGGATGGCGACGGCAAGGCGGAGCTGGTGATTCTCACGTCGCCATCGAACAAGGTCCTTCTTTACAAGCAGACGGCCCCGGACGAATGGAAAAAAACCACGCAATGGGACCTGTTGCCTGGCCCGACCTCGGGCCGACATGAGCTCTTGCTCACGCGGGAGCGGCCGGCCGGCGGCCTCGAGCTGTTCGTTAGCTGCGAGCAGGGGATTCAGACGCTCGTGCTCGCGCCGGGAAGCCGGCCGACGTGGCTCAGCCCGCGCGAGCGGCGCGGGCGGTTGGAATGGCGTTTCGTGGATCTCGACGGCGACGGCGATCAAGACCTGGTCGAGTGGTCGCAGCAGCCGAAGCAGACCATCCGCTGGTACGAGAGCCGCGACGGCAAGCTGATGAGCGCGCAGGTTCTCTACGATCAAGCGGCGACTGGCGCGCGTGCGATGCCGGTTTTAGGCGGCCCCGCCGAATTGCTGCTCCTGGGCGGTGCACAAGAAGGACTATTGCGGCGTTACATCCTGGGGCGCGGCGAAGAAAACGACCTCGGCCGGCAGGAATCGCTGCCCATGCCGGGCGGACCCAAGGCACTGTGGACCGGGATTCTGCTATCGGGCCGGCCGGCGCTGGCGGCGGTCGACACCGGGCAGCCGCGTCTCCGCATCCAGCCGGTGGGGGATGACGGTTGGCAGGCCGAAGAGACGTTTCCCTTGATCTCGAACGTCCGCGGCCTGGCCGCCGTACACGCCCAGCCGGGCAAGCTCTTGCTATGGGTCAAGGACGCGACGGACCTGTACACGAGCGTGTGGGAAAACAACCGCATCACTTACCCGACGGCAATGCCGCAATCCGCTGACGTGGCCGATCGCACGATTCTTGCCCTGGGGACGGTCGGCACGACGACGTGGTGGGTGCAGCGCGTCGGCTCGGACCTGGACCTGTACGTGTGGGACACCAAGCAGATGGAGCCGGAACGCACTCGGTTCGCCGGCTCAGGCGGCGACGCCAAGGCGAAGGCCGAAAAGGTCATGTGGATCGGCGGCAAGCGGCTGCTGGTGCAGCTTGCCTACAGCAACGCCATCAAGCTTGTGACGGCCGACGAAGCGGGCAAGGTCACCACGCGCGAGCCGGCCAATCTGGTCAAAGTCGACATGACGGAGTTCGCCATCTACAACGTCGGCGGGCGAAACCGATTGGGGCGGCTCACCGACGGCGTCCTGCAGTGGCTCAATGACGACCTGCAACCCACCGACCAGGTGATGCTGCCCGACGGCCAGCGGATCGCCAGCTTCGTCCCATTGGCGGACGGCACCGCTTGGGCGCTCGAACAGGGCGGCGCCTTTGTGCATCGCATGAAGCCGGACGAGGCGGGCATCTTGCGGGTCGAGCGGACCCAGAAGCCGCCCGGCGGCAGCCAATTGCTCCTGGACCCGATCCTTGGTCTGATGCTGGTGGACCAGGAGCGCGTGGTGCGGCTGGGTCGCGGACGCCCGTGGGAGCTGGCATTGCGCGACAGCTTCGACGGGCGCGTGGGCCGTCCCAGCGGCGTGAAGGAAGCCACGATTCATCGCATCACAACCACCGACGTGACCGGCGATGGGCAGGAAGAGGTCATCTTGTTCGACGACGTGCGACATCAGGTCACCGTGCTCGGCCGGACCGACAAAGAGCTTTCGCCGTTGGGCAGTTGGAAGGTGTTCGACGACCGCACGTATCCCTACGGCGGCAAGGAAGAGCAGCAAATCGCCGAGCCACGGGCGGTGGTCGGCTTCGACGCCGACGGCGACCATTGCCAGGATATGGCGCTTTTGAGCCAGGATCGCTTGATTATCTATCTCGCGCGGGAACCGAAATGATGCATCCACGATTGTTTGGTTTTGCCTTGTTGATTGTCTTCGCGACCGCGGCTGGTACACCGGCCGGCGAGCAGGTCACGGTCACTCTGGTCGGCGGCGCTAAGATCACCGCCGAGCTATTGCGCGAGAACGACCAGGGCATCGTGCTCGATCTGGGGCACGACGTTCTGCACATCCCCGCCAAGCGGCTGCTGGGAATCGACCGCGGCGCGAGCCAGTCGGCCCAGGAGACGCAGAGCGACCGCGGCATCTTCGTCACCGGGCGGCTTGCGCCGGCCGACGTGCCCGAGCTCGTCAAGCGCTGTGGCGACGCCGTGGTGATGGTCAAAACGGCCATCGGCCAGGGCAGCGGCTTCATCATCAGCGACAAGGGGCACATGATCACCAACTATCACGTCGTCGAGGGGGAAACCAAAGTCTCGGTGACGTATTTCCGCCTTACGCCGCAGGGCTATGAGAAGCACGAACTGAAGAAGGTCCGCATCCTCGCCTTGCAGCCGCTGCGCGACATCGCGCTCTTGCGGCTTGACCTGGCCGAGCTGCCCGGCGACCCGCCCAAGCCGGTCGTCATCGACGATCGCGACGACGTCCGCGTCGGCGATGCGGTGTTCGCCATCGGCAACCCGCTCGGCCTGGAACGGACCGTGACGCAGGGGATCGTCAGCTCGACGACGCGGACGATCGGCCACATGCGGTTGATCCAAACCGACGCCGCGATCAATCCCGGCAATTCGGGCGGACCGCTCTTTAACCTGCGGGGCGAAGTGGTGGGCATTGCCTGTGCCGGGGCGACGTTGTTCGACGGCCTGGCGTTCGGCATTCCCTCGTCGGACCTGATCGAGTTTCTAACCCACCGCGACGCCTATTTGTACGACTCGTCACAGCCGCAGAACGGCATAACGTATCTTCCGCCGCCGTTCCGCAACGCGGCTGCGTCCGCCGACCGCGGGACCAAACCCATGTCCGAATCCACCTCTGGTGGGAAAGGCCAACCATGAAGTCGCGACGTTTCATTTCGATCGTTTCGCTTTTGTTGGCCGCCGTAGCGCAACTGCCGCTAGCCGTCGCTGCGCGGGCCGCCGACGATGTCCAGCCATCGCACCAGTGTCTGCCGGATGAAACCGTGCTCGTGATGCGCGTGCCCGAGGGACGCCGCTTCGTCGAGGCCTTCCGCAATCAAACGAAACTGGGCGCGGTCCTTCTGAGCCAGAAGCGCTTCGACGCCATCGTGGAACTGATTCGCGAGCAAGCGGGCGAAGGGCTCAACAAGTTTACGGCCGAGCTGGCCAAGTACGGCCTCAAGACCGAGGACTTCCCCAAGCTTTTCGACAAAGAGCTTGGTTTCGCACTGGCGATCGAGCAGCGCAGCGGGCAGTTTCCGCTGGCCGTGGGTTTGTGGTGGGCCGAGCCGGAAGGGGACCTGGCTCAGCGGATCGTGGCGGCCCTTCAGCAAGCCATCGACGAGCAGAAGAGCCAGCCAAACGCCGCACGCCGCGTCGATCTCGACCTGGAAGGGCAGCAGGTCATGCACCTGGCGATGCCCGTGATGGGCCCGGAACTCGCCGAGGAGGGCGTCGGCACGATCGACTTCCAGAACCTTACCGAGGAGCAGATCAAGGCCAAGGTCGAGGAAAGGGCCCGCCGCGCCGCGGACGCCAAGCAGATCGAGGTCGACCAGTTCAACGTCTTTATCGCCCGGGTTGGCCAGCGGCTGCTGGTGGCGCATACGTTCCCGCAATCGCAATCGGAAACCCGCAAGCACCTGGCCGACAATCCCGGCAAGGCGCCGGACTTTGCCGCCATCACCGGCGTCGAGCAGGCCAAGGGTGTCTTCGCCCGCTTCCTGAAAGCCCATACCAGCGGCGGCAGCGGGCTGACGCCGCGCGTCATGGCCACGCCCGGCCTGGCCGCGGCCCTACCGGACGGCGTGCCCTTGATCGAAATTCTCGGACTGCCCGAACCGCTACTAAAGTGGGCCCAATCGGCCGACAGCCCGTTGGTGGCCAACGTGCTGAAGACCTTGGGCGTCGACCGGATCGGGCCCGCCGCCTTGCGCGTCGCGCTCGACCGTGGCGCGCTGCGGACGGGTTTTTTCCTCTCGGCACCGGAGCCGAGAAAGGGACTCTTGACGCTCTTGGACCAGCAGACGTTCACGCCCGATGCGCCACCCTGGGTTCCGGCGACCGCGCTGGGCTACTCGCAGTTGAGCCTGGACCTGGGCAAGCTGTACACGTCCATCCGCGACATGGTCGTCGAGCAGTTCGGCGACCAGGTGCGGCAGCCCTTGGACATGGTCGAGCAGCAGATTCGCTCGGTGACGCAGACCGACGTGGCGACGCTCCTCTCGTCGGTCGGCAGCAATCACTATTTCGTCACGTTCGATCCGACGATCACGAAGATCGAAGGCAATGCCGTGCCCGGGCTCGAAATGCCCAGCACGCGCACCGGGATCGTATGGGACCTCAAGGATGAGGCGCCGTGGAAGCGGCTGATCCAGATGGGCGCGGGCCTCGCCGCGCTGAGCGAGGGGGCCGTCACGGCCAGCGAGGAGCAAGGCTTCACCGGCCTGCGCCTGAAGGTCGAGAACATTATCGAAGGAGGCGTCTTCGTCGGGCACGGCCACATGGTACTGGGCATCGGGCCCAACGTCGTCGAGCCGCTTATGTCCGCGATCCGCAATCCGCCCGAAGGCAGCGCTGCCCTCAAGGGGGGCGACCTGATGAAACGGGCCGGCGCGCTCTTGCCGCCTGAGCCGTGCATCTACTACCAGATGATGGACTTCGACCGCTACGTGAAGACGCTGCGGCAGACCGTGGTCACCATGCTCGAGTTGCCGTTGACCATGCGCGCCCGCTTGGGCGCCGTGGCCCCAGGCGCCGGCGATGACCAGGAGGGCCAGAAGCTCGTGGCCAAGATCAAGGAACTGATCCCGAACGAGGAGGAGCTGGAAGGAACAAGCGGCGTCGCCGCCGGCCAGCTCATCGTCAACGGGCACGGGCTCTTGTTCCGCAGCGCCATCGAGTTGCCGGCGCCGTAAGGATTACGCGCGAGTCTCGCAGATGCGAGGCATTCGGGCGCCATGCCCACGCTTGCGTGGCAGGCGCGTGCTACATCGCGCAAGGCGGCAAACGCTACGTCATCTGTCGCGCCGCACTGCTTCGGCGAGGCAGTGGCCCACGGTTCGCTTCAGTCGCCGGCCAGAATCCGGCCGAAAGTCACCTCGACCATCAACATCAGCAGTCCCAGCCCGAAGCCGTAGAAGGCGATCAGGACCAGAATCCCTCCAAGGCAGCCCAGCGCGCCGCGGGCAAGCGGCACCGAACGCCTTTGCAACAGCCAGTGGCCCAACGCGTCGAGCGAGAACCCCGAAACCGCCAGCGCGAAGGCCATCGCGAAAACGGCCAGCGAGACAAGTTCAAATTGCCGGGCAAGCCCGAGCAGCACCGCGATCACCGTCACGCAGGCGAATAGTCCGCGAAGGGTAAACGTGGAACCCAAGAGCGGACTCTCGTTCGTCACGGGCGCCACCGGTTGATGGGATGTCGATATGTCGTTCACGGCACGATCTCGCCATGCGTCATACCGCGGTAGCTCAAGGCCATCGGCCGTCCCCCACCGCCGCGGCCAGCAAACTGCGATCGTCACGATGTGTCTCGTCCATCGCAACAATTGTCCCAGAAGCGAGCTAGCGATGCCACGAGCACGCGCGAGCTACCGGGGTTATCCCGGGGTCCTAACCTAACCAAGCTTTGCGCCAGAAGACCGCCGGGATTAACCTGGAGGCTCGCTGGACTATCATGCGGTCTCGCCCGAGAAGGCTGGGACCTCGTCGAGCGGTTCGTCCAGGTCCGGCGCTATGTCGTCCTCGTCCGTTGGCGCCTTTTCGATCACCCGCATCGAGCGCCACTTGCCTTGCTGGAAACGGGCCAGATAAATGAGCCCCAGCACGGTGATCCACGTCGTGATTGCCACCCAGCTCCAAAAGAGGCCCATCCCCAAATAGTCGATTCCCACGACGGTCGCCAGCACCGGCAGCGGCGAAGTGACGAGCGTCGTTATCAGCACGAAGCGCGTGTCGCCGGCGCCTTTGATGGCGCTGGCGAAAATGGTCAACATCGCATCGAACAGGCAATAAAAGGCCACGAACCGCAACAGCACGATTGTCAGGTCGCGCAGCGCGCCAAAGTCCGCCGGATCGACGTTCAACCCGTACAGCCACAGCAGCGCGTCGGGCACGCCGACGTACAGCACGCACACGGCCGCCATGTAGCCGGCCGCCAGCAGAAACGCGTTCCACGTCCCGCGCGCCGCCAGGCGCGGGTGATTCTGGCCGAGCTTCTGCCCGACCAAGGTCGTGGTGGCGATTCCAATCCCATAAACCGGCATGAAGGCCAGCGAATTAACATTGAAGGCCAGGCTCGTGGCAGCCAGGTCGAAGGTCCCCAGCTTGCCGACAACAAGCAGGAACAGCGAAAAGGCGCCCACCTCGGACAAGAACTGCACGCCGTTCGGGCTGCCGAAGTGCAACAGCCGCTTGAACAGGGCCGGATCAAACCGGCACCCGGCCAGCGTCTGATACTTCTCCCGGTAACGCGGCGACAACCAGAGCGCGAGGTACACGATGACCTTCAACCACTGCCCGAGCACGGTCGACCAGGCGGCGCCGGCGATCCCCCACGCCGGGAAGCCCAACGCGCCGAAGATCCACGCGTAGTCCAGCACGATGTCGACCATCGAGCAGGCGCTATCGACGATCATCACGGTCCGCATGTTTCCGCGGCCAGTGAAAAAGCTCGACAGGGCCGCCGCGATGACCATCGCGCCGGCGCCCCAGCTCAGCGCCTGGTAGTAAATGACCTCTTGAACGGCGATTTCGGGTGAATGCCCCGAACCGGCGAAGATGGCCGGCGCGAGCAGGTTCGTCGCCACGGCCGCCGGCACCGAGATCAGGCCGATCCACACGCCTTGCCAAACCACCAGCCCGATCCGTCCGTAGCGCTGCGCCCCGTAGTATTGGGCGACGAAGGCGTTGACGTACGTGGCCACGCCGAGTGGAAAGCAGATGATGACGAAGCTCAGCACGCCCGCCGGCAGGGCCGCCGCGACCGCTTCGTCCGAGTACCAGATGAGAAACACCCGGTCGGCGAAGTTCATCACCGTCCAGGACAGCGTTGATACCACGAGCGGCAGCGACAGCACGAGCACCTCGCGCATACCGGCCGGTCCGCGCCAGAATCGCGTCAATCGTCCTAGCATGTCGCGATGTCCTTTCCATGGTGCGGGCGAAAGACTGACTCGGACCGCTCAACTACGGTCGTCTATCCAGGGAAGACCGCCGGGATAAACCCGGCGGCCCGCTGGAACACCGGTCGCCCATTCCCGGCGCGCGGCATCCGCCGCGCCCGCTACCGGGTTGGCAATGAGACAAGCCGGGCGCCCCTTGGGTTCGCTCGCCCGATCGATCAGAATGCGTTTGTCGTAGACTCGCTCCCCGACTTGTTCCCATTGGCCCAGCCACTCGATGTCTCGCATTGTATTGTGCTATCCGGTCGAGTCGCGGCATATTGCCCAAATCGCCGCCGCTGCGCCCGAGGACGAGATCGTCGACGCCGGGCAGGAACGGGTCGCCACGGAGATTGTCGCCGCCGACATCTTTTGCGGCCATGCCAAAGTGCCGGTCCCGTGGCACGAGGTCGTTCGCCGCGGCCGGTTGAAATGGATTCAATCGTCCGCGGCCGGGCTGGATCACTGCCTCGTCCCCGCGGTCGTCGAGTCGGCGATCGTCGTCACCAGCGCCTCGGGCGTGCTGGCCGACCAGGTTGCCGAGCATGCGATCGCGCTAGCGACCGGGCTGACGCGCAGCCTGCCAGTCTTCTTTCGGGCCCAGCAGAAGCGCGAGTTCCTCCGCCGGCCGACGCGCGACCTGACGCGCGCCACGATGGGCATCGTCGGCTTTGGGGGAAACGGGCGGCGACTGGCCGAGGTGCTACACGTCTTTCACACGCGCATTCTGGCGACCGACATGTTTCCGGTCGACAAGCCGGAATACGTCGATGCACTGTGGCCGCCCGAACGATTGCCGGAGTTGCTGGCCGTGGTCGACGTGTTATTTCTCGCGGCGCCGCTCACCGAGATGACGCGCGGGATGATCAACCGGCGCTCACTCGCGATGCTCCGCCCGGGTGCACTGCTGATCAACGTGGCGCGCGGGCCGCTCGTGGTCGAGGCCGACCTGGTCGAGGCGTTGCGCTCAGGTCAACTAGCGGGCGCGGGGCTGGACGTGACCGAAGAGGAACCGCTCGCGCCGGAAAGCCTCCTGTGGGACTTGCCCAACTGCATCATCACGCCGCACGTGGGCGGGCAAAGCGCCCGACGGATCGACAACATGACCGACTTCTTCTGCGCCAATCTGCGTCGCTACCGATCCGGCGAGCCGCTGGCCAACCCGGTGGACAAGCGGCTGGGTTATCCGGTCCGCTAAGCCTCGGGGTCATTCACAGATTCAAGCTTGCCGGCGGCGCGCCGGCGGGAAAGTGGAACAGGCACCGAGACGCAACGGTGGTCTCAAAGAACCAGCGCTGTTTATGCTCGGAGCCAGTCCCATTTTCCCGCCTCGCCATTTTGAAAAACAGAATGGCCCTGCGCTAAGCCTCGACAGGCTGGTGCGAAAGGCGGTTTTGGGAGAGAATGACGCGGGGTTCGATTGCCAATCGCCACGCGCGGACGGAACGACGCGGACACTTTCCATGAAAACGCGATCAACGACCATCCTCACCGTGCGGCACAAGGGGCACGTGGCCCTGGGGGGCGACGGCCAGGTGACGCTGGGCAGCGCCATCATGAAAGGAGACGCGCTGAAGATCCGCCGCTTGATGGAAGGGCGCGTGATCACCGGCTTCGCCGGCAGTAGCGCCGACGCTTTCGCGCTTTTGGAGCGGTTCGAGGCCAAGCTGAAGGACTATCCGTCGAACATGCCCCGCGCCGCCACCGAGTTGGCGAAAGACTGGCGGACCGACCGCGTGCTGCGGCGGCTAGAGGCCCTGCTGGCCGTGGTCGACGCGCGGCACACGCTCTTGGTCACCGGCACAGGCGACGTCATTCAGCCGACCGACGGCGTGCTGGGGATCGGTTCGGGGGGCAACTACGCCGTGGCGGCGGCCCGGGCCCTAGTGGCCCACGCGAGCTTGACCGCGGAACAGATCGTGCGGCAGTCATTGGAGATCGCCGCCGGCATCGACGTATACACGAACGAGAGCATCACCGTGGAGGTATTGGAGTGCGCGACCTGACCCCTCGCGAGATCGTCGCCGAGCTGGATCGTCACATCGTGGGACAGGCCGACGCCAAGCGGGCCGTGGCCGTGGCGATTCGCAATCGCTGGCGCCGTCAGCAGCTCTCGGAGGAGATGCGGGGCGAGGTCGCCCCCAAGAACATCCTCATGATCGGCCCCACGGGCGTCGGCAAGACCGAGATCGCCCGGCGATTGGCCAAGCTCACCGGCGCGCCCTTCATCAAGGTCGAGGCCACGAAGTACACCGAGGTCGGGTACTACGGCCGTGACGTGGAGAGCATGGTCCGCGAGCTGGTGGAAAACGCGATCACGCTCGTCCGGGAAAGCGAGCGGGTCAAGGTCGAAGAAGAGGCAAAGCGGCGGGCCGAGGATCGTTTGCTCGACCTGTTGGCGCCGCCGCCGGTCAGCTATGACGTGGCGGCCGACAGCCCCGACTCGCCCGACCGCTACGAGCGGACCCGCCACAAGATGCGCGACATGCTGGCCGCCGGCGCCCTCGACGAGCGGAAAGTCGAGCTCACCGTCGAACAAAAGGGCATGCCCATGATGTTCTCGGGCATGGGCATGGAGCAGATGGACGTCGACCTGCAGGGGATGTTCGAGAAGATCCTGCCCAAGCACTCCACGCGGCGCGAGATGAGCGTGGCCGAGGCGCGGCGCGTGCTGTTCGAGCAGGAATGCGAAGCACTCATCAACCAGGAAAAAGTGAACGCCGCCGCCATCAACCTGGCCGAGAACGTGGGCATCATCTTCCTGGACGAGCTGGACAAGGTCGTGGCCAGCGAAAACACGAAGGGGGCCGATGTCTCGCGGCAGGGCGTGCAGCGCGATCTGTTGCCGATCGTCGAAGGGACGACCGTGCAGACGCGCTACGGCTACGTGAGCACCGACCACGTGCTGTTCATCGCCGCCGGCGCATTCCATCGCGCCAGCCCCAGCGACTTGATGCCCGAATTGCAGGGGCGATTCCCCATCCGCGTCGAGCTCTCGGACCTGACCAAGGACGATTTTGTCCGCATCCTCAAGGAGCCGAAGAACGCTCTCACCAAGCAGTACACGGCGCTACTATCGACCGAGGGTGTGACGCTCGAGTTCACGGACGACGCCATCGAGTCCTTGGCCGACTACGCGTTCACCGTGAATCAGTCGACGCAGAACATCGGCGCGCGGCGGCTGTACACGATCATGGAGCGGCTGTTGGAGGAATTGAACTTCGAGGCGTCCGACATGAAGAGCGGCCACGTTCGCGTGAACGCCGGCTACGTCAAGGAGCGGCTGGACAAGATCACGCAAGACGAAGACTTGAGCCACTTCATCTTGTGAGGGGGCTCGGACGGCGCGCTCTTCGTCGGCGCGGCCTACGCTCGCGGCCGCTCGAGCCAGTAGCCCAGCCGGCGGCGCTTCGCCCGCGCGTTTTCTGGCAGATGGGCCACGAGAGCCGGCACCAGCACGCCCACCGTCGCCGCGGCTCGGTCCAGGGCCAGACCGCGGGCCGCGACGTCTTCGGGCGAGACCGGCAAGGCGGCTGGCAGGTCGGGCATGATGGGACGCGCGCGTTTCCGGCGCGGCGCCGTGTTGCCCCAGAAATTGCTGGCCGGCACTCGAGATTGCGCGGCGTCGAGCGCGTCCAAGACGCCTTGTGGCACCCGGCCCGGCAGCTTCGCTTCGCTGTTGTCGTCTTGATTCCGAGGCTGGCCGCTTCCGCGGCTGCGACGCTGCCCGTCTCCTTGCCCGTCCAGGGGCTCGATGGCGCCGGCCGGTTGGATCGGACCCTCGTCGGGCTGGCCTTGCCCGCCCGTTCCGGCGCCGCTGCCGGAGTCGCCCGCCAGCAAGCCGTGTTCGGCGTCCCATTCCTGCTGCACGTGGGGAATGCCCGTGTCGGCGCCAAGGAGGAGATCGACGGCGCCCGTGGTCAATCCACCATTTCCGCCCAGTCCGCCAGGCGGCAGGGGCGTCAGAGGCTGTAGTTGCGCAAGCTGGGCGGGCGTGGCCGGCAAGGTCGGAATGAGGAGACCGTTGGCCGCCAACCCGCCAAAATCGAGCGACGTGCCAAACAGCGCGAACGCCGACAGGTCGTCGACAATCTCGATGCCGAAGGTTTCGATCACGCTGGCCCCGCCACCCGCTTCACTGACGCGGACGGTGACATTGAGGGTGCCGGTGGGAAATTGCGTTGGCACCGCCCACGTCAACTGCCCCGTTTGCGGGTCGATGGTCACGCCGGCTGGTGCGCCCGGGTCGAGGCTGAAGACGAGCTGCTGGGCAGGCAAGTCGGCGTCGTGGGCGTTGACTTTCAAGCTGAGCGTGTTGCCTTGGTTGACCCTCTGATCGGCGATCTTGTCGAGCGTGGGGAGTTGGTTGACTTCGTTAACAATGATTTGGAAGGACCGTTCGGCGGACAGATTGTCCTGGTCGGTGGCCCGGACCGTGATGACGTACGAGCCGGGGCCCTGGGCCTCGCTGGGGGTCCACGTGAATGCGCCGCCGACGATGGCCGCGCCGGCCGGGACATTGCCCGCCAGGCTGAACGTGACCGCTCCCTCGTCGGTGGCCGAGAGGGGCACTGATAGCGGCGTGCCTTCGTCGGTCGATTGATCCCCGATCTGTGCGATGACCGGCGGCGCGTTGACCAGCACGTTGAATGTTTGCGACGCCGGGTTGTCGTGCGTGTCAAGCACGTTCACGGTGACTGTGTACAGTCCCGGCGCGTTGGCCGCGGTCGGCGTCCAGGTGAACTGGCCCGTACGCTCGTCGATCGCCGCGCCGGGCGGGGCATTGGCGAGACTATACGTCAACTGGTCGACGTCGATCACCGTTGGCGTGAAGGTGAATAGCTGCCCCTGGTTCGCCTTCTGGTCGGGAATGGGCGGGAACTGGGGCGGCCCGTCGACGGCCACTTGGAACGATTGCTGGCTGGTGTTCCCCGCCAGGTCGGTCACGCTGACCACCACGTTCTGGAAGCCCACTTGCGCGAGCGTGGGGGTCCAGGAAATGACGTTCGTCTGCTGATCGAGCGTCATGCCCGAAGGCGCCGTGAGCAGTTGGAAAGTTCCATTGTCATCGGCCGTGACTTGGTAACTGTACGGGTCGCCCGCATTGGCGGTGGTGACCGCGGGAGAATTGACCTGCGGCGCCCTCGTGTCGACGATCACGGAAGTCTGGGCCGAGGCGTTGCTGATGAAGCCGAACGCGCTTTGCCGGGCAACCAGGTTGTGCCCGCCCTCGGCAAACGGCACGTTGTTGGAAATGATCACCGACGTGCCGCTGGCCACGGTCGAGCCCAGCAGCGTGCTCCCCTCGTACAGCGATACCGTAGTGCCCGGCTGGACGCCGTCGATCAAGAACTGCAGCGAAGGGAGCTTTGTCAGGCTATCGAAGTTCTTGTCGCCGGTGTCGAATGCGTCGAGCAGGTTCGGCCCGGCGGGGGGCGACAGGTTTAACGACTCGCCGAAGTCCTGGCCGGTGACCTGCTGATTGGTGGTCACCGTAAGGCGCCGCGCGCCGAAGTCCGGGGCGGCCGCGACGGGGAACGTCTGTGCCCAGTTGGCCTGGGGCACGACGCGGACGACATAGTTGCCGTTGTCGGTATTGCTGAAGATGTAGTGCCCGTTGGCGTCGGTGACGGTGGATCGTTCGCCGTCGTTGAGCGCCCCGTTGTCGTTGGTGTCGAGATAGACGGTCCAGCCGGCCAGCCCCTGCTCGCTCGTATCTTTTGCCTGGCTGGCGTTGACGTCGGCGAAGACCGTTCCTTCGATGGAGCTGGTGACCTCGATACTGTTGATTAGGACGAGGTTGTCCCTGGTGATGTCGGTCGCCGACGCGTTGAAATTGCGCAACGGGAAGGCCGCGAATGGGTCGCCAAAGTTGAATCGCGGGACGGCGGCGATCGCGTCGACGACGCTCATGCCGTCGCCGAGCACCTTACCGAACACCGTGAATCCGCCGTTCTGGTTGTCGAGGTTGGCCGAATTGTCGCCGAGATTAATGAACCACTCGCTGGTGGCGCTGTTGGGATCGCCTCCCTGCTTCGCCATCGCCAGCGTGCCGCGCAGGTTCGAGTTCTGAAACTCATTGACGACCGTGTCCGGCTGGCCGTCGTTGTTGTTGTCCGTATTGATGTGTTGCGGGGCGGACGTTTGGTTGAACGGGGCATTGGCGGCGCTATAGCCACCCAATTGCACGACAAAGTTCGGCTCGACCCGATGGACGAACGAGTCGTTGTACTGCCCACGGTCGACGTAGCCCAGGAAGTTGGCCACGGTTGCCGGAGTAATGTCGTCGAAGAGCTCGACCTGGAACGACCCTAGCGACGTGTTGATCGTGACGATGTGGTCCGCCGCGTCCAACAGCAGCCGCGTTTCGAGCTCCTCGAAGCGGAGTGGCCGGCCGCGCAAGCGCCCGCGCAGCAGACGCGGCGTGTTGATGGCGGTGGACCTCGGGCGACGCCCCGGTTGATTGACAGACAAGTGCATAGTGGCCAAAAAATCGCGAGGGCTGTGACTGTTCCGGTCCTCGAGCGCGGCACCGCTTGCAAGCGGGCTGGCCCGTCCGCCGCGCCGCAGGGGGGGCGCGCCGATCCTTTTCCTTCCAGTAGACCCAAGGGTCGCGAGCTTGGCAATCAAAAAGCGCCCCTCTGGCAGCAACCCGCCCGCCAGAAACGGCTGCCAAGGGACTCCGTTTGCGCAACTGTGCCGGATTCGCCGAATTTAGCGGCGCAAAAGTCCCCCGCACGCCCCCGTGCCGGCGAAGCCCTGCGGAGTCGTTATCGGGGGTTCGCCGTCCGCCGCCACTGGGCGAGCCCCTCGATCACGGCCGCATAGGGCTCACCCACGGCGTCCATTTCGAACCGACGCGAGCTCTCGCCCGTCTCGCGGATGGCGATCCGCAGCCGCTCGCGCGGCAAGCAGCCCGACACGCGGTCGGCCCATTCGACCAGCACGATCGCGCCCGACTCCCACAGCTCATCGGCACCCAGCGCGAGAAACTCCTCCTCGTCCCGCAGGCGATAAGCGTCGACGTGGACGATCGTGCGCGTGCCTTGATACTCTTGCATGAGCACGAAGGTGGGGCTGGTGGCCGTTTCGGGCGCGATGCCGACGGCAGCGCAAATCGCCTGCACCAACCGCGTCTTGCCGGCGCCCAGCGGCCCCTCCAGCGCCACGATCGCCCCCGCCGGCAAAAGCACGGCCAGCGCCTGGCCCAGCGCGCGCGTGGCGTCTTCCGTCGGGGCGTCGATCAATATGTTGTGCATGGTGCCTGGCGGACGAGAAGCCGCGCACCCCAATCCCCAACCCTGTCGTCTTGCCATCACGGTCCGCGACGGCCGAGGTAGAGCTCCGCAAATTCCGTCGGCGTCATGCCGAGATCGCGAAGGATACTGCGAAGCGTGCCGATTTTTATTTCGTGGTTGCCGTGCACGGGCACCGCAACATGCTGTTCGCCGCGAGCGAGGTAGTGATGACTGCCGCGAACGCGGAGGACGGTGAATCCTTGTCGCTCCAAGAAGCGAACCATTTCCTTCCCGCTCAGCCGTGGGAGCTTAGCCATGCTGGGCCAGATCCGCGAGGTCCCAGTCGAGCTGCCGAATCGCCGGCGAGCTGAGGCGGCTTAACGCGTCGTCGAGACCAAACGTCTCGATGTAGCCGCGGATCGCTTCTTTCAGATCGGCGATCGCTTCCTCTTCGGTGTCGCCTTCGCCGTAGGCGGGAATGTCGGGCAATCGAGCAGTGAAGCCACCCTGGACGTGGTCAGGGATAATCTCGACGGTAAGCGGCATGTGTTGATACTCCATCACCTTTTGAGCATCGGACGCGGTCGCAAACGCCAGCGGCCGGCGCGGCTTCCTTATGGCCGCATGCAACGTTCCTTCATTTTACGCCCCTGGCGATGAATTGACATCCTGCTTCATTCCGCATTCATCATCCATCATTGTCCCGCCTCACCCCTGCACTACCGGATTGGTGAGCGTGCCGATGCCGTCGATGGCGATCTCGACCACGTCGCCGGCAAAAAGCGTGAAGTCGTCGTCCGGGACGATGCCCGTGCCGGTCAGCAGGAACACGCCGTCGCGGAACGTGTTGTCCCGGCCCAGGTACTCCACGAGATCGTCGAACGAACGAGCCATGCGGGCGACGCACGTCGTGCCCTCGCAGATGACCTGTTTGCCGCGCTTGATCGCCAGGCGGATCGTCGTCTGCTCGGCTGGCGGCATGTCGCGCGCAAGCGTGATCCACGGCCCCAGCGCGCAACACCCGTCGTACACCTTGGCTTGCGGCAGATAAAGCGGGTTTTCCCCCTCGATGTCGCGCGAGCTCATGTCGTTGCCGATCGTGAAGCCCACGAGCCGTAGCCGGGAGTTGAGCACCAGCGTCAGCTCCGGCTCGGGCACGTTCCACAGCGCGTCCCGGCGAATCCGCACCGGCGCGCCGGGGGCCGAGACGCGGCTGGGCGTCGCCTTGAAGAACAGCTCCGGCCGGGGCGCCGCGTACACCAGGTCGTAGAACGACGCCGCTTGCTCCGACTCGTCCATCCGCGCCTTGCGGCTGCGGGTGTAGGTCACGCCCGCCGCCCATATTTCTTGCCGGTCGACCGGACTCAGCGGAATCGCCTGTTCGAGCGGCACCTTCTCGGTTTTTTCGACCAGGAACTCGGCGGTCCCGGCCGGGTCGTCGGCTTCGAGGATTTCGGCCAGCGTCTGGAAATGCCCACCCGAGAGCGCCAAGGGCGCGACCTCGTCGCCATCCACCAGCCCGACGGACTCACGGCCATTGGGAAAACGAAACTTGCCGAGCTTCATGGAAGAATGATGAGTGCGAAATGATGAATGGGGGGCGGGCATCCTGCCCGCCTTCTGCAACTGCCTGCTCCGCTCTGTCTGCCGCGGTGCGCCACATTGTCCGTTTTGCCGCGCGATCTTACAAGGAGCGATAGGCCCGCAGCTCCGCGAGGACCGCTTCGATGTCCTGCGCAAGTGGGGCCGCCAGCTCAAGCGGTTGGCCCGTCTCGGGGTGCACGAGCTTCAACGATCGCGCGTGCAGGGCTTGCCGCGCGAGCAACACCTCGGCATCTTCCGGCTGGCGTCGGATTTCGCCGCGCGTGATCGCTGCCCGGCCGCCGTAGTGCCGGTCGCACAGCACGGGGCAGCCGATGCTTTGCAGGTGAACGCGAATCTGGTGTGTGCGGCCCGTCTTCGGCGCGATTCGCACTGCCGCGAAACCGTCGAACCGCTCCCGCACTTCGTAGAAGCTGCTTGCCTGCCGGCTACTGGAATCGTGCGACCGGATCGCCATCTTCTCCCGCTGATAGGGGTGCAGCCCGATCGGACGATCGATCCGATCGCGGTCGCGGTCGGGCTGGCCGGTGACGATCGCGAAGTATTCCTTTTCGATGGTCCGCCGCTCGAACTGGGCGGCCAACAGGCGGTGTACGCGGTCGTCCTTGGCCACCAGGATCACGCCGCTCGTGTCGCGGTCGAGCCGGTGCACGATGCCCGGTCGCGTCGGCCCGCCGACGCCGCTGAGCCGGTCGAAGTGGAACTGTAGCGCCGCGGCGAGCGTGCCGGACCAGTGCCCTTTGGCCGGATGCACGACCATGCCGGCCGGCTTGTTGATGGCCGCCAGCCAGCGATCCTCGTAAAGGACGTCGAGCGGAATGTCCTCCGGCTGCGGCGCCTTGCGCGGCGGGTCGGACAGGACGACGCGAACTCGCTCGCCGGCGCGGAGCCGATGCGCCGCCTTGGTGCGGCGCCCCTCGACGGTGACCTCGGCCGCGTTGATCAGCCGCCGCAAGTGGACGCGGCTGTAGGCCGGCAACTGGCTGGCAAGGAATGCGTCCAGCCGGGCGTCGGCGGCCGAATCGGGAACCACTAGCTCGACCGTCGGCGGCGAAGGCTCCTGCTCGGACATCGGCACCAGTAGCCCGCGGATGGGCATCGGGGGCGCGTTTGCGTCTCAACGCGCGGCGGATGCCGGTGAATCAGAGTTCCGGCTTGTCGGCCGGCTTCGTGTCCGGGGTGGACCCTTCGCCGCTCGACTTCTGTTCGTCGGGCTGCTCGCCGGCGGGCGACTCCGATGCGGGCTCCTCGCTGCCGGCCTTTGATTCCGGCTTCAGCGGCGGTGTGCTCAACAGTCGATCGCTGTCGCTCTTTGGTGGTGCGAATGTGCCCTCGTCGGGCAGCGCGCCGAAGCCTGGCTTGGCGCCCGGCGTTCCCGGTCCGCCTGGTGGCTGCCGGGGCGGCGCCTGGGCGAAGAACCAATCGTAGAACCGCTTCGTCGAGTCGTTGGCGAGGTCGTCCAGCCGCTGTTTGGCCTCGGCGGCGTAGGCCCCCTCCGGCCATTTCGAGATCACAAGCTCGTAGTAGTGGCGGGCCTTCTCCAGTTCATTCATCGACTCGTAGGCGCGGGCCAGTCCCAGGCTTGCCCGCTCGGCCAACAGGGGGAACTGGGTCTGCGTGGCGACCTGGGTGTAGTTCGTCACGGCCAAGCGCAGCGAACTGCCGGCCGCTGCGCGGTCGGCGAACAGCTCGTCCACCCCGGCGCCATAGTAGTAGTCGGCCAGTCCGAGCTGTGCCCAATAGCCGACGTCGCTCCTCTGGTAGTTGGGGGCCTGCGCAAGCGAGATCATATCCTGCGGGTCGCGGAGCACGCGCAGCTTGTCGAGCGCCGTGAAGTAGGCCCGCCAACCTTGCTGGCGGGACTGCGACGACTGCGACGAGAAATAGGCATAGGCCGCGGCCAGGACGACGACGGCCAGGACGACACCCGCCACCAGCCGCGAGTACGGCCGCAGAGTGTCGATCCGATCGGCCAGCCAGTTGGCCAGCGTATTGGTGTGCAACTCGTGACGGCGCTCCGTCTTCATCGGGGGCTTCCGCTTGGCTGGTTCAGGCGAGGTAGTCAGAAGCGTCACAGGGCCATTCTGTTTTTCAAAATGGCGAGGCGGGAAAATGGGACTGGCTCCGAGCATAAACAGCGCAAGTCCTTTCAGATGAACGTTGCGTCTCGGTGCCTGTCCCACTTTCCCGCCGGTGCGCCGCCGGCAAGCTTGAATCTGTGAACGGCCCTGACTTACGTCACGCGATGGTACGCCTTGGCGTGGCAGGCGGTCCGTTCGTCGCGCGCGGGTTGCTAACCCGCGCACACGGCCGTAGGATCGCGGTTGAACGTGTCGCCAAAAACGGAAATGGGCGCAAGCTAGGATGGCACCTCCTCTCAATCCGGCGCAGCAAGACGCCGTTCGTACGCTCGAAGGGCCGCTCTTGGTCCTGGCCGGCGCCGGCACCGGCAAGACGCGCGTCGTGACGCATCGCATCGCCGAGCTGATCCGCCGCGGCGTGTCGCCCGCGCGGATCCTGGGCGTCACGTTTACCAACAAGGCGGCCGGCGAAATGCAAAGCCGTGCCGCCGAGCTGCTCGGCGGGCGCAACGCGGAAAAGCCCGAGATATCGACGTTTCATTCCCTCTGCGTCCGCATCCTGCGGCGGCACGCCCGGCAGCTTGGCTATCCCGCGCAGTTCGCCATCTACGATCGCGGCGACCAGGAGAGTCTGGCCCGCGCGGCGCTCCGCGACATCAAGGTTCCCGGCGCGCTTTTGCGGCCGGGCGATCTTCTGTACATGATCGGCCGCTGGAAGACGGCCGCGGTCCAACCGGAGCAGGCCGCCGCGCAGGCGCAAACCGACAAGGAACATCTGGCCGCGATGGCGTACCGGCGATACCAGCGGGCGCTTAAGGCGGCAGGCGCCGTCGACTTCGACGATCTGCTCCTGTGTACCGAGGAGCTCTTTACACGGTTTGAGGCCGTCCGCGCCGCCGAGGCCGCGCGGTTCAGTCACCTGCTGATCGACGAATACCAGGACACCAACGGTTCGCAGTACCGCATCGTCAAGGCCCTCGCATCCGGGCATCGCAACCTGTGCGTCGTGGGGGACGACGACCAGTCGATCTACGGCTGGCGCGGGGCCGAGGTGCAGCACATCCTCCGTTTCCAGCGCGACTGGCCGGACGCGAAAGTCGTGCGGTTGGAAGAAAACTATCGATCGACCGGCGCCATCCTCTCGTTCGCCAATCGGCTCATCGCGTTCAACCGGCAGCGGCACGAGAAGGTGTTGCGCCCCTACCGTGCCGGGGGCGAGACGCCGCGCATTTGGCAGTTTCCAGACGAAACGGTCGAAGCCCGCGCCGTGGTCGACGAGATCCGGCAGCTCATCGCGCGGCGGGCCGTCGAGCCGCGCGACGTCGCCGTGCTGTTCCGCACCAACGAGCAACCCCGAGCCTTCGAGACCGAGCTGCGCCGCGCCAAGGTGCCCTACACCTTGATCGGCGGCATGTCCTTCTTCGATCGCAAGGAAGTCCGCGACGTGCTGGCGTACTTGAAGGTGCTGGCGCAGCCGCGCGACGAGGTGTCGCTGCTGCGGATCATCAACACGCCCGCCCGCGGCATCGGGCAGCGCGCCGTGGAAGCGCTTTTGGCGCAGGCGGTCGCGGCCGGCAGACCGGTTTGGGACATCCTGCCGGAGGCACACAAAATCGCGAACCTGCCGGCCGGCGCGGTCGCGGCGGTCGGCAACTTTCGCGCGCTGGTGGACCGCTACCGCAAACGACTTGAGAGCGCCGGCCTGGTGGCTACCGTCAAGCAGCTTATTGCCGACATCGCCTACCAGGACGAGATCGTTCGCCTATATAAGGAACCGAACGATCAGCAGGCGCGGTGGAACGCCGTCGGCGAAGTGATCAACGCGCTGGCCGGCTACGAGGAGCGGTCCGATCGCCCGACGATCGCCGGGTTCATCGCCGACGTCGCGCTGGCCGGGCGGGACGATGCGAGCGACCGCGACGCGCAATTGAAGCACAACGCCGTCGCGCTGATGACTCTGCACAGCGCCAAGGGGCTGGAGTTCCCGCACGTCTACCTGGTCGGCATGGAAGAGGGCCTGCTGCCGCACCATCGCTCGGTGGCGGCCGAAGGCACGGCCATCGACGAGGAGCGCCGGCTGTGCTACGTCGGCGTCACCCGCGCGCAAGATCGCTTGACCCTCACGCTGGCGCTCGCGCGGATGAAATGGGGCAAGAAACGCCCCACGCAACCCAGCCGGTTCCTGTTCGAGCTGGTGGGCAAGGCCGAGCGTGCCAGCGCCGCCATTGTGGCGCCCGGCCAGCGTGGCAAACGAGTCGCCCAGGGCGCATCACCTCCGCGATCGCGCACGCGAACCGCCGAAAAACCGCGGTAGCTGGATTTCCGGGTCGCGGCTAAACTAGGCAAGCTGCGCGGCCCGCTATGCCAGTCCGACGCGTCGCGTTGCCCGCAGCGCAAGGAGGCGTCGATGTCGCAGCCGTTCCGGTTCGTCCATGCGGGTGATTTCCATTTGGAGCGCCCGATCGGCGGACTCGCCGAGGTTCCGCACCATCTGGTCGACCTTTGCCGCGACGGGCCGTTTCTTGCCGCCGAGCGGGTCATCGAACTGGCCGTCGCCGAGCGGGCCGATTTTCTCGTGCTGGCCGGCGACGTCCTGCACGTCGGACGAGCGGGGCCGAGGGCGCTCGACTTCCTCCTCAAGCAGTTTGACCGTCTCGCCGAGCGCGGGATCGCCGTCTATTGGGCTGGCGGACTGTCGGAGCGCGCAAGTCCGTGGCCCGACGGCCTGCCGCTGCCGGCGAACGTGCACGTTTTTCCCGCCGGCCAGCCGCGGCACTTCATCCACGAGGCCGACGGCGAGTCGCTGGCGGCGATCGTCGGCAGCGGCAACGGCACGCGCGACGGCGCGGTGGCCGTCGACAAGTTCGTCCGGCCGAAAGGCGGGCTCTTCACCATCGCGGTCTCGCAAGGGGTGATCGGCCGCCTCCGCTTGGCCAAGAGTCCGATCGACTGCTGGGCCCTCGGCGGCAACCATCGTCGACGACTTCAAAGGGCCGAGAAACGCACCGCCATTCACCCGGGCACGCCGCAGGCTCGCTCGGCCGCTCAACTGGGACGCCACGGCGCCGTGGTGGTGCAGGTGGACCAGGATGGCCTGGCCCGTCCGCGGTTCGTCGCGACCGACGTGGCCCGTTGGCGGCGCGTGCGTCTTGACGTCGACGTCGCGCAGCGGCACGACGTGCAGCGCGCGCTTTCGGATCGCGCCCTCGCCGAGTTGGCCCGCGCGCCGGGCATCGATCTATTGATCGATTGGACAATCGTACCGACGGCGCGAGCATCGCTGGCGAGCGAACGCGAAGCGCTGGCCGCGGACCTGCTCCGCTGGCTCCGCGAAGAATTTGGGCGTCGCTCCCCGGCTGTCTGGAGCGCGACACTTTCCATCGATGCGCCTCGCGCGGCACAACCTGTCGATGACGGTACTTTGCTGGCCGATTATCTGGCCGCGATCCGCGCCTTCGCGGCCGCCGATGCCACCTTGCCGCTTGCCGGCTTTGTGCCCGAGCCGCATCGACGGGACCCGGTCGCCGAACTCTTGGCCGTTGGCGATGGCCGCGGGCAGACGCGCATTCTGGACCGAGTTGCCGCGCTGGGGCGCAACCTGCTGCGCGCCGCGGAGGTGCCGGAATGAAGATTCGAGAGCTGGCGATTGACGGATTCGGCGTGTGGAGCGATCTGCGGCTAGCGGGTTTCGACGACGGGATCAACGTCATCCACGGAGCGAACGAAGCCGGCAAGACCACGCTCTTGCAGTTCCTGCGCACGATCCTGTACGGATTCACGCCCGATCGCCGCGAGCGCTATTTGCCGCCGGTCCACGGGGGCCGCGCGGGCGGCGAGGTTACGATCGCCACGAGCGACGGCCCCGTCCGCGTTCGCCGTCACGCCGTCGACAATGCCGATAGCTCGGTTGCCGGCGCGGTCGAGATCGTGGCGCCGGCCGAAGCGTCCCGCGACGAGCGCATGCTCGCGCGACTGCTAGGCAACGTCGACGAGGCCGTGTATCGCAACGTCTTTGCCGTCGGCCTGCGCGAAATCCAGGAACTGGGAACGCTCAACGACACAACCGCCGCCGCGGCGCTTTACAACCTGGCGACCGGCCTTGACCGGGTGTCGCTGGTCGAGGTGCTCAATGAGCTGGCCAAGGCCCGCCAGCGGCTCCTGTCCGCCCAGGCGGATTCGACGATCGTCCGTCTCCTGGCGACGCGCGACCGGCTGCGCCAAGCCGCCCACGGCCGCCAAGCGGCCGACCGCTATGCCGAGCTGGTCCGCAAGCGCGGCGAGTTGTCCGCGCGCATCGCCACCTGGGATACTGAAGCTGCGAACTTGGAGCGCACGGCGCGAATCGTCGAAGTCGCAAGCAGCGTTCACGACAAATGGCAAAGTCGCCAGGCGGTCGACCGCGACCTGGCCGCGCTCCGGCGGGGGCCCGAATGGGACCAAGCCGTCTTCGATCGCTTCGAGGCACTCGGTCGTGCGCGCAAGCGCGGCAAGCGCCGGCGGCGACATTTGGCCGCGCAGCTTGCCGACAATCGCCAGGCAATCGACGCCCTGGGCTTGAATCCCGTACTCGCGCGCCATGCTGGACGCATCGAAGCGATCCTCGAACAAGAGCCTTGGATTACCGCGCTCGATGCCGAACGCCACGCGCTGGCCGAGCGAATCGCCACGCGCGAAGCGGATCGGGCCAAACGGTGCGCGCAACTAGGCATCGAGCCGACGGCCGCCCCGCGCGAGGCATCTCGCGAGACTCGCGAGCCCTGGCGATTGCTCAAGCCGCTTGTGGGCCCGCTCGTGCAAGCGCGCGATCAGCTTCGCCAGGCCGCCAAGGAGCTCGCGGAGCGGCAGCAGTCGGCCGACGCGGCATCGCGTGAACTCGCGACGTTGCTCACGGCGCGCGGCGGTGGGGAGTTGACCGCGCTGATGCAGCGATCGGGCGAGCTTGTGTCGCAACTGCGTCGCCGCGTGCAGATCGATGAACGAATCGCCGAAATGTCGCGGCGACACAAGGAGCTGGAGGAACGCGCCCGCCACCTCACGGCCAACCTCCTTTTGCCCGGCTGGGCCGTGGTGGCCCTGGGCGTCATCTTCGTGGCGGGCGTCGTGGCGCTTTTGGCCGGGCTGTTCTTGCCGTCGTCGCTGGTGGGCAACGCCCGGTGGGCACTCGCCAGCCTTGGCTTTTTCGCGGCCGCCGGCGCGGGAGGCGGCAAGTTCCTGATCGAGCACTCGCGCCACCGCCGCGCAGGCGCGTGTCGTGGGCAGCAGGAGACGCTCGGACGGCAACTCAAGGAGGCCACCGCCGAGCGCGACCGTCTCGACGAGCAATTGCCCCAGGGAGGCGGCCCGCTCCTGGCAAGGATGCAAGCCGCGGAAAAGGAGCATGCCGCGCTCGAGGCCCTCTTGCCCTCCGACGCGAAGCGGCAAGCCGCCGCCCAAACGCTCGAGGCGGTTCGCCACCGCCATGAGGCCGTCCGCGCCGAGTACCGGCAGTGCCGACGATACTGGCGCGATGGGCTCGCCACGGCCGGTCTGCCGCCCGGGACACTGCCGGCGCGGGCGCGACAGGTGGCCCGCAGTCGCGCGGAACTGGCCGACCTCGATCACCGACTGTCGGCGGACCGCGAGGAGCTTGCGCGGCGTGACAGCACCGTCACGGCCTTCCACGAGCGGCTGGCGAACCTGCAGGCCGACTTGAATCTGCCGACCGCCGAGGCGGAGCTTGCCGAGCGATTCCGGGCCCTGCGCGAGGCGCTTCGCGAGCAGGCGAGCCTGGCTGCGCAACGCGGCGAACTCGCGCGGCATGGCCGCCGGTTGAGGGCCCGTCGAGACAAGGCTCGCGCCAAGTTGCGCGGCGTTCGACGCAAGCTGGATGCGCTCCTCGATCGCGCGAAGGTAGCCGATGCCGGCGAGCTCCGCCGCAAGGCCCTTCAAGCGGCACGCGGCGATTTGCTGTCGCGCCAGCGCGAGACGTTGTCCCAAGAGATCGCGGCACTTCGGGGGCCGCAGTTCACCGAGGAGGAGATCGGGCGCGTGGCTACGGAGGGCACCCGCCAAGAGCTTGACGATCGATGGCTGGAGCTGGGGCGCCGGGCTGCTGACTTGCGGCAAGAAATCAAGGAGGCCCACGAACAGCTTGGCCGCTGGCAACAGGAGACGCAGGCCCTCGCCGACGACCGCCGGCACGGTGACGCGCTCGTGGAGCTGGCCGCGATCGAGCGGCAGCTCAAGGAGGCGACCGACCGGTGGCGGACCCTGGCCGCGGCCGAATGGTTCTTGCAGGGCATCCGCAAGACATATGAGCGCGATCGCCAGCCGGAAACGCTGCGCGAGGCGTCGCGCTACCTCGCCCGCATGACGGGTGGCCGCTACACCCGGGTGTGGACGCCTTTGGACGAGGACGTTCTACGCGTGGACCACCCCGATGGGGAGTCGCTGCCGGTAGCCGTGCTCAGCCGCGGGACGCGCGAGCAGTTGTTCTTGAGCCTGCGGCTGGCGCTTGTGACGTCCTACCAGCGGCGCGGCATCGATCTGCCCTTGGTGCTGGACGACGTGCTGGTGAACTTCGATGCCGGCCGGGCACGCATCGCGGCCGAGCTATTGCGCGACTTCGCCGCCGCAGGCCATCAATTGCTGGTGTTTACCTGCCACCAGCACATTTATGACTTGTTCCGCTCGTTGGGAGTATCGGCGCGCGAGTTGCCGCCTCATCCGCGACAAGCGAACGCCGACGAACCGCCCCTCGTGCCTGCGAGCGAACCGACGAATGGCCGACATGCCAGCTCGGTTTCTGAGCATCCGGCGGCGGACGCGGTCGAGCCCGCCGCCGTGGCGAAGCCGCGGCGCGATCGCGGCCGCGCCCACGTCAAGTTCGATCTATGGCACGGACCGCGCGGCCCCTTTGCCGCAGCCATTTGGCACGAGCGCGTGGCCGATGAGCCGGCCGTCGACGGCATCGACGCGGAAGCCGATGACTCACCCGAGGAATGGCCCGACGTCACCGCGGCGGACGACGTCGCGTGACGAGTAGTGACGTCGCGAGTATGACGCCTTAGCCTAGCGGTTCCCGTCATCACGGCCCGCAGAGGACTTACACCTCCAAATCCACGTGACATGTCTGGCACACCGCAAAAAAAGTCGGCCGACCCTGGCGTAGAGTCGGCCGACGTATCCCCAAACGGGATTGAAGGTTAGTTACTCGGCCTTGGGCTGGCTGGCAACCACCGGCGGGTTGTCCTTGCGGAACAAGAAGCCGACCACGAGCCAGCCGTTCTCTTCGGTCGCCGCGTACGTGCCGCCGATGCCCAGGTAGCGGCGCGCCACCTGGTAGTCCGGCAGCTTGCTGCCGTCCAGCTTGGGCTTGCGGGCCGTGCCTTCCGGTTGCTCCTCCTGCGTCGAGCGGATGATCTGCGCGAAGACGGTTTCCGATTCGGGCAGCTTGCCCGTCTTGAACAAGTCGTAGGTGATGCGGAACTGCTCGTCGGCCCGGGTGTAGTTGCGGACGCAGACTTCCGTGGCGCCGAGCTTCTTCAGCTCCTCGTTGACGCGCTGGAAATCGACGTCGTTCTCCAATCGCTCGTGCTCGGCGATGCCGCCCAGGATCTTTTCCAGGAAGTCGACGTGCGACGAAACGAACAGGTGCCCCTTGGCCACGGCCACGGCCGAGTTCGGCAGCTTGACCGGCGCCTCGCCCTCTTCACCCAGCCTTCCGGGGAGCTTGCCGGCGGGCTTGGATTCCTTCCCGCCGTCGCCGCCGCCCAGCGCCGCGCTGCCGCCGCTTCCGCCGGTGGAAACGTTGACGATGTCCGGATGCTCGACGACGACTTCGGCCAGCGCATCCTCCTCGGACTTCATCTCCCAGATGATGTGATCTCCGAACACGCGCTTGATGACGTTGGGATCGGTCTCGAGCGACTTCTGCACGGCCGCCGCCAGGGCCGGCTCGTTGATCGTCTCGGCGGCGAACACGAACCGCTCGCTGGACGTGGTGATCGGCAGCTTGTAGTCGGTGACCACCACAGCCCGGTTGCCCAGGTGGCCGACCAGGTCCTTGCGGATGTCGATGCCGGGGCCGTTCGGGTCGTCGCGGACGCTCTCGATCGTCTCCTCGAAGACGCCCTCGGACCCTTCGCCAAAGAGCTCGTCGAAGAGGGTGCTGAACTTCTCGAAGGCGGTTTTGATCTCCCAGTTGACGCTGGTGTAGGTCACCAGGTCGCGCGGCACCCACTCGGGCGGCGCCGGCGGAGTGGCGTTGGGGAGCGCCAACATGTTCATCGCTTTTTCCCACGGTTTGGGAGCGTAGACGGCCGTGCGGTGCAGCACCTCGTACTCACCCACCGACAGGTTCACGTACCCACCGACCGCTTGAACGGCCCCGAAGCCCTGATTGCGAAGCATCTTCACGTTCTTCAGCTTCTTCTCATCGTTGGCCGCGCGGAATTCCACCAAGGCCAAAGGCTCGATGTACCAGCGCACGTCCGGCGCGAGGGTTCCGGCGGCCGCGGCCAGGCGATTCATCACCGCCTGGTACGGCCCCGATGAGGAGAGCGTGTCTTTGTGCTTGCCGTCGATGCGGGCCAGGATCTCGCCAAGGGCGTCAATGCCGTCCGAGGCGCCAAGCACCCCGTCGGCCATGAAATAGGCGATTTGCCGCGGCTCCGTGCGGTCCTTAGCGGCCAGGCTGTAGATCGTCAGCCGGGTGCCGACCAGGTCCTTGTGCGTCTTCTTGGCCCCCTCCTTGATCAGGTTCTCGTCGGCCTTCTTGAGAGCTTCGTTGGCCTTCTCCTCGTGGCCGGTCACGTCCACGAGCACCACCACCGAGGTCTTACCGCTAGCCGCGGTCACCAGGCCGCCCGACAACTCCCCGCTGGCGATGCCTTGCAGGTCGTCGATCGACAGGCCGATCTTTTCGTGGTTTTCCAGCCATTTCTCGTCTAACTGTCGGCGAAGGTCCTCGGTGAACGGCTTCATGACAGGGTCTTCGAAAAGCTGGTAGAGCTGCGTCTTTTCCCAGTTTTCGACCAGCTTCGCGACGTTGACCACCGAGACGAAGGCCCGGGTCGAGTTGGGGAACAGCGTGTCGCCGGGCGGGACGGCGGCTACGGCCGTTCCGAAGCCCCCCAGGACGGAAAGAGCGACGGCCGACAGCGACAGCGTAGAACGAATAAGCACAACTACCTCCCCTCGCCGGGTCGAATCAAGGCGCCACCTTCCCGCGACCAACCACTTCAATGGCAATGCGCAAGAGGGCGTTGAATTCTAGCGGTCTGGCAAATCTCGGGCCAGTGCATGAAATACGAAGCATGGCGACTCTGGCAAGGCCGTACAGGTCGCCGCTCAGGCTTGGCCAAGCGCAAGAGCCTTCCATAAGTTACAGGACCCGAGAGTGGTCGACGGCAGAAAGGGACCTTTGAGAAGGGCCTTACGTAGGTCGTCGGAATAAGGTTCCTTTCGCCTTGACTAAACCGCGATAGATTCCGCCGATAGCACGCGCCGGTGGACGGCTTTGCGCCCAAGCGCGATAATTCGCCGCTATGCGCGACTTCCACAACGAAGGCCTCACGCACGACCCCCTGCACGGGTACATACCGTTCACGTCCCGCGCTGGCTCCCAAGAGACCTGCGAGCGCCAGCTTATCGACCATGCCTGGGTCCAACGGCTGCGGCAGATACATCAACTGCAAACGGCGTGGTGGGTTTTTCCGTCCGCGGAACATACGCGGTTTCAGCACGTGGTGGGCGTCATGCACGTCGCCAGCCGCGCGGCCGCGGCGCTCTACGATAGCCTGGCGGAGACCTGCGGCGACGTGCCCAGCCGCGGGTATGTCGAGAGCCTCCTGCGGCTGGCCGGGCTCTTGCACGACGTAGGGCATGGCCCGTTTGGCCACTTCTTCGACGATCACTTCCTGGCCCGGTTCGGCCAGACTCACGAGACGGTCGGGGGCCGGATCATCCGCGACGAACTGGGGCCGTGCCTGCGCGGCATCCGCGCGAATCCCCACAGCCGGCTCGTTGACGGCGAGGAGCTCGACCCGGGCCACGTCGCCTTCTTGATCACGCGGCCGGCCGGCGGCGACGACGGGGACGCCGAGCGCCAATCGCCGCCGTGGCTCCGATTTCTGCGCAGCCTCTTCTGTGGCCTGTACACCGTCGACAACATGGACTTTGTCCTCCGCGACGCGTACATGTCGGGCTTTTCCTCGCGGGCCTTCGATCTCGACCGCCTGCTGCACTACAGCTTCTTCAGCGACGCCGGGCTGACGATCCACGCCCGGGGCGTGCCGGCCCTCGCACGCTTCGTCGCGGCGCGGGCCGAGTTGTTCCGCTCGCTTTACTTTCACCGCACCGTGCGATCGATCGATCTGACGCTGACCGACCTGTTTGCCGACAGCGGCGATCACCTGTTTCCCGGCGACCCCGTGGAGCATCTGGACGAGTATCAGCGACTCACCGAGTGGTCGCTTTTGGTCGACGTGGCCCGCTGGAGCGAAAGCCCCGACGAGGCGAAGCGGCGGCTGGGGGATCGGTGGCGGCAGTTGCTCGGCCGGCAACTGCGCTGGCGGATGGCGTGCGAACGGACGGTGTTCTTCGATCCCTTCGCGTCCGAAGAGAGCAGCATCTTCAGCCGGCCCGAGTTCTTTGAAGCCGCGCTCCGCGAGGCACTACCCAAAGGCTTGCGATCGATCGCGCTGCGGGTCGACGTGGCCCGGCACGTGAACCGTCCCGGCACCAAGGGCCCGGCGGCCGGCCAGAACTTTTTGTATGACCCCGCCCGCGGCTCTGTCCTGCCGCTCACGGACAGCGAGCTTATGCGGCAGATTCCGCTCAGCTACCGCATCTGCCGCGTGTACGCCGAAACGCACGAGCACGACGCAGCTCTGGCCGCCGCGCTCGACCGCCTGGTCGGGCCGGAATCATCCGACGTGGCGACCAACATGTGAATGCCCAGACATCCGGCGGCACGCGATGCGAACGCCGCGCCGCGTGACAACCCGGCGGTTTATCGAAGGCTCCGGCTGACTGCTGCCGGCCGGCTACCGTGCCAATTCGCGCGGGCTGCCTGTCGTGCGGCTGCGCTGGCCGCGTGAATACCGTGCGAGGTCGGCATGACTATTGCCTCGCGGGCTGGAGCGCGGTCGGAGTAGTGCCGCCCCACCGGATGAAACGGGCGTCGACGCGGCTATCCTTCCGGGGCAGTGCGGGTGATGTTCTCGGACTTCAGCTCGTAGATGCAGCGACTGCCAGACTCCCGTTCGACGATCGAGAGCGGCCCGCGATAGTCGGCACGCGGCATGCAGAGCGCCGACAGAGAATGATGCCGATCCGCGCTGCTCATCGTTCAGCAGGATCCCCTGCGCGTTGACGGCATAGCCGCTGCTCGTCCACAGGAAGTCGTTATCCATTCCCGGCGGAAGTTCGACGTCCACGGCGTGATAATCGGGACCGCGGACAAGAACGAAGATCGTAAGCCGGCTGGGGTCCCCTCTATCGTTGTCGAGCACGCCCACAACCAAGAATGGTCGGTCGCCCATCGTTCGTACCGCGTCCGGCAGTTGCCGCTGCAGAAATGCCACTTGGGCTCGCTGCGGGCGCAAGCGCTTCTCGCGCAACGCGATGGCGCGGGGCACCAGTTCCCCCAGGGCTTCCTCGGGATCGGCATCCAGCGGCAGGTTGCCAAACCGAATCGCCCTGGGATAAATCACAATGCTACACGACGGGTGCTCAGCGATGAGGATTACCCGCCACAAAGGATAGCGGCCTAGGAATTCATGTTGGATGCGCCGCACCAGGTCGACCGTCAAGCAATTGATATCCGGGTAGACCTTCAGGGTCCGATCATCCGCGTTGCTGCGCACAAAGATTGGCGGGTCGGCTAGCGGATCAAAATGCTTGTGGGCCGACGCCGGCGCGAGTTGCTCGAACCATCTATTCTCCGCCATGTACAACTCGAAGAATTCGGCATGCTCGAAATCCGGCACGCGATCCGTCGAGTGCAGCACGGGCAGGCCATCGTCGCGCGAGTAGCCCAGATTGTACCAGCCTTTGAACTCCTCGACGGAGGGATATCGTTTCTCTATCTGCCCGTCGCTCATGGCGTTGCTTTTTTTGACACTAGGGTCGGTCGCGAGTGCCCCATTCTCGGCACCGATGAGGCATATTTGCCGGTGATTGGGGACTAACGTCCGAGGATTTCCGGGGCCGCGAATTACCGCCGGACTACCCGTCCGGCCAAATGTGAACGATGTTCTCGGGTTTCAGTCCGTAGGAGTGCGGCGTACCCGAGTCTCGCTCGACAATCGTAAGCGCGCCACGATAGTCGGCCGGCGGCAGCCAAAGGTGGAGACAGAATGGAGTGGTTTCGGGAATGCGGCCCTCACAAACGATCCTCCCTTCCGCGCTGACGCCATAGGCGCTCGCGCTCCACAGGAAATCGTCGCTACATTCTGCGGGCCCGTTGACCCCGACCGCGTCCGGGTCGGCGCCGCGGACCAGGAGACAAATCGTCAGCCGGCTTTGATCGCCGTCGTAATTATCGAGAACTCCAAGGACCAGAAAAGGCCGGTCGCGCATCGCGCGGACGGCATCCGGGAGTCGCTGCCGCAGATACGAAAGCTTTTCGCGCCGCGGTCGTTCTCGCGCTTCGCGCAACGCCAAGGCTCGCGGCACTAGCTGCCTCAACGCCTCGTCCGGACTAAGTTCCACAGGAAGGTTCCCGAACCGAATGACGGTCGGGTAGATCATGATTGCATGCGACGAATGCTCTCCAATCAGTGCAATGCGCCACAACGGGAACTGACCGAGAAACTCGCGCTGGACGCGACGGAGCAAGGAGGTGTTCAAGACCTTGAAATCGGCATCCACGCACAACGTCCGATCGTCCGTCTCGTCGCGCACGTAGAAGGGTTCCACCGCCAGCGGATCAAATTCTGTCGCAGCAGATACGGGGGCGATTTCAGCGAACCACTTTTTTGCCACTTGATACACTTCCCACATCTCTGGGAATCCGAACGCCGGCACCCGATCGACCGAACGCAACACGCGAGTTCCATCGTCGCACTGGTCCGGAATGTTGTAGTAGCCGCGGAATTCATCGGCCGAGGGATGTGCGCTCACCTTCAACCACGCGTTCATCGAGGAGGTTCTTAGGGGCCACACGCAGTGCACAGGCGTCGACAACGGATCGTCGCATGGCGTTTTCCGTCACCGGCTATTTGTACACACGATTCGTTGCATTCGCAAACGCCCGCCGCATGGCGATTTTGAAGTGTTCCGCGGCGTGGAAGCCCACCCTATCCTGAATTTCAACGTACAAGCTTTGGTCATCGCCGATCAGCAGGCGTTGGGCTCGATCGAGGTCTCCGTTCGTTAGTGCACGCAGGGCGCGCTCGTAGTGGCCACTGTGGGCCGCCACCTGCAAGACCTTGACTTGCTGAGCGACCACTTCTCCCAGGACGCCAGAAATAACGGCCCCTGCCGCCAATATCTGGAACCGCGGATGCTTCAGATACTTGCGGCCGGCGGCGAGGATGTCGTCCATGGTGCTCGGCGGCGCCGTGCCCTTCGCAACTTGTGCCTTGATCGCGCTGTTGAATGCACCGATTTGGGGATGCGGCTTGCCGGACGCTTTGGCGCCGCTCTTCATCAGGTCGCCGAATTCCTCCATTTGCTCGGCGGTCATTTTCGTGATCTTGTTTCGCTTGATGAAAGCCTGCAATTCCTCCTTCACCTTCGCGCTGTAGTCGCGGTGCAAGACTCCACCGTACTTTCCATAGTTGTGTGGATCGGTTGTCGGGCCTGAGTACGCCCCCATTGCGTACTCCACCGCCTTATCGGACAGCACTCGCCGGATGTCCTCGTCGAATACGACGGCAACGGGCACCCAATGGTGTCCGACCTTTGGAACGGACGAGACTTGCAGGGCGGCAATGTGCTTTGACGCAGGATACGATGCGGTCCGACCAAGGCTACTTGCTGGACGACCGCCGCCGCCAGCGTCACCCGTCGGCGCCCACCAGCCGGGGTTCGGCGGGGCGGCGGTGCGGGGGTGCTTCGCCGGGTCCCATGCCTCGTCGATTTCGACCGTGCTGCGGCCGGTGATCGCGTCGGCAAACTCGCGCACGTCCGCGTCGAATTCCGACCTCAATGGATTCCTTTGCTGAGCCGGGCACCCTGGAAAGACCTGGGCCACCCACGCCAACTGCTCAGCTTCACGGCGCGTTTCTCCCTCCGCGTTGTTTAGCTCCTGGAGTTGGCGCTCATGCCTTGTCGAGATTTGTGCGAGCCATTCCAACTGCTCTCTTTCGACTGCCGGGGCGACTGGGCGAAGATCCCGATTCATGGGAAACCTCCTCTGCCAGGGCAAGAAAAAAGAGCCCGCAGCCGGCCTGCGCTCTCAATAGCGCAAACCGACTACGGGCTCTTCAGATACTCGTTGTCCGCGTCGAGCTCGCTCGGATACCCACGGTCACGTGGCGTAACCGTGCCCAGCGATCGTTTCACCGGGTAAACGCGAATCTACAAGACGTGGTGGCCGTCTTCAACGAGCAAATTCGGCCACTTGCGCTCAGGTGGCTGCGGTTTGCTCGATGCGGCCGCCGGACCGCCGGGATGAACCCGGCGGCTCGCTGTGCGACCTGATGTCCCAGCGTCGCGACACTCTTCACTGCCTACTGCCTACTGCCTACTACTGGCCGCCTGCTGCCCGCTGCCGGCCCCGCTCTCCACCAGCTTTGTCACCTGGCGGAGCAGGTCGACAGCCGGGTCGGGGAAGGCGTTCTTCTCCAGGCTCCAGAAGCTGATCGTGGCCGGCCGGCCACCCACGTTGATTGGCAGGTGCACGCTGGAGCCGAGCACGCGACTCATCATCGCCGCGTCATCGCCCGCCGCCGCAGCCAGGTCAGGGTTCATGGCCGGCTCGGCGGCGCGAATGTAACCGGCCAGGCTCGACTTGTCGGCCGGGTAGGTCCGCTCCGCGCGGCCCAACGGGGCATCCAACACGTGCGGCTGGGCGACTTGAAGGAAGCGGACTTGCCCGCCATCGACGACGCTCACGCAGATGCGATCGACCTGCGGCAGCTCCTTGGCGAGCCGGTCGAGGAATTTCTCCATCGCCGCTTCCGACTTGAGTGCCCCTTCCGCTGCGCGGCCCAGGAATTTGCCGATCTTCGGCGGATTGCGACGAGCGTCGGCCACGAAACGCTCCGTGCGCGACGCCGCACCCTCGCGGTCGGACGGATAGACGTCCTCGGTGGAGTTGAACCAGCCGATCATCATCTCTTCCCACGTCTGATCGCCCCACGAGACCGGCGAATTCGGATCGGGGTTGGCCAGGTTCGATTCCGAGTTGTTGAAGTGCGCCAGGCAACGCATCTCGGTGCCGGCGGGCACGAACTTCGGCGTGCCGTACGTATAGATCACCTGCCAGTTGAAGTCGTACCGCGGCACGCTCAACAGCGTCTCGACCGTGCCGTCGGGGTATTTCAGATCGAATTTGAACGACTTGCCGCGCAGGTGCATGTGCGGCGTCAGGTTCAAGAGCAACGCGTCCTTCGAGAACTTGTACACGCTCTCGACCGGATAGTTGTCCGCCCGCGGGGGAATCACGAACGAGAAGTTCGTCGCCATCCGCACGTCGACCGAGTGCTTCACCTCTTCCGGCCTGGCGTAAGTGAACCCAACGCACGTGCGATCCTCTTGCGCGGTGCCGTTGGGAGTGTAGTGCATCTGAAACATCAGCTTCGTGCCGGCTGTGACGCGTTGTGCCGCGCCGGCCGGGCCGCTCGCGGGCGGAGTCCCCGGCGCCGCCCCGGCGATCAACCGCACGCTGCCGTCGCCGATGCTGGGCTGAACCTTCGAGCCCAGATATCCGCTCAGTTTCGCCAACGGATTCTCCGGCGAAATCGCGAATACGAACACGTGGTGCACGACCGAGCGGTTACCGATCAGGCACTCCGACGCCTTGACCCACTTATCCTCGGTCCAGCCGGGATCGACCATGAAGTACTGGTACTCCACCGTCCCTTCGGCCGGCACCGCGTACGGCTTGTCGTCCATGTACACGACCTGCTCCGGCTCGGCGATCTGCCACGTCTCGGGGTACGTGATCGGCTTGGGCAAGTCCGCGGGGTTCCCTTCCGGCGCGCCGTTCTTGACCCACGCGTATAGCGCCTTCTTGTCCTGTTCGCTCAGGCTGCGGTCGTTGCTGAACTTCCCAAACTTGGGGTCGGCATGCCACGGGGGCATCCGCTGCTCGCGCACGACCTCCTCGATCATGTCGGCCCAGCCCGCGACCTCGTCGTAGTTCGTCAGCGCAAAAGGCGCGATCTGGCCCGCGCGATGACATTCGACGCAGTTGTTTTGCAAGATGCGGGCAACCTGGTTGCTGTAGGTCACGGGCGAATCCTTCTTCGCGTCGCGGACCCGGCCGATCAGGCAGCCCTGCACGTCGGTCTTCGCGAGGCTTACCGGCTTGCCGGTCAGCACTTCGTCGAGCGCGTCGCCGAGAAAGCGGTTCCTCACCTTGGCCTGCGCGTAACCGCTGCTATTGCCCAGGCCGTATTGATCGTCGATCCGGCCCGCATAGCGGACCGTGCGATCGGCGTCGAGCAGAAAAACTTCCGGGGTGCGCTGCGCGCCGAACTGGTCGGCGATCGCGTTGCCCACGTCCTTCAGCACCGGGAACGAAATAACGTGTTCCCGCGCGTAATGGGCGATCTCGCTGATCGCATCCTGGCGGTTCGAGTCGATGCACAGAAACGCCACGCCCTTGGGCTCGTACTCGGCGGCCAACTCGGCCAGCCGCGGACCGTAGAGCTTCGCTAGCGGGCACTCGACGCCCACGAAGGCCACCACGACCGCCTTGCTCTTGGCGTAGTCCGCCAGCGAGGTCTCCTTGCCTCGATAGTCGCGGGCCGTGAAATTCTCGATGTGTTTTGCCGGCGCCGGCGGCGCGGCGTATCCAGGCACGGCCACCAGCGCGACGAGCAACAACAACGGTAGCAGGGCAAATCGCATTGTCCGGATCTCCTCGATGGTAACGCGGTCGCTGCGGCTTTCTGATGGAAGGGAGCCGACGACGAATTGCTAAAAACTCGTTACCGCCACCCGGCCGATCGGCCAGGCATCGCCATCTCTTAAAAATAGCAGAGAACGGGTTTCCAAGCGAGTTCAGAGCGGCCGGCCGGAGAGCTGCAAAGTCCTGGGAGAGGGGGTCAGGCACATTTTTCGGCCGAACGTCCTTCGGAAGAATTGAAAACCGCGTGCGCCGAAAAATGAGCCAGACCCCGGACTTTGCAGTTCTCCTGCGGCCGGCCGGCGGTAAAGGCCCGCCCGCACCCCTCTGGGGGCCTCCGTACGCGAAGGCACCAGATTAGCAAGCGACGTGCCAGAAATGGCCGTGCTATCGCGCGTGCCCCTGGGAGATTTGGACAAAATGCCGTACGCCTACGGGTACGAGAACGGCACGCCGCTCGAGCGGGGTAGATCGGTCGAGATCGGTACCATGTCGTCCCGTAGCCACCGCACGTACTCCTCCCCCGGCGGATCGGGCGGAACATGCGGTGGATAGACCGGCGGACCGTACCAACCATCCCCGACGAACCGGTGGTCGCGCAAAACCGGCCCTCGGACCACCTGTTCGCGAAAGCACTGCCCGTCGGGGAGGAACCATCGTTGCAAGCCGCAGGCGATCAACTCGCCGCGCCACGACCGTTTGACGTGGAACTGCCCGGTCAACGTCCCGCCGGGGGCATACCGCTCGACGACCATCGGCCGCGTCCACCAGGCCAGCGCCACGGCGCAGAAGGTCACGCCCAAAAGCAAGCCGCCGACGCTGTATCGAAATCGGCCACGCCACATGATGCGAGACGTCCAAGGCTCTACTTTGGCAGGATCGCGATGACGCGCGTCGGCCCCCCACTGCCGCCGCGAATTTTCATCGGCAGGGCCACGACCGTAAAGCCCTGCTCGGGCAGTTCGGCCAGGTTGGCGACGTTCTCAAGCGCCGGGGTGTTGTGCTGGCAGAGGATCACGTGCGTGCCGAACGTCTTGGACTGGCCGTGGTCGATGCTCGCCGTGTCGATGCCCACCGCCTTGATCCGCCGGTTCGCGACCAACCACGCGGCCGCCTCAGGCTCTAGGCCTGGAAAGTGGAGCTTGGCGACTGCCTGGGCGCCGTTTTCGTCGGTGCCCAGGTAGCGCTTGCGCTCCGGCCAGAACTGGCCGTAACCGGTGCGCAAGAGCACGATGGCGCCCTCCAAACCGTGGCCGTGCTGCCTTTCCCAATCCTCGAACGATGCTGTCGTGATCTGGAAGTCGGCATTGGCCCGGCACTGCTCCGCGACGTCGACAACCACGGCCGGTCCGATGAGCCGCTCGAGCGGGATCTGGTCCACGGTCTGGTGATCCTTGTAGAAATGGATCGGCGCGTCGACGTGCGTTCCGGAGTGCTCGGCCATGTGGAACCGGTTGGCGCTATAGTACCAGCCTCCCTCGGTTATGCCGGCGAAGCCCCGTTCCAAGTGGAACGGGATCTCCGTGGGCCAGTAGATCGTCCGCTCGTCGAAGGCGTGCGTGAGATCGACGAGCCGGCACCCGGCCAAGAGGACAGCGTCGGCGGCCACCGCGGCCTTGGCGACCACCTCTTGGTTGTTCGCATTGTCGGCCGCCGCCGCGCGCCAGCCGACCGCCAGAAGGCAGGCCGCCGCGATGGCAAGCGACGCCACGCAAGACACATAACGGAGTAAGTTCACTTTGCACCTCCACAAGAAAGCGGCCGCGAACGCTTCCATCGCGATGCCACCGCGACAGCAAGGAAGTGTACGTCAAACCGCGGCGGCGGCCACGACCACCGATGCGCCATGCCCTAGAACAGGGACCGAGAATCGCGAGCGGCATGGATAATACGTGCAACCTCGATCCCGCTTCAGAAACACGTCGCCGACGCAGATCCCTCGCGGTGCAAGCAACTGAATGTCAAAACCGCCGATCATACCTCAGTCTTACGTAGTCCGCCGGCGAATAAAAGATGAACTTGCCACGCCCCCGGGCAGGGGCTTCAGACCCTCGTGGCCCTCAAATCGAAACACGCACGCCATTTTTCGATCGCGGCATGCCAAGCCGTTGCGCGCGGTTCGGCGTCCCGGGATCGAGTGTCGTAAAGTAGGCTCCGAACGGATGGCCGCCCGGTGGCCGCGTTGCCTCGAACCGCCAAACGGGCTGCGCCGAGGTGAATTTGTATCCCTCGACGTCCGCGTAGTGGTTCATCGACACTGTTCTAATCCTTCATTCGCGCTTCGTCGCCTCCGATCTTGCCGGGGGCAAAAAGAGGCCACGACCCCCCGCCCTCACGCGATCAACTCCCGCACCACTTCGCCGTGCACGTCGGTCAGGCGGAAATCGCGGCCGGCGTAACGATAGGTCAGCCGCTTGTGGTCGAAGCCCAACAGGTGCAGAAGCGTGGCGTGCAGGTCGTGGACGTGCACCTTGTTCTCGACGGCCTGGAAGCCGAATTCGTCGGTCGCGCCGTAGATCTGGCCTCCTTTCACGCCGCCGCCCGCCAACCACATCGAAAAGCCGTAGTGGTTGTGATCGCGGCCGTTGACCTTGCCGTCGTTCGCGCCCTTCTGGGGCAATTCCACCGTGGGGGTCCGCCCGAACTCGCCGCCCCACACGACCAGCGTCTCGCCGAGCAGGCCGCGCTGCTTGAGATCCTTCAGTAAGGCTCCGATGCCCCGATCGCATTGTCCCGCTAGTCGGCGATGGTTGACCTCGATATCGTCGTGGTTGTCCCACGGCTGCCCGGCGCCGTGCCACAATTGCACGAAGCGGACGCCGCGCTCGATGAGCCGCCGGGCGATGAGCAGTTGGCGGGCCTGCACGCCCTCGCCGTACATGTCGAGGATATGGCGGGGCTCGCGGCTCGTGTCGAAGGCGTCGCCGGCCTCCATTTGCATGCGATAGGCCAGCTCCAGCGAATGAATTCGCGCCTCAAGCGCCGGGTCCGCCGCACGCTCGGCCAGGTGCCGGCGATTGAGCTCTTGCACCAGGTCGAGCTGCCGCCGCTGATCGTCGCGCGCGAGCGCCCGGTTGTGCACGTTCTCGACAAGCTTTTCGATCTCGGCGTGCTGCGTGTTGATGTACGTCCCCTGGTACGCGCCGGGCAGAAAGGCCGATTGCCAGTTCTCGGCGTCCTTGATCGGGTAGCCGCCGGGGCACATGGCGATGAAGCCGGGCAGGTTCTGGTTCTCGGTCCCCAGGCCGTAGGTGGTCCAGGAGCCGAAGCTGGGGCGCGGCAATCGCGATTCACCGCAGTTCATCAGCATGAGCGACGGCTCGTGGTTCGGCACGTCGGCGTGCATCGAACGGATGACCGCGATCTCGTCGATGCTCTCGGCCACGTGCGAAAAGATCTCGCTCACCTCGATGCCGCTTGCGCCGTATCGCTGGAACTCGAACGGCGAGGGGAACGCGGCCCCGGTCTTGCGCTCGGTGCGCAGGTTCTCCATCGGCAGGTTCTGGCCGGCGTACTTGGCCAAGGCCGGCTTCGGGTCGAACGTGTCGACGTGCGACGGCCCGCCGTTGGCGAAAATGTGGATGACGTGCTTCGCCCGCGCGGCGAAATGCGGGGCCTTGGGGGCCATCGGATTGGCGTAGCTTGGCACCGCGGCCGTGGCGGCCGCGTCGATCGCGCCCGCCGGCGCGACCAGGCCGGCCAGCCCCAGCATGCCAAAGCCGAGGCCGGAGCGGCGGAGCATCTCGCGGCGCGAGATCGGGCAGCCGGCGAGCGCGAACGGGCCGCTATCGCCGGCGGCGGAATCGTCGTTTCGCCTGGATCGCGCCACGAGAATCACCTCAATCCACGAACATGAATTCGTTGGCCAATAGGAGCGCCTGGGCGTACTGCTCCCAAGGCGTCAAGCGCGCGGCCGCGCCTTCGGTGGCGCTGGCGCCGTTGTCGCCGCCGCTCGATGCCGCGGCCGCCAGCGCAGCGGAACCGCCGCCGGCCGCCTCGACGAACTCGACGCCCAATCGCACCTCGTCCGCATCGGCCTCGCGCGTTAGCGCCAGTCGATACAAGACCTGAACTTTTGCCGCCGCATCGCTCGCCGTCGCCACCTCGCCACGGGCGGCCAGGTGCCGCGCCTGCTCCAGCACGAACGGCGAATTCATCGCAAATAGCGCCTGCTGCGGCACGGTCGTCTCGGGACGTTGCGGCGTGCTTACGTCGGGGCTGGCGAAGTCGAAAATGCGAAAGATGCCCGGCAGGTCCTGCCGATCGACGTAGGCGTATACCGAGCGTCGCGTGGAGAACGGCTGCTTCCACAGGTCGACCGAGCGGCCCTCCAGGCACGGGTCCAGCCGCCCGGCCGTGGCCAACACCGCGTCGCGCATGGCCTCGAAATCGAGCCGGCGGCGGTTGGCCCGCCACACGAGGCGGTTCTCGGCGTCCACGGCCCGGCACTCCGGCCGATCGGCACTCGCCTGTTGATAGACGCTCGATAGCACGATCGTGCGGTGCAGTTTCTTGAGCGACCAGCCGCCTTCGATGAATCGCGCCGCCAGGTAATCGAGCAGTTGGGGGTGCGTCGGCGGCTCGCTACGCAGGCCGAAATCGCCCGGCGTCCGCACCAGCGGCGCCCCGAAATGGTGCATCCACACCCGATTCACCAGCACCCGCGCCGTGAGCGGGTTGTCGGCGCTGGCGATCGCGCGGGCCAACTCCAGTCGTCCGCTGCCGTGCTCGAACGCCCGGTCCGGCTCTGCCGACAGGAACCGCACGAACCGCCGGGGCACTTCCTTGCCGGGCCGCGCGGGATCGCCGCGCAAGAAGACGTGCGGCGCGTGCGGCTGCGGCGCATCGGCCAGCACCATCGCCCGCGGCGGCGCGGCCGGCGAGTTCACCTTGATCTCGTCGGCGGCCTTGCGGAGCTTGTTCAACTCGTTCTGCGTGGCACGGTCGTAGACGCGGCGTGCGTCGTCGATGGCGACCACCGGTGGGGAGCCTTCGCCGTAGAGCACCTGCCGCAATTGCTCGGCCGCGTCGTCCGGCAAGCGATCGGGCGGCTTGGCGGCGCTGTCGCCGCCGGCCCTGGTCGACTGCTCCACGAGCGCAATCCACGACTTCTCGATTCCCACCAGCAAATCGCCGTATGTCTCGGCGACGTCGAGCATCGACTCCGGCGCGCGAGCAGCGAACGCCTCGCGGACTTTTGCGTTCAGCGGCTTGGCCGGGTCGCCGGCGCCCTCGCGTAGCCGGGCCACGACCGCGGCGGCCTGGTCGGTGAACTTGTCAGCTTTCAAAGCGGCGAATTCGTGCCACAACGCGAAGACCGGGTCATGCTCCCGGACCATGCGCTCCAGGTAACGCTTCCAGCGGCCCACGATCGCCGGCCGCAGCTCGTCCGGATTGAACGACAAGTCGGCGTCGTCCGGCAAGGCATCCTTCATGGTGTCGACAACGACCTGGCAAAGATAGTCCTTCGCCCGCGCCCGCAGGTCGGTCACCAGCGCGCGGTGCTTCGTCTCGCGGAATTCGTTGAACGCGCGCTCGCGCTTAGCCAGCTCCTCGACGAACTTCTGATAGGCCTCGCCGTCCTCGGCCTCGCCCACGAGCGGCCCTTCGCCCGGCTCCGTGCTGCTGGCGAACACGCCGTACAAGCTGTAGTAGTCCTCGCTCGTCAGCGGGTCGTATTTGTGGTCGTGGCAGCGGGCGCAGGTGACCGTCAGGCCCATCAGCCCGCGGGTGACGACGTCGATCCGGTCGTCGATGATGTCGTGCGTATTGTTGCTGAAGCGGCGTCCGACGGTGAGAAAGCCCATCGCCGCCAGGCCGCGCCGGTCGGCCAGGTCCAATTGGTCGGCGGCAAGCTGCTGGCGAATGAACTCGTCGTACGGCAGGTCGTCGTTCAGCGCGCGGATCACGTAGTCGCGATACGTGTACGCATACGGGTAGCGGCGGTCCTCGGTGAAGACGTAGCCTCGCGTGTCCGAGTAGCGCGCGACGTCGAGCCAATGCCGGCCCCAACGCTGGCCGTACTCCGGCGAAGCGAGCAAGCGATCGACCACTTTGGCAAACGCCTCGGGCGCGGCGTCGTTCACAAATTCCGCGACTTCGGCGGCCGTGGGCGGGAGGCCGACCAGGTCGAACTTTACGCGCCGCAAGAGGGTCCGCCGATCCGCCGAAGGGGACGGACGCAGGCCGCTCTTATCGAGCTGGGCGAAAATGAACGCGTCGACCGGCGACTGGCACCACGCGGCGTCGGCCACCGACGGCGGCTCCGGGCGGCGAATCGGCTGGAACGCCCAGTGCGTGGCCTTGGCGCGGGCCGTGCGCGCGGCCATGTCCTCGGCGGGCTTGGCAGTCGGCGATGTGGCCCACGGCACTCCCAGCTTGACCCACGCCACGAGCACCGCCTGATCTTTCTCTTCGAGCTTGCCGTCAGGCGGCATCTGCACGTCGCCCTCGTAGCGAATCGCGCGCACCAGCACGCTGCGATCGGGCTCGCCCGGCACGACGACCGCGTGCTCGTCGCTCCCCTTGAGGACGGCTTCGCGCGAGTCGAGCCGCAGGCCGGCCTCTTGCTTGTCCGGCCCGTGACAGGCGAAACAGCGGGCCGCGAGCATCGGCCGCACCTGGCTCTCGAAGAATCGCTCCCCCTCGGCCGTAGTGACCGCGGGCGCCGCCGCGGCAGCAGGCACGGCATCGTCCGCGCCGCGCGCCCCGCCCGACAGTCCGGCGGCGGCCATGCTGCACAAGATGAGCGCGCGGCCAAGCGGCATCGACATTGGTCCTCGAACCCCATTCCGCAGTCACTTGGCGGAAAGGGCGCTAGCACGTCAGCAGGGCAGGGGCCGGAGCGGGTGGCAAAAACGATTCGGCCGCCGGCCGGCAACCCGGCGGCCTGAAAACGCATGCGTTGATTCTAATGGGTCAGAGCCGGCGGTGTCAAAACCGGCAACCGGCGCCGGACAAGGTATAGCTGCGTTTGCGTCACCCTTCGGCCTGCTCGAAGTGGCCTGACATGCGGCCGACCTCGCGCGATGGTTCGCGCATCGCGTCCGGGCGGCCAAAACCGGCGGAGGAGCGTCGACAATAGGCAGCAAGAGACAGAGACAACGAATGGTGAAGGCGCAGCGGGGCGCACTCTTTGCGCCACTCGGTAAGGACCTAACTGCCTGCCGCGCTACTACTCACCCGCGGCCGTGATTTCCAACACCAGATAGAGCTGGCGGCCGCGCGGGTCCTGGTGGCCTGGTCCGTCGCCCGCCATCGTCATCCCGCCCACCAGGACGGGCTTGCCTAACGGCACCCGCAAACTGGTGGCCAACTGCTGGGCGTTGACGTTTATGCGGTCGACCTCGACGGCCGGATTAGCGCTCCCCTCGGCGCCATTGAGCTTGACCGGCTCGGCCGGCTTCCCCCACTCCGTCACCGAGCCGAACAGGTCCACGAGGGCCCCCTCGTCGCCGGGCAAAAGCGCGGCCGTGATTTGCAGTAGCGCCCCTAGATGCGGCGTCACGATAATCGGCTGATAGGCCGGGCTCGACCCGACGACGGGGATAGCGCCTTGCAGCTTCGTTTCCATGCGGCCGGAGACGAGGTGTACGGTCTGACCGTTGAAGCAAGTGATCTGTCCTTTATGGCGTCGCGCCTCATCGGGGAGCGCCGCCAGGGCTTGCCGGTTGAGCGTTCGCCCCATGGCCGTTTTGGCGTCGGTTTTCGGGCCGCGCAATTGCGCGAGTTGCTGGCCATCGAGGAGGAGCCATTGGCCCTCGATCGAAAGCGTGCTGACCGTGCCGCTCTCGCGGCGCAATGCGCCGAGGAACTTTTCAAGTTTAGCGTGGACGGTTGGCGTTTGGCTGACGGCCAGTGCACCGCCGATGGGCGAGATCGAACCCGGCCCGCCCGACTCTTCCCACGAATCGGGAACGACGAGGCTCGTGATGGTTTCGATCAACCGGCCCATGTCGATGCGCAGAGGACTCGGCGCCGGTGACGCTCCGCCGGCCGCCGCCTGCCCGCGACCCACGCCACCCAACTGCCACAAGGTGTCGTCCGCGACGCGGAACATACCGCCCCCGCCCCCGCCCATCCCTCCGCCACCGAAGCCGCCGCCACCCATTCCGCCCATGCCACCGCCCATGCCTCCCATTCCGCCGCCTTGCACCGGCATGCCGCCGTAGGTGAGCGACCCGGACGGAGTGCCAGACATCTTTGGCAAGTACGTGCCCGTGTAAGGGTAGTTGGGGACCGGCGAGACCAGATCGATCACGCGGTACACCTTGATCTCCAGCTCCTCCTCATGTTCCTCCTCCTCAGCGGCGGGTGCCGCTGCCGGCGCAGCGGCGGCAGCGGCCGCAGGGGCCCGGTCCGTCGCCTCCTGGGCGCGGGCGGTCGATTTCCAGGACAGTAGCGCCGCCGCGATCACGGCAAACAGGAGCCCATTCGTACAGCGCGACATGGCACGTTACCTCCGAGGTGGGTCGATCAATTCGTGAAGATGGTGCTCAGCGGCTTGCACCGCGGCCAATAGATACAAATCTTGTCGGGCCTGCTGGACCAGCCGCGCCGCCTGGGGGCTGGGATTCATCAGCAACGCCAATAGCACTTCCTGACGCCCCACGCCGCCCACGGTTGACGCGGCGATCCGCTCAAGCGCGTCGGGCTCGGTGATCCGCGCCACCGCTTCTGCGGCGGCCTCCCGCGTGGTGGACTGCGACGAGCGCAGAAATCCGATCAATGCGTCGGTTGGCGGCGCGGCCACGAGCCCCACCGCGTCGAGCGCGTCGCCGTTGGTTTCCTCGCGACGGACGAAATCGAGATACAGCCCGACGGATTCCTCGGTGCCTCGCTCAAGAAGCGTCGCCAGCAAGGGTCGGCGGAGGTTCGCATCTTGCTCGGCGTCGACCAGTTGTGCGACGTGCCCCGCATCGGCCAGCCTGGCCAGCCCCGCGATGGCCGCCTCGTGCGTCTCCGGATCGTCCGACAGCCTCGCCAGGACCGGCAACGATCTGGCTGTCGCCACCCGCGACAAGAGACGTGCCGCGCCGATGCGGCGCTCGCCGGCCGATTGACGGACAATAGTTGCCAGCGATTGCTCTTGCCGCCGCGTGACGCCGGTGGGCAGCGCACTATCCGGCACCTCGGCGTCGTCGGCCATCGCAAGAATCAACTGCTCGCGTTTGTCGTCGTTGAGGCCCCTGGCGGCCGAGCCGGCTTTTTGCCTTTTCGGCCGCACGCGCCCCGCCATCAAGGTGCGCTCGTAAAGGCTCGGCGGCCGGCCGGCGGTGACGACCGCAGGCGCTTGCTCCTGCCGCGTGGCGGCCGGATCCTCGGCCAGCATCGGTTCCGGCGCGACGGGTCTTGTCTTAGGTTCCGTGGAACGCGGGCGCGCGATCTCGGGCGCAACGGCGGGCGAAGGCTCGGGCCGCGCGACCGCAGCGCCATCGCGCGCTCGCGCCGTCAACCAAGTGACAGCGCCCGTTCCAATGACCAGCCCGGCGGCGATGGCGGCCGTTGCATACATCCACCGCGCGCGGTGCCGCGTGCGGCGCAACTCCGTCCATCGGCGGTGCAACCGCGCGAGCCGGTCCGCGTCGGCGTTCGCGTCGTGCCAACGCGCCTCGCGCAGCAGCCGCGTGAGGGCCAGATCATCGTCTTCGGGATTGCGCGCGTCCACGGTCACTTTTCCGCGAAGCCTAAGTACGGGGCCAGCCGCTCGCGAAGCCGCGCGCGGGCCGCCGACAGGGTTGAATGCACGTTGCCCTCGCTGATCCCGACAACGCCCGCCACGTCCCGGACCGACAGCCCCTCGAACGCCACGAGGACCAGCACCTCGCGCTGCCGGGGCGGCAAGCGCGAGACCTCGGCGGCGACGCGCTCGCCCAACTCGCCGGCCAAGGCCGCTTCCGGCGGCTCGACGACCCGTGCGTCGGGAACCTCGTCCGCCTCTTCATCGGCGATGGCCAGTCTCGTGCGGCGGCGGCGGAGCGAATCGCGGAAGGTGTTGATCAGGATGCGAAACAGCCAGGTGCGGAACATCGCCTCCCCGCGAAACTCACCCCACCGCTGGGCGACGCGCACAAGCGCCTCTTGCACCAACTCCTCAGCGCTGTCGGCATCGCCCGTCAGCCGCACGGCAAAGCGCAGCGCGGCGGGCAAATGGTCGAGCACCAGCCGGTCGAGGGATGAGCGGTCGCCCACGAGTCGCCTCTACTGTCCATGCGATTCGGCTGCTGCGGCGCTCGTCTCAGGCAGTTAGACGCACGCGGCGGCCGAATCTCAAAAGGCAACCGTCCAGAATAGCCGGAAATCAGCGGCAACTCCCGGGAAATCCATGTCCCCAGACGGGCTCACCACGGAGACACGGAGAAGAGGATAAGGAATAGCCGCGGACTTGCGCGGATCAGCGCCGATTAGGAAAGCGAGGTGAATTCACCTCAAGCTCGTAAAACGCTACCGCATTCTGTGAAGACAGTCGTTGGACCGTCGTCGTCGGCATCCGCGTCCTCCGCGTTCATCCGCGGCCGCCCTTTTCTGTTCCTTCGTCCGTGGCGTCTCCGTGCCTCCGTGTCTCCGTGGCGACTTCGGGCACAGTAGTTGTGGGCGCTGGAATTGCGCGCCCGTGCGGGTCCTGGTGGGCGTCCTGGAGGTCGGCCACGATGTGTTCGGCGAGCCGCTGGCCGATGAAATGCTCCATCCGCTCGGCCGGGGTGTGGACGTGGTCGGCCGGCAGGCCGAGGTGCTGGACCAGGTAGGCCTCCCACAGACGGTGCGAGCGGACGAGCCCGGCCGCGCGGCGGCGGCCGCTGTCGGTGAGTTGCAGGCCGCCGTCGACGCGCTTGAGCTCGCCGCGGCGTGCAAGCGACCACAGCCCGACGTCGCCCAGGATGCCGGCGCCGATCGCCTTCGTGGCCTCGCGGGCGCCCAGACGCCGCTCGACGCGCAACTCTTCCAGCCGGTAAAGCATGGCGAGCAGGTCCTCGCGGACGATCCGCAGAGAGGTTTGCGCGTTGCGCACCAGCGTGCTCACGATCCCGTAGCGCGGCGAGGCGAGCGCGGCCGCCAGGTAGAACAAACCCGCCATCACGGCCATCGGCCCGGCGGCGGCGACGTTCCACGCCAGGCTCGCCGCGTAACCCAGCACCGCCGACCCGATGGCCAGGGCGGTCGCGATCAGCATCATACGGCTCAACCGGTCGGTGAGCAGATGCGCGGTGGCGCCCGGCACGATCAACATGGCGATCACCAGGATCGAGCCCACCTGCTCGAACGACGCCACGGTCGTCACGGCCACAAGCGCCATCAACAGATAGAACAAGAGCTCGGCGTTGATCCCCATCGTCGTGGCCAGGGCCGGATCGAACGAGCTGATCTTCAGTTCCTTCCACAAAAGCAGGATCACGGCGACGTTCACCGCCAGCACCGGCACGATCGACACAAGGGCCCGCGGCACTTCATATCCCCCCAGGTTCACCGTGTAGAACTCCACTAAGTCAATCTGGCCGTACAGCACGCAATCCGGGTCGAGATCGACGCCTTGTCCGTAGCGCTTGATCAAGACGACGCCCAGCGCGAACAAACTCGTGAAGACGACGCCCATGCTGGCGTCGGCGGGCACGCCTCCCTGGCGATGCACGACCTGCGTGAGGAAGGTCGTCAGCAGACCCACCGCCAGCGCGCCGGCCAACATGTAGACGATGTTCAAACTGCCTGCCATCACGAAGGCCACGACCAGCCCCGGCAGCACGGCGTGGGACAAGGCGTCGCCCAGCAGGCTCATGCGGCGGAGCACGAGGTAGCAGCCCAGTAGCGCGCAGGCAACGTTCGTTAGCGCGGCCACGCCCACCACGAACACGGCGTCGCGCAGGCTGGCGTCCAGCGATGCAAACCAATTAGCCATCGGTAGGCTCCTGGGCGCTCGGCGAGTTGGAGCGATGCGCCTCGTGCGCCGCAAGCTCGTGCGGCGAGAGCGGCACCGCGCCAACGGCCGCCGGCGGAAGGCGCCCGGTCCGGGCAAGCTGCGCTTCCAGCCGGCGGACCAGGTCGGGCGTGAGGAAGTGCTCGATCGAATCGGCGTCGCGATCGACGTGGTCCGGCGCGATATCGGCGCCGGAAATCAAGAACAGCTCCCACAGCCGGTGTCGGCGCACGACGCGCTCCGCCAGCGCGAGGCCCTCGGTAGTGAGCTTGGCGCTAGTGGCCGTTCGCTCGACCAGGCCGGCCCGGCCGGCCCATCGCAGCAGCCGCCGCACGCCGGCCGCGGTCCAAGAGCGGTCTTCGATCAATTGCGACAGCGGCACCTCGAGAACCCGCGGCAGGCGAGGCTCGCTCAGCTCATACAGCGAACGCAACAAGTGCTCGTGCTGGATGCGCCGGCGCACCGTCAGCATCCGCACCAGCCGCGCGATCGCGCCGCGCCGCGGGGCAAACAATAGCGACACCAAAAACAAAGCCGTTCCGCACAGCACGATCACCGGCCCGGTGGGCAGGTTGCGCGTGTTGTGGCCGAAGGCCAGCGGGTCGTAGCCCAAGACGCTCTCGAGTGCGCCGGCCGAGATCAGTGTGCCGCCGATACCGCTGGCCGCGCCAATCGCGCCGGAGACCACAAGCATCCGACCGAGCCGATCGGTCCAGAATCGCGCCGCGGCGCCGGGAATGATGAGCATCGCCGCCATCAAAACGACGCCCACCGTCGGCAGGCCGACCACCGTCACCAGGGCCAGCGTGGCCATCATCACCAGGTCCAGCGTCAGGGTCGGCCAGCCTTGTGCGCGGGCGAAGCCCGGGTCAAAGCTGAAGACCTTGAACTCCTTGTACAGTAGCGCGACCAGTGTCAGGCACGCGGCCGCCACGATGGTGATGAACCACACGTCCTCGCGCGTCATCCCGGCGGCCTGACCGTAGATGTACGTCTGCAGGCCGGCCTTGCTGCTGGCGGCGGGCATGTTCTGAATCCAGGAGGACAACACCACGCCCACGCCGAAAAACGTCCCCAGCACGATGCCGATCGCGGCGTCTTCCTTGGTCCGCGTCCACCGGCAGATGAACGTGACCACCGCCACCCCCACCAGCCCCGTGACGAACGCGCCGGCCAGCATGGCGGTGAATCGCCAGGCGCTGGTGGCCGCCGCGACCTCACCCAACGCGCGGGCCGAAAGCGCGCGGTAGTTCAGCAGCAAAAACGCCGCGCACAGGCCCGGCAACGCCGCATGCGCCAACAGGTCGCCGACCAGGGCGCGGCGACGCAAGACGGCAAAGCTGCCAACCACGCCGGCGACGCACCCCAAGAGCGAGGTGCCCAGCATCACCAGTTGCGTGTTCGACAGCGCGATCACCGCGGAGGCTCTCCCAAGCGGACGGCCTCGGCCGCCTCTTCCAGGATCGTCAACCGGCCGCCGTACGTCTGCTGCAAGTTCTGCCGCGTGAAAGTCGTTGCCGTCGGGCCCGCGGCGACCAGCCGCAGGTTGAGCAGGATCACGAAGTCGAAGTAGTTGCGCACGCTTTGCAGCTCGTGATGCACGACGAACACCGTTTTGCCCCCGTCGCGCAGCGATTGCAAAAGCGTCACGATGGCCTGCTCCGTCGCGGCATCCACGCCCGCGAACGGCTCGTCCATGAAATAGATGTGCGCGTCTTGGGCCAGTGCCCGGGCCAGAAAGATCCGCTGCTGCTGCCCGCCGGAGAGCTGTTGAATCTGCCGGGGGGCGTATCCTTGCATGCCGACTTTCTCGAGGCACGACTGGGCGAGGCGCCGCTCGGCCGCGCCGGGGCGGCGGAACCAGCCCAGGCGGCCGTACGTGCCCATCATTACCACGTCGAGGGCGGTGACCGGGAAATCCCAATCAACCGTCTCGCGCTGGGGAACGTAGCCGACCAGGTGCCGCTGCTGCGCGTACGGCAATCCATAAATCCGCACCTGGCCGCTGGCCAAGGGGGCCAGGCCCAGGACCGCCTTGATGAGCGTGCTTTTGCCCGCCCCGTTGGGACCGATGATGCCGATCAATTGCCCCTCGGGCGCCACCAGATCGATGTCCCACAGCACCGGCTTGCGGTGGTAGGCGACCGTCATGTCGTGGATCTCCAGCGGTGGGGCTGGCATCAGAGTCTCCGCGCGTTATTCAGACGCCTACCTTTTGTGCGGCACGTGGGATGCGTCATTGCAAAGCCTTTACGACCTGGTGGACGTTGTACTGGATCATGCCAATGTAGGTGCCTTGCGGCGTCCCGGGGGGGCCCATCGCATCGGAATACAGCTCGCCGCCGAGCACCAGCCGGTGGCCCGTCGCTTCGCACCCCTGGATCAAACTGCGGATGTTCTTCGACGGGACGCTCGTCTCGATGAACACGGCCTTGACGTTCCGGTCGACCAACAGACGGACCAGCTCGTTGATCGCCCCCAGGTCGGCCTCGTCGGCCGTGCTGATGCCTTGCAGCCCGTGTACCTCGACGTCGTACGCGCGGCCGAAGTACGCAAAGGCGTCGTGCGCGGTGATCATCACGCGTTGCCGTCTCGGAATCTCAGCGAGGAGCGCGCGACTCTCGTTGTCCAACGCGCGCAACTTCGCGATATAGGCGTCCGCATTGCGGCGGTAGTCCTCGGCGTGCAGGGGGTCGACTTCGATCAGCTTTCTCGCGGCGTAGTCGGCGCAATCGGCCCACAGCGCGACGTCGAACCAGATGTGCGGATCGTAGCTCGCTGGAAACTGGGGCGCCTTCCGCAGCCGCTCGGGCGCATTGTTCTTGATCTCCTCGACGACAGCATAGGTCGGCTTGCGCTGGGCCAGCTTTTCGAGGACTTCCGCCAGCCGGCCCTCCAAGTGCAGCCCATTGTAGAACACGACCTTGGCCCCCTTCAGCAGGCGGATGTCGGCCGGCGCGGCTTTATACAAGTGCGGGTCGACGCCGGGGCCCATCAACGTCCTGACGTCGACGTGCGAACCGCCGATGTTCTCGAGCATGTCGCCGACTTGCCCGGTCGTGCAGACAACGCGAATCCGGCCGTCCGGGGCGCCCAAATCCGCGAGACCCCGACATCCAGACGGCGGTACCGCGAGCAAGGCGGCCAGCGCGAGCAGTTTGAGCAGCCGAGCGGTCATAGGGCCGTGTTTCGACGTCAGGAGTCTCTATGGCAAGTGGGGGCGCAAGTGCTCGGCGGCAAAATGTTTGTCACGCAATTATGCGTCTCGGCAGCCCGATATTCAACATCAAGAAACTATTTTTTAGGTCACTCAAAATTATTAGGAAACTGTACCGCTCCCATGGTTCGTAGCCGGGGCCGCGAGAAGGACCGCTGGCTCGCCTCTTGGCGGTACGGCCTACTAGCCCGGTTTTGCCGCTCATGCCGGGATAGCGCGAAAATGACGACCGTCCCGCGTCGTCCAGCCGATTTGCAAATGGGGTAGTGCTAGCAACGGCCCTCATTCATGGCCCTGGCAAGGACTTGCGAAGTTTGACCGGCCGAAACATCGACTATACGATGACCATGAGTTGGCTGGCTGCCGACGGGTCGAATCCGCGCCCGGTGCCTGCCACCAGGGGAGCGGCCCCATGATCGGCCTCACCTATTTCAAGCGATTCCGGATGGAGGTGGAGCTTGGCCGCGTGCTGGCCGAGCCGGTCGCGCCCGATGGCTATCGCTTGATCCCGTGGCGCCCCGAGTTGCTCTCCGCGCACGCCGAGGCCAAGTACCACAGCTTTCGCAACGGGATCGACGCCAACGTCTTTCCCTGCCTGGGCGAGAACGAAGGCTGCCTGCGACTGATGCGGGAGATCAGCCAGAAGGAGGGGTTTTTGCCCGAGGCCACCTGGTTGGCGGTTCAGGATCCGGTTGCCGCGGCGCCCGAGTTCTGCGGCACGATCCAAGGCATTCGCGATCGAACGGGCATGGGCGCGATCCAGAACCTGGGCATTACACCGGAGCATCGTGGCCAGGGACTCGGGCGGACGTTGATGCTGGCGGCGCTCGCTGGATTTCGTTCGGTCGGGCTGCGCCGCGCGTATTTGGAAGTGACGGCGCAAAACGACAGCGCGATTCGCCTGTATCGGCGCCTGGGCTTCCACAAGGTGCGCACGGTCTACAAGGCCGTCGAAGCGCCCTCGATGGCGCTGCGCTAGCCTGTGCGTGCCGAACGTCATCGGGCGCCCGTTCGCGCGTGAAACGCGCGAACGCGCCGGGGTTGGTTGCCAATTGTGCGATCCGCCGGTAGGCTCTAGCCTTCTTTCAGGCAGGCGCTCGGGCCCGCGGTTCGATAGTCAGAAAGTTGTCGCCCGCATTCGTCCGCCGGTCATCAGCAGCGAGCCCCCGACATTGCGAGGCTGCAAGCACGTGAGCGACCCGATCCTATCGCACACCTTCGCCGAGGGAGTCGTGTTGGTCGGCGAGCCGATGGAGGGAGTCGAGTCGGCCGCGTTCACGGTTCGCGTGCCGGCGGGCACGGCCTACGAGCCCGTCGATCGCGGCGGACTGAGCAGCTTGACGTGCGAGCTGGCCTTACGCGGCGCTGGTCCGCGCGACAGCCGGCAGTTCGTCACGGAGCTTGACAACCTCGGCGTGGAGCGCGACGCGACGGTTTCCGACGCGCATACGAGCTTCAGCGGAGCGACGCTGGCGAGAAATCTGTTTCCGGCACTGGCGATCTACGCCGACGTGCTGCGGCGGCCGCGTTTGCCCGCCGATCAGTTGGAGGCGGCGCGATCCGTCACATTGCAGGAGGTCAGCTCCGTCGAGGACGACCCGGCGCAAAAGGTGATGCTCGAGTTGCGGCACCGGCACTTTCCCGAGCCCTGGGGTCGTCCCAGCCAGGGGCGCCGCGCTTCGCTCGAAGCGATCGATCTCGACCAGGTCCGCGCCCATTTCCAGCGCCGCTACCAGCCCAGCGGGACGATCATCGGCATCGCCGGTCGTTTCGATTGGAAAGCGCTTGTCGATCACGTCGGGCGGCTGTGCGACGGTTGGAAAGGTCAACCCCACGAGGAGCCGCCGGAGCGCGCGTCGGGCCGGCAGAGCGAGCATCTCGCGCAGGACTCGAACCAGACGCAGATCGGCATTGCCTACGTAAGCGTTCCCTATCGCGATCCGGATTACTTCCAGGCCTGGGGCTCAGTCGGCGTGCTTAGCGGCGGCATGAGCTCACGGCTCTTTACCGAAGTGCGCGAGAAGCGCGGCCTGTGCTATAGCGTCTACGCCGTGCACCAGTCGCTGCGCGATCGCGGCAGCGTGTTATGCTACGCCGGCACCAGTTCCGAGCGGGCCCAGGAGACGTTGGACGTTACCCTGAAAGAGTTATCGCGATTGGCCGACGGCATCGAGGCCGAGGAATTGGACCGGCTGAAAGCGCGGATCAAAAGCGCGCTCGTGATGCAGCAAGAGTCGTCGTCCGCCCGCAGCGCCGCTATCGCCCGCGATTGGTACTACCTGGGGCGCGTGCGGACGCTGGACGAAGTGTCGGCGCTGGTGGATGCGCTTTCGCGCGACAGCATCAATGCTTTTCTGACCCGCCATCCGCCCGGCCGCTTTACGATCGTGACCCTGGGGCCACAGCCGTTGGAGGTGCCCGTTGGAGTTTCGTGAAAGCGTGCTGGCCAACGGCCTGGAAGTCGTCGCCGAGTGCAACCCGCAAGCGCATTCGACAGCGCTGGGCTTCTTCGTCAAGACGGGCGCACGGGACGAGCAGCCCGACCTGGCCGGCGTGAGCCATTTTCTCGAGCACATGGTGTTCAAGGGCACGGCGCGACGGACGGCCGACGACGTCAATCGCGAGTTCGACGAGATGGGCGCTCACTACAACGCCTTCACGAGCGAGGAGAAGACCGTCTACTACGCTGCCGTGCTGCCGGAATATCAAGACCGGGCCCTGGAGCTCTTGGCCGACATCATGCGGCCCGCGTTGCGCGAGCAGGACTTCAATACCGAGAGGCAGGTCATCCTGGAGGAGATCCAGATGTACCAGGATCAGCCGCCCTTTGGCGCGGACGACCGTTGTAAAGCGGCGCACTTCGCCGGGCACCCGCTCGGGCACAGCGTGTTGGGAACGCTCGAGAGCGTGGGCCGTCTGCCGGTGGCCGCGATGCGCGAATACTTCGAGCGGCGCTACAGCCCGGCCAACATCGCTCTGGTGGCGGCCGGGCGCGTCGATTTCGACGCGCTTGTACTCCTGGCCCAACAGCACTGCGGCGACTGGCGGAGGCTCGAAGCGCCGCGGCGGGTCGACCCGGCGCCGCTGCACACAGGCTTCGAGTGCATGCGCAAGGAGGGGGTCACCCAGCAGTACGGCCTGCAGATCGCCAGCGGTCCCAGCGCCACCGATGCCGATCGTTTCGCCGCCAAGCTGCTGGCCACGGTCGTCGGGGACGACTCGGGCAGCCGGTTGTTCTGGTCGCTTGTCGACCCGGGTCTGGCCGAACATGCCAGCCTGGGCCATTACGATTATCTGGGCACCGGCATGTACCTGACGTACCTCAGTTGCGCGCCGGACCAGGCGGCGAGCAACTTGCAGCGAATCCTCGACGTGTATCGCGAGGTGGAAGCGCGGGGCGTCAGCGAACAGGAGCTGGCCCAGGCGAAAAACAAGATCAACTCGCGCGTCGTGCTGTCGAGCGAGCGGCCGCGCGGCCGGTTGTTCAACCTCGGCGCGAACTGGACGAATCGCCGCGAGTATCGATCGATCAAGGACGATCTGGACGCCGTCGACGCGGTGACGGTCGCGCAGATCGCCGCCGTCTTGGCCAAGTATCCCCTGTCGCAAGCGACCACCGTGACAATCGGCTCAGCCGAATCGGTGCCCGCGCCGACGTAGAAGAAAAAGGGAAGCAAAAGGGGACAGGTCCAATTATTGGCGGATTGCACGTGGATTGCTAAAACTGAATCTCGTCCCGCCAATGATTGGACCTGTCCCCTTTTGCTTTACACATGCCCCGCCCCCCAAGCAAGATCAGCCCCGACTGGTGGGACTATACGACGCTCGATCGCGAAATTCTCGACGACGCAGCCCGGCTGTCGGCCGAGGACCTTGCAAGACTCGCCCGGCCGGGCTTTGCCATTCGCTTTTACGACACGGTCGAGGACTTCTATCTTGCCGAGGCGCTCGAATACATCGCCGCGTGGCGCCAGGCGACCGCCGAAGCGCCGGCCGGCATCTGTGGACCCATCGGCCCTACGGAGCAATTGCCGCTCGTGGCCCGGCTGGTCAACGAGCTGGAGCTCGACTTGCGGCACGCGCACTTCTGGGGGATGGATGAATGGGTGGTCGACGGGCGCGAGGCGCCGATCGACTTTCCGCTGTCATTCGCGCGGGCCGACATGGAGCTGTGTTTCCATCGCATCCGACCGGACCTGCGCATGCCTGCGGCGAACGTTCATTTCCCCAAGGCCGATCCCCGCGAGTACGTGGCCAGTTTCGACGCCGCCCGCTGCGTGGTGATGCAGGGCGGACAAGGCGAAGTGAAGCACTGGGCCTTCAACGACCCGCCGCGCCGCGATGGCGCCTATCGCGAGCATCCCCCATCGCCCGAGGAGTACCGCCGGCTGTCGACGCGCGTCGTCGAGTTGCACCCAATGACCATCATCCAGAACGCCCGCACTTCAGGCGGCGGCGTGGTGACGGGCGTCCCGACGCACGCGATCAGCGTGGGGCCCGCCGAGACGTGGAAGGCCGAAAAAGTGTCGATCTGGCACGCCGGCTGTCACGACAACCCCTTCGGCATGCGGTTGACGACGCTAATGATCTCGAAGCGTCTGCCCGATAGCGCCGTGCCCATGTCGCTGCTGGCGGACCATCCGAACGTGCAGTTTAATTTCTTGCGAAGCGGCATCGGCACGTGCGAGGCGGAGATGCATTGAAGAAGTAGACAGCGGTCGGTGGACGGTTGGGGGCGCGTAGGTTGGGGGGGCGGGCATCCTGCCCGCCTTTCCGAGATCGGGCACGGCATGGCTCCGGGAGGGCGAGGCTCCCGCCGCGCCGGGCGAAGGCACCAACCGCGGCTCGGCGGGAGCCTCGCCCTCCCGAAAGGTAAACCATGGACATTCGCAACCGCGTCGCCATCGTCACAGGGGCCGGCGGGCCGGGCTGCGGTAGCGCGGTCGCCCGCCGCCTGGCACGCGACGGGGCCCGCGTCGTCGCCGGCGACATTGACGAGGCCGCCGGCCGCGAGACCGTTCGAACGATCGAGGCCGCGGGCGGTCAGGCGGCGCTTTGCCTGGCCGACGTCGCCACCGATGCCGCCCGGCTCGTCGACTTCGCGTGCCAGAGGTACGGTGGCGTCGACATCCTGGTCAACATCGCCTCGGCCCCCTATATGCCCAATGCGTCGCTCGAGCGTTGGCTGCGGCCGGTGCTCGTGGATCTGCACGGCGCACTCGATTTGATCGTGCACGCGGTGCCGGTGATGCGCGCCCGCGGCGGCGGTGCGATCGTCAATTTCGGCTCGACCTCGGCGCTCGGTCACGGCCGCAAGCACTCCGCGTCCCCCGGCTACGACGCGGCCAAGGCCGCCATCGCCCGGCTCACGACGACGCTGGCCGGCCTGCGCGAGTCGGACAATATCCGCGTGAACTGCCTCGTGCCGGATTGGGTCGCTACGCCGGAGGTGAAAGAGTATTGGGACACGCTCTCGCCCGAGGATCGCCGCGCCGGCGACGTGCCCGACGTGCTGGTGACGACCGACGAAATCGCCGACGCCGTCGTGCAATTGATCGCCGACGACTCCTTGGCCGGGCGGATCATGGTATGGTGGTGCGGCCAGCCCCCGCGGCTGATCCCCGCCGGCGACGCGGGCTACGCGGCCCTTGAATAGCAGGTCGTGGGGCGGGCATCCTGCCCGCCTTTGCCTCGCCGAAAACTCCAGCCAAAGGAGCCCCTCGTGCCACGCCGTGCTTTCGCCATCGCCGCGCATCCGGACGACATCGAGTTCGTGATGGCCGGAACGCTTCTGCGCCTCCGCGCGGCCGGCTACGAGATCCACTACATGAACGTGGCCAACGGCTGCTGCGGTTCGAGCACGCACGACGCGGCTGCCACGGTCGCGCTGCGCCGGGCCGAGGCCATGCAGGCCTGCGAGCTCGTGGGCGCGGTCTTTCACGAAAGCCTGACCAACGATCTGGAAATCTTCTACGACAAGCCGCTCCTGTCGCGGTTGGCCGCGATTGTCCGCGAAGTGGCGCCGCGGATCGTGCTCACGCACGCCCCCGCGGACTATATGGAAGACCACATGAACGCGTCTCGGCTGGCCGTGACGGCGGCGTTCGCCCGCGGCATGCCGAATTTTCCGGTCGACCCGCCGACGCCGACGTTCGACGACCCGGTGACGATCTACCACGCGCAGCCGCACGGCAACCGCGACGCACTGTGGCAGCCCGTGCGCCCCGGCATCTTCGTCGACGTGACCGGCGTGCTCAACGAGAAGACGGCGATGCTCATCATGCACCAGAGCCAGAAGCAATGGCTGGACGAGAGCCAGGGCTTCGATTCGTACCTGGAGGCGATGCGCGAACTATCGCGCGAAGTCGGCCGCATGTCGGGCCGCTTCGAGTACGCCGAAGGCTGGCGCAAGCACAGCCACCTCGGCTTCTGCGGCCCGGATGACGACCCACTCGTGACGGCGTTGCCGGCGGAACTGGTGGTCGTCGATACGAACGGCACGTAGGAGCCGCCGCCGCCTACGGCCTACTTTGAGTCCTCACCACTGTGGCCCGCGGCCCAGAAGTCGCTTCAATAATCCGATTTGGCCGGCGTGCACCATTTCGTGCATCGCGCACCAGAAGAGCGCGCCCCCTTTAGTCGTAAAGAGCGGGTGTGGAGGTGGTGGCGCCGCTTCGTCGAGCTGGGCGTCCGAGTACCGCGGCACCTCCGCGCACACCGCGGCGTGCACGCGGTCCAAGGTCGCGCGGAGCTCGGCAGGGCTGGGGTATCGTGCCGGGTCAGGCGCAGGCACCGAGCCGCGGCCAAAGAACTCGCTGCAATTCGGCGCGATCAAGCCGCTGTCGTCCAAGCGTTCGCCGCGCAGCCGCACCAGAACCAGCCGGTATTGGGCGGTCGCCAGATGCCCGACCTGCCAGGCGATGTGCGTCACGCCGCCCTCGGGCATGCGAAACCAGTCGGCCTCCGGGACGCCCGCCAGCAAATTCAACGTGTACCGCCTGGCGCCTTCGATCTGGGAGAGCGCGAGTTGGGCCTGCCACATGATGTTTCTCCAGTGATGATTGCAGGTGAATGGCGAGACAAGCTCCCGGTCAATGATGAGTGATGAATGCGGAATGATGAATGCTCAATAGTAGGCAGAAGGCGGTAGGCAGTTGACGCCAGAGGCGAGCAGGATGCCTACCCCCATTCATCATTCCGCATTCGTCATTTGTCTTCTCCGCGTCTCCGCGCCTCCGTGGTGAGTTCCCCGTCGGGTGCGCGCTTGAGCGCGCGCACGATCTCCGGCGGCGCGGCGAAGCCCGACTCGGCCAGCGCAGCCAGGTAGTCGGCGGGCTCGTTTACATTGCGCAACGTGGCGAGGGCCGGGTCGACCGCGCGCAACTCGTCTTCCGTCACGACGCGCGTCTTGACGCGATCGTACAAGAACACGGGCCGCAAGCGATCCTCGGCAAGCAAGGCCTCGATGTGCGGGACGACCGTCGTGCGATACACCGCCGCCAATGGATGGTAGCGATCGCCGACGTACGGCGCGGCCACGTCGGCGTCCCCCAATAGCTCCGCCATGCGCTCGATGAACGCAGGCATTAGTAGCGGCACGTCGCAACCGGTAACGTAGGCGGCCTTCGGCACGCTGCCTGCCATCCCTGCGGCCGCCGCGTCGCCGTAGCTGGCCAGCGCCGAGAGCCCGGCCAGCAACCCTTCGAGCGGCCCGCGGGCCTCGCGGCGGTCGTGGACCACCGGCACATCAGCAGAGAGCCACGGCAGCTCTTGTCCCGCCGCGGCGACCACGACCACCGGCCGGGCGACGGTCGACAACAAGCGCACCACGCGCCCCACCAGCGGCTCCGAGCCGAAGGGAAGGGTCGCCTTCGCCAGGCCCATCCGCTTGCTGTGCCCCCCGCAGAGAACGACGCCGGCGATGTGCATGCTGCGCTCCTGCGGCGGTCGGGCGGGGAAATGGGGAAAAGGTGGCAATTCGCGTATGCCTCTATCGTGACATGGGAAGCCGCTCTAAGAAACGTGGCTCGGCCGGCGTTTTGTAAGTGGGCAAACAGATCGACCGGCCCGGTGGCGGCATCTGAAATCGGCCGTCGCCGGAACTTTTCGCCGTGCGAGCGCGACTAAAGGGGTGAAACTGCCGGCCGGGGCATCCTATCAACATGGCGCGGCAGTCTGCTGCAGCAGGGAAAAGGAGCGAATCCGATGAAAGCTCGTCTTGCTCGACCGCTGGTGTTGTTGGCTGTGTGTGGGTTGACCGTGTTCCCGCTAGCCGTGTCCGGGGCCGATGGCCCGGCGGAAAAGGGGGCCGCCTCCGCCGCACCCGAACCACCGGCCATCAGCAGCGAAGGCGACAAGGCGGCGCCCGACAAGACGGCGCCCGAAAAGACGGCTTCCGACCAAGCCACGCCTAGCGCCCAGGCCGGCGGCCCGGCCACGACCAGCGCCCCGCAGCCCGCGCCGATAAAACCGAAACCCATATCAGGCAATACGCAAAAGGGGCTCGACTACCTGGTCGCGCAGCAGGACACGAGCGGTGGGTGGGGGCAGGGGGGTGGCTGGCGGCAATCGGCCAACGGCGCCAACGGTCGCATCGAAGGGGAGAACGTCAAGGACCCGCCCGATTTGGGCAACACCTGCGTCGCCACGCTGGCACTGATCCGCGCCGGCAACACGCCGCAAAAGGGTCCATACGCCAAGAACGTCGCCCGGGCCGTGGCCTTCATCTGCCAGCGCGTCGAGCGGTCGGACAAGGACTCGCTGTACGTGACCGACGTCCGCGATACGCAGTTGCAGGTCAAGATCGGCCCGTACGTCGACACGTTCCTGGCGGGGCTTGTGATGTCGGAACTGAAGGGCAAGATGCCGGCCGATGGCTCCGACAAGCGGCTCCTGGCGGCACTCGACAAGACGGTCGCCAAGATCGAGAAGAACCAGAAGGGCGACGGCACGTTCGCCGGCAATCAGGCCTGGGCGTCCGTGCTGTCGCAAGGGCTGTGCAGCAAATTCATCAACCGCGCGGCGCAGAACGGCGTGGCGGTGAGCCGGGGTTTCTTTGATGCCGACTTCGATGGCTCGGTGGCCGAGCTGGCCAGGAAGGACAGCCCTGCGAAGGCCGATCTGGCGGCGCTAGCGGCCACGACAGCGGCGAGCGCGCCCGCATCCGCCAAACCGGCCGAGGCAAGCGGACCGGCCGCTGCCGCGGCTTATTTGCCCGCCGGCCGCGCCGTCGGCGGCAAGGCTGTCGGCGGGGCAGCCCCCAGCGACGCCGGCGTGAACCTGTACTTCTTTTCCGCCAACGCCAGCCGCATCGCCGACCAGGCGAACACAACCGCGCAGCTCGAAAAGAAGGCCAAGGTGGTCCTCGACAGCGCCTCGGCCTCCGGCGACGAAAAACAGAAGGCCAGCGACGATCTGCGCCGGTACGAAACGGTACGCGTCGCGCAGCAGTCGGCCGTCAAGAGCGTCGTCGAGCAGTTGGGCCAGAAGGACTTTGTGGCCGGCTTCGGCAATAACGGCGGCGAGGAATTCTTGAGTTACATGAACATCAGCGAGATGCTGCTCGCCAAAGCGGGGCCGGAATGGGAGAAGTGGGACCGCGTCGCGACCGAGACCATCAACCGGGCGCAGAACGGCGACGGAAGCTGGTCCGGCCAGCACTGCATCACCGGCCGCACGTTCTGCACCTCGGCCGCGCTACTGACGCTGTTGGCCGATCGCGCCCCCATCCCGGTGGCCGCGTCGGCGACGGCTGAAAAGAAGTAGTCGCCGCTCGCGGAATTTGCCGCACGAGCAACTATGCCGACCTCACGCAAAGTCGTGACCTGCCTGGCGATTGTGGTCTCGATCGCCCTGGTGATGCCGGGCGGCTGCCGGCGCTACGTCGCTTCTCCGCCGCCGAGGTCGCCTGGCGCCCGGGAACCAATACCGCGGCAGGCGGCAGGCTCGGAGTCGCGCGCCGACCGGATCGACACGGCACTCGCTCGCGCGGCGAAATTTCTCATCGCGGCCCAATCACCGGATGGCGCCTGGCGGTCGGATGTCTATGCCCCGTTCCGCGAAGGGGATGCCCTGACGCCCTTGGTCGTGGCGACGCTCATCGCGCTGCCGGACGCGGAAGCGCAGGGTGCTGCCATCGATCGCGGCGCGGAGTATCTTGTGCGAATCGGGCTTGGCGAGCGACAGCCTGAGCTCGCCTATCCTGTTTACACGGCCGCTTGTGCGGTGATGGCCCTGGCCAATCGTGATGCCGAGCGAGCGAAGCAGGCCCGCGCGGTTTGGCTGGCGCGGCTGCGCGAACTGCAACTCGCCGAGCCGCTCGGCTGGCAGACCGACGATTCGTTCTACGGCGGCTGGGGCTACGCCGCCCGACCGCCCCGGAAGCCGGCGGCTGGGACACCGCTCGCCCCGCTCGCGGAACCCAACTTGTCGGCCACGGTGTTCGCGCTGGAAGCATTGCGCGCGGCCGGCGTGGGGCCCGACGACGCCTCCGTTCAGAAAGCCTTGTCGTTCGTCCGCCGCTGCCAGAATCACGCCGAGGACCCGGCCGCCGCGGACGCGCAATTCGCCGACGGCGGCTTCTTCTTCATCCAAGGCGACGACGTGCGCAACAAGGCCGGCGTGGCGGGCACCGATTCGGCGGGCAACACGCGTTTCGCATCCTATGGGAGCGCTACGGCGGACGGGCTGCGGGCCATGCTGCTTTGCGGCCGCACCGGCGACGACCCGCGCGTCGCGGCGGCCTGGCGATGGCTGCCCGCGCACTTCTCGGCGGTCGCGCACCCAGGCGCGTACGTCCCCGAGCGGGAAGCCGCCCGCGCGGCGGTGTACTTCTACTATTGCCGCTCGCTGGCGAGGCTGCTGGCCGACGGAGAGCTCGACACGTTAGCGCACGAACGAGACCGTGCCCACATGGCGCAGGCGTTGGCCGAGGCGCTGGTCGCACGGCAGGAGTCCGACGGCTCGTGGCGCAACGCGGCCGTGGACGTCCGCGAGGACGATCCTCTGGTGGCCACGTGCCTGGCCGCCGCGGCACTGGCCGACTGCCGCCGTGCGATGGCGTTCGAGAAGACGGATTGAACCGCCAAGGTCGCCAAGGGGAGCAAGCACGAACGACGAATCGCAAATGTCGAGAGAAGCCCCAAATCTAGAGTACGAAGCCCTGCGACATTTGGATTTGCACTATTGACGTCTCATCTTGGCGTGCTTGGCGCCTTGGCGGTTCCTCCTCCTTCATGCCGGCGTGCTTGGCGCCTTGGCGGTTCCTCCTTCTTCTTCGTGCCCTTCGTGCCTGCGTGGTTCACCGTCTGGTGCGGGTGAACCGCGGTCGGCACAAAATGCTGTTCCGATCCGCAATCCGGGCGTAGAATCAGAGGCGCCGCCCGGGCGTGTCTGCGAGCCATCAGCGCCCGGGCCGTTTATGGCGAAAAGCGCCTGACACGATTCCCGGAACTCTTTTTCATGCGGCGCGTGCGTTCGCGATCCGCCGGGTTTACCTTGGTCGAGCTGTTGGTGGTGATCGCCATCATCGGCGTGCTGGTGGGCCTGCTGTTGCCGGCCGTGCAGCAGGCCCGCGAGGCCGCCCGCCGCTCGCAGTGCACCAACAACCTCAAGCAGATCGGGCTGGCGCTGCACCAATACGCCGATCAGCTCGGCGGCTTCCCGTCGAGCACCACCAGCCAGATCGACTTCGGCGTGTGGAGCCCTAACCCCACGTCGTATCACCTGCACAGTTGGGCGAGCCTGGTGCTGCCGTTTCTGGAGCAGACCGCGCTGCACGACTGGGTGAACTACAACGTCTCGGCCGTGGCCCCGGAGAACTACGCGGTAGCGGCCCAACAGATCGCCGTCTACCGCTGCCCGTCGTACCAGGGGCACGAGTTCAGCGAAGCGAAGATATACACGAAGCTGTCGCCCAGCTTCAGGATCCGCAACTACGCCGTCGTGGGGGCCACGACGGTGGGCAACCTGTGGCACACGCCGGACGGCGTCATGTACCCGCGGGCGAGCACTCGCTTCGCCGAGATCACCGACGGGCTGTCGAACACGATCCTGGTGGCCGAGACGCGCGAGGAGGACTGCGCGGTATGGATCGACGGCGGCACGGCGGCCGTGGTGGCGCATCCGTACGATGAGACGAACGCCCCCAGCTACGCGCAGGCCCGGCTGGCGCTCAACTTCCAGCCGTACTTCATCGGGAACGGGCAGGGGATCGACGCCGAGTTCGGCCCATCCAGCCTGCACACCGGCGGCATCATGCACCTCGTGGGCGACGGCTCGGTGCGAGCGATCGCGCCAACGGTGGACGCGGGCGTGTACGACGCGCTCGTGACGCGCTCGGGCGGCGAGCCGGCGGGCACGGGCGGGCTGTGAAGCGTGCCCTTAAAGAGGTTTCGTTCCGCCACCGAGGGCTCCGAGGACACCGAGATTTGCCAATCTGAGATCTGGGATTTGAGATTTCGGATCTTTGCGGCCATACGTCGTCTGGCAGTTGTCGATCGCCTTCTTCTCTGCCCGCTGCCTACTGCCTTCTGTCTACTTTCCTCGCCTTCACTCCACCGGCTCGGATTTCTTGCGATAGCCGGGCGTCGGTTTGTAGTTGCCGCCGGGCAGGTCTTCCCACGGGACGACGCCGACGCGGTCGGCCCACGCCTGCCACTGGGCGGCTAGCTCGCGGGCACGATTCGCTTCGCGGGCGGCCAGGTTGCTCGTCTCCGTCGGGTCGCCGGCCAAGTCGTAGAGCTCCCAATCGCCGCGGAACGAGGCCACCAGCTTCCAGTCGCCGACGCGGATGCCGCGGTTCCCTTCGTGCTCCCAGGCAAGCGTCCGCGCGCCGAGCTTCTCGCCGCGCAGCGCGGGCGCCAGGCTGCGGCCTGACAGCGGCAAAAGCTGCCGGCCGTCGAGCGATGCCGGGTACGCGGCGCCGGCCAACTCCAGCATGGTCGGCATCAGGTCGATCACGTGCCCGACCGCGCGCGACAGATCGCCTCGCGCCTTGATGCCCGCCGGCCAGCATACCACCAAGGGCGAGGCGATGCCGCCTTGGTGGATCCACATCTTGTGCTCGCGATAGGGCGTGTTGGCGGCGTCGGCCCAACCCACCTCCAGGCAGCGGTGCGAGTCGGCCGTGCCGACGACCGCGCCGGGCTTGTGGCCGCGGGAGGGGTTAGGCCACGAGTCGAGCGCCTCGGCGCTCGCCCCGTTGTCGGACAAAAAGAGCACGAGGGTGTTGTCGCGCACGCCCAGCCGGTCGACCGCCGAGAGCACCTGGCCGACGCCCTGGTCCATGCAATCGATCATTGCCGCGTAGACAGCCATCCGCTGGTCCCACTCGTCGCGCTCGCTCTCCGGCACGTCAGCCCACGCGGTGGCCACCGGATCGCGCGGGGCCAGCCGGGCGTCGCGCGGCATGATGCCCAGGTCCTTCTGCCGGGCAAACCGGCGCTCGCGCAGCCGGTCCCAGCCGTCGCGATACCGGCCGCGGTATTTGGCGATGTCATCGCGTTTTGCTTGCAAGGGAAAGTGCGGCGCGGTGTAGCACAAGTGCAGGAAGAACGGCTGGCCGGCGTGCTGCTGGCCGTGCTCTTCGAGAAACGCGACGGCGTGATCGCTGAAGGCGTCAGTGACGTAGAAGTTGTCTCCGGGCTCAACTGCGTCACGATCGAGGTACAAAGGCGCCGGGCGGAAATAGTTCCCGCCGCCGGCCGTACCGTAGGCGCGATCGAAGCCGCGGTTCATCGGATGGTTGCGCTGGTCGGCCTTCGCGTTGACGCCGCCGACGTGCCACTTGCCCACGTGGTACGTGCGATAGCCGGCCGGCCGCAACAGCTCGGCGATGGTAGCGGTGTTCTCGCCGATGCCCGCGGTGTACGAGGGCGCGTGCCAGGCCCCCAGCATGTGACCGACGCCCGCTTCGTGCGGATAGAGCCCGGTCAAAAGCGCGGCCCGCGTCGGGCAGCAGCGTCCGGCGTTGTAGAACTGCGTGAAGCGCAGCCCGCCGGCGGCGAGCCGATCGACGTTCGGCGTGGCGATCTCCGATCCATAGCAGCCCAGATCGGCAAAGCCCAAGTCGTCGGCCAGGATGAGGACCACGTTGGGCTTCGGCGCAGGCTTGTCGGCGCCGTGCGCATTTCCGGCCAACGCCAGCACGAGCAAGCCGGCGCTGGTCGACAGTCTCGCCCATGTCGCCGTGCTCATTTTCCCTTCTCCTTGCCCGCCGCCATTTGCTTCTCGATCGCGGAGTTTAGTATTTTGAGGCCGCATTTCATGAAGGCCGCGTATTCGGCCATGGTGCGATCGGCGAAGCGGATCGCCGAGCCCAGCACCGCGTCCATGGCCGGGCCGGCGGCCCAGCGGGCCAGCTCGTGCGTCGCGTTATGGTTCGCAAGGTGGCTGCCGCGAATGTGCGACCAACCGGTGATCCGGCCGGCCAGCTCGATGGCCCGGGCCAACCGGTCGGGGTTGTGCCGGAAGGCGTCGAGCTTGGTGCGGTTCTCGTCGGCGATCATGTCGCGCAGCCGATAATCTTCCTCGCCGATCCGCAGCACGTCCAGCCCACGGCTGGGCTTGCCTTGCAGTTGCCGCTGCGCTTCGACGACGCGGCGGGCCTCGCTGTCTCCGAAGTCGGGTTGCGGGGCTTCGCTCGCCGCGCGGGCGGCGCTCGGGTTGGCCTCCTTGATGTCGAGCAAGCGGTTGCCATCGGGCGAGCCTTGCCCTTCGATGAGCACCGTGTACCGTTCGAGGCCCAGGCTGCCGATGCCGGCGATGCGGCCGGTGACGTCGAGCACGCCGTATTCGTCGGTCCGCTCGTTGGCGGCGCCGTATTTCTCGACCGCCTTGGCGACGCGCTTGGCCACTTTCTTGGACACGTCGAAATGCTTTTTGTCTCGGACGATGCGCCTTCGACCGCCTTTGCCTTGCTGGGTGTAGGCCTCGATCAGCTTGGCGCGGCTGCCCAGGTAGCCGCTCAACAAATCGAGCACAGTCTCGGTGCGGCCGCCGAGCGTGACTTCGCCGGCGTGGCCGGTGTGCGCGGCGTCGGTCACCGCGCGTCGGTAGTTGGAGAGGAACGCCAGCGCCAAGGTGGCGGCCTGCAACGGCGGCAAGGCCCACTCCTCAGCCGCCAGAAAAATGCTGGTCGTACACCTCGCGACGTCCATGGCACAGGGGGCGACGAGCGCCTCGTCGAAATCGTTGATGTCGTAACGGGCCTGCCCGTCGTCGGTGACGAAGGCCCCGAAGTTTTCCAGGTGCAGATCGCCGCAACAGAGAATGTCGGGGCCAGGGTCGCGCGGGCGGAGCTCGTGCCAGGCGGCGGCGAACAAATGGTCGGCACCGCGGAAAAAGCTGAAGGCGCTCGCCGCCATGCGCTTGAACTTCAGTTTCAGAAGAGCGGGATCGCGGCCGCGATTGAAGTCGAGAATGGCGTCGATGACCGGTCCGCACATGGTGTAATCCCCCCGCGGGACTAGGCGGCGTGACACGCCGGTTAGGATCGACCGAAAAATAGCTTCCTGATTCTCTGGCCCCTCACGGGTGCCCTCGCCCGCAAGGGGCGAGGGTATTGAGGAGAAGCTATTTTTCGGTCGATCCTTAGCGGCGGTCACGGCCAGCCCGTCGATAGTCTAGTCGCGGCGCGGGCCGGGTCCAGCGCGGCGCCGGCGGGGCGTGGCAGAGTCTCGGCGGGTCGGGCACAAAACGTGCTGAAAATGCTGGTGGTTCACATGCTCGGCCGCTCCGATGCATTGCGTCGGGCCAGTGAAGAATTGCAACCGATAAGGAAGGGGCCACCAAAGGGTGAAGGGATGGACGAATTCGACCTGGACGACATAACCGACGACGACCTGCTTGAGCGATTGCGGACCATGCCGAAGGAGCAGATCGCCTCGCTGGCGAAGAAGGCGGCGGCGGAACAGCGGCGACGGCTGCGCGAAGCGGTCAGCGCGCTCCTCCTGGAGGCTACCCAGGCAGCACAGCGGCTCCGAGAAGCCGCCGGCCAATTGGAAGAGGCCGACGAGAAAGAGAACGAAAAAGGGTGAAGCGCCCGGCGCGACTCGATGCGCGCGCAATTACGCAGTGGGCCCGGCGGCATACCCCAGCACGAGCGGCTTCTTCGGCTCGCTCGGGTCGGACCGTTTCAGCGCCACCAACAGAAAGCTGAGCTGCGACACGTGTTGAACGAGTCGCACGCGTCCGCCCGTCTCGCTCTCGCCGCTGAAGATGAGGAGACTGGGTTCGAGGTAGCCGATCTCCTCGATTCGGAAGACTACGGTCTGGCCGAACGAGGCAAGCTGCATTCCCACCTCTTCGCTGTCGTCGAGTTCCGTGTCGAACTCCGTGATGAGTCGCGCTAGCCGGTCGCGCGTCTTGTCGACCGCCGCCGTTTCCCGCGCGGAGGCCTCGGCGGCGTATCTCCTGGCCATCGCCTCCTGGAACTCCGCGGTCGCGGCGGGCACGGGCTGGGGGGGAACCAGTTTTCGGGGTGGCCGATGGGGGCCTGCCATGCCGCTTGCTCCTGAATAGCCGTAACGCGCTGGCGCGCGTTTCGCGGCACGCCTGTCGCTTGGTCCCACCGCGCCGGAAGTGGACCTGGCCTTCGCTCCGCAAGGCCGATCGCGCGCGGAACGCACCACCCTTTTAAGGCATGGGCCTCGATCTGACAAGAAAACCCCGGGCCGCTTGAAAGTTCAAAGACGGCCGGGATGCCGGTCGGATCCGTCGCAAAACGAGAATCCCGACTCAAAGCGAGACTAGCGGCGCTGGGCGTGCTGACGCGGATCCAGGTTCATCACAATGACCAGAAGGATCAGCGTAACCCCGATCAGCAGCCACGAGTTAAAGAATCCGATCCCGCCGACCCATTCGATAAGTTCACGAACCATTGGATGCATCTCCCCAGGTGTCGCATCGGAGAGGAGCAAAAGACGGGCCAAAACGCGAGAACGAGCCGCACGGGCGGCAGGCAAACACCGCCCGGCGGCTCGCGGCTGACACGTGGGGAGGAGCCAAAGGAAACTCTAGCTCACAAACGAAAGGGAGGATTCGCGAGCAACAGAAAAGGTCGCCCGCAAGCGACCAAGCTTAGCCGAACATCGCCCAACGGATGACGCTGCCGATCATGGCGACAATCGCCACCATGAGCATCGCGAAAAGTCCGGCGATCCCTCCATGCACAGGCTTGCCAAACAATGTGCCCACGCCCGCTCCCATGGCGAAAACGGCCGCCCAGAAGAGAAGCATGGCCGCCGCCGCAAACGGCGTCGGCCTTGCTGTGATGGCCTGGCCGGCACCCGCCAGGGCTGCCGCGGCGACGGCAAACCACGTTGTGGCGAGGAACAGGGTCCGCAAAGTGAATCGGGGGCGCGCGGCCATCCCCTCGATTGTAGCAATGGAAGGGTGCCAAAAATGGCACCAGAATGCCGAAGAGGCGAACGCTCAACGCCCGCGCATACCCTCGACGACGATGGAGATGAAACACGCCACCACCGCGAGCACCACGACGGTGATGACGGTGTCGGAGTTTAAAGACGGAATCCAGGTCATACCAAGGTTCCGCGAGATGCAGACTCAGGCGCGCGGTAGGAGAAGCCGGCGGCGCAACGGCCGCGCCTACGGCCCCACCATGAAAGTCTACGTCGGAAAATGACACCAGCAGGGTGGCAAAAAGCGAGAATCGGCCAGAACGAGCGGCTCAGAACTGGCCGTAATCCGCCGTCACACATCGACAACTCGCCGGGCGAAGGGCTGGCCGACTTCCGCGAATTCAGGCGGAGTGGCTTCCCATCCGCTGGCGAATCGCCGCAACTCATTGGCCGAGGCGGGAGTCGAACCCGCACGCCGGTTACCCGGCCCGGGATTTTAAGTCCCGTGCGTCTGCCTATTCCGCCACTCGGCCGCCTTTGTCCGAAGGGTCCCGGCCGCGCCACCGCCGGCGCGGCGTCTGGATGGTTCCACATAAAGAGCACGAAGTAGGATACGCCCGGCCGTGCCGGTTGGCTATTGATGCCGCAAGGCCGCGCATCGCGTGGCGGCCGGACAGCGACGTGGCCCGGCGTCATGGCACCGCTCGAACACCACGTGGTGCCAGTCGTGAGCGTGGATCACGCGCCACCGCCGCGACTGGCTTACAAAGGTGTGGCGCCGGGCGCCGTGCATGGCACGCGGTCATCGCGGAGGCGTTTCTTGATGTGACCGCGGCCCTGCACTAGCCGCGCTTTTCGAGCGCCAGCGCGACATCGCGCGAGATCGAGGCCACGGTCGCGTCAAACTCTTGATCGACCACGTCCGCGGCGGAGTCGGGCGATTTTTTCCGCGCCGACAGATTGGCGAAGAGCACGTCCACGGCGCGCACTGCCGACGCCGGTGGGTCGCGCGTCGTCACCACGTTGGCCGACGTGGACGAGCCGCCGATCTGATCGAGCGCGACCCGCGGCACCTCGTTGACGGTCGTCGTCGCCTGAATCCCCGCCGCGATGGGCGATGTGTCGCTCGCCGGCGCCGCCGCGGCCGTCGTCGTTGCCGGCGCCAGTAGCGCGGCCGCGCCGCCGGCCGAGGCATCCGCGTCCGTCGCGCCGGATTCGACCGACTCGGCCGCCGCCTGCGGTTCGCTGGTTTGCGCGGCGTGGTTCAAGTAGCTGATGAGCATCAAGGCGTCGATCGGCGTCACGAATCCGTCGCCGCTTGAATCCAGGTACGGCGGAGCCAGGCGCGTGCCATTGCTTACCGCCGCCAGGTCGTGGGCGCCCTGATTGTTCAGCTCGGAAATGATCAGAAGAGCATCCATGGCCGTGATCACCCCATCGGCGTTCACGTCCAGGGGCTGATCGGGATTCGTATACCCGACCGTCTTGCCGTCGACCTCGTTGCCGCCGGTCAGGGGCGGGTCGAAATTGCCCACCACCGGGATCGCGAAGTCGTCGCCGAACTGGAAGAACAGGTCCTTGCCGAACGGCACGGGCTTGTACGGGTGATCCAGCGTGTTGACGGTGTTGAAGACGCGGAACTCGCCATCCGGATCGTTCGACACGAGGAAGAACCATTCGGCTCCTTCCGAGGGCACGGCGCCGCTGCGGTCGGGCACCCACAACCCCAGATCGTCGATCCCGTCCTTGTCCATGTCGGCGGCGACGGGCCGCTCGCGGACGCCGATAAAGCCGAAGTTGATCGTGGCATCGGCCACGCCGTCCCAGCCGCGGCGGACGCCTTTGGCCAGGTCGATCGTGAACTTGTCGTCGGCCCACGTGCCGAGGTCGTCGAAGCCGTCGCCGTCGAAGTCGCCGGCGATCGGGTAGCCGCGCAGGTTGCTCGCGAGCGTGAGATCGACTTTATAGTCGTGGTTCGTGTCGAAATAGAACTTGGTGCCGTCGAACAGCCCCACTTCATCGCCGTTGGCATCGTCGTTGTCGAAGCGGCCGGCGAAGGGAACGCCGTTGACCGCCGCCGGGTCGACGACCGAGAAGCTGGGCACGCCGGTGTTGTCGGTATTCACCAGGAAGCGGAACTGGCCGTTGACCTTTCCGTAGGCGGCCAGCTTGTCGAACCCGTCGGCCACCCCGCCCGCCAGACCGGTGAAGTTGCCGGCAAACACGTCGTCGCTGGTGTAGAGCGTGCCCTGCGCGCCCAGGGCCGAGTTGCGCATGACGTACGTGATGTCGCGGTTGGTGAAGTCCAGGTTCTGCGGGTCGAAGCTGCCGTTGCCGTTGGTGTCGATGTACACGGTGCCCGCCGACCACACGCCCAGCTCCGGCCGGCTGTCGATGGTGAAGCGGGCCACGAAGTCGCCCCCCGGCGTCTTATCGCCGCTGGGGAAGGTGGGCGTCTCCAGCGGCTGCTGGGCGTTGCTCTCGCCGTCCAGCTTGTTGCCCGCCGGATCGACCAGGTCGTCGTTCAAGGTCAGCGTATAGCGGTCGTCGGGCAAAGGCTCGAAGAACGTCAGCACGATCGTGCCCGTGGCTGGGTTCCCGTTGGTGGGCGGATCGCCGATGAACTGCACGGTCCTGATCGGGATAATGCCGTTGTAGTCGCCGACAAGCTGGTACAGTCCCGGGTTCGTGGCCACGTCGGGGAATAGCGCGCTGTAGAGGAAATTCGGGTCGACGTTGCTGCGGTTCGGCAGATCGACGACGGCGATCGACAGTTGGCTCACCAGCGGCGTGGGCGTGTTCGTCGGCTTGGGGTCGAACAGATCGAAGGCCGGCGCCGCCGTGATGAACACGTTCCTGACTTGCGGGCCTTGGGTGTCGATAAAGATGTTCAGCACGGTCGGCTCGTTGCGGCTCGACTCGTTGCCGGCGATGTCCTCGGCCGTGGCGGTGATCTGCCGATGGCCGTCCAAGGGGAACCCTTGCAGCGGGTCGTTCAGGTCAAAACGCGGCGTGAGATTCCATTGGCCGTTCGGGAAGGCCTCGTCGCCGTCCAGCGGCACGGCCACCGTGAGCCCCTCGAACACATCCGAGGCGTCGATCACGTTGTTCGACACCGGCGGTCCGTCGGCCCACAACCGCACGATGGTGTCCGCTTCCGATCGGCCGGTGAATCCCGGCGCGGTGTTGCTCGTGACGCGGTCGGCGATCGTGGTTGGGAAGCCGGGCACGCCCGTGTCGGTGGTCGCCGGGTCGATGAAGATCGAGGGGGCCAAGGGGGGCGTGGTGTCGAGCGTCATCTGCAGCGGCACGGACAGGTCGCCGCGTCCCTGAATGGTCGGGTTGGCGCGGTCGCGGATCCACACGGCGGCACTGATGAAATTGTTGTGCCCTTCCTGCAGGTCGCCGGCCGTGGCGGTGAAGACCCAGCGGTTCGTGCCTGCGACCAACGCGGCGAAGCCGATCGATATGCCGTTATTGAAGACTTGCACGCCGTAGTCGTTGTCCGGCGCGTCGTTGTTGATGGTGTCCGGGATCAGATCGAGGTTCGTAAACTCGTCGATCCGGTCGTCGTCAAGGATGATATCGAATGTCGACAGCGGGATTTTGGTGATATTGTCGGTGTCGCTGCGGCCGCTGTCGCTGGCGGCTTGCAGGTCGACCAGTTGCGGAATGGGCGCCGACACGTTGATGGCCGTGATGTTGTACACGTTCACGGCATTGGCGACCCCCGGCGGCGCCGGGACGTGGCTGAACACGCGCAGATAGTAGGTCTGATTGCGGACGACCGGGATATCGACCCGCTCGTCGTCGTCGTTGGACAGGCTCTCGCCGATCTTGTTGCCGGCGGCGTCAAAGATCTGAATGTCCAAATTGCCGTCGCCCGGCAACCCGGCGCGGCCGTTGGCCAAGGTGCCGACCTGGCGGAAGTAGACCTGCATGTCGAGCGTGCCGGTCTCGGCGGCGACGAAGCGGAACCAGTCGACGTCGGCGGGGAAGACCACCGGGACTTGCGCGCCGCCCCCCGCGATGATCGGCGGGATGGGCACAAATGGCCCCGGGTCGATCGTGGGGTCGACGTTGATCGTCTTGCCCGAGCCCAAAAACCAGGCGTTGGCCAGCGAATTGTTGTCCTCGTACGGATCGTGCTTGAAGACCACCAGCTTGCCCAGGCCGTCGCTGCCGGTGCCGCCGGTGATGTCGTTGATGGGCCCCAGTTGGGCGTAGTCGACGTCTTCGTAGTAGATTGGCGCTAGGGGGCCGACCTGGAACGACCCGTTGCCGTCGACCGCGCCCTGTCGCTGGATTGTGGTGTCGCCAATCCCGTCGTCGGTGACCAAGAGCCGGTCGCCAGCGGCCGGGGCACCGCCGAGGACGGTGATGGGCACGGTGACGCCGGGTGTCGCCACCAAGGCGTCCGCCTGCGTCACGCTGATGCGGTCTGCGCCCGCGCCGGCCTCGACACGAATGGCTTGCACGTTGGAAAACGTTTCCGTTCGAGGGGAAAAGTTGACGCTCGAAAAGAGCGTCCCGGCCGCCGTCTGCTCGACTTCGATCAGGTCGTCGAGCTGCGTGCCGCGGATGACGATCGTATTGATGCCGGCCAGGCCATCGTAGGTGTTGTTGCCGGCGTTGCCGATCATCGTGTCGTCGCCGGGCCCGCCCACGAGGTTGTCGGCCGCGAATCCGCCAACGAGCGTGTCGTTCCCATCATCGCCGAACAGCGCGAGCGCGGAGGAGGTCACGACCGAGCCGTCGATGTAGTCGTCCCCGGTCCCGCCGCTGACGCTGACTGCGAGAGAGGCGTTGGTGCCGAAGCGGATCTGATCGTTGCCGTCCTCCCCCAAGAAAGTGATCGCCGTCAGCCCGGTCGGCGTCGACGGGTTGTTGTACGTCATCACGTCGTCGCCGGCGAGGGCATGGACCTCGACCCCCGTCTTGTTGGAGAATTCCACCGACTCGTAGTTGTCGACCGTGACCTTGCCATTCGTGGCCACGGAACCCTGGGTGTAGTCGATCGCGTTGTGTTCCGGCGTGCCGTTGATGACGAATATCGCGGCGGGGACCAGGTCGACCACGGGTTCCAAGTTGGAAAAGAACACCGTCTGCGTGCCGCCATCGCCGGTAATCCTCGACGTGCCGGAGCCGATCTCCGGCCCAACCGAGTATGTGTCGATTCCTTGCGCGGCCCCGCCCTCCAACTGCAATTTGTCAAAGCCCTGACCGACCGGCGGAAATGTACCGCCTTCAAAAGGAAATGGGGCGTCGCCGTCGTAGCGAATGCCGCGCTCGACGCTGATCAGCCCGTTGGTGCTGTCGACTATCAGCGTGTCGTTGCCGCCACCGGCGAAGACGTTGATTTGTTTGACGCCGGCAAAGGCCCCGCTGAACTTTTCGTCGCCGTTGATGATGACCTTCAGGTCGTTACCGGCGCGGATCAGACGAATCGTGTCGTCCTGGTTGTTGAAGTCCTCATCGCCGCCGACATCGAGCGTGCCGTCGGCGCCCGTGTTAACCACGAGCAGCCGGCGCTCCTCAAGCGGCTCGAAATGAAGATGCCGCGGGCGGATGCGCGGCCGGCTCGCGGTGCGCGCGGAGAGAGACGCGAGAAATCGTGTGCGCCGGTTCATGGTGCCAACTCCTGGTGCGCGGCGGTCTGGCGGGGCTCAAACAACTACGCGCCCGACGGCGACGCCAAAAACGCGTCGCCTGGTGGCGCAACGAATCGCCAGATCGAATCATCTAAGGTGTGGTTCAGATACTAGTCTGCGGCTTTTGGCGTCGCAATACTCCGCGCCGCCTCAAATCCATCGCACCAGATGGGGCATTTCACCCCCAGGCTGGTGCCAGGGAGAGGGAGAACGGAAAAGAAACGCGGCACCGTTCCGCTCCGCCAAGCCCAGGGGTGGCAACCCCTGGGGAAGGCACTACGGCCGCGGCCGTCGGACCCCACCAACAAAAAAAGACCGGGCTCGCACCATCGGCGAGCCCGGTCGAGGCAGATGCTGCCTTGATTCGGCCGTATTTAGAACCGGAGTTCCCCGGTGGCCGTTAACCCGTCAAAACTGAACGGGTTTGAAAGTTGGGTGAAGTTGTTTTGCTGTACGGCGCTGATGAAGTCGACCGTCTTCACGGCGTTGAACCACCCCATTACCAGGTAGCCGGCCCGGAACCGCACGCGCTGGTTGGGGCTGGTCCACCCCACGCCCAGCTCCAGGTCCAGAATTGACACCAGGCGGCCCGAGTGCCAACTGGTGTTGACGACGATTGGGTCAAAGCTCTGTCCCTGGACATAGTTCGCGCGGAACTGACCCGCGACGAAGCTGGCTGCCGAGCGCCCGTACAGCATCAGACCGTGACGACAGACGAAGTCTCCCTCAAGCCCGACGCGGATGCCGCCGCCGTCGAAATTCACGGCCGAGGTCACGGTCTCGGTGCCGTTGTTGCTAAACAGCGCGCCAAAGTCCTGATTGAGGTGGGCGTAGCGAATCCCCGCCACGTAGTTCAACGCGTGCCGCGGACCGTACGAGAACAGACCACGGTAGTCCACGTCGGCGAACTGGAAGTTGATGCTCGACGTGGCCGCCGCCGACAGGAAGTCCTGCGCGGAACTCAACGTCGAGGGGTGCGAAACGAGCGAGCGAATGACGTTCGGCGCATCGGTGCTGATCGCGTTGGCTTCGCTGTTCTCGTAGTGCGTGTACGTGGCCCGCACGCTCGAATAGCAGCCCAAGGACTTGTTGAAACCGGCACGGAAGCCGCTGGAATAGTTCGGGTCGATGACCCCGGTCGGGCCGACCTGAATGGGCGGGTTCACCGGCGGCACGATCGCCCCGTCGATGGGCACGGCGAAGGGCACTTCCGTGTACCGCGGACGCAAGAACAGGTAGCTGCCGAACCCGCCAGTCAGGTGCGCCCAGACCGGCGTCCGTTGGCAGCACTGCATGAGGCACTCCTGGCCGCATGCATCGGGGCCACAATGCTCAGGGCCACCATGATCGCCCGCCTTATCCAGAATCGCGATTTCTTCTTCCGAATCGCCCCATGGGTTTTCGGCAGGGGGTCCTTCGGGCGCGACCCGCGTTGGGCCGGCGCCGCGGGGGGGCGGGCTCTGCACGTCCTCGACCCATGTTTCGTCGGCACTCTCGGGCTCCTGCCCGCGGACCGATGTGGCCGACACCGCCAACGCGAACACGAGTGCCAGCACCGGTAGCTGCGATCTCATAACTCTCCCCCCAGGCACAACTGTTAGAATCGTTACGCTTTGCAGGTATCGGGTTCGCACAGGCGATAAAAAAAGAACAATCCGATCCACCCGCACAATCGCTGCGACCGTCAATCTTTGCGCCACTTCGCTACCCCGTCGCCTGGTGGAAGACCGTAGGGTGTCCTGCGGACACCGAGCGGTGCTCGCGGTGCTCGCAGAACACCCTACGCGCGAATGTCGCGGCGCATAAAAGAAGCCCAGGGAGCCGTTTTGACCCCCTGGGCTTCTTGTCCGTGCGAAAAGCCGTGAATTCCGTTCGCTTAGCAGGTGCCGCAAGCCACGGCGACCAACTCCTCGTCGGTGATCTGGCGGTTGGTGTTCAGGTTCTGGCAGCACTTGTTGCGGGCGATTTCCTCGTACTCCTTGGCCGAAAACTTGAACCCGGCCTTGCTGGCAATCTTGACGATCTCGCCGATCGCCTGGTTCTTTTCCTTCGTGCGGAGCGTCTCGAGCTGCTTGCGGAGCTGGCTGTCCTGCTTGGCCTTGTTCAGGAACGCCTCAACCGGGTTCATCGTGCTGGTAATCATACGAACGGTCTCCCATGCGACGAATGGTGGGCCCGAGGGGCCCGTTGGTGGGCGCGGCCAACGCTGACCACGCCTGGCTACCGAAACCGTAGGTCGCTGCCGGCGCCCCGGCGCGGGCCGGATATGACGAACGCACGGATTATGACGGCGCAATGCCGCCAGACTACAGGCCACCGGAGATGGCAGCCCGTTGCGTCCACGCGGATGGGCAAGGTCCGCTACGGCAGCACGTTCCCCGTGTTGTTCAACGACCAGAAGCCCGAGAAGGTCATCGGGAACGCGCCGTAGATGCCGCGGGTGAAGATCAGCTCGATCGAGTCGTCCAAGACCTTGATCGGCCGCTTGGGCACGAGCACGATGTCCGAGTCGCGCAGCCAGATCTCGTCGGCCGGGCAGGGCCTTTTGCCAAAGAGCGCGTGGTGAATCTCCACCTTCGTGGCCATCAACTGCCAGCAACTGTCGCGTCGGAACACGACGACGTGATCCAAATTGCCGCCCACGTTCCACCCACCCGCCAGCGCGATCGATTGCATGATCGTGGTGGGCCCCACCAGTTCGTAGCGCCCTGGAGTCTTGACCTCGCCCACGACGTAGATGTAGCGGGCCGCCCGATTCTGCAGCAACGGCGTCACGTCGAAGCCACTCACCAGGGTCAGGTAGCGCGTGTCGATCTCGCGCTTCAGTTCCATCAAGGTCAGGCCCTGGGCCGGAACGGAGCCGATGCCCGGTAGTTGGATCGTCCCTTCCGGCGTGACGCGGACCTCGCGCGATTGGCCGCCGAAACCCTGGCGGGCGTCGATCGAGGCGCGCAACTCTTCCAGCCGCGAGTTCAGCTTCACCGGCGCGATGCTGATCGAGGGGTCGCGGACGTACTTCTTGAACTGCTCTTCCAGATCGTCGCGCACCTCGGCGATGGACCGACCCGCCACCTTCACCTGCCCCAACAACCGCATCGAGATCGTGCCGTCGGGCTGGACGATCACCTCGCGACTCAGGTCGTCGCTGGTCAACGACTCGACGCGAATAATGTCGCCCACCGTCAGTTCGTAGGGTTTCGTGGTGGCGTCGGTCGTCAGGCGGAACAAAAGGAAAATTTGATCGTCCACGCGGAGGCGGTACTCGGGGACGTGCCGCAAGCGGTGCGGTCCGATGTATTCACCCTGCGCGAAGATCTGCCATGGAATGGGGCGCGTCGCCTTCCAGTTCATCTCGTAGCAGGCCCCCTGCTGCTGGCATTGGACGCCCAGCCGGCAGCCATTGATGGGCGGGCAATCGAACTCGCTCGGCCAGGCCGCGACCGGCGCAGCGCCAAAGATCGGGCCGGCGGGGTATTCGTACATGCCGCCGGGCATGATGGTCTCGGTGTCCGCTGACGGCGCTTCAGCCGGCGCGCCGGGGGCGGGCGCCTGGGGCCCGGCGGGAGCAGGGGCCGTCGGCGCCGGCGCTGCCGGATCGCTTACGGTGCGCACGCGGTAGGCGACGCGCGAGGCATTCGCCCGCGGCGGCATCGATGACGGCCCGGCTGGCTGCTGCCCGCGCGCCTGCGGACCGGATAGTGCGACCAACAACGCCAAAACGCCCGCGCAAGCACGCGCGAGCCATGAAGGTGCGAACAAGTGGTTCGTGGCCACGGCAACGTTCCTCTCGAAATCCGTTTCGCGAAGCCGCTCTCCGGCCACGCGCTACTTTTGGGCTTGCAAGTTACTTTCGACTCGTGCGGTCCGGGTCAAACCGGCCGCTTTGCTCTTGATCCATCCGATCGGTCCGCTCTGGGTCTTCGCCGGCGGCGGCGGTGTCGGCGCCGTGCTGGTCGCACCGGCGCCCGCTTGCGGTGCCGGCTCGGCTCGCGCGACGTCGTCCGACTCGGGGCCGCCCGAATCGCGGACGAACGCTTCGGGGTCGACGTACCGGACCTGCGGCCGATCTCCCGACGATCCGCCCGAGGCGCGACGCTGGGCCAGCGCCGCCTGCGCCTGCTCCGACGCGGACCGCGCCGCCCGCTCGTCACCTAGGTGCCGATAGACGTGGGCCAGGCTCTGCCACGTTTCGGGATTCGAGGCAAATCGCGCGCTTTGCAGGAAGGCCGCCTGGGCATCCGACCACTGCCCGTAGCGCACCAGAAGCACGCCCAGTTCGTTAGCGGCCTTGTAGTGCGCGGGATCGACCGACAGCGCCGCCTGATGCAGCGCAATGGCCTTCGGCCCGCACATCATCCTCTGCACGTCGTTCTGACTGTTCGTGACCCCCTGCAACCGCGCCAGCCCATAAAGGGCCGTGGCCGCGGTAGGCTCATGGCCGCCGGCCAAAGCCAACTGCGTTTGGGCATACGTGTAGTACTGCTGCATCGCCACCAAGGGGGCGATCCCCTGGCCGGCCGCTGGCTTGAGGACAGGTGTCTTATGCGCCGCCGCGATCCGCCCGATGTCGAGCGGAACGCTTGCGTCGCGAGCGACGAATTCATCCGCTTCCTTGAGCGCCCGCAAGCCCGACGCCATCGCCTCGCCGTGGAGCTGGGTGTTCTCAGAGGCGTCCAGCGCCTGGGCGATCAACAGCAGCGCCTGCGTGAACTCCGACTCGGATGAGTAGAACGCGCCTCGCTCGGCCAGGTCGATGCCGTAGTTGATGTGCTCCTGGGCGCGCCGCGCGACGACCATCATGTACGGGGCCGTGGCCGGCGCTGTCGGCGCCATCGGGCCAACAGGCATCGCAGGCGCGGAGCGGGCCACGGGCATGGCCGGCGCCGCAGGGCCAAGGGGAGCGGCACGGCCGACAGGCAGTCCGGGCGCGCCGGTCGCAGGCGGCTGGTGGCGGGCCGACATCGGTTCGGACGGAAGCGGGACGCCACGCGGCGTGACCGGTGGCGCCAGGTCATACCGCGGCGCTCGATACACAACCGGTCCGCTGCGGGGACCGCTCGGTTGAGCCGGGACGTTGTCGACTGGCGCGGGCGACGTTCCACTCTCCACGCCCAACTCGACTGCCGGCCGTGCCTGCGGTAGATCCTTGGCGATGTCTTCGGCATTCATCACTGGCGGAGGCCCGAAAACCGGCATCGGCCGTCGCGGCAAAAGACGCAAGCCGGCCCGCACAGTCTCGGGCATTTCTGGAATATCACCCGCTGGTTCACTGGCTACCGCAGCGGCCTGATCTTTCGGCACGCGGTCGGCCATATCCCATGGCTCAGTCGTGGCGGGGGCTTCGGCCATCCGCACGACCGGGCTGTCCGGACCACGAGGCGCCGGCTGCGGTTCGGCCGGCGGCACCATGGGATCCTCGACGACTAGCTCCGCGGCATCTGGTTCAGGAATGACCACGGGGGCGGCCGCGCGAACCGTCGGTGTCCCGATAACGGGCGGAGCGACCTGCGGCGCTTCGTTTGCGCCTGTCCGTTGCGGCGTGCGCGCCATCTTCACAACGGGCCGCTGCGGAACGCCTTGTGGCAAGTCGCGCTCTAGCGACGCCATCTGCAAGGCGGGATCAATGTGCGTTTTGCTACCAGGCGAGTGCCCTAACTCTTTTGAGTACGGCTGGCACTCGGGCCCGGTGCCGTCGTGCTGTTGGCTTGCCGCGCGACGCGCGACGGAGCCGCCCAGCCCGTTGCCGTAGCGGTCGAATGCCGCCAGACCGGCGCCGATGACGGTGCCGCCCGCTACCACCAACAGCAGCGTTTTAAGATGATGACGCAGTGGGGTCATGCCAGGTTATCGGTCCTTAACGCCTGTAACGGATTTGCCGCGCAAAAAACATTCAGATGACACCGGATGTAGGTACAAATCGTGCGCTGGCGAGCACGGCCATGAGTGCCTTCACCCATATTCCGCCCACTGAGACGGCCGGAGGATCGGACCTACCGATACAACCCGCAAAATTTGCCCAGCCTATCGAGAAACTGGGGCGAATGGCCGTAGATGTCCGGCAAGGTGGACTTGGAAGCCGGGTGAAAACGTAACCGGCGGCGGCTCGCGTGGGCGGCTGGCTCGCGGAATTCTGCTGGGAAGGTGTCGGACCGTCCTTGCAGGGCGAGCCGGGGGATACGCGTCAAGATACGGGGCGCCGCGCAAGGAACTGCCGGATGTGCTCGGCGATCTCTTCCCCCTTGTCCTCCTGCAGGAAGTGGCCGGCCCCCGGAATCGTGATCTCCGGCTCGTCCTTGGCGGACGGGATAAGGCGGCGGAAGAACTCGTCGCCGCCGGCGGTGATCGGGTCGCCGTCCGAGAACATTGCCAGCGCCGGCTTGGTCCAGTTCTTCAGCGCCTCGCGCGTCCTCTTCATCACCGGCGCGGCCTCGGCGTCCGGGGAAATAGGCACCAACAGCGGAAAGGCGATCGCCCCGGCCTTGTAGCTCGCGTCGGGGAAGGGGGCGTCGTAGGCGGCGATCACTTCCGGCGATAGCGGCGTCTTGGTGGCGCCCTTGATCACGAAGCCCACCGGCAGGTCATTCGAGCGCGTGGCAAACGTGCGCCAGGCGAGAAACGCGGCCGCGCTGGCCTGCGCGGCCGCGCCTTGCGGCGGATCGCCCGTCGGCAGACCGGTGTTCATGATCACCAGCCGCGCGAACCGCTCCGGCATCTCGACGGCGATCGGCAGACCCAACAGCCCGCCCCAGTCCTGGCACACGAGCGTGATCCGCCGCAGATCGACCGCCTTGATAAAGGCCACGAGCGCGTCGTGGTGCAGGGCGTACGTATAGTCCGATCGCTCGGCCGGCTTGTCCGAGCGGCCAAACCCCACCAGATCGGGCGCGACGACGCGATGCTCGTGGGCCAGGATGGGCACCATCTTGCGATACAAGTACGCCCACGAAGGCTCGCCGTGAACGCACAGGATGGGGTCGCCCTTCCCTTCGTCGACGTAGTGCATTCGCAGACCGTTTACATCGACATAGTGCGGGGCAAAAGGAAAACCAGGCAGGTTCTTGAACCGATCATCGGGCGTGCGGAGGGTTTTCATGGGAATTGGCCAGAGGCTAGAGGCTTGAGGCTAGAGGTCGGACGCACGACGCGGATGCCGCCGCATTGTGGGTAGCATATCGCATGGTCGCGCCGCCGCAATTCGCGCGCCACGATGCCGTCAGGTTCTCTCCCACTGCCCGCTGCCTACTCTTTCCCGACCCTCACCAATAGCTTTCCGAAGTTCTTGCCCTGCATCAGGCCGATGAAGGCGCGCGGCGCGGCCGCCAATCCCTCGACGATGTCCTCCTTGTACTTGATGTGACCTTCGCGGACCCAGGCGGCCAGCGCCGCAAGCCCCTCGCGGTAGCGATCGCGAAACTCGAACACCAGGAACCCCTCCATCCGTGCCCGGTTGACCAAAAGAAACCAGCCTGGCCGCGGTCCCACGGCCGGCTTTTCCAGGTTGTACTCCGAAATCATCCCGCAGATGGCTATCCGCGCCCGCATGTTGATGTGCCGCAGCACGGCGTCGAGGGTCTCGCCGCCCACGTTGTCGAAGTAGACGTCGACGCCGCGCGGGCAGGCCTCGGCCAGCGCCTGGCTCATGTCCGGTGCGGCGCGATAGTCGATCGCAGCGTCGAAGCCCAACTGATCGCGGACGTACGCTACTTTCTCCGGCGAACCGGCGATTCCCACGACGCGGCAACCCTTGATCTTGGCGATCTGCCCCACGACCGCGCCGACGGCCCCGGCGGCGGCCGACACCACGACCGTTTCGCCCGGCCGCGGCCTCCCGATCTCAAGGAGGCCAAAGTACGCGGTCAGCCCGGGCATGCCGAGCACGCCCACGGCGGTCGAGATCGGCGCCAGGCTTTCGTCGATCTTCTCGACGCCTGCGCCGTCGCTTGTGGCGTATTCCTGCCAGCCGAAGTGGCCGACGACGGCGTCGCCGACTGCGAATCGCTCGTTGCGCGAGGCGACCACGCGGCCCACCGCGCCGCCGACCATCACCTCGCCCAACTCGACGTTGGCGGCGTAGCTTTTGACCGCGCTCATCCGCCCGCGCATGTAAGGGTCGAGCGAAAGATACAACACGCGGACGAGGAATTGGCCGTCGGCCGGCTCCTGCGCCGGCGCCTCCTCGATGCGAAAATCACTTTCGCGCGGGAAGCCGACCGGTCGAGCCGCGAGAACGACGCGATGGTTGACCGCAGGTGTCATGAGAACCTCGCCTCAAGCGCTCAGTAGTTGAATCGCACGCCCCGGCTCACCAGTTCGCGAACCAATGCGGGCGTGGTGGTGTACGGCACCGCGTCAAAACCGAAGTCGTGCGCCGCGGCAACGTGCCCCGGCGTGTCGTCGACGAAAAAAATCTCGCGCGGGGGAACGCGGGCCTGCTCGGCCGCGGCCTGGAAGATCCGCGCGTCCGGCTTGACCGCGCCCACGCGAAAGCTCAACGTGACGGCTTCGAACAGGTCGGGAATCAAGGTGAAGCGGCCGCCGCTTGCCTCGGCCCAGTGCGCCTCGCAGGTGTTGGACAATAATCCCAAGCGATGGCCCGCCCCGCGCAAATGGGCGACCACCGGCAAGATCGACGCGTTCATGGAGAAAATCGCCCCGGCGGCGTGGACCAGGGCATCGTAGTCGGGCCGCGAATGGGTCCGTTCGCAGAACGTGTCGTAGAACTGCCGCGTCGAGATTTCGCCCGTCTCATATCGCAGTTGCAGACCACGATCGAACACCACGTCGCGGACCTGCGTTTCCGTCAGACCGGCCACCGCGGCCATCTGTCGGCAAGCCAGCGCATGATCGAAGAACAAGAGCACGTTGCCCAGGTCGAAATAAATGAATGCTGGCGGCATCGTTCGAGCCAACTCGGCTGGCGACGGCGGAACAAGACGGCGGGAAAACGACGCATCATAAACGAGTTCGGCGTGCCGTTGGAGGGATGCTAGCACAAGTTGCCCTTTTCGCGCCGCGGGGGTTTTGGTAGTACACCCCGCTCCCAATGCCCGAAAAGCCGTGGCCGCGCTGCGCGATGGCGACCGAGGTCGACCGCGCCGCCGGCCCCCGTGCGCTCGCCAAACGCGAAGGTCGCCTTCACATCTCGACCTTGTTTGGGCGCCGGGGCATGGCCGGGCAGGGCGTCCCCTCTTTCGATTCCGGAGAAGAGCCATGAAGCGGATCATCGTCCGTCTGGCCGCTTTGACCACTGTGGTGTCGCTGGGCGCTCTGGCCGTCGTCCAGGCGCAGCGCAGCGCCTCGACCGGCGCGGCGAAGGCCGCGGCCGAGCCCGCCGAGCTTTCGGTCAGCACCGAGGACGCCAAGCCCATGCCGCCGCCGGTCGAAGTGCCCGCGCAGCCGGAGCGTTACGCGCAATACGACAACCCTCCACAGGCTACGGCTGTCGACCCCTTCTCCACGCCGCGGGCCGACGACACGGCCGGCGATCGCAGGCCGCTCGATTCGCCGGGCATTCCCACGGCGGAAGAGGCGATGCGCCGCTACAACGCGCATCGCGCGCCGCGGGAACTGCCGCGCGAGGCGACGCAGGGCGTCCGTCCCCTCAACTACGAGGAAGGCGCCGAGGATCGCGAGATTCCCTCGGCCGAGGTGGTGGCCGACGACCGGTCTCCCGCGCCGCGCAACGAACCGACGCTGGCTCCGCCGCGCGGCGCAACAGACCGTGAAGTGGCGCCCGAGCCGGAACCGTTCGCTGACAACGCCGCAACCGCGCCGCCCGCCGCCGATCCGTTCGACCAGCGCCCCGTGTCCCAAGCCCCCGCTTCGCGCTATCAAGCCACGAGCCGCGGGGGCCGCGCCGCGGCGTCTTCCGCCGAGCCGCGCGAGCCGCCGCTATTGGATTCGGAACCGGATAGCCTGGTGCCGCAAACGCCGGTCGCGGACAACAACTTTACGCCGCCGGCTCGTGCCCGGTCGCTCGACACGACCGAGGGAATCGGCCGCCCCGGCAACCGCCAGCTCGAAGGGCAGCAGGCGCCTTCGCTCACGCTGGAAAAGATCGCCCCGGCCGAGGTCCAAGTCGGCAAACCGGCCGTCTTCGTGCTGAAGATCCGCAACACCGGCCAGGCCACGGCCGTCCACGTCGAAGTGCACGACCAGATACCCAAGGGAACGCAGCTTGTAAGCACGACCCCGCGGGCCTCGCAGACTGGACCCGGCGAAGTCGTGTGGGCGCTCGGCGCGCTGAAGCCCGGCGAAGAGACAAGCGTCGAGCTGGAGCTGATGCCGACGGCCGAGGGTGAGGTGGGCAGCGTGGCGACGGTTCGATTCGCGGCCGAGTCGTCGGCCCGCACCATGGCCACCAAGCCCGTGCTCGCCCTGGAAATGCGGGCCCCGCGCGAGGTCATGCAGGGCGAAGACGTCACGATGGCGATCAAGGTGACCAACACGGGCACCGGCGCCGCGACGGGAGTCATTTTGCACGAGACCGTGCCGGACCTCTTGCAGCACCCGGCCGGCGCGCAACTGGAATACGAAGTGGGCGTGCTGCGGCCGGGCGAGTCGCGCGAGCTCGACCTGACGATGCGCGCCGTCAAGGCCGGCCGGATCGTCAACGCGTTGACTGCGCAAGCCGAGGGAAACGTGCGCGTCGATCAGCAGACCGAGCTGGAGGTGATCGCCCCGGCGCTGACGTTGAAGATGGACGGCCCCGCGCGGCGCTATCTCGATCGACAGGCGACGTACACCGTCAGCGTGTCGAACCCCGGAACGGCGGCGGCCAAGGAAGTGGCGCTGGTGACGTACCTGCCGGCCGGACTGAAATTCATCGAGGCCAATAACGCCGGCCAATACAACCCCCAGGACCGTTCCGTCCGATGGCTTCTCGATGAGCTACCGCCAAGCGAGACCGGCAGCGTGACGTTGACCACTGTCCCGGTCGAGGTCGGCGAGCAACTGGTGCGCGTCGAGAGCACCGCCGAGCGCGGTCTGGCGGCGCAAGAGGAAAAGAAGATCGTTATCGAGGGCGTGCCGGCCATCTTCTTCGAGGTGGTCGACGTCGCGGACCCGATCGAAGTGGGAGGCGAAACGGCCTACGAGGTGCGCGTCGTGAACCAGGGCACCAAGGCGGCCGCGAACGTGCAAGTGGTCGTGCTATTGCCGGAGGAGTTGAAGCCGGTGGGCGCCGAAGGGCCGGCGCGGTACACGATCGACGGACAGCGCGTGTTGTTCGAAGGACTCGCGCAACTGGCGCCCAAGGCCGATACGACATACCGGATCAAGGCCCAAGGGCTCGGGCCCGGCGACGTGCGCGTCCGCGTGCAGGTGCTGACCGACGAGATCCGAACGCCGATCACAAAAGAAGAGAGCACGCGGGTGTACGCGGACGAATAGAAGCAACTAGCGACTCGCGATTAGCCGGAGCTGTCGCCCGCTGCGCGCGTCCCGCTCTCACACCAGCGGCAGCCAGCCGCCGCCAAGGGGGAAGGCGACGTAGCCCGCCTCGCGCAGGCACCACACGAAGCTCTCCGGTCCGTGCGTGCAGTAGACGACGCGCGGGTTGACACGCGCCACCGCGGCCAAGAGCTCGTCGAAGTCGGCGTGATCCGATAGCCCGATCGCGTGATCGACACCCAGCCGCCACGCGCCGCCGGGCGACCCCGCCCAGCCCGTGACCGCGAACGTCACAGGCCTGCGGATCCGGCCGCAATCGCCGGCTCGATGGCGCCAGGGCGGCACGACCACGACATGCCCGTCCTTGGGTGGACCGCCGAACAGTTCGAACGGCCCCAAATCGACGCCGCACCGGCAATAGACCTGACTGATCGCGTAGACCTCCTTGTGCTGCAGGACGCCGATCCCGGCGGAAGTCAAAAGCCGCGTGACTTCCTGCGCCTTGCCGAGCGCGTAGGCGTGCACCACCGGCGTCATACCGCGCGCTAGCGTGTCGCGCACCAGCGCGAGCAATTGCGCGATGGCCTCGGCCCGCGGCACGTGGCGGTGCCGTGGCGCCCCGTACGTGCTCTCGATCACCAGCACGTCGGCCGGCGGCAACTCAGCCTGCTCGGCCGTGGCCGAGGCGGCGAGCTTGAAATCGCCGGTGTACAGAAGCCGCGTCTCGCCGTCTTCGGCCAAGAGCATTGCTGAGCCCAGACAATGTCCTGCCGGGTACGTGGTGAGGCGCAGTCCGCCCCAGTCGATCGGCTGCCGATAGGGGATTTCAAGGACGGGCCGCTCGCCGAGCCGCGCGTGATAGAGGCGCGCGGTCTCGGGCGTGCACAGAGCCAGCTCGTGCCGCGCCATGTGATCGCGATGGGCGTGCGAGATGAACGCCCGCGGCTGCCGACGGCGAAAATCAACCGCCAGGTCGGCGCGCGTCAGCTTGAGTCCGCGGTCGAAGTGAAACATATCTCGCGGGCCGCAGATGTTCAGGTTCGAGACAGCGTCCGGCCGCAGAAGGACGCGCCGACGTGCGTGATGCCGCGCCCACCTACCGCCGTGCGGGCGCGAGCTTGCCGGCTGTCGTCAGCCCAGCCGTTTTCCAGATCTGGTCGAGTTTCTCGCCGACGCGCTTCACGGCCGCCTCGCGACGCAGCCCCTTGAGTTGCTCGGGATGCGGGGCGGGTGTGATCGGACCGTCATAGCCCAATTCGGCCAAGGTCACTAGCGCAGCCGCCGCATTGATGACACCTGTCTCGCCGGGCAGCAACCGCTGGGATGAAGTACACTCGGTGGCGGGGACGTCGGCCGGGGCATCGGCCACGCGGATCGTCACCAACCGGTTGCCGCCGATCTTCTTCAGCGCGTCCATCGAGCCGCCCGACGCGTGCAAGTCCCACAGGTCGAGCGCGACGCCGACGTTTTTGGCCTGGATTGTGCCGATCAATAGCAAGAGCGCGTCGACGTCGTGAATGAATTCAAAGCTCTTACCCTTCCGCAGGTCGGCGGGAGCCGCGAAAGCGATGCCCAGCCGGATCTCGTGCGCCGCGAGCGCCGCGGCCACTTCGTTCAGGCGTTGCCGGCAGAGCTCGAAGTTCTGATGGAACGGCCGCTCATCGCTGGCCGGCTCGATCGTGGTGACCGCGCGACGATAGCCTGCCTCGGCCGCCGGGGCGGCCCACTCGGGCACGCGGCGGAGGTCTCCGCGAAATATACCGTCATCGGCTTGCCAGTGCGTCGGCAGCCGGAAAGCACCGACTTGCAATTTCGCGCTCTCGATGAAGCGCCGTGCGTGCGCCAGGCCGCGCGTCCGCGCCTGCTCGGCGAAATCCAAGATGTCCAGATCGAGTCCGCGAAATCCGAACGACAGCGCCAACTCGATCAATTCGCTCTGACTGGCCGCGATGCCCAAGGCCTCGGGGCTCAGGTTTTTGAACATCCGCTCCTCCGCTCGACAGACCTTCAAGCTTGCCGGCGGCGCACCGGCGGGAAAGTGGGACAGGCACCGAGACGCAACGTTGGTCTGAAAGGACTTGCGCTGTTTATGCTCGGAGCCAGTCCCATTTTCCCGCCTCGCCATTTTGAAAAACAGAATGGCGCTGCTGGGCGGCGACGCAACCGTTGCGATCCGATGGCCGGAGCCGCTAGCCAGAAAGGTTGACCGTAACGAATGGACTACCTGCGCATCGTCATCCTGGGCGTGGTGCAAGGCATCACCGAGTTCCTGCCCGTCAGTTCCGACGGCCATCTGGCGGTGGCGAACGCGCTGTTCAGCGCCTTCAGCGGCGACGCCCTGCCAGAAGACAATCTGGCTGTGACGATTATCCTGCACATGGGCACGCTTCTGGCCATTCTGATCGTCTACTGGCAGCACATCTGGCGGCTATTGTTCCAGGACCGTCGCGTGATCGGCCTGTTGATCGTGGGCACAATTCCGGCCGCGATCGTGGGACTGCTTTTGAAGAGATACTTTGAGAAGGAGCTGACGAGCCTGCTTGTGACCGGGGTGCTGTTGCCGTTCAACGGGTTGATGCTCCTGTGGATCGGGCGGAAGAAGCCAGGCGACGTGCCGTACCAAGAGATGAGCTACCCGCAGGCCTTGTTTGTCGGCATCTGCCAGGCTTTTGCCCCCCTGCCTGGAATCTCGCGGAGCGGCACAACGATCACGGGGGGCCTGGCCTGCGGGCTGCGCCGCGACGCGGCGGCGACATTCTCGTTCCTTCTGGCCATTCCTGCCATCGGCGGCGCCGGCGTGCTGGAGCTGAAGGACCTGATCACGGAAACGCCCAGCGACCTGCCGCCGGCCGCCGTGCTGTTGGTCGGGGCAGCCGTTTCGTTCGTCGTCGGCTATGCGTCGCTGCGGCTGTTGCTGCGGCTCCTGCGGGAGGGCATCTTGGACCCGTTCGGCTACTGGTGCATCGCGCTGGGGCTGGGGGTGATCGTGTGGCAACTCGTCTCGTAGGAGGCGACTCCCGTCGCCGCAATCGCGCAGCGGCTGCCGGTCGCGTTTCGTGCGGGCCGTTTGGCGACTGGAGTCGCTCGCTACAACGCTTGTCGCGGCCACGGTGCGTCTTTTTCCGCTGCCGGCCGCCCCCTGCCGGCTGTCTACACGATTCCCGCGTTCTTGCCGGCCTGCACCAGGCAATCCAGGGCTCGCTTTAGTTGTTCGCGGGTGTGGTTGGCCGTCAGGCTGATCCGTAGCCGCTCGCTGCCGTGGGCCACGGCTGGGAACGGCACCGAGTTGACGCAGATGTTGTTGCGGTGCAGCTCGAGCGTCATCTCCCGCAGCCCCTTCATGTTGCCGACGATCACGGGGATCACCGGGCTGGGGGCGGCGCTCGTCTTGAAGCCCAGCCGCTTCAGCTCGCTGTGCAGGAACCGGCAGTTTTCCCATAGCTTCTCGCGCCGCTCGGGCTCGTCGCGGATCACGTCGATTGCCGCGCTCGCGGCCGCCATGACCATGGGGGACGGGGCCGTCGAGAACATGCCACTGCGGGCAAAATACCGGATGTACGTCACCAGGTCGCTGTTGCCGGCGACGAAGCCGCCGCAGGCGCCGATCGCCTTGCTGAGCGTGCCGACGTGCAAATCGATCTCGCCTTCGAGGCCGAAGTACGCCGCCGCCCCGCGGCCGCCGGGGCCCAATACGCCGGTCGAATGCGCCTCGTCGACCAGTAAGAGCGCGTCGTGCCGCTTGACCACTTGCCAGATTTGATCGAGCGGGGCCACGTCGCCGTCCATGCTATAGATGCCTTCGACCGCCACGAGCTTCGTGCGGGCGTTGCGGTTGCGCTCCAGGACGCGATCGAGGTGCGCCGCGTCGTTGTGGTGGAAGACCTTCATCTGCGCGCCCGACAGCTTGGCGCCGTCGACCATGCTGGCGTGGGCCAAGCGGTCGAGGATCACCACGTCGTCCTTGCCGGCCACGGCGGAGATGACGCCCACGTTCGCCGAGTAGCCGGTGGCGAACACGCAAGCCTCTTCGGCGCCCTTCAGCTCGGCCAGCTTCGATTCCAACTCCTTGGTCACGGGGAACGAGCCGACCAACAGTGGCGAGCTGCCCGACCCGCAACCGTACAACGCCGCGGCGTCTTGTGCCGCGCGGATGACGCGCGGATGATTGGTCAGACCCAGGTAGTTGTTCGAGGCCAGGATGATCATGTCACGCTGGGCGTCGTCGTAGGGATACTCGACAACCGCCTCGGCATCGCTGGGTCCCAAGAGCGTGCGGCCGTACAGGTTTTGCCCGACCGACTGAAAGTGGTGCAGCGCCTGCTTGAAGAACGGAGCCACATCGCGGATGCCCAGGCCGGCCTCGCGAGCACGGAGGATGTCGGCCAAGGACGTTTCTTCGGTAATTTCCAAGGTCGGCTTGGGGGTCGTGGGGACGGTCGCGCGGGCCGCAACCGCGGTGGCGTCGGCGATCATTGGGGACATCGGAAAGGCTCCTGGCAAAAGGGCTTGTGCCGGTTGTTTGAGTTTGTCGTGGGCGGCCTTGTGGCCTCCTGACTTGCGGGAGCGCACGGGCCGACCGGGTGTTACAAGCCCCCAAGATGCTGCGGCGAAACCGCAGTCCGCAGCCTAGAATTCGTATTGGTTGCCGCGTCGCCCGCCTTGCCAACCACAGAGCCGCCTGTCGGGCCCGTGTCTACGTGCAACAAATCGCGTCTGTCCGCGCTTGAGACGGGTGGAGGCAACGGTTACCCCCGCCAGGCGAAGGACGAGACATGAACACCGAGACCGTGCGATTCACCGGCCCGACGGTCCGCATTCCCAAGGCCATTGGCGCAAAGAAACAAATGGCAAAAAAGGTCTTCGTCCCGGACCGCGACCGAGAGGCTTCGTGGCCCGACGATCAAACAGACGGCGCGGAGGAGCGGCGAACGCGTCAATCGGCCGCGCACCCTCGCCCGCCCCGTCCCGCGATGCCCCCGTACGTGGCGGTGGTCGTCCGCGAAGTTGCCACGCGGCGCGACCGGGACCAGTTCGTGACGTTTCCCTGGAAAATCTATGCCGGCGACAAGAACTGGGCGCCGCCATTGTTGATGGAAGCCAAGGCGTTCATCGACCGCAGGCGGCACCCCTTCTACCGCCATGGCGAGGCGACGCAGTTCCTGGCCTATCGCGCGGGCGAGGTGGTCGGCCGAATCCTGGTGAGCGACGACCCGAACTACAACGCCGAGCACGGCACGAACCTGGGCTCGTTCGGGATGTTTGAATGCGTCGACGACCAGGCCGTGGCCAATGCCCTGTTGAACACTGCCGCCAATTGGCTTCGTCGTCGCGGCCGGACGGAGTTGATGGGACCGATCGACTATTCGACCAATTACCCTTGCGGCCTGTTGATCGATGGCTTCGACACGCCGCAGCGGGTGATGATGAACCACAATCCGCCGTACTACGCGCGATTGCTCGAGAATTGGCGGCTGACGAGGGCCAAGGACCTGTACGCCTGGTGGTTCGACGATTCGTGCGACGTGCTCACCCGCTGGGCCCGCCGCGCCGAACGTCTGGCCGACCGTGGCAACGTCAGGGTCCGGCCCATTTCGTTCAAGGACTTCGACGCCGAAGTGGCCCGCTGCCACAAGGTTTACAACGCGGCCTGGGAGAAAAGCTGGGGCTTCGTCAAGCTGACCGAGGCCGAGTTCCGCCACATGGCAGGCCACCTCAAGCAATTCGCCGTGCCCGAGCTGATTCTCCTGGCGGAGGTGGATGGCCAGCCAGCCGGATTCTGCGTTACGCTACCGGACTTCAACGAGGCCACGACCCCCGTTAACGGACGGCTCACCACGTACGGCCTGCCGATCGGGCTGGTGCGCGTGCTACGGAACATGCGTCGGATCCGCACCGCGCGGATGGCGGTGCTAGGCGTGGTGGAGCAGTTCCGCCGGCGGGGCGTCGCCGAGCTTTTCATCTTGCGTGCCTTGGAGTTCGGCCGACAGCACAAGGGTTACACCGGGGCCGAGTTGGGCTGGACCCTGGAGGATAACGAGCTGATCAATCGAACGATCGAAAAGGTGGGCGGGCGGCGGTACAAGACCTACCGCATCTATCACACCACCATCTGAGTCGGGTGCCCGTCCGACACTGCTGTTGCTCGGCGGCTGGGTAAGGCTTCGATTCGCGTCGCTTGCTAGCTAGGGCGTCGTCGCGGCTGCCGCGCGTCACAGCCAGGTCGGCCGGCCCTTTCAGGATTTTTGGAATTTTTTCCTGGAAATGGTCGCGTCTATTCGCTAGCATGCCAACCCAGTGTCACGTTCGGTCGCAGGGCCCGCCGTCCCGTAAAGCTTGGCTCTTACGGGGGGGTTAATGGGGAAACTGCTAATGAACCTTGCATCGAGACAAGTGTTCGCTTTTGCCGCTATCGCAGCGCTGCTTCTCGCAGCGGCGGCACAGGCCTTGCCAGCGTGACCTGGACGATCGATTCCACGCAGCGCTTCGTCCAACTGGTGATCCCGCAGCAGTCGGTCCAGGTCAGTAACACGACCAGACGGGTCGAGTCCGTAACCAGACGCGCTCGGCCTCGACCTGAAACCAGGGGACCAAGACATGCTAATGGGCGTCACGACAGAGCCGCAAGGCGCGGAGCCGCTCTTGCGCAATGGACTGAGTGGACTGCACGTTTGCCATCCCAATCTTAAGCGACCAGGGCGCGCGGCGCATCGTCCTCCGTGGAAGCGCGCCGGGCCTGTATTTGTCGACCTCGACGGCACGCTGATAAGAACGGACGCTTTGTGGGAATCGCTTCTCAGGGCGGTCAAGTCGGACGCCCGAGTGCTATGCAAGCTCCCGTACTGGCTTTCGAAGGGGAGGGCGTCGTTCAAGCGCTCGCTCACCGAGGCCGCGATGCCCGACGCTCATACAATGCCGTTTCGCGAGGACGTCGTCGCGTTTCTGAGGCAAGAGAAGAAACAAGGTCGCGCGCTCGTCTTGGCCACGGCCGCGGATCGACGCATCGCGAACGTGATCGCGCGCGAGCTGGGCCTATTCGACGACGTGCTGTCAAGCGATGGCGAGACCAACCTGAAGGGGCACGCAAAACTCGCAGCCATCGACGCATGGTGCGCGGCGAACGAATGTTCATCCTTCTCCTACGTCGGCGACAGCAAAGCCGACCTTCCCATCTGGCGGCGTGCGTCGGGAGTACACGTCGTCGCGCCCGGGCGCCGCCTCACCCGCGCGCTCTCGACATTCTGCACGGCCACCCATACCTTTGGTGACGAGCGGCGACGTTGGCGCGCGGTGCTGCGCGCGGTGCGGCCGCACCAATGGCTGAAGAACCTTTTGGTGTTCGTTCCCATTGTCTGCGCTCATGGGTTCACGTTGCTCGGAAGCATCCTCGCCGCCGTGTTGGCGTTCATCGCGTTCAGCTTCTGCGCCTCGGCTGTGTACGTATTGAATGACCTGCTCGACATTGACGCCGACCGTCGGCATCCTGAGAAGCGAAAGCGTCCGTTCGCGGCGGGAGCGTTGCCACTGGCGTGGGGCCCTCCATTGGCTGTTGGATTGCTTGCCGCAGCGTTTGGCATGTCATTCGCATTGCTTCCTGGGCCCTTTGTCGCGACCCTCGCACTATACGTCGCCGTAACATCTCTTTACACGTTCTGGCTCAAGAAGACCCTGATCGTGGACGTGCTGACGCTCGCCGGCCTCTACGCGCTTCGCGTGATGGCGGGCGCGTACGCGGCCCACATAGATGTGTCGCAGTGGCTGATGGCTTTTTCTATGTTTCTGTTCCTTTCGCTCGCCTTCGCAAAGCGACATTCGGAGCTACGCCGGCTTGAAGGGGAGGGTGGCGAATCAACCCCGCGCGGTCGGGCGTATTCCGTCGAGGATGTAAGGCTAATCGAGAGCATCGGCCCAACCAGCGGCTACCTTGCCGTCCTCGTATTTGCGCTCTACATCAACAGCGACGCGATGAAGGCGGTGTACGCGGACGCAACGGCCCTTTGGCTAATCTGCCCGCTGTTACTGTACTGGGTCAGTAGAGTTTGGTTCTTTTCCGCGCGCGGTCAGCTTCCTGAGGATCCCGTGGTGTTTGCGGCGCACGACCGCGTGAGCCTCGGCACTTTTGCTGTCGCCGCTGTCTTGCTCGTGATCGCGACAATCGCCTGATGACAGGCGCGCCGCCGAAGTGCTGCGGGAAGAATCCGCCGATCGGACGATGAGCGCGCGATTGAGCGCGTTTGCGCGGTGTCCCAAGCGAGACGGTGGCGTGCCCGGTCGCCACGAGTCGCGAAGGAAACCTGTCCGCACCCGAGACATCGGACCACGACGCGTCGCGGGGATAGCGTTTATGGCTGCGAACATTGCGACACGCAGCCCCGCGGCGCCAAGTTGGTCAGGGCACCTCGACCCCAGGGCGATTGCACCAAAAGTCAGTTTCCGCTGAGGACTTGGAGTCGGTAGTGGTCGTTCCAGGCGGCGCAGAGGCGTTTGTTTTTCACGCCGACTTTTTTGGTCTTGTTGTTCTTGAGCAGGCTTAACGACGTTCTTC
>JACPPG010000012.1 GCA_016191115.1 Planctomycetia bacterium | reverse complement strand
TGATGACCATCTATCGCACCTTGAAACAACGCGGACTCGATCCGATCCAAACCATCACCCAAGCCCTGGCGACCTACCTCGCCACCGGCCAACTACCCGCACTCCCAGAAAAAACCACTCCACACGGCTAAAGAGTTACATATCTCCAGATTTCAGACTCCCCAACCCCCAATCCCTACCTCGGCACTGCGGTCTTCTGGTGCAGATCCACCGCCCGCCACAGGTACCACGTGGCCACCGAGCGGTACGGCCGCCACCGCTCGCCGTGCGCGAGGATCGCTTTGGGCGCGGGCAACTCCGTGTGGCCGTAGGTGAGCATGAACCCTTTGCGCACGCCCAGGTCCGAGACGGGCAGGACGTCGGGGCGCCCCAGCCGGAACAAAAGCAACATCTCGACCGTCCACACGCCGATGCCGCGGACGCTCGTCAATCGCTCGAGAATTTCCGCGTCGCTCATTCGCCGCAGCTTGGCGAATGCAGGCACCGTGCCGTCGAGCGTCTTCTCGGCCAGGTCGCGGACCGCGGCCACCTTCGCCCGCGACATCCCCACGCTCCGCAGCTCGTCGTGCGCGGCGGCGAGCAGCCGCTCCGGCTTGATCCGCCCGCGGGTGCCGAAGGCCTTGACCGCACGGCCATGAATCGTGGCGGCCGCCTTGCCGGAAAGCTGTTGATAGATGATCGCCCGCAAAAGCGCCTGGAACGGGTCCCCCATGCGCGGCTCGAGCTCAAAATCGCCGACGCGGCGGATGAGCTTCGCGAGTTGCTTGTCGGCCTTGGAAAGGGCGGCGACGGCCTCGGCCGGATTGTAATGAAGAGTCATGCTGCCATAGACGGTTCGGACGTGAATTCATTTAGACATTTGACTTTTGACCTTCGTCATTCTCACCCGACAAGGCTCTCTTCCTCAAGCTCGTCGCGGCGACGGGGTTTTTTGGACGATTGCGCGGGCGCCACGGCGCCCGGGGCCGCCGGCTGCTCGACGGCGAAGCGGACGCCAATGCGGTGAAGGAAATTGCTGAAGGAGTCCAAGAGCACGTAGAACACGGGCGTAACGAGGAGCGCCAACAACAACGACAGCGACTGGCCGCCGATGATCACCTTGGCCATGCTGGCCCGCGCGCCAGAGCCGGGTCCACGGCCCAAGGCGATGGGGATCATCGCCGCCACGAGCATCACGGTCGTCATGAGGATCGGGCGCAAGCGGGTGTGATTGGCCTCGAGCACCGCGTCGTGCCGCGGCAGGCCCTTGGCGCGCAACTGGTTCGTGGCGTCGATCTGCAAAATGCCGTTTTTCTTGACGATGCCCACCAGCATGAAAAGCCCGAACATCGCGTAGATATCCATCGGCGTGCGGGCCAGCACGAGCGACAGAAGGCCAAAGGGAATTGTGACCGGCAAGGCCATCAGGATCGCGACGGGTTGGGCCCAGCTCTCGAATTGCGCCGACAGAATCAGGTACATGAAGACGATCGACAGCACGAAGGCGATGACCAGGTAGTAACCCGTCTCGGCTAGTGTCTCGGCCTGTCCGCCGAAAGCATAGCTGTAGTCGGGCGGCAACTGCATGTTTTCCAGCGCGCCGCGGGCGCGACTCACCGCTTCGCCCAGTGCGATGCCGTCGGGGTTCGCCAGGACGGTTACCACGCGCTGACGGTCCTTGCGTTCGATCTGGCTGGGCCCCATCTGCTCGCTCAACCGCGCTACGCTCGATAGCGAGACCGGGCCCGCGGTCGGCGAGAAAATCGACAGTCCATAAAGGTCCTTGATGCTCGAGCGATCACCGGACTGCGCCCGCAGCCACACGTCGTATTGCTCACCCTGGTCGCGAAACACCGACACCGGCATGCCGCCCACCAGAATCCGCAGCGTGTCGGCTATCGTGCCGACGTTGATCCACAGATCGTTGGCCGCCTCGCGGTCGATGTCGACGCGCAGCTCGGGCTTGCGGAGCGCCAGGGTCGTGTCGAGATCCGAGAAGCCGCCCGCCTTCTTCAAGCGTTCAATCGTCTCGTCGGAGTACTTTGCCAGCTTCTCCAATTCGAAACCGTAAAGCTCGACCTGGAACACCTGTGCCCGTCCGCCTCCCTGAAACGGCGACACGTCGTTGACGCTCGAGCGCAGGTCGGGATAGTCGGCCAGAAGCGCGCGGGCTTGCTTTTGCACGTCGAACTGCGTGTAGTCGCGCTGGCCAAGGTCCTTGATGCGGACATAGATCGACCCCTCGGTCACGGTGCCTTGCCCCTTGGCGTTGCGGCTCAAGCTGCCGATCGTGGTGAAGACGTGCGTGGTGCCGGGCAGCTTCCACAACCGGGCCTCCAGCTCGCTCATGATCTTGTCCGTCCGATCGAGCGTGTAGCCCTCGGGCGTGACGACGTGCACTTCGTATTCGCTCTGATCGTCGCGCGGGATCAGCGCCAGGCCCATGATCTTGGCGATCGGCACGGTGCTGAGAAAGACGAGGATGGTGGCGATCACGACCAGGAACTTGAACCGCAGGGCAAGGCGGAGGATGCCGCCGTAGGAGCCGTCGATCAGCCGGTAAAAAATGCCGGACTTGCTCTTGGCGTGCCCCGCCTCGGATGGGTCAAGCTTAAGAAACCGGCTGCACAGCATTGGCGTCAGCGTGAACGACACGAAGAGGCTCATCATGATCGCAAAGGCGACGGTGAGCCCGTAGCTGGAGAAGAACCGCCCGACGACGCCCCCCATGAAGGCCAGCGGGACGAAGATCACGACCAGCGACAGGCTCGTGGCCATAACCGGCAGCACGATCTCCCGCGTGCCGACGCGCGCCGCCTCCATGCCGCTTAAGCCGTGCTCTTCCATGTGGCGGAAGATGTTTTCGTGCACCACGACGGCGTCGTCGATCACGATGCCGATCGCCAGGATCAGCCCCAGCATCGTGATGTTGTTGAGCGTGAACCCCATGTAGTACATGAAGGCGAACGTGGGGACGATCGACGTAGGGATGGCCAGCGTGGCGATGACCGTGGTTCGCCAATCGCGGATGAAGAGCAGGATCGTTCCGGAGACGAGCACGGCGGCCAACAGCAGGTGAAACTTCACCTCCTCGATCGACTTCTTGACGAACCGCGACTGGTCGCGGGTAACTTCGATCTGCACGTCCGGGGGCAGGGCCTGCTTGATCCGGTCGAGCTTCGCCTTCACCGCGTCGGTCACCGTCACGACGTTGGTGCCCGACTGCTTTTGCACCATCACGCACACGGCCGCTTGCCCGTCGAGCCGCGCGAGCGATCGTGGCTCCTCGATAGCATCGACGGCCTCGCCGACGTCCTTGATGCGGATCGGGTAGCCGCCGCGGTTGGCAACGATCAAGTCGTTGAATTCCGCCGCCGTGCGGACCCGCCCCAACGTCCGCAGGACCATCTCGCGCGGGCCCTGATCGATATGACCGCCGGGAACTTCCAGGTTCTGCCGGTCCAGCGCCGTTCGCACGTCGTCGATCGACAGGCGGTAGGCCACCAGTTTGTCGGTGTCGATCGTGACGTTCATCGTCCGCACGCGGCCACCGATCAAGGTCGCCGCGCCCACGCCGCTCACCGTTTCGAGCTGCTCCTTGATGCGCTTCCGCGCGATCTCCGTGATCTCGCGCAGGTCGCGCCGCCCGGAAATCGCGATCGACATCACCGGCATGGCGTCGGTCTCGAACCGGTCGACGATCGGCGGATCGGTCCCCTTGGGCAGCACGGCCAGGACAGAGCTCACCTTGTCGCGGACTTCCTGCGTGCCGACGTCGCCGTTCTTCGACAGCAGGAACTGCACCGTCACGACCGACACGCCTTCGGAGTTGATCGAACGAATCGCGTCGACCCCCGAGACGGTGTTGACGGCTTCCTCGATGGGCTTGGTGACGAGCGTCTCCATCTGCTCGGCGTTGGCGCCCGGCAGCGTCGTGGTGACCGCGCAGACGGGGAAGTCGACGTTGGGGAACAGGTCCACTCCCAGGCGGAAGTAGGAAAGTATCCCCAGGACGACCGGCGATGCCACGAGCACCCAGGTAAATACCGGCCGGCGGATGCAGATTTCGGAGATGCCCATGATGTTGCGTTGCCTGGCAGGCCCTGTAAAACGGTCAACCGGCCGTGGCATCGGGCCGCTTGACGTGCCGCTCGTCGGGCGGCGTCTCGGCGGGCGCCACTTCCCGCGGCCCGCCGCGAACGACGACTGGCGTGCCATCGGCAAGCTGCGATTGGCCCGTTACAACGACGATCGCGTCCGGCGGCACGTCGCCATCCACCTCGATCCACCCGGTGCCTTCCACGCCCGTGGTCACCGGCACGGCGAACGCCTTGTCGTCGCGAACGACAAATACCTTGGTTACGCCGGCGAATCGCACGACCGATTCGATCGGCACGACGGTCCGGTCGTCGGCCCGGCGGACGACGATGGCCGCCTTCGCGAATCCACCTGGACGCAACTGCCGGTCGTCGTTCGCCACCGCCACTTCGACTTGGAACGTGTTACTGGCCGAGTCGATCGCCGGGTTCACCCACGTCACGGTTCCCTCGAAGGTCCGGTCCGGATACGACGGCACGGTCAATCGCACCGCCAGCCCCGAGTGAACGTAGGGACTGAAACGCTCGGGCACATTGGCCCACATCCGCAGGGGATTGTCGATCACCAGTTGCATGACCTCTTCCCCCTCACGGAGCATCTGCCCTTCGGAGACGCTGCGCTTGGTGAGGGCGTAGAGGAGGGTCTCCTTCAGGTTTTCCGGCGGCTTCGACGGCTCCGGCGCTTCGACGGCCATGTCTTCGAGCGCTTTGCGGGAAACGTCCAGCTCGACTTTGCTGGCGACCGCGGCCGCGAGCGTGGCGCGGGCTTGAAGCATGGTGTTGTCGAGATGCGCGAGCGCGTCGCGCAGGTTGAACTCGGCGTCTTGCAGCGACTCGACGGTGTTGACTTTCTTCTCGGCGAGTGACTGCTCGCGGGTGTACTTCTGGCGGGCCCGGTCCACGGCCACTTGCGCTTGCATGACAGTGGGGAGCCGGGCGACGTCGAAATCGCCCTGCGGCAACTCCTTCAGGCCCAGCTTGGCCAGCTCCGACGCCAGGCGCTTCTCCGCCTGCTGCACCATCAAGTTCGCGTGCACGGTTTCCAACTGCACGAGCGGCTCACCGGGCTTCACCTGGTCGCCCACGTCGTGCATGACCCGCACGACGCGGCCCGACTTTTTCGCGCCGACCTTGACGTCTTCCCAGCCCTTGAGAGTGCCTACGACGTCGATCGTCGTTTCGGTCGGGCGTCGCTCGGCGGTGGCCACGGTGACGGGAACGGCCGTGGGTTCGGACGACGCGTGGAGAGCCTCCGACGCGGCGTGCGAGCAACCCGACGCCGCGAGGCACGCTAAACCCAGTGCCGCGACAATGATGCTGCCGATAGCGCGCATGAACCTCAATTCCTTTGTGCCGGAGTCAACGATCGAGCCTCATGGCGGGCGAAACCCGCGAGCAAGTCCGCGACGAGGCGGCCAGCCAGGTGCGTGTCCAGCTCTTGCCCACGATACAGATAGTCCATCGTGTAAATGGCGATCAGGCCGCGCACGGCCGCGGTGCATTCGGCGACGCGCTCTCGCGCGATGACGCCCTCTTCGGCGAGCCGCTCGATTGCCTGCTGAACCAGCTCCGCCAGGGACTGGCCAAGCTCCGCCAGCTCGGCCGACAAGTGCGAGCTGCGCGGTCCGAAGAACAGCGCGTAGGCGAATCGAGCGCGATCCGGGTCGTCGCGGCAGAGCCTGAAGTGCTCGTCGATCACCGCGATCAACTTCTCTATGGCCGCTCCAGGGGTCCGCAGAATCTCGCGCAGGGCCTCGGCCAGTCGCCCAATCGGCACCATCAACAGTGCCTGGGCCAGTCCCTCCTTGCTCTGGAAGTAGTAGTACAGGGTCGGCTTAGTTACGCCGGCGGCATCGACAATCGTCCGAACGCTGGTGGCATCGTAGCCATCGGTGGCGAACAGGCGGGCAGCGACGCGCGCGATCCGCGCGGCGATTTCGCTCGCTTCGACATGCTCTGTGGGGGATGCCACGAAAATGACCTGGCGGGGGCGGCTAGGGTTCGCCACGGCGCGTATACCGAACGGTAGGTATCTTAGCTCGCGAACAAAAAACGTACAAGTCCAAGCCAAGCCCCAGGGTGTCTGTCGGCAAATTCGCGAGCCGACAGCGGCCCGCCACGATTTGTCGTAACTCACCTGCCCAAAATCCTTTGTGCATCTCACTAGCCGACGCGACGCGAGGGGGGCCTTACCAGTCAGGTTAGTGCTGGGCGACGGCCGCTAGTTGCCGCTCTCGCTCGGCCAGACCGGCCCGGATCGCCGCCGCCAATTCCGCGTCCGGACAGGGTTTCGTCAGGAAGCGAAAAACCTTGGAGTCGTCGGTGGCGGCGCGCGTCGTTTCGGCGGTCGCCTTGCCGGTCAGCAAGATGCGCACCACGTTCGGGAAATACTCCGCCACCCACGCCAGCAATTGCGTTCCGCGCATGCCGGGCATTTGCTCGTCCGAAATCACGAGGTCCACGGAGTGCCGCTTCAGGAAGCTCATGGCGTCATCGGCCGTCCGCGCCGTGAGAACCTTATAGGGCTGCTTCCGCAGCACGCGCAAAAGCGCCGTGCGAATGTTGTCCTCGTCATCGACGATCAAGACCGTGCGTTCCATACTTCAGCTCCCCATGAGGTCGGGTTGGTGGGTGAGGTGTAACGGCCCGCGGCCGTCCGCGCGAGGCGCGATCCGATCGCTCATCGCGCCGGTCGTCAATAAGTAACAACAGTTCACCGTTGATACCCTCCGATCGAACGTTCGTTCGCCAAGGCGGTCCAGGCATCGATCCGCTGCTCGAACCCGATCTGGCGAACGTACTCGAGGTCCAGTTCGCCGCCGGCGGTCGGAGTTTCCGCATGGCGCAGAAGCGCGTCGGCGACGTGCACGGCCGTGAGCGGCGTAAAACCGGCCGCCGCGACGGCGCGCGGCGTATGGTGGAAGAGCGCGGCCTCGACGATCTGGTCCGGCAGCCCCCACAGGCCAAGCAGATAGCCGCCCAACTCGGCGTGGGTGGCCCCGATCGTGCGCTCTTCGGCCTCTGAAAGGGATAAATTCTCGACCCGCGCCAACGCGATGGCGTTGGTCCACTCGTCGCCAAGATGAGCCATCAGGATCAAATGGCCTACTTCGTGTAGCGCGCCGCCGGTAAAAGCCAGATCGACGACCAGCTTGGAGCATCCCTCGGCCTGCGCGATGGAGCGGGCCAGCGCCGCGACCTGCATGCTGTGCTCGACAATGTCATCCAGCGTGAGGCCCGGTATGGCGGTCACGTCTTGTTCCGCGAAGATGCCCACCGACAGCACAAGCGACTTGATCGTATCAAGGCCCAGCAAGGTGGCGGCCTGCGCCGCGTCGGACACGGGCCGCAAATTGCCGAGAAAGGAGGAGTTGATCAGGTGCAGCACCTTGGCGGTCATGGCCACGTCGCGGGCGACGACGTCGCCGATTTTGCGGACCGAGGCATCCGCCGCGTGCAACTCGTCCACGACCTGCGCGTACAGCGAAGGCAGGCTCGGCAGAGCGCAGATCTGCGACGCGATCTGCACCAACCGGATCTCCGCCAGCCGGTCGCGCAGCGCGCACGAGCGGGCCACGGTCGACTTGAGCTGCTCGGCGTCGCACGGTTTCGCCAGAAACTGGTGCGCCGGGCCCACCGACTTGAGCACCAGGTCAAAGTCCGATTGGCCCGAGAGGATGATGCGCACCGTCTGCGGATAGCGCCGCATGACCTCCCTCTGGAGTTGCGCGCCGTCGATGCCGGGCATACGCATGTCGGACACGACGACGTCGAAGGGCACCTGCGCCAGGATGTCGAGGGCCTCCTGCCCGCTGGCCACGAACTGCATGTGCCATTGGCTGCGCAGCGGCCGCAACATGCGCCGCAGCGCGTCGAGAATCTTGGGCTCGTCGTCGACAAACAAGATGTTCTTCATGGCTGCTCCGGAAGCTCGTCGATGTCGCTCAGTGGTTGTTCGGGACTCTCCGCCTCGGTGAAATGTCGCGGGCCCGCCGTGCTCACCGCCGCCGTGGGAGCCAGCGGTAGGCGGACGATGAACGTCGTCCCATGGCCTACTTCCGTCTCGAAGTTGATCGTCCCGCCATGCTTCTCGGCCACGACCGAATAGGCAATCGCCAATCCCTGCCCGGTGCCGCGGCCGACTTCCTTGGTGGTGAAGAACGGATCGAAAATCCGCGAGCGGATTTCGTCGGGGATGCCCGTGCCGGAATCCCGCACGCGAATCTCGACCCACTCGTCGATCTTGCGGGTGGTCACGATGATCCTTCCCAGTTCGTCGGGCGCTCGCCGCGGGTTGTCGGCGATGGCGTGGGCGGCGTTGACGATCAAATTCAAGACCACCTGATTGATCTCGCCTGGCTGGCAGGAGACGAGCGGAAGCTCTGTGTCGAAGTCGGTGACGACCTCGGCGACGTATTTCCATTCGTTGCGCGCGACAAGGATGGTGCTCTCGATGGAACGGTTGATGTCGACTTCGGTCTTCTCCTCGCCGCCGATGTACGAGAAGTCCTTCATCGCGCGGACGATCGCCGCGACGCGTGCTAGTCCATCGAGCGATTGATCGATGGCCGAGGGAATCTCGGTGGCGAGATACTCGACGTCGGCGGCCTCGCGCGCCGATTCAGCCCGGGCGATGCGCTCGGAAGTCAGGCGACTCTGACCGGCCAGGGAGAGCACGTCGTTGTACTCGCTCAACAAACTGTCGATGCTGGCAAAGCTCTCCTTGAGAAACCTGGCGTTGTCGCTGATGTACTGGATGGGCGTATTGATCTCGTGCGCGATTCCCGCGGCCAGTTGGCCGATGGACTCGAGCTTTTGCGCCTGCCTGAGTTGCGTTTCCAGGTTCCGCTGTTCCGTGATGTCCTCGCCCAACAACAGCAACCCTCCGTACTCCCCTCCTTCATCGTGGATCGCGTCGATCGACAGGCTCAAAACGCGATCCCCGGAATCGGCCGTGGTGAACCGCAGGTCGTCGATGCGCAGGGTACGCTGCAGTTGCCTTGCCATGGCGATGCTGTCGGCCAGGTCTTGCGACTGCCATTGGATGCCGCAGTCCAAAAACGGCCGGCCGATCACGCTCGAGGCGGGAATGCCAAATGTCTCCTCGGCCGCGGCGTTCCACTTGGTGATGCACTCCTGGTCGTCCGTGCCCACCAGGATCGACGAAATCGAGGCCAGCAACTGCTCGGTCTCGGCGTGGGCGTTGAACAGCTCGCGCTCGGCGTGCTTCCGCGCGGTAATGTCGGAGAGCGACCCGGCCATGCGGTGCGCCTCGCCGGAGGCGTCCCACACGGCTTGCCCGCGCGCGTAGTACCAGCGGAACTCGCCGGTCTTTGTCTGCATGCGGAACTCGACCTCGAAGGGCAGCCGCTGCTTCAAATGTCGACGCACCGCCGTCAGCACGCGATGGCGGTCCTGGGGGTGCAAGCGTGATTCCCAAGTGCTGATGTGATTCGCCAGCTCGTGGTCCTCGTAGCCCAACATCTCCTTGTAGCGCGGCGAGAAGAACACGTCGTCGGTGAGGATATTCCAGTCCCACACGCCGTCGCTGGAACCGCGGATCGCCAGGTCGAAGCGGCCCTCGCTTTCCCGCAGGGCGCCCGCCACGCGGGCCCGTTCCATGCCCATCGCGATCCCGTCGGCCACGGCGGCCAGCTCTTTGGTGACCGTCTCCGACAGTTGTTTTCGGGAAAAGAGCCCCACGACGCCCAACAGACGCTGACCACAGATCAACGGATATCCGGCGAACGCCCGCATCCCCTCCCGCGCCGCCCATTGGTGGTTGCTGACTTGCGGGTCGCTTTGGACGTCGTTGGTCACGTGCGGTTGCCGGTCTTGCGCGATGCGTCCGATTTTGAGCTGGCCGACTCGAATGCGGGCGTGGGCGCCGTCGGTGTGGCGATACATTCCGGCGCTGGCCGCCAGCTCCAGGACGTCGGCCACCTCGTCAACCGTCCAAATCCGCGCGAACGCGGCGCCGAGGTGCCGCACCATCGCCTCGGCGCATTCCTGCAGCATGGGGGCCAGCTCGTTTTGATGCGCGAGCGTCACGCCGATGTCGGCCGCCAGCGACGCCATCGTCACCCGTTCGGCCAGCGCCTCCTCGGCATGCTTTCGTTGCGTGATGTCGTGCCCCGTGGCGTAGAATCCCGACCGATCCACAAGCGGCGTGGCGCTCCAAAGGATGCAGCGATAGTCCCCGTCCCGCGTAAGGCAGCGGCACTCGAAGGAAATGGTCGCCGCCCCGGCGGCCAGCCGCTGGACTTCGGCCGTCATGGCGACACGATCGTCCGGGTGGACAATCTCCAGGTAGGGCATCGCCAGCAAATCCTCGGCCGCGAATCCTAGTGTCGCGGTCCAGGCTGGGTTGATCCGCCTGAAGTGACCGTCCATGCCCGCCACGCACAACAGATTCACGGACTGCTCGAAGAAGCTCGTCCGCTCGTGCTCGGCCAGTCGCTCGGCGGTGATGTCCTCGTGCGAGACGACGACGTGCGTCGAGCCGTCGCTGCCGAACCGGGTGGCCTGCAGTCGCGTCCATCGCGTCCGATGACCTTCCAACACCGCGTACTCGGCGCGGTAGTCGTCGCGCTGGCGATGAATCACTTCGCCGACGCCGCGGGCGATTCCTTCGGCTTGCTCGCCGTGCAGCCGCGTCTCGGCGCAGACGTGAAAATAGTCCCGGCCCACGCCCGCGTTTTGGCCTTTGCAACCGGCGGCGCCGGCAAAGCGGCGCCAGGCGTCGTTCACCGCCACGATCGTGCCGGACGCATCGAGTATCGCAATCTGGGAAGGAAGCGCGTTGAGCGTCGACTCAAGAAAGCGGCGCGAATCCGCCAGCTTGAACTCCGCTTGCTTGCGCTCGATGGCTTGCGCCAACACATAGGCCACGGACTGCAAGAAATGCGCGTCGTCCGGGCCGAACGAGCGCGGTCGCGCCGTGTGCGCGATCAGCACGCCGTAGGTCCGCCGCCCGCTATGGATCTCCACGCTTACGCCGGCCGTCGGCCGGCACTCGTCCACGAGCGGTCCGCCCCGGAAGCGCTGCTCGGTCCGCAGTTGGTTGCTGATCACCGGTAGCCGCGCGCGAAGCGTGAAGGCCGCCTGCGAGTCGTCCCGCGCGGGAACCTTGGCGATCCTGACCCGCCGCGTGCCCCATCCCACGCCGGCGCGCAACAGCATCTCTTCCGCCGACGGCAGCAGTTCCAACAGGTGACAGCATTCGACGGTCAACGCGGCGGCCACCGTCGTCACCGTCTCCTGGAACAGCATGTCCAGGTCCGTTCCCATCAGCGCCCGCCACGCCAGCTCTCCGACGACAGCCTGGTAGCGGGCGTGGTCGTCGGTCGCGACGATCGAGCTATCGGTGAGCCCGGCGCCGATCGCAGGCGCATCGGCGGGCAACGTGTCCATCAGCGCTCGGCCGCGCCACAGTTCGTCGGTGTCGTGATCGAACATCGCAGGATCGGCCTGACGGTGAATGCGCGAAAGTCTATTTGTCCGCCTTCGAGAGCATGTGGCGGCAATAGTCGAGATTGTTCTCCAGCAGGCTGTCGTCGGGGGCCAGTTGCAGCCCTTGTTGGTAGATGGCGATCGCCTCTTCCCATTTGCCGTTCTTCCAGAACGAGCGGGCCCAGCCGTCGAAGACCGCCTCGACCATGTCGTTTTTGGCGCCCTGGTCCCCCAGCGCGTCGAGCACGTCTTGATGGCGCTCGATCGCCGCGACGCCCTCCTCGAACTTGCCGGCCTCCTTGAGCTTCACGACGACGCGGATGCAGTGGTGCTTGACAACCTCCTTGATCCGCGACTGGTCCGGGAACTGCGCCAATAGCGCCAGCGCGATCTTCCTGGCGGCTTCCTCCCCCTGGTGTTGCCGCACGTCGTCCAGCCACTCCTGGCAGTTGTACGCCAGGTTACCGGTTAACCGCGACTGGTCGGGCAGCTTCTGCAGCCCCTCGGCATAAACGGCCACCGCGTCGGCCCAATGGCCTTCCTTCACAAGCTTGCGTGCCTGCGCGTCGTAGACCGTGGCGGCTAGCTCGTCGGCTTCGTTCTCCTTCCCCAGCGCGACCAGGATCTCGCGGTTGCGATCCACTGCCGCCAGGGCCTCGTTGTACTTTCCGGCTTCCTCCAATTTGCGCAGCAGGCGGAAGATGTGATTATCGGCGACGTCCTTGACGCCCTGCACTTCGCGATACTTGGCCAGCAAACGCAGCAGCACTTCCTTGGCTTGCGCTTCTCCCTCGTGCTCGAGCACAAAGCGGACCCATTGCTGGACGGTGTAGGCCAGGTTGTTGTTCAGGCTGTAGTCCTGGGGAGCGTTTTCGAGCCCCTTCTCCAGCACGCTGGCGGCTTGCTCAAAATGTTCGGCATCGAGCTCCTTTTGTGCCCAGCGGAGGTAGATGCCATTTTGCCAGTCGCGCAGCTCCTCGAGCGGACGCCCGGTCAACTTGTCGAAGCCGGGCTGAATCGCGGCCAGCGCCTGTTCCCACTGTCGCTCGGCGGCCAGCTTTTCCCCCTCGCGGACAAAGATCCAGGCCTGCCGCGACTGAAAGTACTCGGCTTCGCTGGGGACTTCCTTCGCGGCCCGCTCGAGCAAGGCCAGGGCTGTGTCTTTGTCGCCGGTCTTCGAGACCTTGTCGGCCCACTCGTTCCACACGACTCGGCGGTTGTGCAAAAGCGTGCCGTCGGCCGGCGCCAAGTCCAGCCCCGTGGCCAACACGGCAATCGCCTGTTCGAACTGCCCTTCGTCGGCCAGTTGCTTGCTCCAATTGGCCAGCACGGCCAACGAGTTCTTGACCGCTGAAGCGAACTCCGCGTCGAGGCTCAAGGCGCGAAAGTACGTCACCAGCGCCTCGTGGTAGCGCTTCTGATTCGTCAAATCGACGCCGTGGTTGTAGTAGATGACCGCCACCAGGCCGGGTTCGCCGATCTCGCGCCGCTGGTCCCGATGGCTATCGGGGATGTAACGGAACCCGGTCTGGGCTTCAAAGGAAGCACGCGCCTCGGGGTCGCGGGCCGGGTTGAAACCCTGCCGCGTCGTCGTCTCGACGTCGGCGTGACGCGTTCCGTCGTAGAGGATCGAAAAGGCGTGGTCGGGCACTTCGATCGCCCGCGCGTCCAGCCCCAGCCGGCGTGCCAGGACGTTGTACAGCGTAGCGCTCGACACGCAGTTGAACTTGTTGGTGTCGACGATCACCGATAAATCGGTCTGGTTCCGTTCGTAGCCGGCCTTCATCGGTCCTGCGTGCAGCCAGACGAGCAGCTTTTCGCCTTGCTCAAAAGAGTCCTTGGCCGCGCCGATCGCCTGCTTGGCGGTCGCTTCAAAGCGGTCGATGGCCTTCAGGTACTGCTCCCGCTTCTCCTTTTCTTTCACGCCCGAGGCCAACAGCGCCGCCTCGGCGAACGAAAACTGGTCGAACTTGCCGTCCTTGGCGTCCTCGAAGAGCGACTGCTCGTCGGGCGTGATCGAGACGTCGAACGTCGAGCCGCGCAACCGCGACAGCACGTCAAACGCCTTGGCCGGCGATTCGCTGAACTCGTAGTGCGTGGCCGGCGACCCTTCCTTGCCCCACAACTCGACGTCGCTGACGGCCACGACTTGCGCGCCCTGGGCGGGCGTGAACCGCAACATCACGTAGCGGGCCGCCGTGGAAGGAAAGGAGAACTTCTGAGCGTCAGCCGTCTTCTCGAGCTTGTCGGCGCGAATCGCGCGAAAGCCAGCAAGCGGTGACGTCTCGGAAATCAGGATTTCAACCCGCTCAGGTAGCGCCTGCGGCGGTGCATTCGCCGGGAGACGAATCACCAGCCGTTCGGCCGCGACCGGTTTCTCGCCCAGCGAAAACACGACATCCGCCGTGTTGCCTTGCGCCGAGACGACGCCGGAGGTCGCCGCGTCACCGTCGACGAGCAACTTCACGCTGTCGGATTCGCTCGGTTGCGCCGTGCTTTGGGCAATGCTCACGCCCGGCCGCTTTAGCAGGTTTTCCAAGCCCCAAGGATTGACGTTCCAGTCGACGGCGCGGGCGAGCGAGCCCGTGCCAAGGACCGCGACGACAGCCAGCGTGCGAACGATGTTTTGGCGAGACATGGGTCGCGTGTCTCCTAAAAGAGTCTGTTAGCGGTGCGGGTAGCGAACGAGCGCATAACGCCGGACCATCGGCGGGACGTGCTTCCCGCGGCTAGGCAAACATAGGAGACGGTCCGGCGCGCAGTTACCGCCTGTAGCGCAGTGCATGGAGATTTGTTACAGACGGCGCCGGCCGCTCCGAGTCGAATGACAACGAATGCGCCGTTTGTAGGGGTGCCAAGAATGGGAAAACGTACTCGAGACGAGCCGCTGTTAGCGAGCCGCCGGGTTTACCCCGGCGGTCTTAGCGGTGCGGCTCGGCATTCTCCCAAGAGAAGGCGAGTCACCGCGAGAAGTCGACGCGTGTGGCGCCAAGGACCGCCGGGATAAACCCGGCGGCTCGCTTGTTGGTATAAATCTCGCGGCGGCAGCGTACTTCACGCCAGAATCGCCCTCACCACTTCCCCGTGCACGTCGGTGAGTCGCATGTCGCGGCCGCCGAAGCGGAAGGTTTGCCGCTTGTGGTCGACCCCCAGCAGGTGCAGCATCGTGGCGTGCAGGTCGTGCACCTCGACCTTGTCGGCGATCGCGTGGTAGCCGTACTCGTCGGTGGCGCCGTGGATCGTGCCCCCTTTGACGCCGCCCCCGGCCAGCCACATCGTGAAGCCAAACGGATTGTGATCGCGGCCGTTCGTGCCTTGGGCCATCGGCGTGCGGCCGAACTCGCCCCCCCACACGACCAGCGTTTCCTCCAACAGGCCGCGCGATTTGAGATCCGTCAATAGCGCCGCGACGGGCTTGTCGGTCGCCAGGGCGTTGCGCTCGTGTCCTTCCTTCAAGTTGCTGTGTTGGTCCCAGCGATCGAAGCCCAGGTCCTGGCACAGTAGCTCGACGAAGCGCACGCCGCGCTCGACCAATCGCCGCGCGAGCAGGCATTGCCGGCCGAAGATTTCGGTCGCCGGATCGTCGAGGCCATACAGCTTGTGCGTGGCCTGAGTCTCGCTCGATAGATCGCTCAATTCGGGGACGGCCGATTGCATGCGAAACGCCAGCTCGTAATTGGCGATGGCCGCTTCCAGTTGATCGTCATGACGACGAGCGGCCAACCGCCGATCCAGATCGCGCAGCAGGCCGAGCTTCGCGCGTTGCTGCGCGGCCCGCCCCTCAAGCGGCGTAACGTCGGCCACCGGTTGCGGGCCGCGCTGAAACGACGAGCCCTGGTACGACACCGGCAGAAAGCCGCTGCCAAAACAATCGAGACCACCTGGCGGAATCATGCCGCTATTCAAGACCACAAAGCCGGGCAGGTCCCGGCATTCGCTTCCCAGCCCGTAGGTGGCCCAGGCGCCCATGCTGGGTCGCCCCTGCTGGCCGTGGCCGGTGTGCATGAAAAAGTTGGCGTTGGTGTGCTCCGAGAAGTTCGACACCATCGAGCGGATGATCGCCAGATCATCGACCCGCCGCGCCACATGCGGGAACAGGTCGCTGACCGGGACCCCGCTTTCGCCGTACTGCCCGAATTTCCAGGGCGAATTGAGAACCATGCCGACGTTGTCGAACTGCGTGGGCGGAACGGGCATCTTAATCGGCTGCCCGTTCTCCTTGGCCAAGCGCGGCTTGGGATCGAATGTGTCGACCTGTGACGGCCCGCCGTCCATGAACAAGAAAATGACGCGTTTGGCCCGCGGCCGAAAGTGCGGCGCGCGAACGGCCAGTGGACCGTCGGCGGCCGGCCCGGCACCGCTTTCGGTCACGGCTGCCGCGGCCGATAGCGCGTAGTCCGGCTCGTCGAGAAGCGCGGCGAGCGCGACCGCCCCAAAGCCGCCGGCGCAGCGCGCAAGCATCTCGCGCCGCGAACAGGGTCTCGGGATGAATCGTCCGCAATGCATATGTGAGCCGCCGCGGCCACGCGGCGCCTGCGCTAGCCGCCTAACTCCCTACTCAACAAAAATGAATTCCTTGGCGTTGAACAACACATGGGCCAGGTCCGTCCACACCCGCTGCTCGTCAGCCGCGGCGTAGCCCGTGCGCTGCTCGATGAGAAACGCCGCCACCGCGGCCAACTCCTCGGCGTCGGGCCGGCGACCAAACGCCTCCACATACATCGCGGTGGCGCGCTGGTCGTCGGTCAATCCTTCGGCCGAGAGAATTCGTCGCGCCCACACCGCCGCTTGCTCGGCCACGAACGGATTGTTGAGCATGGTCAAAGCCTGGGCGGGCACATTCGACGCGCTTCGCCGGCCAATCGTCGTAAACGGCGTCGGATAGTCGAACGCCAAGAGCATCGGCGTCAAGAAATTCCGCCGCACGTTGATATAGATGCTGCGCCGTCCCGCGCCGTCGAGCGGTCCCGATTCCTTCGGCCGGCCCCGCCCATTCATAAAGGGCGTCAGGTGCGGCGCCACGCCAGGACCGAACATGGCGCGGTCGAGCCTCCCCGACACCGCCAGCACGGCATCGCGGATCGACTCGGCGTCCAGGCGGCGGCGCGGCATGTGGTGCACCAGTCGATTGGTCGGATCGGCCGCGACCGCGTCGTTTGACGCGGCGCCTGACATCCGATACGTGCTCGACAGCACCATCAGCCTGTCGAGCGACTTGAGCGACCAGCCCTGCTCGATCAGCTCCGCGGCCAGCCAATCCAAAAGCTCAGGATGCGTCGGCGGCTGGCCCATGGCGCCAAAATCGTCGGTCGTCGGCACGATGCCGCGACCAAATCGATATTGCCACAGTCGATTCACGATCACCCGCGGCACAAGCGGATTCGAGCCGTCGACCAGGCTCTGCGCAAGCTCCAGTCTGCCGCTACGATCTGACGGGGCGGGGCGCTCTTCGCCGGCAAATACACAAAGCGGCCGCCTGGGCACCTCGTCGCCGGCCGTTCGGTGATTGCCGCGAATGAAAAGGTGCTCGTCTTCCGGCGTCCCTTCGGCTATCGCCAGTGCCCGCCGCGGTGGCGGAAGATTGGCACACAGCGCGTTGCGCTTCTCTTCCAGCGCCGCAATAGTCGCGCGGCGCTCGGCGGTCGCCTGGGCGGCGGCGTCGTTGAGTGTCGCCTCGCGGCACAGTTCGTGCGACAACAAGAGATGGACGAGTTGCACGCGCTCAGCGCCCAGGCCGTCCTCGTCGAGCGTGCCGGCAGCGAAGCGCGCTGTCGCCTCCACGAACAACTCCTGGTACGCGGCGGCCAACGCCTCAAGCGACGTGATCGCCGGATCGGCCAAACGTTTGAGCAGCAGCCGGTTGACAACCTCCGGCGGCGGGCGATCGGCCATCACCGCCCGATCGAGGGCGATATGACCGTCGCCATGGTCGACAAGCTCGATATACGCGCGATGACCGATCCATTTGCTCACCTCCTGCTCGTGCCAGTAGGGCTGCGCGGCCCGCGGCGCGAAGTCCAGTCCACCGTAGATCGGGTCCTGGATCAATTGCAGCCCGTCGATAACCAACCGTAGCCGGCCACCGGTGCCCCACAGCCGGTAGAAGATCCTGGGCTGCGTGACGGTGAATGTCGGCGAGCGAAGCACGCCCTGCAGCTTGTCGGCGAGGATGCCGCTGTGGGCCGCCGCGGCACCCGGCAGCACGAGCGCGATCGCACAGTGTTCTTTGTCAGAGTCGTTGGAAGTCGCACACATCTCGTTGGCCGTCGCCGGCCGCGAACCAAACGCCGGGCCGGTAGCTGACCAGTCGCCGTACGTGCCGCCCGAGAAATCCGCTAGCGACTCAGGATTTTTGCCGGCCGCGGCCCGCGTCTGCTCGGCCAGGCGGTCGACCAACTCGGCACGGCGCTTGGCAAAGTCGTCGCCGGTGGCCGGCGGCGCTGACGACGCCAGCACAGCCCAGGCGTGCAGCACGCCGTCCGGCCGTGAGGCTGCGCGGGCCAGGCGCTCCTTCAGGCTGTCGTTGCCGCCGCGCGCCGCTGCGAGCAGATCGGCGGCCAACTGCCGCGCTCGCGGGATAACAACCGCGTCCGTGTATCGCGCGACCGCCGCGCGCTCTTGCCGGCGCAAATCCTCGAGCTGGGCCTTTACCGGCGCAAAGTCCGCTGGATCGTCCAAAAACGCCTGCTGGTAGCGAGAGCTGCGCAGGTAACCAGCCAACGCATAGTAGTCCGATTGCCGTATCGCGTCGAACTTATGGTCGTGGCAACGGGCGCAGCCGACGGTCAACGCTAGAAACGTCTTCGCCATGACGTCGATCTGGTTATCGACCCGGTCGGCCCCGTCCTGACGCACGTCGACAGGTGAATGCCGTGCCTCGCCCAGAAAGAAAAACGCCGTGCCGACGATCGACTCGTTGAAGCGCTCCCGCGGATGCCGCCGCGGCTCGACGAGGTCGCCGGCCAGGTGCTCTACGACCAACCGGTCGTACGGCACGCCGGCGTTGAACGCGCGGATCAGATAGTCGCGATACGGCCACGCGTTGGCAATCTCGAAGTCGTGCTCGTGGCCGTACGTCTCGGCAAACCGCACCAGGTCGAGCCAGTGCCGTGCCATCCGCTCGCCATAGTGCGGCGAGGCCAGCAGCCGGTCGACCACCTTTTCGTAGGCGTCCGGCGAGTCATCAGACAGGAACCCCGCGATCTCCCCCGGCGTCGGCGGCAGCCCGATCAGATCGTACGTGACGCGGCGCAAAAGGGTCCGCTTGTCGCAGGGCGGCGCCGCCGCGAGATGCTCTTCTTCGAGAGGGGCCAGGATGAAGTGGTCGATTGGATTGCGCGGCCAGGCCGCGTCGGCAACCGATGGCGGGCCTGCGCGTCGCAGGGGTTGAAAACACCAATGCTGCGCCCGAAGCTCGAAATTGAAGGCGCCGCGCTCACCGCTCTGTTTCAATGATGCCGTAGCGTTCTTCGGCCACGGGGCGCCCCGCCGCACCCATTCGACAAGCGTCGCGACCTCCTCGGCCGGCAACCGGCCCTTGGGAGGCATCTGATAAGTTTGGCCGTAGCGGATCGCGTCCACGAGCAAACTCTCGTCAGGTTTGCCGGGCACGATGGCAGGGCCGGTGTCTCCGCCGGCTATTGCCCGCTCGCGCGAATCGAGGTGCAGGTTCCCCTTCACCTTCTCGCCGGTATGGCATTCGTGGCATCGCGCGACCAAAAGCGGCCGCACCTGCTTCTCGAAGAACTCGATATCGGCCGCCCCGGCAGGCGACGCTGCGTCCGAAGTGCCCCGCGCTTCATCGGCTGCCACCGGCGCTTCGCCGCCGCCGAACGCTGCCACGATCCCTAGCGTCCCGACGACGACGCGAAGGCATGCCGGGATGGAATCTTGGAAACGCAAACGGCCGCTCCTGCGATTGACAGAATGGCACTGCCGGCTGTGTCCGCGCCCCTCAGCTCATGCCGGTAGCGACCGTCTTCGACTATATCCCTGCTGCCGAGGAACGTCCAGAAAACGTGCCATCCGCCCAGGAGAACTGCAAAGTCCTGGGTCTGGCTCATTTTTCGGCGCACGCGGTTTTCAATTCTTCCGAAGGACCCTTCGGCCGAAAAATGTGCCTGACCCCCTCTCCCAGGACTTTGCAGTTCTCCTGGCAGGGTCATTCTGTTTTTCAAAATGGCGAGGCGGGAAAATGGGACTGGCTCCGAGCATAAACAGCGCAAGTCCTTTCAGACGAACGTTGCGTCTCGGTGCCTGTCCCACTTTCCCGCCGGTGCGCCGCCGGCAAGCTTGA
>JACPPG010000028.1 GCA_016191115.1 Planctomycetia bacterium | reverse complement strand
AAATGGCGAGGCGGGAAAATGGGACTGGCTCCGAGCATAAACAGCGCAAGTCCTTTCAGACGAACGTTGCGTCTCGGTGCCTGTCCCACTTTCCCGCCGGTGCGCCGCCGGCAAGCTTGAATCTGTGAACGGCCCTGGGCCAAAGCTGCCTTGCCGTGCACCGAAGCGAGAGATACTGTAAACTGGTACCAAACAAGCATGGCCTCGCGGGTCGACACCCATGAACCCCTCCGATATCCGCCTCGACCCCTTCGGTTTTCCTATTCCGCCGACCTTCAGCGACCTGGCGCCGACCAAGGGGGCCGCGCCGGAGACACCGGCGGAAGCGCCGCGGCAACAGCCGACTCCGCCGCGCCGGCGGGCCGCAAAGGCCGTGCTGCTGCTCTTGCTCTTCGCCTGCCTGGGGATGGCGCTCGTCCATGCCGAGCTGCCGCTGCCGCTGGGCCGTTCGGTCGCCGACTGGCTGGTTGGCCACGCCAAAGAGAAATACCACGAGGACGATTTGCCCGGCGCCCTGGCAGCGCTCGACCGGGCGATCGCCTGGAGCGACAAGTCCACTGCCGCATTCCTGCTGCGGGGTCAGATTCGCCTGGAGACCGGCGACCTGGATGGGAGCGTGGCCGACTTCAACAAGTTCGTCGACCTGGCGCCCGATTCGGCCCTGCCGTTCATGCTGCGGGCCCAGGCTCTTCAGCGCCAAAATCGGCACGACGCGGCGATCCGCGACATGACCCAGGCCGTCCGCCTGCGGCGGCCCCTCGATCCGCGGCCCCTCAATGGCCGAGCCTACGCCCGGGCGATCGCCGGCGTGGAGCTGGATGCGGCCCTTGTGGACGTGAAGCAGGCCTTGGATCTCGACCGGAACAATGCCGCCTATCTCGACACGCGGGGGTACATCCGTTACCTCCGCGGCGAGTACACGGAGGCCCTCGACGACCTGGAGAAGGCCGTGAAGATTGCCGAGGCGGACCAGCCGATGCCCGGCTTTCTGGCCGCTGCCGGGGATGCGCGCCAGCGAAAGCGCGTGGAGCGCATCAAGCGCAACTACGAGCACGAGTTGGCCGTGATGTACCATCATCGCGGCGAGGTTCATGAGAAGCTGGGGAATCCCGAGCTAGCCAGGCACGATCTTCGCCGCGGCGACGAATTGGGCTACAATCGGGAGGCCGGCGTCTATTAAGCTCTCTTCCGCGTTGGCCGCATCCCCCTCGGCTGGTGATTCAAGGAAGGATCACGCGTGTCTGACGACTCGCACGTCTCCCCTGCTGCCGTGGTCGCCGGCTGCTCTTCAAGCGCGGTGAAATGGCAGGTCGCGCCCCGATGGCGCGACATCCTGCTCGGACCACAGGGCCTGCGCGTCGACGAGTGGCTGGCCGCCGGCCGCGTGCACGTCGTCAAGCACGGATCGCACCGGACCGTGTATCGCGTCGACCTGCCGGAGCGGACGATCTTCTTGAAGCACTACCGTGTGCTTGCGCTGCTGAACGCGGCCACGCATTTGCTTCGCGGTAGCGCCGCGCGGCGCGAGTGGCGCAACGCCCTGGAAGTTCGCCGGCGGAATGTCGCCACGGCGACGCCGCTCGCCTTGGGCGAGCGTCACCGCGGCGGCTTGGTGCGCGACAGCTTTTTCGTCAGCGAGGCGATTCCCAACTCGTGCACGCTGGAGCGCTATGCCGACGAATGCCTGCCGAAGCTGCCGGCCGCCGCACAGGCCGGCCTGCGGCGACGGATCACCTACGCCGTCGCGCAACTGTGCGCCGACGCCCACGAGGCGGGCATCTACCACACGGATTTTCATCGCGGCAACGTGCTGGTGGCGCTCGATTCCGGTGCCGCGGCGGCGGCGCCGGCATCCGTTCTGCCGCGATTGCACCTGATCGACCTGCCGAAGATGTGGTTCTCGCGACCGCTGTCGTGGCGCCGCAGCCGAGACAGCCTGGCGATGTTCGCGGCCGCCTGGCTGGACCGCTCGACGCGCAGCGAGCGCTGGCGGTTTTGGAAGGCCTACCTGGCCGGGCGGCCGGAACTGCGCCTGGCCGACCCGGCCGCGGCCGCCGCCGACATTGTCCGCCGCAGCCGCCGCCACGGCGAGCGGATCATCCGCGCCCGCGACAAGCGATCGCTGGCCACGAACCGCGACTTCTATAGCGTCGTCGCCGATCCCGGCGTCGGCTACGCCGTGCGCGACATGGCCCGGCACGAGTTGATGGCCGTGCTCCGCGATCCCGAGCGGACGCTGACCGGCATGGGCGCGACGGCGATCAAGCACAGCGACGTAAGCGTCGTGGCTCGAACGCACCTTGTCGTCGGCGGAGCGCCCGTGACCGTGTCCTTCAAGCGGGCCCGCTGCCTTCGCTGGCACAAAGCCGTGCTCGGCCTTCTGCGGCGCAGCCGGGCGCTGCGCGCGTGGCACATGGGCCATGCGCTGCGCGAGCGGGGCATTGCCACGGCGCGACCTCTCGCGGTGTGCGAGCCGCGCCGCCACTGGCTGCGATGGGACAGCTATCTGGCCATGGAATGGATCGAGGGCGATCACCTGCACGACTTCGCCAGGCGGCTGGCCCGCTTAGGCCCCGACGTGCGCCGGCGGCAAACGCGCCTTTGCGCCCGAGCGCTCGGCAAGCTGTTAGGGAGGCTGCACGCCTGGAACATCAGCCATCGCGACCTCAAGGCCGTGAACCTGTTGATCTCCGAGCGCGACGGGGAGCTGGTGCCGCATCTGATCGACTTGGACGGCGCGCGACTGCGGAGGCGGATCTCGGAATTCCGTCGGGCACGCAACCTGGCGCGGCTGGCCACGAGCGTGCTTGCCCATCGGTGGGTGACGCGGGCCGATCGGTTGCGCTTCTTGCGCTCCTATCTGGAAGCGGCGCCGCTCGCGCGGCACGATTGGAAATGGCTGTGGCGCCAAGCACAGACGCGAAGCCACGCGATTGCCGACCGCATGCGGGCCGCCGGACGCGAGGTGCTGTAGCCGAGGGCGGGCGCCGCTGTTAGTAGCCGGAGTGTGCCACGACTTCGGAGAAGCCGTGCGAAACGCGACGGACGTCGGATCGACGCCCCAGCACGGCTTGCCCTCAGCGGGCAAGCCGTGGCACACCGTCTCACCGATCGGTCAAATCGCGGCGATTGGGCCCATTAATATCCCGACCGCGAGCCGAATCCGCGCATGCAGAACAGCCCGATCGCCACCACCACCAGCAGTGCCAAAAACCACTGCTGCATGTTCATCGACTGGGCGTGTCGCATGACGACGTAGTAGGCGTGGTGCAACATGGCTTTCGGTCCGCTTGGTTTGACGCTCGCCCCTGTCCGGCGGCGCGGCGCCCGACTCGGATGCGATTCCTCGGTCGATCGACCCGCCCAGGAGGTTCGGCTGCGCGGGCGCGCCATCGCGGCGCCGACCGACCCGGACGGACAATCAAGCATAGGTCATGCTTTTGGGGCGTCCGGCAGCACGCGTAAATACGGTACAGACGCGGGGCGAGCCCGAGATCCATCGCTGGCGATCCTTCGGATTCAGCGAGCCTCCGGGTTTACCCCGGAGGTCCTCTGCGTTTGCGGGGCTCTCGCCCGGGCAACGTCGATCGCCTCGGCGAACCCGATCCGCGCCGCGCGCGTCTTGGCCATCAATACACGCGCGAGGTCCGTCTGCGCCAAGGCCGTGGCGGAGCGGCTTGCCGCCGCGACCATCGGCCGCGTCGGCCGCCTTGCGAGAGGTGGCCGTGGGGGTATAATTCACCGCTTCAACCACCGGGGGCGTAGCTCAATTGGTTAGAGTACCGGACTGTCGATCCGGTGGTTGCGGGTTCGAGTCCCGTCGCCCTCGCTCTTGTGCCGCAAGGCCTTACCTCGATTCGCGGCATGTGCTTATGTCGTCGGACACTCCTTAGACACTCGTCGTCCCGATGGCTCCTCATCCCAGGCACGGGCCCCGAGGTGGTTTCAAGCTCGTTGAGCTATTGGTGGTGCTCGGCATCATAGGCATCCTGTTTTTCAAAATGGCGGGGCGGGAAAATGGGACTGGCTCCGAGCATAAACAGCGCAAGCCCTTTCAGACCAACGTTGCGTCTCGGTGCCTGTCCCACTTTCCCGCCGGTGCGCCGCCGGCAAGCTTGAATCTGTGAATGGCCCTGCTCGTGTTACCAGGCCGCTTGACGAACGAAAGGCCGAGGCCCGCCGCGCGATGGCCCGCATCCACGGCGGTCACGCGGAGGAACCGGCCCGGCAAAACTGGCGGAACCGCTAGAAACAAAACGAGCCGCGGGCAACTGGCCGCAAGCCCGGCGGCTCGTTGGCCGCGCGTTGGCATTTGCGCGACCGGGAAAGTGTAGCCCAAGAAATCAAAGCGGGCCGCCAGATGAGACAGGAATCGGGCGTCGACCGGGGTCATTCGTCCCGCCAACCGAGGCTGGTTACTGGAAAACGGTTGCGGTCCGCCGTGCACGGCGGATAAGCTTTGGGAGTGCTAAATCGACGAAGCACATGATTTCGTGAGAACCTGTCAGTCAGGACATGCTCACCATCCGCGGATCACCGGCTCGCTTCTGCGATCGCGTCTCGCGGCGCAACTTTCTTGCCATCGGCTCCCTGGCGCTCGGCTCGTTCTCACTTGCCGACCTTTTGCGGACCGAGACCCTTGCGGCCGAAGCTAGCCCGCGCAAATCGCCCGCCCGGCACAAGTCGGTCATCATGGTGTTTCTGCCGGGCGGGCCGTCGCATATCGATATTTGCGACTTGAAGCCGGCGGCGCCCTCGGAGATTCGCGGTCCGTTCCGGCCGATCGCCACCCGCGTCCCCGGCGTGGAGCTGTGCGAGCATCTGCCGCGGCTGGCAGCAACCGCCGACAAGCTGGCCGTGGTCCGCGCGCTTGTGGGCGGCCCGGACGACCATGCCTGCCACATGTGCCTGACCGGCTGGGCGCGGCAGGGACCGCAGCCGTCGGGCGGGTGGCCCACGTTTGGGTCGGTCGTGTCGAAACTGTCGGGCGCCGTCGATCCGGCCGTGCCGCCGTACGTGAGCCTGGCGGCCCCCATGATCCATCCGCCGTACAACGATCCGGGCCCCGGCTTCCTGGGAGTGGCGCATTCGGCCTTCCGCCCGGACGAAGAGGGGAAGGCCAACATGGTGCTCCGCGGCGTGACCCTCGACCGGCTCGCCGATCGCAAGAGTTTGCTGACGGGCTTCGATCGCATCGAGCGCGCGGCGGCGCACCGCGCGTTCGCCGGGCTGGACGCGTTCCACGCGCAGGCCTTCGAGATATTGACCTCGCCCAAGATTCGCGACGCACTCGACATCTCGCGCGAGGACCCATTTGTCGTCGCGCGGTACGGGCCGGGCACGCCGGAGCTGATTCCCGCGTTCAACGCCGCGCCGCGACTGACGCAGCAGTTCCTGATCGCCCGCCGGCTGGTCGAGGCGGGGGCGCGGGTCGTGACCCTGGCGTTCGGCGCGTACGATTGGCACGAGAAGAATTTCGCTGGGCTCGCCGGCCAGTTGCCGTATCTGGACGAGGGGCTCTCGGCCCTGATCGAAGACCTACACGAGCGTGGGCTCGCGCGCGACGTGGCCGTGTGCGTGTGGGGCGAGTTCGGCCGCAGCCCGAGGATCAACGGGGCCGCCGGGCGCGACCATTGGCCGGCCGTGTCCAGCGCGTTTCTGGCCGGGGGCGGCTTTCGCACCGGGCAGGCGATCGGCGTCACCGACCGGCTGGGCGGCGCGCCGAAGGACCGGCCCGTCCATTTTCAGGAGGTCCTTGCCACGCTGTACCATCACCTGGGGCTGGACATGGGCCGGACGGTGCTCGACGATTTCTCAGGCCGGCCGCAGTACCTGGTCGGCGATCATCAACCCCTGCCCGAGCTCGTCTAGGTCGCGATGCACAAAGTCTGGCTGGAACGCGCGCTGCCCGCGGAGCCCGCGCACCTGCTTTCAGTGGCGCTGCCAAACGAGGCGCTGCAGGAGACGGCGGGGGCATGTAAGCTTTCTGCTGTTCAACGCTCCCTGCGCCCGCCGGGCAGGTGAGCTTGGTCGTTATGTCACTGTGTTTGACGGGCCTAGCTGTAACGAGGCAACTGTGTCCGACGCCGCAAGGGGGGACTGGGATGCGTCGACCGAGGCCAAGCGCGCGTTTGCGCTAGCCGGCCATGTAAGAGCAGTGATATTTTGCTCGGATGTTGCCGTGGTTAAAAAGGCCGAGCGGGGGCCATCACGGAGACTCCAGTAGGTGGAGCCCTGGGTCCAGCGTTCGGGGGCGCCGGCGGCGTCCAACGAATGGAAGCCCATCAAGGGCCGGATGATCTCGCGATGCACCGCGCTGGTCTGCAATTCCGCCCAGACCTTCTCGGGCGGGCATTCGAAGACGGATTGGACGCGGACGGTCATCATCGGTGGGAGGGCTTGCTACGATCTGGCGAGGTCGAAGCGATCAAGGTTCATCACCTTGTTCCAGGCTGCGACGAAGTCGTGAACGAACTTCTTCTGGGCGTCGGAACTGCCGTAGACTTCGGTCAGGGCGCGGAGTTGCGAGTTCGAACCGAACACCAGGTCGACACGCGTGCCGGTCCACTTCCGCTCGCCCGTTTTCCGATCGCGGCCTTCGAACACGTCTGCGTCTTTCGAGGCCGCCTTCCACTCCGTGCGCATGTCGAGCGGGTTCACGAAGAAGTCGTTGGTCAGCGCCTCCCGCCGCATGGTGAAAACGCCGTGCTGCGCCCCTCCGACGTTAGTCTTCAAGACGCGCAGGCCGCCCACGAGCACCGCCATTTCGGGCGCGGTCAGGGTCAGCAATTGTGCCTTATCCACGAGCAGCGCTTCGGCCGGCACGGAGTATTTGCCCTTGAGGTAGTTGCGGAAGCCTTCGGCGATGGGTTCGAGCACGGCGAATGATTCCACGTCGGTCTGCGCTTGCGAGGCGTCCATGCGTCCCGGCGCGAAGGGAACCGTGACCTCCTGCCCGGCATTTTCGCAGCTTGCTCGATGGCTGGGCAACCGCCCAAAACGATCAGGTCCGCCAGGGAGACCTTCTTGCCACCAGACGGGGCGCCGTTGAACGCACTCTGGATGCCCTCCAGCGTCGCGAGCGCCTTCGCCAGTTGGGCAGGCTGGTTGACTTGCCAATCCTTCTGCGGCGCCAGGCGAATGCGGGCGCCGTTCGCGCCGCCGCGCTTGTCGGAACCACGGAACGTGGACGCCGATGCCCAGGCGGTGGAAACCAGCTCAGAGATCGCCAGACCGGAAGCCAGGGTCGAGGCTCTTGAACTCCTTCGCGTAGTTGAAGTCCTCGCCCATGGGATTGGACTTGGAGGAATGCTGGTGCAGCAGTTCGAGCCGTAGCTCGTTCGGCCACCAGTCGCGATTCGACGTGCCGCCGCCGGCGGTGTGGTGGATAGGACTTTGGGCTTCGGTTGACATGTGTTTCTCCTTAGCGACGCAAACCGTTGAACAGCGCTATTTTAATCGATTTTTCTGCCGACCATCCAGGCTCGGCCCGAGGTCGCTCCGTGCTTGCCCGAGTCCGGCGGCTCGAATCGTACCGCTAGTCGCCCGACGTGGCAATCTAGGCAAGTCAGCGTCGTCGGAGGTGGAATCTGTCTGTTTGGCATTCATCCGGCCGGCGCGGTAAGTTGAATTGCGTCGGAGGGCTCAGCTCTTTTGAGCGTGGTGCTCGATTTGTCGATGCTGAGCTCGGCATTGCGTCGCCTCTTATTTGCGGAGACATAACATGCCTAGGACCATCCACCGCCCCGCGATCCAAGCACGTTCGATCCGCCGTGTGTCCCCCTCGGTCGTGGACCCCGCGACCGCGGAACGGTTCACGCTGGAACAGGAACTCAAGCCATTCGGGGCCTGGGTGGGAGACCCGATCTGGGTGCCGCCCAAGGATTCAAGCAAAGCGTTGGCCGAGACAATGCTGCGCGAGTCGCGGCCATTTGCTTCTAAGGACAAGCGTTGGACCTCGGTCGTCAAGAAACATCGCAGCGACTTCACCCAAGTGCGCGAGTTCGACCTGTATCAGCCGTCCATTCGACTTCCTAAAGGAAGGTTCTTTGTCACGGTTACCGAGCAAGAGCACTTCGACGAAATCGCCGATCCGATACCCAACTGCGTGCAAACCCGTCTTGAGGAATTCTTAAGCGGACCCGCCAAGAAGCGGGGCGCGAAGGTTTACTACGTCAAACCGCTCTCGATCGAAATCGGCGACGAGCTGATCCTCACGACGCGCGAAGACCTGACGGCCGCCATCGCCAAGATCCAAGAGGAAGTCTTTGCGGAATATCGACGCCTGGCGCTGTACCGCCGGCCGCTGCAAGCCATGGTGGCTGCCGCCAACCTTGGTTTGGCGATTCCGCGCGCGGTCGTGAACTATGTTGTCGGTCGCAAACAAAAGGCGATCGACGCGCTCCAGGCTCACCTGGAATTCAAGCGAAGAAAGCTCGCCTTGAGTGCCGCCAGAGCCTTTCGCAAGCATCGCACCGACGTCTGCACCTTCGACGACATGCTCGAGCTAACCAACCCGCTCAAGCGAACGGACGTGATCGATCAGTATTGCACCGAGCAACAACTCTCGCGAGCGAAGCGAGCCCAGTTGTTGCGCATGGCTGCCGGAACCGTGCCTTGGTTCGTCGCCCTGTCGCTTACGGTCTCCTACGTTTCGACGCTCGCCTTGATTGTGACGACGCCGCCGATCGTCGTTTGCGACCCAGCCTTCGTCGCCGAGATGCCAGGCTCGAGCGGCGAGGTCCTTAAGATTGGTCACTTTGACGAAGTAGGCGGCATCACCCACGTCGAGATCTAGTGACCAAACAATCGTCATTCTCGCTGCCAGGTTGCAGTCGCGGCGGCGGCCGTTAAGCTTTGCTTCAAGGATTACGGTCCCCCTGACCAATAGCCTTCCAGGTCGCGATGCACAAAGTCTGGCTGGAACGCGCCCTGCCCGCGGAGCACGCGCACCTGTTTTCAGGGGTCGCTGCGCTGCTCGGCCCGGGCACGGCGACGCCGGACGATCCGCTGGTGGCGATTGGCGGGGCCGAGGGGATCGTCGCCGCCTCCAAGGTCCGCTACAACGCCGTGCTGTTCGCGCGGGCGCCGCACCTGCGGGCGATCTGCCGCACCGGGATCGGCTACGACAACATTGCCGTCGACGAAGCGACCGCGCATGGCATCGCCGTGTGCAACGTGCCCGACGGCCCGACAGTTTCCACGGCCGAGCACGCGATTGCGCTCTTGTTCGCGGTGGCGAAGAATCTTGCCCCCGCCACGGCGGCGCTCCGCGCGCCGGATCGCTTCGATTTCTTCACGCACTTCACCGGCGTGGAGCTGGCCGGCTTGCAGATCGGTCTGGTGGGGCTGGGACGCATCGGACGTCGCGTGGCCGCGATGACGCGGGCGATCGGCATGCGGGTCGTGGCGTTCGATCCGTTTGTCGACGCTGCCGCCGCCATGGCGGCGCAGGTCGAGATGGCGCCGTCGCTTGAGACTCTGCTCGCGACAAGCGACGTGATTTCGCTGCACCTGCCGCTGACGGCCGACAACCGCCGCCTGCTCAACCGCGAGCGGCTGGCAATCATGAAGCCGGGCGCGATCCTGATCAACACGGCCCGCGGCGGGCTGGTCGACGAGCAGGCGCTGTGCGAAGCGCTCGACAGCGGTCACGTGTGGGGCGCCGGCCTCGACGTGTTCGATCCCGAGCCGCCCCCCTCGGACCACCCGCTCGTGCGGCACGCGCGGGTGGTGGCGACGCCGCACACGGCCGGCGCGACCGCGGCGTGCAAGAAGCGCATCTGGGAAGGGGCCATTCGCCAGGTGCTGGAAGTCCTGGACGGCAAACGCCCGGCCCATTTGGTGAATCCCGAAGTCTGGCCCCGGCCGATCGAGCGCCGGCCGGGCCGCTGAATTTGACCACTGACACAGAGCATCCCATGGAAAACGCCGAACATTTTCGCCGCAAGCTGCGAACGCCTGAGCCCTGCCTGGGCACGTGCGTCACGTTCAGCGATCCGACTGTCACCGAGGCCCTGGCCACGGTGCTCGACTTCGTGTGGATCGACGCCGAGCACAACCCGATGTCGCTGGAAACGATCCAGGCGCACGTCATGGCCACCCGTGGCACGCGGACGACGCCGCTGGTGCGGGTGGCGTGGAACGATCCAGTATTGATCAAGCCGGTGCTCGATATCGGAGCCGCGGGCATCATCGTGCCGCTGATCCGCACGGCCGACGACGCCCGCCGCGCCGTCGCCGCCTGCAAGTACCCGCCCGAGGGCATCCGCGGCTTCGGCCCGCGCCGCCCGGCCGGTTACGGCACGTTCGGCGGACCGGAGTATTGCCGAGCCGCCAACGCGGCGATCATCACGATCGTGCAGATCGAGCACGCCGACGCGGTGAAGAACCTGGAGGAGATCATCGGCGTCGCCGGGCTCACGTCGATCGTCATCGGCGCCCAGGACCTGGCCGGTTCGATGGGGCACATGGGCCAGCCGGAGCATCCCGAGGTTCAAGGGGCCATCGACTCGGTAATCGAACGGGCGCGCCGCGCCGGAATGCCCGTCGGCATGGCGTTAGGCGATCGGGCGGAGGCATTCCGCCCATGGCGTGCCAAAGGGGTGCAATGGTTCTCGGTCGCCGCCGATTTTCTGCTTTTGCAGCGGGCGGCGGCCGATGCAGCGGCGCAAATTCGCAGTTTCGCGGCCGGCTGATAGAATCGGCGTCGCTGGGTTGCGCTAGGGGAGGGCGAGGCTCCTGCCGAGCCGCGGCATCAGTCGCGAACGCGGCTCGGCGGGAGCTCGCCCTCCCGGTTGACGCTCGACCCCAGCCACCCGAACTTGATTCCTGATCGATCGGCGGGCGGAGCATCGAAACCATGGGCGCCGGCACTACGCACTCTCCACCCACCGGCGCGCCCGAGCCCTCGGCGGGGCGCTACGTCCACCCGTGGGAAATCGACGCGCTGATTCCTCCGCCGCGGCGCGAGCGCCGCCGCGTGTTGTCGATGCTCGGGCCGGGGCTCTTGTTGGCCGGCGGGGCGATCGGGGCGGGCGAATGGCTCTTCGGCCCGGCCGTCTCCGCGCGCTATGGCGGCACGCTATTGTGGCTGGCCACGATCTCGATCGTGGTGCAGGTGTTCTACAACCTGGAGGTGATGCGGTACGCACTCTATTGCGGCGAGCCGATCTTCATCGGCTTTTTGCGGACCCGGCCGGGGCCGCGGCTGTGGGTGCTCGTCTACATGACGCTGTTGCTCGCGCACGTGTGGCCGTACATGGCCTCGAACGCCGCCGTGCCGCTGGCCGCCGCCGTGCTGGGGCACTTGCCGGGCGACGCCGTCGTCTCCTTCGCCGGGCACGAGATGACCGAAGGGACCATCGTCAAGGTCTTGGGCTTCGTGATCTTCTATCTGGCGTTCGTCCCGCTGTTGTTCGGCGGCAAGATCTACACGATGCTCGAGCGCGTCATGACGATCAAGCTGGTGATCGTCCTGGCGTTTTTGATCCTCGTGTGCTCTTCCATGGTGTCCCCGCGCAACGCCTGGGAGGTCGTGAGCGGCTTTGTCCGCTTTGGGACAGTGCCGTTGCGGGCCGACACGGTGATCGCCGGCCGGCACTTCACGCTCTCCGAGCGCGACGGCTCGACGAAGTACACGCTGGAGGGAACGGTCGAGGATGGCGTGCCGGCGGTGACCGCTTTTCTCGTCGAGCGCGACGGCGTGAAAGAGCCGGACGCGCTGGCAGAGCCACTGTCGCCTGAACTATCGCGGCGGCGGAAAGCCCTCGTCGCGCGGGCCGCCGAATTGGCAAAGCCGGGCGACTTCTATGTTCAGACAACGCACGACGACGCGTTGCTTACCGTGACCGGGAGGATCGCCGAGAACGGCAAGTGGCTGCCGGCGGGCGCGTCGGTTCGCACGCCGCAAGGAACGACCGACTATCAAGACGTCACCGACGTGCCGGAGGTCTACCGCGCGCCGCTCGAATCGCTCGTGGCCAATCAGGGTTTCCAGCGCGAGCAGCTTTGGGACTACTGGCGCGAGCACGGCCAGTTCCCCCCCTTGGATTGGGCCATGCTGGCGGCGTTCGCCGCCATCGCCGGCGCCGGCGGCCTGTCGAACGCGCTACTGTCGAACTACGCCCGCGACAAGGGCTGGGCCATGGGGGACAAGACCGGCGCCATCCCCAGCGCCATCGGCGGCCGCACGATCACGCTCTCCCACGTCGGCAAGACGTTTCCCGTCACGCCCCAGAACCTCGCTCGCTGGCGCGCCTGGTACCGCTACATCGTCCGCGACCAGGTGGGCATGTGGATGGTGTGCAGCTTTATCGGCATGGCCTTGCCGTGCATGTTGTCGCTGCAATTCATTCGCAACGCGCCGGTGTCCGGCAACCGCGTGGCGGCGCTCACGGCCGAGGGGATCGCCAGCCAGTTTCCCTCGTACGCCCAGTTCTGGTGGTCGATCACGCTGGTGGTCAGCTTCTTGGCGCTTGCGCCCAACGCCGTGATGTCCGGCGACCTGATCGCCCGGCTGTGGACCGATATCGTGTGGGTCGGCAGTAAATGGGCGCACCGCTTCCAGGGGAACCAGGTCCGCTACATCTACTACGCCGTGCTGGCGGGCTACGGCGTGTGGGGCTCGGCGGCGCTCGCCTGGCTCAATCCCCTGCAGATCGCCAAGCTGGGAGCGGTGCTGGGTAACATCGCGCTGGGCTTCTCCTCCTTTCACACGCTGTACGTCAATCGGACGCTCTTGCCGCCGGAACTGCGCCCGAACTGGTTCATGCAAGCCGGACTAGCGGCGGCGGGCGTTTTCTTCCTCTCGATCACCGCCGTCGCCATCTGGTATTCTTGACAGTCCGCCAGAATGCTACCGCCGTTGCCTTTCTTGGCTGCCCTCTGCCTGCTGTTTTCCATGCCGATTGTCTTCATCACGCCTGAGCCGCTGTTCCACGTGCCGGGACCGCATATCGAGCTGCTCGAGGAAGCCGGCTTCACCGTGCGCTATGCCGAGCGGCCGGTGCTGGAGACCGAAACGGAAACGATCGCCACCTTGGCCGAAGCCGAGGCCGTGCTGGCCGGCGGCGATCCGTACACCGATCGCGTGCTGGCGAGCTTGCCTCGCTTGCGCGTGATCGCCCGTTCGGGCGTCGGGTACGACCGGGTCGACGTCGCGGCGGCGACCAACCGCGGCGTCGTCCTCACGATCACGCCCACCGCCAATCACGAGGCCGTGGCCGAGCAGACGATGGCCCTGCTGCTGGCGGCCGCGCGACGCATCGCCGAAAACGACCGCGACGTGCGAGCCGGAACGTGGGGGAAGCCGCTTTTGGCGCCGCTGCGGGGACGAACGCTGGGCATCGTCGGGCTGGGGCGCATCGGCCGCAGCGTGGCCGTGCGTGCCGCCGCGTTTGGGATGCGGCTATTCGGCTGCGACCCGATCATCGATGCAAAACGGGCCCGCGAGTGCGGCGTCGAGCTTGTCGATTGCGATAGCTTGTTGGCCGACTCTGACTTCGTGTCGCTGCACGTCCCGCTCGCGCCGGAGACGCGCGGCCTTATCAACCGGAATTCGCTGGCCCGCATGAAGCGCGGCAGCTTCCTAATCAATACGGCCCGCGGCGGCCTGGTCGTGGAGAGCGATCTGGCCGAGGCCTTAGCGTCGGGGCACCTGGCGGGGGCTGGGCTGGATGTGTTGGCCGACGAGCCGCCGCGGCCCGATTGTCCGCTCTTGCACGCGCCCAACGTGGTGCTCAGTCCGCACGTGGCCGCCAACGATCCTCAGGCGATTCGTGACATGGCGATGTGCGCAGCGCAGAGTATCATCGATCTCTATCAAGGCCGCTGGCCCGACGAGGCGGTCGTCAACAGGGCCGTAAGGAGTCGCTGGTCGTGGCCAAAATAACCGCCGTGGAAACGATTCTCGACCCGCGACATCCGTTGCTTCTATGGGTCCGCCTGCACACCGACGCCGGACTAGTGGGTCTGGGCGAGACCTTTCAGTCGCCGCGCGCGGTCGCCGAATTGATCCACCAGACGCTGGCCACGCTGCTGGTGGGTCAGGACGCGACGCGGACCGATCTTCTGTGGCACCACATGTTCAAAGCCGTTCACTACGCCGGCTACGCGGGGGCCGAGATGCGGGCGATCAGCGCGATCGATATCGCGCTGTGGGACCTCTTGGGAAAGCTCGCCAACCAGCCCGTCTACACCCTCCTCGGCGGGGCCTGCCGGGAGTCGATCCCGACGTACAACACCTGCATCAGCGGCGGCCGATACAACGACCACGAGCGATTCCATGCCGATCCAGCCGGCCTGGCCAAGGAGCTCTTGAGCCAGGGCATCCGGGCGATGAAGATCTGGCCCTTCGACGACCAGGCTGTGCCCACGATCGGCCAGGCGATCAGCCCCAAGCAACTCGAATACGGCGTGTCAAAGCTTCGCGCCATTCGCGACGCCGTGGGGGACGAGATGGACGTGGCGCTCGAGGGGCATTGCTGCTGGAATCTGCCCAGCGCGATCCGCATCGCCCGGGCTGTCGAGCCGTATCGCCCGATGTGGCTCGAGGAGCTGATGCCGCCCGACGACCCGGCGGCGACGCGGCAGCTTCGCGAGAGCACGAGCACGCCGCTGGTGACCAGCGAGCGGTTGATGACCCGTTTTGGTTTTCAACCCGTGCTAGAGGCTCGTGCCGCCGACATTCTGATGCTCGACGTGGTGTGGACGGGCGGCTTCACCGAGTCGCGGAAGATCGCGGCACAAGCCGCCACGCATCAATTACCCGTCGCTCCGCACAATCCGGGCGGGCCGGTCAGCCATTTCGTGGCGGCCCATTTCAGCGCCAGCACGTACAACCTGTTCATCATGGAGAGCGTGCGGGCCTTCTACCTGACGTGGTTCGACGAAGTGCTGACGCACAATCTGGTGCCCGTCGACGGCTCGTTCCCGCTACCGGCTGGGCCCGGACTGGGGACCGAGCTCCGCGAGGAGTTCCTTGCCCGGACGGACCTGGTGAGGCAGGTTTCCTCGGGGCAGGGCGGCCCCTTGAGCGGCTATGCCGTGGGCGATCCGTTCCGGACGGGCAGCCTGTGGGGGGAGTGAGCGGCTGGTTGCAACTTCGCAACCGTCTTTCGCGTTTTCGATCATTCATAGTAACTGGGCGATGCCCGTTTTTTGGGTAGATCCATCCGACGGAATTCAAATTTCAGCCAAGGGTCCGGTGATGAGAACGATTGTCGACGTCGATATCGCCAGCGCCGAATTCAAGGCCGACCCGTTTCCGTTCTACGAACGGCTGCGGCGCGAGGCGCCGGTCTTCCGGCTCACGCTGCCCGACCGGCAGCAAGTGTGGCTTGTGTCGCGGTACGACGACGTGTCGATGTTGCTCAAGGACGAGCGGTTCGTCAAAAACCGTTTCGAGCTGCTGACCAAGGAGCAGTTGGCCAAGCAGCCGTGGATCCCCAAGGTCTTCATGCCGCTTGCGCGGAACATGCTCGATCTCGACCCGCCGGACCACACGCGTATCCGGGCCCTGGTGCAAAAGGCCTTCTCCGCACAGCGCGTCGAACAGATGCAAGGGCGGATCGAGGCGCTCGCCGGCGAGCTCTTGGACCGCGCCTGCCGCCGCGGCCGGATGGACCTGATCCACGACTACGCCCTGCCGATTCCCACGACGATCATTGCCGAGATGCTGGGCATCCCGGTCGGCGACCGGCACAAGTTCCACCGCTGGTCGAGCCGCGTGCTTACCTCCACGTCGTCCCGCCACGGCACGTTCCTGGCGATCCCCGCCGTGTGGCTCTTCGTCCGCTACATCCGCAAGTTGGTCAAGGCCCGGCGTGAGCGGCCCGAGGACGACCTGGTCACGGCGCTTGTGCAGGTGCAGGACTCAGGCCAGCACTTGAGTGATGATGAACTCCTATCATTGATCTTCCTCTTGATCGTTGCCGGGCACGAAACCACGGTCAACCTGATCGGCAACGGCATGCTCGCGCTGGTCGAGCATCCGGACCAGCTCGAGAAGTTAGAGAGCGATCCGTCGCTGATTCGTACGGCAGTGGAGGAGCTGCTGCGGTTCACCTGCCCGGTGGAGACGGCCACGGAGCGCTACGCCCGTGAGGACGTGACGATCGCGGGCGTGACGATCGCGAAGGGCGACATCGTCTTCGCGGCGATTGGATCGGCCAACCGCGACGCGACGCGCTTTGAGAATCCCGACGTGCTCGACATCGCCCGCGAGCCGAACCGCCACCTGGCATTCGGCCAGGGCATCCACTTCTGCCTGGGGGCGCCTTTGGCACGGCTGGAAGCGCAAATCGCCATCGGCGCGCTCGTCGCCCGCTGCCGCGACTTGCGCCTGGCCGTCGAGCCGGCTGCGCTACGCTGGCGCCCGGGATTGGTGCTGCGCGGGCTGCGGACCCTGCCGGTGACGTTCACCGCGCAGGGATCACGCAAGTGCGTCGCGGCACCGTCGGCGGCGTGAGTGATTCACGGCTCACGCCAGTACAACCGCACGGCATTCTCGCCGAGAATGACCAGCCGATCGGCTGCCGCAAGCCAGTCGAGCGAGTGTTCCGCGAACTGAAGGCTCTGGCCGTACCCGGTCTTGGAGAGTACGTGCGGGAAGTCGCTCCCCCATAGCAGCCGCTTCGGACCGAACGCCTCGCAGACCGCGCGCAGCAGCTCGCGGCAGTCGTTGTACGGGTACTCCCCGCGGCTGAAGTAGTAGAAGCCGCTGAGCTTGACATGGACGTTGGGGAACCGTTCGAGCGCGACGAGAGGCCCTGCGGCCGTCGCCTCGGTACCTGGACCGCCCAGGTGCGGATGCGCCAAGTGATCGATCAGGATCGGGATCGCCAGGAACCGTTCCGCTAGCGCGGCGACTTTGCCAAGATGCTCAGGGCTCGCGAGCACATTGACCACGATACCCAGCCGCTCGGCCGCGCGCCATAGCGGCCACGTCGACGGGTCGCCGAACACCTCAGCCTCTTCCGCTATCCGCGGCCGCAGCCGCAAGCCGCGGCAGCCGCGCTCCTTCACCCAGTAGGTCAGCCGCCCCGCCGCGCCCGGCTTCCGCGGATCGACCACGCACACGGCGATAAACCGTTCAGGGTTCTCCGCCGCGGCGTCGGCGACGTACGAGTTGTCCTCACCGGGATAGACCGGCTGCACCAGCACGGCTCGATCGACGCCATGCTCGTCCATCTGCTCAAGCAAGAGCTCAGGCGGGATGGCCGTTTCGGAGCTGACGAGGGTGGCGATGCTCGCAGCCGAGCGGGCGGTCGGCTGCCAGATGTGCGCGTGCGCGTCAACTCGCATGGCTGCCGGTGGCGACCTTGGGCGCGGCCGCCGGGGCCAGCGCGTTGTTGAGCCGCGGCATCAGCTCGCGGGCGAACAGCTCCATGCTGTGTACCCAGCTTCGCTTGTCGTCCCAGTCGTAACCCATCAGGACGAGCGTGCCGAAGGGGCCCGTCTCGTCGATCAGGCCGAGCAGCCGCTCGAGCACGTGATCCACGTCGCCGGCGATGATCTGCTCCTGCATCAAGTAGTCGAGATTGCAGTCGGCGTCGGACATGTCGGGATCGCGCTTGTAAATCTTGCGGCCCAGCCCCTTGTCGAACAACCGGCCAATGTACTCGTAGTTGCGGCCGAGCGAATTCGCGCGGGCCCGCTGCTGGGCCTCGGCCGTCGTGTCGGCCAGGAAGATACTGCGGGCGACTTTCCAGTCGGCGCGATGGGCCGTGCGGCCGGCGGCCGTGGCCGCGGCCTCGAACGTGGCCCACGTGTCGGCCAGCACGTTGCCGGGGATCAGGCAATGGCCGAACGGCTGGTGGCCGCGCTTGGCGGCCGTCTTCATGCTCGACGAGTTGCGGCTCATGCCCGGCACCGCGATCGGCGGCGTGGGCTTCTGGTAGGGCTTGGGAATGTAGCCGATGCCGGTTTCTTCGTCGACACTTTTGTCGAGATTGATCTTCCAGTACTTGCCGTCGAAGCGGTACGGCGGCTCCGACGACCACAGCTTGAGGATGATGTCGATCGCCTCGTCGACCATTTCCGGCGCGTTCTTCGGCTCGACGCCGTACAGTTCCTGATCGGCCGTCACGCTCCCAGGCCCGAAACACAGATTCAACCTTCCGCGCGACATGTGGTCCAACAGCGACAACCGGCAAGCGACGTGCGCCGGGTGATGTTGCTGCAGGCACACCGGCGCGGGGCCGAGCCGGATGCGGCTGGTCTCGCCCAAGGCGCGGGCGATGAAGATCTCGGGCATGGTGATCGGCTCGTACTTCATCGTGTGATGCTCGCCGATCCAGAACTCGTCGAAGCCCAGCTTCTCGGCCAGCACCACCAGTTCCAAGTCCTCGTCCAGGCACTGGGCGAGCGGTTTGGTGGGCGCGTGGAACGGCATGATGAACATCCCATAGCGCATGGGAAGGGCCGCCTTGGTCATGGATCGATCTCCTTCGCGGTGCGGACGAGAGGGTTCGTTGCGGCGGCCAATCGACGCGGTGGTTGCGACGGGCCGCCGGGCGTGCCCAAGATTGTAAGGCCTTTTGCAGGCCGGCAATAGGCGCGGCTGGTCGGAGGGGCGAAGTCCGGGGTCTGGCTCATTTTTCGGCCCCTGCGGTTCTCAATTCTTCCGCAGGACCTTCGGCCGAACAATGTGCCTGACCCCCTCTCCCAGGACTTTGCCGTTCTCCTGTGCAGGCGGCGACTCCCGTCGCCGACCGCGTCGATTCTAAGCGGTGCGAGCGGCCGTCGGCGACGGGACGTCGCCTCCTGAATACCGTCACACCGGCAGGCCGCACGCCTTCAGCACCGCCTCTTGTACGGCCAGGTCGTGCTCGTAGCCGAAGTCGGGCTCCCTTTCGCCGCGGATGATCCGCGCCAGGTCGGCCGCGTCGCCCACGTAGCGCGGGTAGTCGCCGAAGCGCACTTCCTGGTAGCCTTTTTGGTACTTGTCGCGCGGCTTTGAGAGGGTGAGGCGAATGTCGGGCGCGTCGAGAGGCTGCACGTGGCAAGTGCCCTCCGTGCCGCACACCACCAGGTGCCGCCGGTCGCCGCCATCGACCTCCATGGCCGTGCTCTTCACCGTCGCCAGCGCCCTCGGATACATGAAGACGGCCAGCGTATTGTCCCTCAGCCCATCGTCGAAAGGCGCGACGTGTTGCGCAAACGGCACGACCGACGTCGGCCGCCCCAGCACGCCCACCACGAGGTCGATGATGTGGCAGCCCAGCTCGAACATCATGCCGCCCGAAAACGCCGCCAGCGGCCGACGCGCCGGCGGGCTGACGACCTTGCTCATCACCGCGTGTACCTCGAACGGCTCGCCCAGCCAACCTTTGCGCAACGTATCGCGCAGGAAGACGATCGCCGGGCTGTAGCGGTACATGTAGCCCATCTGCACGGCGAGATGCTTGCGGGCCGCGGTGTCGAGAATGCGCCGATACTGGGCCATCGACGAGCCGGGCGGCTTGTCGAGGTGAACGTGCTTGCCCGCTTCGACGCACGCACGGGCCGTGTCCAACAGGTCGGCCACGCGCGTCTCGACGGCCACCGCCGCCAGTCCGGGCGTGTTCAGCAGTTGCTCGCGGGTAACAAACGCCAGGTCCTTATAGACGGGCGACTGCCGCGCCTTGGCGGCCAGCTCGGCATCAGGCTCGACAACGCCCACGACCTCGAAATCCGCGCTCGCCCGGTACACCTCCATCTTGCCAGCCGCGTGGGCATGCCCTGTGCCGATTTGACCGATCTTGATTCGTGCCATGAGGAAAGCCGCGATGAGGAGAATGACTCGATTCGCGCTCGACCGCCACACGGAGTGTCAACCAGCGCATCACTATTTGGCAGCAAATGAGCGAGGCGGGCAAGATGCCCGCCCCCCAAAACTGCCCGCCGCCCGCTACCGGCTGCCCGCTTCCTACCGCGGCTTGAGGCGGTTCAGCCAACCGCCGGGGGCGCGGCTTGTGTAGATGGGGTCGGACCGCTCAGGGTACGCTGGCGGCGGCGCCTCGGCCACCGCGGGCGGCAAACGGAGGTTCGGGTCGGCCAGATCGACGGCCGTATAGCCCGTGTAGCCTGGCATCGACCAAAGCTGCTGCGGATCGCCGCCAAGCTGGTTCACGAGCACGTTGTTCAGCTCGATCGTCATCTCAAAGCGCGTGGGCGGCCAGATGATCTTCACCTGCCGCGGCAAGATCACGTTGGCGACCGGGTCCGGGCGATGGCCACTCATGATCGCCGAAGCCAATGGCCGACCGGCCGCGTCGTACAGGTGTTGCTCGAGCACCCAGCCACGGGCGTCGTCGACGATCATGATTCGCCTTAGGTCCCCTTCGGGACGCGGCAGCCGCGTCTCGATCCGCAGGCGCCCCTGGCCGACCGGGATCGGCCCAGAGTGCTCGCCCGCCGGATCGAGCGATGCCACGCCCAAGGCGTCGATCAGCCATGCGGGCTCGACGGGCAGCAATTGGCGGGCGATGCTGGTGGCGAACTGCGCGTGCCGGCAATAGTACACGGCCGGCTGCGACGAGCGACGGACCCAGAACCAGAACAGCTCGTCGTTGCTCCCCACATCGACCTCCGGGCCGGTCAACCGCGTCTCCGCCCGCAAGCGGAACCGCCGCGGCCGATCGATCGCGATATTGGCCCACGTCATCGGCGCGCCGGGCACGTAAATCTGCGCGTCGGTCGTGTAGAGCGACTGGATACGGGAGCTATTGCTGTTGACGACCGCGATCACGTCGTTCAAGGTCGGCGCCGTCGGCAGCACGCGCGGCAGGGCCGGCGAGTACGGGTCGAGAAAGCCAGGACAGCTCGCGCCGCTGGCACAGAAGGCGACGACGAGCAGGAGAGGCGCTAACCACGCAGGGCGGCGAAGCGCCGTGCGCGCGGCCGAATGATGAATGATGAATGATGAATGATGAATGCGATCGGCGGATGGCTCAACTCTTACATTCATCATTCATCATTCCGCATTCATCATTTGCTTCTACGTTGCTCCGGCGAACAGCAGCCGCGACAATTCGTCCTGAATCTCCTGTACTCGCTTGTCGCTGGGCATGACGCTTTTGACGCGGTAGGTGGCGTCCTCGCGCGGCGCGTAGAGGACCATCACCTCACCGCCCGCATCGTCGGTTTCGGTATCCTCCAAGCGCAGCACGCGCCGCCGCACCAGTAGCAGGGCCATCACGGTGCGCATATCCTCTTTGTCGGCGATCCCTTCCAAGTTCACGAACAGCTCGAGCAGTACCTCGTTAGGCGCCAGTCGCGGCCGCCGCGCGTCGCGCGACGGCACCCGCGATTTCCACCAGCCCAATGCGCCCTCGGGCGGGCCATGCCAGGCACTGGCGGCATAGTCCAGCCGGCGAAGCGCCGCGCCGTCGGCCACTAGCGCCGTGTAGAACTCCTCCCCTTCGGCCAACTCACGGCCGGTCGCTGCGCAACGCCGGGTAAATCGCTGTACGTCGTAGTCCATCAGGTGACATTTTCGCGATCCGTGCAGGGCCGTGCACGACTGTTGGTTCATGCTTGTCCGCGCAGCAAACAAACCGCCGCGGACGCGTAGCGGTGGTCCCGTGCTGCAAATAGCCGTGGCGGACGCGGGAGAGTAGCCGAAAGCGGAACGCGGCTCAAGACGCGTCGCAGGCCGCTAGCGGGCCGGGCTTGCACAGCCAGTCGTTGCGGGCAGAGGCGGGCAAGATGCCCGTCCCCCCGCGACGTGCGTCACTTTTTCCAATGCCGGACGCGACCCTTTTTGCTTGACCAAAACTCCCCAGTTAGCTACAGTTCACATCAGCCGGGGTCAACTCCCCGGCTCCCTAAGCGGAAAGCTCAATGCCATGGCGCAGTTGAACCTCCTAGGCCTGCTTTTGCAGTTGCTTGCCTCCGGCAAGCGCTAGGGTTCGTACGCCTGGATTTTCGAGACGAACAGTGCGAACCCTAAGGCTTGCCGCCTTGGGGTTTTTTTGTTGGTGAAACGCCTTTCGACGCCCCACACAGATGATCGACGCGATCCGAATCACGAGACATGGCCACGGCATACGGGCGCAATCCGTCCGTCCCCGCTGTCCACAGTCCACTGACCACCGTCCACTGGCATTTCCGAGGGCACGGTTGGCGCTTACCGGGCCGGCCTAGGGTCGGCCCCCGCATAGCGCGTCGCGCTTTGGTAAGCACAACTTCAATTTCGCCAAAGGACATCCCATGACCACTTCTCGACATATCAGGATCTTCGACACCACGCTCCGCGACGGCGAGCAGTCGCCCGGCGCGAGCATGAACATCGCCGAAAAAATGGAAGTCGCCCAGGCCCTCGTCGATCTGGGCGTCGACATCATCGAGGCCGGCTTTCCCATCGCCTCGCCCGGCGACTTCGAGGCTGTCCGCGGCATCGCCGACAATATCACCGGCGCCGTAATCTGCGGACTGGCCCGCACCAACGACGACGACATCGACCGCGCGTGGGAGGCCCTGCGGGGCGCTCCGCAGGCGCGGATTCACGTCTTCCTGGCCACCAGCGCCATCCACCGCGAGTTCAAGCTCAAGATGGACAAAGAGGAGATTATCCGCCGGGCCGTGGCCGGGGTGCGCCGGGCGCGCGGCTATTGCGAGGATATCGAGTTCTCGCCCGAGGACGCCTCGCGGACCGAGCTCGACTTCCTGTGCCGCGTGGTCGAGGCGGCGATCGACGCCGGGGCCACGACCGTCAACATTCCCGATACGGTCGGCTACGGCACGCCGGCCCACGTCGGCGGCGTGATCCGGGCCCTCGGCGACCGTGTGCCGAACATCGACCGCGCCGTGATCAGCACCCACTGTCACGACGACCTCGGGCTGGCCGTGGCCAACAGCCTGGCGGCCGTCGAGAACGGCGCCGGCCAGATCGAGTGCACGATCAACGGCATCGGCGAGCGGGCCGGCAACTGCTCGCTGGAAGAGGTCGTGATGGCGCTGCGGACGCGGCAGGACCACTACCACGCGACGACCAAGATCGTGACGCAAAGGCTGGTCCCCACCAGCCGTCTGGTGTCGAACATCACCGGCATCCAGGTGCAAAGGAACAAGGCCATCGTCGGCCGCAACGCCTTCGCCCACGAGGCCGGCATCCATCAGGACGGCATGCTCAAGGAGCGCACCACCTACGAGATCATGCGGCCCGAGGACGTCGGTTTTGCCAAGACTGATTTGGTATTAGGCAAGCACAGCGGCCGCGCGGCGCTGGGCGACCGGGCCAAGGCGCTGGGCTATCACCTCACGCACGAGCAACTGCAAACCGTCTTCGACCAGTTCAAGGTGCTGGCCGACAAGAAGAAGGAGGTCTACGACGCCGACATCGCCGCCCTGATCGAGCAGGAAATCCGCGACGTGCCCGAGACCTGGACCATCGCCGGCTACCGGCTCGTGGCCGAATCGGGCCAGGTGCCGACGGTCGCCCTGACCGTCAAGCGCGGTGACGAAGTGTTGACCGAGGAAGTCACGGCCGGCGACGGGCCCTTCGACGCCCTGTTCCGCGCCATCGAGCGGATCACCGGCGTCGAGGTCGTTTGCAAGGACTTTAACGTCCACAGCGTGACGATCGGCAAGGACGCGCAGGCCGAGGTCACGGTCGAGGTCGAGCACGCAGGAGCGGTGTTCCGCGGCCGCGGCGTGTCGACCGACAGCGTCGAGGCGAGTGCCCAGGCGTTTCTCAACGCGGTGAACCGCGTGGTGGCGCAGGCGGAGCGCGGCGCGGCGGCGGAAGCCAAGGTCGGCGGCAACGTGTAAGTGAACACTTGGCGCAGAGACGGGTTTTTGTTTAGGTCGCTCCATTCGTGTGGAACTGGCATGTCGCTTGTCCGCCTGATCGCCGCCGGAGTCGTCCACCACTGGCGGATCAACGTGGCCGTGGTGCTGGGCGTGGCGGCGGCGACGGCCGTGCTGACCGGCGCCCTGGCCGTCGGCGATTCGGTCCGCGGCAGCCTGCGGCACTTGGCCCTCGATCGGCTGCAGGGCGTCGACGAGGCGCTCGTCGTGCCGCGGTTCTTTCGCGCCGAGCTGGCCAGTGAGCTCGCCGCTGAACCAGAGTTTCGGCAATCGCACGAGTTGGCCGTCCCAGCGATAGTCCTAGAGGGCACGGTCGAGAGCCCCGCATCGCACGCCCGTGCGGCGCGCGTGAATTTGATTGGCTGCGACAAAGCAGTCTTTGCATTGGGCAGTTCTCCCTCGGCCAAAGATCTGGCACCGCCGGCACCGGGCGAGATATCCTTGAATGAAGCCCTGGCCACCGAACTCGGGCTGGCGCCTGGCGGCGAGTGCATCGTCCGCCTGCCGGTGGCCCGCGAGGTGCCAGCCGACAGCCCATTGGGCCGCAAGACGGAAACGGTCACCACGCTGCGGCTGAAGGTGGCGCGGATTCTCGGCGCCGGCGAGATGGAATCGTTCGTGCTGCGGCCTAATCAGGCCATGCCGCGCAACGCTTTTCTGAACCTGGGCGACGTGCAGCGGGTGCTGAAACAGCCGGACAAGGTGAACGCGATTCTGGTCGGCCATCAGCCGGCGCCACGCGAAACGCCGCCGTCGTTGTCGGCGCTTGCCGCCGACCACGACAAGCTGCAGGCGCTGCTCCACCCTGAACTAATCGACTACGGTCTGTCGATCCGCCAGGTGCCGGCCGGTTATTTCCTCTTGGAAAGCGACCGCATGCTGCTCGAGCCGGCGGCCGTCGCGGCGGCCGTCAAGGCCTTCGGGCCGCTGGGCGCTCAGCCGGCGTTCACGTATCTGGCCAACACGCTGGCCGACGGCGAGCGCGAGATTCCCTACTCGACGATCGCGGCCATCGACTTCGCGCCGCAACCGCCGTTGGGTGGTTTTGTCGCGCCCGACGGCAAGCCAGTAGCGCCCTTGGCCGACGACGAGATCGCGCTTGTGGATTGGGCGGCCGAGGACTTGAACGCCAAAGTGGGCGACACCATCCGCGTCACGTACTTCGAGCCGGAGAGCACGCATGGCAATGTCCGCGAGAAGACCGTGGCATTGAGATTGGCAGCGATCGTGGCGCTCACCGGCGCCGCGGCCGATCCGAACCTGACGCCCACGCTCCCCGGCGTCACCGACCAGTTGTCGATCGCCGACTGGAATCCGCCGTTCCCGTTCGACAGCCAGCGGATTCGTCCAAAAGATGAGCAGTACTGGGACGACCACAAGGCCACGCCCAAGGCGTACGTCGCGCTAGCGACCGGGCGGAAGCTGTGGGGAAGCCGCTTCGGCGACACGACGTCGCTGCGGATCCCGCCAGGCGAGGGGCGAACCGCCGAGTCGCTGGCCGTGCAACTCAGGCCTGATCCGGCGGCGATGGGCTTCGTTCTTCAACCGGTGAAGCTGCAGGCCCTGTGGGCTTCGCAGGGGACGACCTCGTTCGGCGGCCTTTACCTTGGATTCAGTTTCTTCATCATCGCCGCGGCTGTGATGCTGGTGGCGATCCTCTTTCGCCTGGGCGTCGAGCAGCGCGCGCCGCAAGTCGGCGTGCTCCTGGCCGTCGGCTGGCCGGTGCGCAAAGTGCGCTGGCTACTGATGGGTGAAGGCGCGATCGTCGCGAGTATCGGGGCACTCGTCGGCCTCGCGCTGGGCGCCGGTTACGCGTGGCTGATGCTGGCCGGCCTGCGCACCTGGTGGCTGGCCGCGATCACGACCCCTTTCTTGCGCCTCTACGTGACGCCGATGAGCCTTGCGATGGGCTGGCTGACGAGCGTTGTGATCTCGCTCGTTACGATCTGGTTCTCGCTTCGGCGGCTGGGTCGCTACGAAGTGCGATCGCTTTTAACCAGCCGCGTCATCGAGACGGCGGGCGGCGCTAGCGGGCCGTCGCGGTGGCCGCGGCGGATGGGATGGGCGGCGCTGGCGTTGGCCGTGGCATTGGGCGCAGCGGGGAGTCGGCTCAGTGCCTCCGCGCAGGCCGGCGCGTTTTTCGGCTCGGGAACGCTGGTGCTGGCCGGTCTACTCACGCTCTTGCCGGCGCGGCTGCGGAGCGCAGCGGGGGGCTCGGCGATCGTGACGGGTCGCGCCCCGCTGGCCCGGCTCGCCGTGCGCAACGCAGCGCGCCACCCGGGCCGCAGCACGTTGACCGTGGGTCTGATCGCTGCGGCCAGCTTTCTGATCATTGCCGTGAGCGCGTTTCGGCTCGATCCGAACGCGGCGCCCGACAGCCGGGAGAGCGGCACCGGCGGATTCGCCCTCGTGGCCGAAAGTGACCAGCCGATCTACCAGGACCTCAACACCGATGATGGCCAGCTTGAACTGGGGTTCTCGGCCGCCGATCGCAGGGCCCTGGCGGGCGCCCATATCTTCGCCCTGCGCGCAGCCGGCGGCGCGGACGCAAGCTGCTTGAATCTCTACCACACGGAACAACCACGCGTGCTCGGCGTGCCAGAGAGTTTGCTGGCGCGCGGTGGCTTCGCCTGGGCCAGCGGGCCGCGCGGCACCGCCAACCCGTGGCAATTGCTCGACGAGCCGCTGCCCGATGCGGCGCCGGGCAGCGACGCCGTGCCGGTCGTTATCGACGAGGCGACGGCGAAGTACAGCCTGCACCTGTCCGGCGTGGGCAGCACCTACGACATCGCCGACGGCCGCGGGGGCCGGCTCTCGATGCAGGTCGCGGGCTTGTTGAAGAACAGCATCCTGCAAGGCGTGCTATTGATCGGCGAGCGCGCCTTCCTCGAGCACTTCCCGGACACCAGCGGTTATCGCTTCTTCCTCGTCGACGCGCCGCGCGATCAAGCTCCCCGCGCGGCCGCCGCACTGGAATCGACACTAGGCGATTTCGGCCTCGATGCCGAGCGTACCGTCGATCGCCTGGCGGCCTACTCCGCCGTGCAAAACACGTACTTGTCGACGTTCCAGAGTCTCGGCGGGTTGGGCTTGCTGCTGGGCACGTTCGGCCTGGCGACCGTGCAGCTTCGCAACGTGATCGAGCGGCGCGGCGAGCTGGCGCTGTTGCGCGCGGCCGGGTTTCGCCGGGCACTTGTGGCGCGGATCGTGCTATGGGAGAACGCCCTACTGCTGGCCGGCGGACTGGCCGCCGGGGCCGCCGCGGCGCTCGTGGCCGTGGCGCCTCACCTTGCTGTCGGAGGGGCGGGCCTGCCGTGGCTCGCTCTGGCAGGGACCTTGATCGCCGTGCTGGCGATCGGCCTGGTGGCCGGCGCCGTCGCGGCCTGGGCCGTCCTGCAGGCGCCGATCGTGCCCGCGCTCCGCGGCGATTAAGGGAACGAGGGCTCGCTGTGCCGGCGGACAGGACCTACGGGATCAACCCGTGGGCTCGCCTGTGCGAGTGGAGGGCATTTCAGGTGGCGCTGCCGCCCGCGCGCGGGAGCACGATCACAACTTCGCCTCCTGCCCATTGCCCGGTGCCGGCCGCGATCCGGCCGCCGTGTGCCTCGACGATCCGCGCGGCGATCGCCATGCTGAAGTCCTCGGACTCAGCTTCGGCGTTCGGTTCCCCCGGTTGCGAGCCATTGTGAACTTCCAATTGCCGGCGCTCCTCGTCCGACAAGGGCCGGCCGTTGTCGCGCACGGCCACGCGCAGCGACGGCCGGCCGCTCGTGTCGTCGAAACAGGCGATGCAAATCTCGGCTGGCTCGCCAGCCCGCGCAATCGCGCTTCTCAGGACGTGATGGAAGAGCTGTTCGGCCGCCTCGGGATCGACGCGGCACCACAGGTCGACGGCGTCGGCGTCCTCGAACAGCTCGGCCGCGCGGTCGCAGGGCAATTGGGTCACCTCGTGCCACGCCTCGCGCCAGACTTCCGCCAGATTTACCATCTGCGGAGTCAACTGCAGCGGCGCCGCGTATCCCCGCACGTCGGTCAACAGTTGAACCAGCCGCTGTTGCGCCTTCTGAATCTCGGCCACGGCCGCCCGCGCGGTGGGGCACTCCTGCACTTCCAGCGACAGCATTTCGGACCACATCTCGATCTGCTGCAGCGGATTGCGGCTTTCTTGCGCCAAAAGCGTGATCAGTTGGCCGGCCGCGGCCTGCCGCTCGGCCGCCATGGCCAGCCGCTGCGCCTCGCGCAGCTCCGTGGCGTCGTGCACCAGGGCGTGAAATGTCCAGCCGTGCTCGTCCCGCAAGTGCCAAATGGTCAAGTCGACGGGGAACTCGTGCCCGTCGCGGTGGCGGGCCTCCATCTCCAGGCGGCGGTTGAAAACCGGACCCTGGCCGGTGGCGAGGAATCTTTGTAACCCTGCCAAATGGCGGCCACGGTACGGCGGCGGGATGATCATGTGCGCCAATGCCCGGCCCAGGGCTTCCTCACGCGGATAGCCGAAGGTGGCCTCGGCCTGGCGATTCCAGTCGATGATGAGCCCTTGCTCGTCGATGGCCACATAGGCGCTATAGGCCGTGTCGAGGATCGATTGCAGCCGCTCCTGCGAGCGCTGCAGTTGGCGCGCAATGCTCGCGCTCGGTGCGGTGTCGGACGCCATCGAAGAGCCTCCACTTGTCAAGCGAGGGTGGTTGGCGACCCTCTTGTGCGGCCCCTGGGATTCTCGTGGCCCGAATCAGGGCAACCCACGGCTCCGACAAGAAATGAATCGCGCGCAGGCGGTGCGAGGTGAAACCGCGCGGAGACGAGACTCATTGCATTCGGGGCAGAGGACCCCCGGTCGCAGATTCCCTACGTCAATGCTATGACGCCGTTCGGACCGCGGCAAATTACGAGTTAGCAACCTAACCGTTTCGAGGGGTGGCCCTAACGTGCCACCGGCGGGTGTCGGCCCGCAGGCAAGGCAGGACTGGTGCGGTCGACCCCGGCCGATGTAGCGGCAAATCGACCAATGATGCGGCAACGCGCCCCTGGGATCAAGGCTGCGAAAGCCGCTCCGCCGCGAAGCATTCCTCCGCGGGCGCGGCGATTCGTGCCGGCGCGCCATCCATGGCGTTTGTGAATCGAAGAAGCCTTACCGACGTCTCGGATGGTCAGTCGTCCATCGTTTCGTTGCCCCGGCTGTGGAACATGGCCCGCCGCTTCTTGCTGGCCTGCCGTTTGCGCTGCCGGCGACTGCGGGCCGGCAATTTGTTGAGCATCGAGTCGCCGAAGACGTCCAAACGATTCGGTTTCAGATGGGAATGCTGCATCGCGAAAAGCTCCGGGGTAGAACTGGTCAGCATGTCCACGGTCGCCCGATCCCCGCCTCAAGTTTACAATGAACCCCCTCGGCATTTCAATTTTTTTCGGCCGCGGTTCAGGAGAACTGCAAAGTCCGGGGTCTGGCTCATTTTGTCGGCACATGCGGTTCTCAATTCTTCCGAAGGACCTTCGGCCGAAAAATGTGCCTGACCCCCTCTCCCAGGACGCTTTGCAGTTCTCCTGGGCCGCGGTTGCCGGCCCGCGATCAGGAATGAGCCAAAGCATGACGATTACGCTTGACATTGGCGGCGAAGGGCGCCACGCCAAAGCGTTCAACCTCAATTATCGCCGGCACAAGACCTTGGACCCCGGCCGAGGCGAGTTGATCCCCCGGCTGATCGTCGGCCGAGCCGAGGCGATTCCCCTGGCCGACCAGAGCGTCGGGCGCGTCATCGTCGAGCGAACGCCGCTCCGCGCGGCGGCGCTCGCGGAAATCGCACGGGTGCTCGCCCCCGGCGGGCGCGTGGTGCTCGTGCACGTGCCGCTGCCGAGCGTGGATCGGCACGCCAACGCCCGCCGCCTTTTGGGGGGGCGGGCGACGCTGCGCCGCCGTCGGCTCGCCGGCCAGTGGGTGCAGGAAACGTGCATCCATCGAACGTCGAGCAACTGACGCCGGGTCTTGGCCGCGGTGCCGCGCGGTCCCGTGCTCCTTGCTTTGGATTTGCTCAGCGGCGCGTCCGTCTAGTGTCTCGCACCGCCGCCCGTGCACACGGCTCGCCCCCCCCCAGAATTACGTCTCGGCGAGCAATGCGCGGGGGAGCAATCCGCGGCCACCCGTCGTCTCGTACACACGATATTAGATGGCGCGCGTGCCCGAATCGGCATGCGATCGATTGCCAGTACGCGCGCAAGCGTTTTCTTGACACGACCTCTCAATCTGATAAACTCTGCCTTCAGTTGTTCGAGTACGATTTGTGCGACTGGCGATGGACCGCTGCACCGTGGGCGAGAAGCAAAACGGCTTCTTTGAAGTCAATGCGGCACTAGACATCGCTGGATCTGTGGCGCTTGGCCAAATGGACGCGGATCGAGAAGGTCGCGACGGCCTCTCGCGCGTGTGCGGGCCACGAAGCGCATTCGGGCCATCACCCTGGGGCTCGAAATCGCGGCGATTTCAGGCGTCGCGCTTCGCAGGAGCGTCCTTCTCCGTGCGGCGTGTGCGCCAAGGAGGCGATTTCCCTTCTCGCCGCCCATTGCCCGCAAGGCCAGTCGACAAAATGGATATCCACGTTAGCGGAAAGCTGGTTATGAACGCGCGTCGCTCGCTTGTTGCGTCATCGTTGCCAGACACCGTGAGGAAGCACAACGGGAAATGCCGCTATGGAGACTTCGTGTGAAATAGAGGAAACCGCGACGAGTGTCGTGGAGGAGCGAATTCCTCCGCTCAAGGAAGCGTCGATCATTCCGTCCCGAGTCGATTCGGCGTTGCGTTTGCTGCTGGAGTCCCACGACTACGCGGACGACCTCGGGCAGGGAACGTGGGACTTCGCCGTCGAGTTGGCGAGCTTGCGGCAACTGGGAATCACCAACAGCGATGTTCGCTGGCTGGTAGGAAAGGGGCTGGTCCAGCATGCGCGCGAAAGCGCGCCTTGCGAGGACGGTCCCCGCAGGTTCCTCACTTGCGAGCGCCTGATCCTCGACCACGAGGCGTGCTTCGTGCTCAGTCCGACAGGGCTGGAGTTCGCCCGCCGCTTCGCCCATCGGCCGCCCCCGCCCGTGGCGACTTCGATGGGCGCCGCGGCCAGGCTGCTTCGGCCGGCCCCGCGATCGCAGAACGGCAAACACGCGCCGAAATGGGATCGCGATCGCGCGGAGTTGCGCGTGGGCAACCTGGTTGTGAGGCAATACAAGGTGCCGTCGGCGGACCAGGAGATCATCCTCGCGGCCTTCGAGGAGGAGCATTGGCCGCGTCGCGTCGACAATCCGTTGCCCGTGCAGGCCGACCCAAGCCCGCTGCGCCGCTTGCAGGATGCGGTCGAGGCCCTGAACGGCCGTCAGAAGCACCCGCTGCTCCAATTCCTGGCCGAGGAAGACGCCGCGGGCGTGCGCTGGCAGTTCGCCGAGCAACTCCCGGCCTAGATCGTCGCCTGCCCTTCCCGCCGAAAAAACGCCCACTGCTCGTCCCTCGATTAGCGAGCTGCGGACGCTCAACCTAGCTCTCTTTGGCAAGCTTGCGGCGAAAGGCGCGGACGTTGTCCTGGATGACCAGCGGCAACTTGGAGCGCAACAGGTTCTTCCCACCGAACCACCCCTGGGGCTCATCGAACGCTATGTGGCACTCGATGAATATCGCCCCCGCCGGCTCTTGCAATTGGGTGATCTTGATATAGCCCCCGATGCCGGCATACGGGGTGGCCGGGCCCACAGTGGTCTTACCCTGCGCGTCCCTGCCGATCGATCGCCAACGGTTGGGAAAGTCCGGATCGTCGCGGAATCGTTCGTCGAGCGTCATGGCGGCCACCAGCGATTCCTGGTGGTTCTCTCGCTGGCCGAAGCCCACGCCGGTAAGCCGCACTCGGTTCAGGATGGGAACGTCCACCAGCACGTAGGTCTCGTCCACGCCGGCGGTCTTCCGCGGCGCAAGGCCGCGCGATTGCAACTCGTCGGCCGTCAGCGTCCGAACGGACGTGCGCTCGGCGTCCGGCTCGCGCGCCTCCTGCGAGCCCACCAGCTCCTGGAACAGGTCGTGATGGATGATCGATTGGATCCTTCCATATGCCACGAAGCAAAAGTCGACGCGCTGGCCGCGCCGTTTGCCTGAAGCATCATCCGCCGACGTGATGTCAAAGGAAAAGGGGGCGACGATCGAATCGCGCAGGAAGCGATCGAGCGGATGCTTGCCGGCCGCCTCGCGCAACGCCTTGTCTTGCTGCTCGCGGGTGAGGCCGTCCGGCAATCGCGGGCCGGGAACCGTCAGGCGCTCCCCCGACTCCACTGCCACGCCACGTGTTATCAGGTCTTCAAAGACTTCCGGGGAAGCGGCCCCAGCGGAACCTCCGCTTGCCAGTAGCGCGAGCGAAAGCCACCAGGCGACGGCGCGGCCGCGAGGCATCGAGGTGGTAACAAACGGTTGTGGCATGTCGTTGCTCTCGCGCCTTCAGGTGCCCGCCGACGCGCCAACCAATCGGCGTTGATCCGACTCGATGCGTCCGTCACGAATCCGAACGACCCGGCCGGCCCGCTCGGCGACTTTCAGGTCGTGCGTCACCAAGACCACGGTCATGCCGGTCGTTCGGTGCAAATCGAAAAACAATTTCAGGATCTCTTCCCCGGTCGAGGAGTCGAGGCTCCCGGTGGGCTCGTCCGTCAAGAGCAGCACGGGATCGTTAGCCAGCGCGCGGGCGATCGCCACGCGCTGGCGTTCGCCCACGGACATGTTGTGCGGCAGATGGCCGGCGCGAGGCGACATGCCGACTTGCGCCAGGAGTCGCGCCGCCTTGACCACGCGCTCTTTAGCGGCGAGGGGGCCTTCCAGCATCGGCACCTGCACGTTCTCAAGCGCGGTCAGCATCGGCAACAGGTGGAACGACTGGAAGACGAAGCCGATCTTTTCCGCGCGCACCCGATCGGCGTGGGACAGGCGGCTAACCGGGCGATTCTCGAAGTAGACCTCGCCGGCGGTCGGCGCATCGAGCAATCCCAGGATGTGCAACAGCGTCGACTTGCCGCTGCCGCTTTTTCCCACGATGGCCGTGAACTCGCCGCGGCGGATCGAAAGATCGACGGCCGATAGCGCCGTGACGTTGCCGTCGGGGTAGACCTTCGTCAGCCCGTCGGCCCGCAGCAGTTCGTCAGGCATAACGGCTGAATGGCTCATAGGAATTGAGTCATGCAAGGATAGGACGAAGCCCGAGGGTGTCAAACGCCGACAGGTCAGCCGTCTGCACGCGTCCGAAGAACAGTTCCCCAGGCCCCGCCTCGACGCACAGCGCGGCGCGGTAACGTTCGGCAAACGTCAGGTCGCATACGGCCCACGCGGCGTCGGGTTGCGAAGGCACCCGCACGACTTGCCAGGAAGTGTCCCGTTCCGGATTGTCGGTCACTTGAAACTCATTAAGTGGCATCGAAAGCCCGGTCCCGACCGCCTTGATCACCGCCTCCTTGCGCGTCCAAATCCGGAAGAAGCGCTCGCGCGACTCTTCCTCCGTCGCCTCGCAAATCAAACGCGATTCCAAATGCGTGAAGTGACTGCGCGCGATCCGTTGCGCCTCGGACACCGCCCGCAACGGCTCGATATCGATCCCCACGCGCCGCCTCAAGGCGAGCGCGTACAGTGCGTACTCGCCGCGATGCGACACGTTGAACTGGATCGCGCGGCCCGACTCGGGATGGTCCAGCTCCGGCTTGCCGTGCGGTCCGTAGCGGAGTATGAGCTGGTCCGGCGCGACGCCCGTGTATTCGCCGAGCAGCCGGCGCAGGGTCGCCCTGGCAACGATGTACCGGTCGCGATCGCGGTGGAAATGAAACCGCGCCGCACGAGCCTGCTCGTCCGCCGACAGCAGCGCCGCCAGGCGGCCTCGGGCAAACTCGCTCGCTGCCACAGGTGCGCACCAGACGTGAATGGCGCCCGGCTCAAGCACGAAGCGAGCGATTAGGAAGGGGTGAACGGCCCCGAGCGGTTGGTTCGTTGGGCAGCGCGTTGGTCGCGGAGCGAGCAGCATCGCGGATCACCGTCGTCTGAGGGGCCTGTCGCCTGACTTAGAGCTAGATTGCCCCTAATCCCTACAAACTATCATAGGTGACTGAAACGGCCGCCGACGGTCCCGCACTTCGGGCTTGCACCGCACTTACCCCCCTGTCGCCAACGACGACGCGGGGCCGATACGAATAAAGGCAAATAGCGCGCCCGAGACGTGCGGACGGATCCGCCAGGGCAGGCAATCACCACGGATGGTAGGACATGGATCGCAGCCGCATCGGCTGGGCATTTTTGCTCGTGCCCCTGTCGTTCGCGGCGGGCTGCAGGCAACCGCTGCGCGTCGTGACCAGCAATCGCGTCGCCCTCGAAAGTCCCAGCCCCCGCGCCCTGCAACCACTGACGCCCATGACCGTCTCGCCGGCTGAACCGGGCGCGGCGCGGCGGATTGCCCTCGTGGACGTCGACGGGCTATTGGTCAACCAGCCGATGACGGGCCTGTACAGCGACGGCGAGAATCCGGTCGCGTTGTTTCGCGAGAAGCTAGATCGCATCGCCCGCGATCCGTGCTACGCGGCCGTCGTGCTGCGAATCAATAGCCCCGGCGGCGGCGTCACCGCCTCCGACATCTTGTGGCACGACTTGCAGTCGTTCAAAGCTCGCACCGGCCGACCCGTCGTGGCCTGCCTCATGGACGTGGGCGCGGGCGGGGCGTATTACCTGGCGACGGGCGCCGACCATATTGTCGCACACCCCACGTCGATCACCGGCGGCATCGGAGTCATCCTCAATCTCTACAATCTTCAGGACGCGATGGCCCAGTTCAACGTGGTCGGCGCGCCGATCAAAGCCGGCGAAAACATCGATCTGGGAACGCCGATTCAATCCCAAAGCGACGCCGCCCGGGCGATCCTGCAGAAGATGGCCGACGAGTTTCACGAGCGATTTCGCCGCGTCGTGATTGAGCGGAGGCCGCCGCTGGCCGCGGCCCCGGCGGACGTCTTCGACGGCCGCGTGTTCACGGCGCATCAGGCGCTCGCACTGCAGTTGATCGACACGATCGGCTACTTGGACAGCGCCGTCGAGATCGCCGCCCAGATGGCCGGAGCGCCGGGCGCCAGCGTCGTCGTCTTGCATCGATTGAATGACCGGGCCCGCACCCCCTACGATATGACCCCCAACGTGCCCCTGCAGTCGACTATTCTTCCGCTGAGCATGCCTGGGCTGGAACGGGCTCGGCTGCCGACGTTCCTTTATCTCTGGCAGCCGGAGCCGACGATGGAAAGGCTCTCGGGTCGCTAGGCAGGGCCATTCTGTTTTTCAAAATGGCGAGGCGGGAAAATGGGACTGGCTCCGAGCATAAATAGCGCAAGCCCTTTCAGACCAACGTTTCGTCTCGGTGCCTGTCCCACTTTCCCGCCGCTGCGCCGCCGTCCAGCTTGAATCCGTGAACGGCCCTGGGTCGCTAGGCAAAAGAACCGCAAAGTCCGAGGTCTGGCTCATTCTTCGGCGCAAACCATTTCTCAATTCTTCCGAAGGACGCCTGCCCGAAAAATGTGCCTGACCCCCTCTCTCAGGACTTTGCAGTTCTCCTGGGTCGCTTAGGCGCCTTTGCCCGTCGCCGTCAAAGCCCCACCGATCCGCCCCTACGCAGCCGCAGGCTGGGGCGTCGCGCGTGATTCGCCGTCTCCCAACCGCTCCGACAGACGCGAAGGCGCGGGTTTTGCGGTTGGTGCCGCGGAAGCTGCAAGCCGCTCGAATCGCTACGAACGAAGTCATCGCACCGGCTCTGGCGGTTTCAACGCATTCCGCCACCAGTTCGGCTCGATGCACAAGGGAGCGGCGTCCGATCATGACAGTGGCATAGTCCAGGCAGACTACGGTGACTTTCAGGCCGCGGAAAGCCGCGCCGAGCGACCTTAAGCGTTGGGGAAGAGGGCCATGCGTCTGGTTACCTTGGTTTACCGGAACATCACGCGGCGAAAAGTTCGCTCGGCGCTCACCATAAGCGGCATGGCCGTGGCCGTGGCGGCCGTCGTGGCCCTCGTCGGCATTGCCGACGGATTCAAGCGATCGTTTCTCGACCTGTACCAGGGGCACGGCATCGACATCGTGGTGGTCCGCGCCCGAGCGGCGGATCGCATGAGCGCCGAATTGGATCAGTCGATCGGCGCGAAGATCGCCGCGCTCGACGGCGTTGATTCGGTCGATCCGGTGCTCTTGGACGTGGTGTCGCTGGAAGAGCTAGGTCCGGTCGGCGTGGTGGTTCAAGGGCTCGAATCCACGGGACACATGGCGCGCGAACAGGGACTCGTTGCCGGCAGGGCGCTCACGCCCGAAGATCATCGCGCGGTCCTGTTGGGCCGCATCCTGGCGGCCAACCTCGGCAAAGACGTCGGCGATGAAATCGAGATCTACGAGGACGAAAAGTTCCAGGTCGTGGGCGTTTACGACCGCAACAACATCTTCGAAAACGGCGCGATGGTCGTTCCGCTCACCGAGCTGCAGCGGATGCTCGATCAGCAGGGCCAGGTGACGGCGTTCAACGTGGCAGTCGATCGGGGGCGTGGCCCGGCGGCGATACCACGGGTCCTCGGCGAGATCCAGTCGCTTGGCGTGGGCGCTTCGGCCATGGCCACCGAGAACTACGTGGCCACCGACGCCAAGATCCAGATCGCCCGCGCCATGGCCTGGAGCACGTCGGCTATCGCGCTTGTGATCGGGGCCATCGGCATGCTGAACACGATGATCATCGCGGTTTTCGAGCGGACCAGCGAGATCGGCATTCTGCGGGCGATCGGTTGGCGCCAAAGCCGCATCGTCCGCATGATCCTAATGGAGTCGAGCATGCTCGCCATTCTAGGGGGGATGATCGGCACGCTTGTTGCTCTTGCCATGACCTATGTGTTGAGCCGGGCTCCCGCGACAAACGGCCTGGTGAGCGGACGAGTGTCTCCGCCGGTCATTGTCCAGGGAATCTTGATCGCCGTCTTGATCGGCATCGTCGGCGCCATTTACCCGGCACTGCGCGCGGCGAGGCTGCCGCCCACGGTGGCATTGCGACAGCAAGTTTGAGCGTTACCGGGGAACAGACGAGGAACCGAAAGTGGCGACGCCAGAGAGAGACTTGCCAGCCCAGGGAGCGGGCGAATTCGGACGAAAGGCCCACAGCCTGGTCGAAGTGTTTCGCGCGCGGGCCGACTCGCAGCCGAACGAGGTCGCCTTTACGTTTCTGTCGGCACTTTCCGGCGAAGAACCGCCCGCGGCCGAGCATCGGACATACGGCGAGCTGGACCGGCAGGCGCGGGCCATGGCCGCGCACCTGCGGCGGTTCTGCGATCCCGGCGATCGCGCCCTGTTGATGTATGACGCCGGGCTCGACTACCTCGCCGCCTTGGCCGGCTGCTTTTATGCCGGCGTGGTGGCCGTGCCCGTCTATCCTTTGGAACCGTTGCGCGTTGCCCGGATGCTGCCGCGCCTGGCAGCGATCGTCAACGACGCCCAGGCGACCTTGCTTCTCGGAACGGCGTCCGACCTGGGCTGGGCTGAAGCAGTTCTCGGTCAAATTCCAGCACTGCGCACCCTCCTGCCCAGTGACAACGCCGATCCGCGGCTCGCTGAGCGATGGACGGCACCACCATTGGATCGCGCGACGCCGGCCATTCTCCAGTACACCTCCGGATCGACGGGCGCGCCCAAAGGCGTCCTGGTCAGGCATGGCAACGTGCTGGCGAACATGGCGCAAATGGAGCAAGCGATCGACGTCGACGACGCCGTCGCCTGCACCTGGCTGCCGGCGTACCACGATATGGGCCTCATCGGCGGCGTGCTGCAGTGCTGGTACAGCGGGCGGCGCAACGTCATGCTTTCGCCGGTGGCTTTCTTTCAGCGGCCGCTCGCCTGGCTGCAGGCGGTGGCCGCCTACCGCGCCACGACCATTGCCGCGCCCGATTTTGGCTACGACTTGTGCACGCGGAAGATCAAGCCCGAACAGCGCGCAGGGCTGGACCTCGGTTGCCTACAGCTCGCGCTATCGGGATCGGAGCCTGTCCGCGCGGCGACGATCGACCGCTTCGTCGAGGCCTTCGCCCCCTGCGGCGTGCGGCGCGAAATCTTCACGCCGTGCTACGGCATGGCGGAAGCCACTCTTTTGATTTCCGCGGCCGAGCGGCGCACTTCGCCTGCCGTGCGTCTCTTCGACCTCGAACAGCTTTCGCAAAACAAGGCCGTCGAGGTCGGCCCCGAGGCGGCGCACGCGCGGGCCTTGGTCGGCTGCGGCAAGAGTGCCGCCGGACAGCGGCTGATCATTGTCGATCCGCGGTCGCGCGCCGTGCAGGCGCCGCGGCAGGTCGGCGAAATATGGGTCGCCGGCGACAACGTGGCAAGCGAGTATTGGCGCAAACCCGAGGATTCGGCCGCGACGTTCCGGGCGTACACCGCGGCCGGCGACGGGCCATTCCTGCGAACCGGCGATTTGGGATTCCTCGATCGCGATGAGCTGTTCATCAGTGGCCGGCTGAAGGACTTGATCATCGTTCACGGCCGGAACCATCATCCGCAGGACCTGGAGCAATCGGTCGAGTCGTCCCACGCGGCGCTAAGGCCCTGGGGCGGCGCGGCGTTCGCCATCGAGAAAGACGGTCGGGAGCAGGTCATCGTGGTGCAGGAAGTCGCGCGGCCGAAGACCGTCGATCTGGACGAAGTGTCGCTTGCCGTTCGCCGGGCGCTCTTGGAATCGCACGACCTGGTGGTCGGCGGCGTCGTGCTCGTCCGCCCGGGGACGATTCCCAAGACCACGAGCGGGAAAGTGCAACGCCATGCCTGCCGGCAGTTGTTTCTCGACGGTGCGCTGGACGCCTTGCACGCGTGGCAAGCACCGGCGCGTGGGCCGGCCGCGGAGTCGTACGTCGCTCCCCGTAACGCGATCGAATCGATGCTGGCCGCGGCATGGTCCGAAGTGTTGGGCGTCCCGCGCGTCGGCATCTTCGACGATTTCTTCGAGCTCGGGGGACACAGTCTTCTGGCGACGCAGCTTGCGAGCCGTCTTTCGCGGCGGCTGGGCGTCGAGCTTCCGCTCGGCGAGCTCTTCGACCGGCCGACGATCGCGGCATTGGCCGAACTAATCGAGGCCCGACGCAAGGCCGAGGAGGCCGCCGACGCCGATTTGCTCGCGCAACTCGAGAGCCTGTCGGACGAACAAGCGCAAGCGATGCTCGACGGCGGCCCGCGGAACGGCGCCTCCCGGCCTCGCTCCCACGCCGCCAACGGCGATACGCGCTCGACGACCGCATTCCCCGCGGTGATGGAGGGGAGCGCGCACCCAGTCATTCACGCGGCACAACACTAACACCCGACGCGTAACCATCCCATCGCGTCGACTGACAGGCCCATCGTTGAATCGTCCATGCACGTACAGAACTCTCCCTCGCCGGACGTGCTTGACGAGCGGGTCGCGCACCTTTCGCCCGTCAAGCGCGCGCTATTCGAGCAAATGCGCGGTGAAGCGCCGCGCGCCATCGACGGGCCATGGCCGCGGCGCACCGCGCAAGAGGCCGCGCCGCTCTCATTTCCTCAAGAACGGCTGTGGTTCCTCGACCAGCTTGAGCCAGGCAATCCCTTTTACAATGTGGCGATCGCCGCGCGGATCGAGGGCATGCTCGACCCGGTCGCGCTGGAGCAGGCCCTGCGCGCGGTGATCGACCGGCACGACGCGCTGCGGACGACGTTCCATGCCGTCGACGGGCGCCCGGTGCAGGTCGTCGCCCGCGGCGCCGCCTTCCGGTTAACCCGGGACGATTTGCGGTCGCTTGATCCGCTCGACCGCGAAGCGCGTGTCGCGCGACTCACGACCGAGGAAGCGATCCGCCCCTTCGACCTGGAACAAGGTCCGCTGATCCGCGCCAGACTGGTTCGTACGGACGAAAACAAAAATCTTCTGCTCCTCACGCTGCACCACGTCGTCTGCGACGGGTGGTCGATGGCGGTTCTAGAGAACGAGGTGGCGGAGCACTACGCCGCACGTCTCGAGCGGCGCGAGCCGCGCTGCGGCGCCATGCCGCTGCAGTACGCCGATTTCGCCGTCTGGCAGCGGGAGCAGATGGGCGGCGCTGCGATGGAGGCGCACTGGCGGTACTGGTCGCGCGAGTTGGCCGATCTTCCAACGGTGCTTGAGTTGCCGACCGATCACCCGCGCCCCGCCGTGCAAACGTTTCGAGGGAACACGCGCAGACGACGGATCGACGGCCGGCTGGCGGCGGCGCTACGCGCGCTGGCGGCCGATGAGCATGCCACCCTCTTCATGGTGCTGATGGGCGCCTTCCAAGTCCTGTTGGCACGCCTCGCGCACCAGCGCGATCTTTGCCTGGGAACGCCGATAGCGGGTCGCGGCCGGCCGGAACTGGAGGGCCTGATCGGCTTCTTCGCCAATACGCTCGTCATCCGCGGCCGTCTGGATGAGAACCCCTCGTTCCGTGCGTTCCTTGCCGCCTTGCGCAAGACGATCCTTGGCGCCTTCGCGCACCAGGATTTACCCTTCGAGGAACTGGTGGAGCGCCTGCGGCCGGCGCGCGATCTGGCCCGCAATCCCGTCGTGCAGGCCTTGTTCGTCCTGCAGAACATCCCGCTAAAGGCGCGCCAAGTCCCGGGCCTGTCCATCGCGGGCACCACGTTCGACCACGCGCCGGTGGCCAATTTCGATCTCACGCTTAACGTCGAGCAGCGCGACGACCAGCTCGAGCTGTCGCTCGTCTACAACCGCGATCTGTTCGACGCGGCGACCATCGACCGGTGGCTCGGTTCCTACCAGGCCGTGCTCGCGGCCATCGTGGCCGACCGCGATGCCAAGGTGCTCGAGCTGCCCATCCTTTCGACCGACGAGCGGCGCAAGCTGCTCGTTACCTGGAACGAAACGCAAGCCGACTTTCCCGAAAACGCGCCGATCCATGAGTTGTTTACCCAGCAAGCCGGGCGGTCGCCTGACGCCGCCGCTCTGTGGTTCGCGGGCAAGTCGGTCACATATGCCCAGCTCGATCGGCGCAGCAATCGGCTGGCGCGGCACCTGATCGACCGTGGTGCGGGCCCCGACGTGCTGGTTGGGCTGTGTCTGGAACGCTCGATCGAGCTGATTACGGCGCTACTGGCCATCCTCAAGTCGGGCGCCGCGTACGTGCCACTCGATCCGAACTATCCCCACGCGCGCCGCGCTTACATGATCGAGGACGCTGGGCTGTCGCTCGTTGTCGCGCGCGGCAATCTGCGCGGCTTGCTGCCCGGGGATCGTGCCCTCGTCATGCTGGATGAAGACGAGCACGCGATCGCCGCTTGTGACGCCCGCTCGCTTCCGCGCATATCCGGTCCCGGCAATCTTGCGTACGTCATCTACACGTCAGGGTCGACGGGCGAACCGAAGGGCGTGGAAGTCGAACACCGCGGCCTGGTCAATCACAGTTTGGCGCTCGCGCAACTCTTCGGCCTGTGCCGCGACGACCGGATGCTGCAATTCCTGTCGCCGAGCTTCGACGCGGCCGCCGAGGAAATCTTTCCCACGCTCCTTTGCGGGGCCGCGCTGTACTTGCACTCCGACCCGGCGGAGTTGTCGGGCCGCGTCCTGCTGGACTGGTCGCGCGCGCACGGGGTGAACGTGTTGCACCTGCCGGGGCCGGTCTGGTCGTCGCTGGTGGATGAGTTGGCGGTATCCGGCGGGCATGTCGCTCAGCACCTCAAGGCGGTGCTAGCCGGCGGGGAAAGTCTTCCGGCAGATCGACTGCGAAAATGGCGCAACGCGACCGGCGATGCCGTGAAGTTCTTGTACGCCTACGGTGTGACCGAGGCCACGATCACCACCACGATCTTCGACGGCGCCGCAGTCCTGCCGCCGACCTCCTCATCGTGCGTGCCCATCGGTCGACCCATTGCGAACAACCGCGTGTACGTGCTTGACGAATTCCGCAACCCCGTGCCCGTCGGCGTGGCGGGCGAGCTTTACATCGGCGGCGTGGGAGTCGCGCGGGGCTACCGTGGCCAGGCGGAACTGTCGGCCGAGCGGTTTGTCCCGGACGTGTTCCACGGGCGCGACGGGGCGCGGATGTATCGCACGGGCGACCTGGTCCGCCATCTACCGGATGGAAACCTGGAATTCCTGGGACGTGTCGACCGGCAGGTGAAGGTCAGCGGCTACCGCATCGAGCCCGGCGAAATCGAGGCGGCGCTGCAGCTTCACGAACGGGTACGCGAGGCCATCGTCGTCGCGGACGGGCCCGGCGAGGCAAAGCGGCTGGTCGCGTACGTTGGCTGTGGTTCCGAAGCGCAGCCGGCAGAGGCCCAACTGCGGGAGTTCCTGGCGGCCCGATTGCCGGCGCATATGCTTCCGGCCGCCGTCGTGGTGATGGATCGCTTGCCGCGACTGGCGTGTGCCAAGGTGGACGTCGCTGCGCTTCCGCGACCCTGCTGGGAGCGCGGCGCGGCGCGCGACTTCGTCGCGCCGTCAAACGACATCGAGCGCGGCCTGGCCGAGGTCTGGGCCGCGATATTGGGCGTCGAGCGCGTGGGCGTGTACGACAACTTCTTCGATCTCGGCGGCGACTCCATACGCAGCATCCAGGTCGTGGCGCGCGCGAGAGCGGCCGGCATGTGCATCACGCCCAAACAGCTTTTTGAGCACCAGACCATCGCCGCGCTGGCAACCGTGGCGGGCACGCGCCGGGCGCCGCGTGCGCCGCAAGGCCCTCTTAGCGGACCCATGGCGCTATTGCCGATCCAGCACGAGTTTTTCGCGTTGGTGTCCGACGACCGGCATCACTTCAACCAGTCGATGTTGCTCAACGTAGCACGGCCGACGAGCGCCGAAACCCTTCGCGCGGCGATCGACAAGCTGGCAACGCATCATGACGCGCTCAGAGCGCGGTATCGACGACGATCGGACGGCGCGTGGCTTCAGACGATAATGCCCCCGGACAGTATGCCCCTCCTGGAGCCAATCGACCTTGCCCAAACCGCCCCCGGCGAGGTCGCGGAGGCGATCGAGCGGGTCGCGGCGCGGACGCAAGCGAGCCTGAATCTCGCGGATGGCCCGCTCGCGCGATTCGTGTACTTCGACCTCGGTCCCGACCGGCCCGGCCGGTTGCTGATCGTGATCCATCACTTGGCCGTGGACGCGGTAAGTTGGCGGATCCTGCTTGAAGACCTGCACGCGGCCTGCGGGCAGCTCGCGCGCGGACCTGCGATCGAGCTTGCGCCGAAGACGTCGCCGCCCGGCGAATGGGCCCAGCGCCTCGCGGTGCTGGCTGATTCACCTCAAGTGCGCGGCGAGCTCGACTTTTGGGCGTCAATGGGCGGCGGTGCGGCGCCCCTGGTCCGCGATCTCGACGGAGGCGCGAACCTGGCCGGCTCGGTACGCACGGTGCGCGTGGGTTTGGACCGCGCTGCCACGCAGTCGCTGCTCGGCGACGCGCAAGCGACCCATCGCGCCCGACCTCACGAGATGCTGCTGACCGCGCTCGTTGCGGTGGTGAGCGATTATGCCAAGCTCGAGGCCGTCCATCTCGATCTGGAGGGGCACGGCCGCGAAGACCTCTTTGAAGACGTCGATCTGACGCGCACCGTGGGCTGGTTCACTTCGCTTTACCCATTGCTGCTGCGCCGCCCTCCCGGGTGTTCTCCGACCGAGCTCTTGCGGGCGATCAAGGAGCAACTGCGGGCCGTGCGCAACGGCGGTATCGGATACGGCCTGCTTCGCTGGCTGACGAGCGAACGCGCCGTGCGCGAGCGCCTGGCGGCCCTGCCGCGGCCGGAAATATGCTTCAACTTCCTCGGGCAGCTCGATCACGCGCTGCCGGCGGACGCGACCTTCACTTGGGCCGGCGAGTCGTGCGGTCCCGACTATGGTCCGCGCGCCGCGCGGCGCCACCTGTGGGAGATCATTGCGTACGTCCGCGACGCGTCGTTGTTCGTCGAATGGCGCTACGACGCCGACAGCCACCGGCCACGGACCATCGAGCAACTCGCCGCCGCGTACACCGTCGCGCTGCGTTCCCTGGTCGGGTACCGCGGCGCGTCCGCCGCCGTCACCGCCTGGGATTTTCCGCTCTCGGAGGTCGACGAAGAAGATATGGCGGTTTTGTCTCGGCTTTTGGATCACGGTCGTTGAACGCCATTTGCGGATGCAGTCGATGAAGAACGTCGAAGATATCTGGCCGCTTGCTCCCTTGCAGCAGTTGATGCTGGCGCATGCGCTGGCGGACCGGAACTCAAACGTCCTGGTGCAACAATTCCGTTGCACGCTCGCCGGCCGTCTGGACTCCGCGGCGCTAAGGCGTGCGTGGGAAGTAATCGTCGCCCGGCACGCCCTAACGCGCACGGCGCCTGTCTGGGAAGGTCTGAAGAAGCCGGTTCAAGTCGTTCGTCGGGACGTGGCTCTGCCGTGGTACGAGCTCGATTGGCGCGGCGTTCCCGAGGAAGAGCAGGATCGGCGCAAAACGGCGCTCTTGGCGAAGGACCGTCTGCGGGGATTCGATCTCGCGAAGCCGCCACTCATGCGGCTCTGCCTGGTCCGCGCCACCGACAGCCAGTGGAGCTTGGCTTGGACGTGCCATCATCTATTGCTCGACGGCTGGAGCGCGGGCGTAGTCCTTCGCGACGTATTCGTTGCCTACGAGCAACTGCGCCGGGGGCGGACACCGGACCTCGATGGTTGCGGCGATTTTCGCGACTATCTGAAATGGCTCGCCGCACAAGACCGGGCCGCGGCCGGCGATTTCTGGCGATCGCGCCTGACGGGGATGGAAGCGCCGGCCGGGCTGCCGATCGAACGTCCCGCGGGGGCGCGGTTGACGGACGAAACCGGGAACGGACATTGTGAACGGACGCTCACCGAGAGCGAAAACGCCGGCCTTGCCCGACTGGCGAAGGCGCAGCGCATGAGCCTCAGCACGCTCGTCGAGGCCGCCTGGGCTGTCCTGCTGGCACGCTATCAAGAGAGGGAAGAGGTCGTGCTGGGAGTGGCTGTTTCCGGCCGCCCACCGCAAGTTCCGCGCGTCGAAACGATCGTGGGTCCCCTTGTGAACAACGTGCCGCGGCGCGTGCCCGTGCCCCTCGACGATCCTCTGCACCGATTGTGGCGGCGACTCCAGACCCTGCAAATCGAGGCGCAGCCGTTCGAGTATTGCAGCCTGGAGCAAATCGGCCAGGCGTCGGGCACGCCGGGCGGACGCCTGTTTGACTCGCTCGTGGTCTTCGAGAACTACCCCTTGCACGACGCGGGGCAGATGCAGGCTGGGGACGTGACGATCCGCGACATCGACGGCACCGCCACGTCGAACTACCCGCTGACGCTCGTGGCATTGCCCGGCACCGCGCTCAAGCTGCGGATGCTCTACGACCGGAATCGGTATGCTGCCGTAGTGGCCGAGCGGCTGCTCGATCAGCTTGCCACGCTGTTGCGTCAGATGATCGAGAATCCCAACGCCCTGGTGCGGGACATGCGGTTGGCAGAACCAATCCGGCGCGGCGTCCCCTCGATCCCCGATGTGGCCAGGACGCGCGTCCTTGACCGGGCTCATCAGGACGCCCCCGTCGGCATGCCGGGCGAGCTGTGGGTTGAGGACGTTACCGAATCCGGCTCGAAGCAGCTCCGCAAGACCGGCTACCGCGCCAGGTGGAACGAGGATGGCAGTCTCGAATCCATGGGTCCGTCCTCCGGATCGCTCGCGCTCGGGCCGTTCCGCGTGGTTCCGGCCGAGATCACCGCGGTACTGGCGCTACACCCCTTGGTGGACCACGCGGCGGTCGTGGGCTATACGGACTGCCAAGGCGCGGCGCAACTGGCGGCCTACGTCGTGCCGTCCAAGAACTCAGTCGCCGGCATCGAGTCTCACGAGCACGGTCTGCTTTTGGGTCAGCTCCGCCGGTTCCTCGAAGAGAGGCTCCCCGAGCCGATGATTCCCACGGCCTGGCGCGCCGTGGCCGCGCTGCCACGGGACGCGGTTGGCCGACTCGATGCCTCGGCGCTGCCTGAACCCCTTTGCCCGCGCCCCGCCACGCTGCCCCCCTACATTGCGCCGCGCGACGTGCTGGAGGCGCGCGTGGCGACGATTTGGTCGCAAGTCCTCGCGGTCGAGCCGGTGGGCGTGACGGACAACTTTATCGACCTGGGCGGGTATTCCAGCCTGGCCGTGACGCTCTTGGCGCGGCTGGAGCAAGAATTCGGTCGAAGGCCGCCGTTGGCTTCGCTGTTCGAGGAGCCGACCGTGGCTCACCTGGCCGACGTGCTGCGCCGCGCGGCGTGCAAATCAGATGACGATTGCCTGGTGCCGATCCGGCGGGGCACCTCCCAGCCGCCGCTGTTCCTGATACATCCCGCCGGCGGCACCGTCTTCTGCTACCTGGAGTTAGCGAAGCACCTGGCATCCGATGTGCCGCTGTTCGGACTGCAGGCGCAAGGGGTCGACGGCGTGCTCGCACCGCTTGCGACCGTCGAATCGATGGCGGCCCACTACATCCGTTCGATGAAGTCGATTCAAGCGTCCGGGCCTTATCGGCTTGGCGGTTGGTCGACCGGGGGCGTCGTGGCCTTCGAAGTCGCCCGGCAATTGGTTGCCGCGGAAGAGGAAGTATCGCTCGTGGCGTTGATCGACGCCGCCATCCCCAGCGCGGATCGCGCGTTTGACGAGGGCGACCTTGCGCCGATGATCGCGCTGTTGTTTCCCGGCGAAGACCCTCGTCGCATCGAGCAACTGCGCGATCAGCCCGTGGCCGAGCAGGTCGAGTATTTCCGCCACCGCGCGGAAGGCGTGCAGCTTCTGGTCGCGGGCGCAGGCGCGGATCGCGCGAAGTGGGTGTTCGATGTTTTTGAGGCGAATCTGAGGGCCCTGGTCGCCTATCGCCCGCAACCATCGCCCGCGCCGCTGGTCCTGTTGCGGGCGACGGAGCACGCGACGCCGATGCACGATGATCGGCATCTCGGTTGGCTCCCGTGGGCGGTCGGCGGCATCGCCGTGCACGACGTAGCCGGCAGCCACCTGAACCTGCTCCAACCTCCCGCGGTCGTGCGTGTCGCCGGGGTGCTGGACGAGTATCTACGCGGAGATGGATGCGACCTCGCGGCGCCCTTGCCCGTAGGTGGCCGCGCGGATTCTCCCGTCGCATGGAATGGCGTCGGAAGATAACGCCAGCCGGGCCGGGGCAGAAGTGGCGTACGAACCCGCGTGCATCAGCACGCGCCCGTGATCGCTCGGTCCGGCGATGATGGATAGCGAAACTCCGCGGCACCCAAAGGCCCGCCTCATCGAGCTGGGCGGGTTCCCGCAGCCGAACGCCCTCGCCAACGAGAAAGCCAAATAGGCCCCCCAGGGCCGTTCACAGATTCAAGCTTGCCGGCGGCGCAGCGGCGGGAAAGTGGGACAGGCACCGAGACGCAACGTTGGTCTGAAAGGACTTGCGCTGTTTATGCTCGGAGCCAGTCCCCTTTTCCTTTCCCGCCTCGCCATTTTGAAAAACAGAATGGCCCCGATAGGCCCCACTTTGGGCTTGCTTACCGCGCGCCGCGGTGCCGATAATTGGGGGCTGCCTGCCAGATACCAAGCCTGCCTGACTCGTGCCGTCCAAGCGCGGCACGGCAAACTCCGTCCTACCCCTGGATTCCTTGCCATGCGCCCATGGCCGCGATTCCTGTCGTTAGCGATGACCATCGCGGTGGCTTTGCGCGCCAGTCACGGCGCCGCGGTTGAACCGAACGCCCCGCCGACGTTCGAATCCGACATCCGCCCCATTCTTCGCGTCCACTGTTTCGACTGCCATGGCGGCAGCGAAGAAAAGCAGGGTGGCCTCGATTTGCGGTTGGTGCGCTTCCAGCGCGCCGGCGGGGACTCAGGTCCGGTTCTTGCGCCCGGCGATCCGGACGGGAGCCGTTTGCTGGCACGAATTCGCGCGGGCGAGATGCCGCCGGGCGAGAGCAAGGTGCCCGCCAAAGAGATCGATACGATCGCACGGTGGATCGCCGCCGGCGCCAAGACGGCGCGCCCCGAGCCCGCGTCGATCGCCCCGGGGCTGGGGATCACCGAAGAGGAGCGATCCTGGTGGGCGTTCCGCCCCATCCAGCGGCCAGCCGTCTCCTCGCAGTCGCCGGATCCGCGCGTTCGCACGCCCATCGACGCGCTATTGCGCGAGGCGATGCCCGAAGGACCGACGTTTTCACCCGACGCCGACAGGCGCACGCTAGTTCGACGCGTGTATTTCGACCTGCTTGGTTTGCCGCCGTCGCCCGAGGAGGTCGAGCAGTTCGTGGTCGACCGATCGGACGACGCGTACGAGCGACTGGTCGATCGGCTGCTCGCATCGCCGCATTACGGCGAGCGTTGGGCGCGGCATTGGCTCGACGCGGCCGGCTATGCCGACAGCGACGGCGCGACGACGCAGGACGCCGTGCGCACGTGGGCGTTCAAATACCGCGACTACGTCATTCGCGCCTTCAATGCCGATAAGCCGTTCGACCGGTTTGTCCACGAGCAATTGGCCGGCGACGAATTGGCCGGACCGATCACCGGCGATCTTACACCGGAGCAGATCGAGCTATTGACCGCGACGGGCTTTGTGCGGATGGCCGCCGATGGGACCGCCAGCGGCGACAACACGCCGGAGGCGCGCAACCAGGTTGTGGCCGACACCCTTAAGATCGTGACCAGCTCATTGCTTGGCGTGACCGTGGCCTGCGCCCAGTGCCACGACCATCGCTACGATCCGGTTCCGCAGACCGATTACTACGCGTTGCGGGCCGTGTTCGAGCCGGCGCTCGATTGGCAGGCGTGGAAGTCGCCCGCCGAGCGGCACGTGTCGCTGTACACCGCCGCCGATCGCGAAAAGGCCGCCCAGATCGAAGCCGAGGCGCGGAAAATCGCCACGGCCCGCGCCAATATGCAAACGGCCTATATGGCCGAGGCACTCGAGCAGGTATTGGCGCCAATCGCGCCGCCGCTGCAAACCGAACTCCGCGACGCGTACGAGACCCCGGCCGACAAACGCACCGACGCCCAAAAGCAATTGCTCGAGAAGTACCCGAGCGTCAACATTTCGCCGGGCGTGCTGTATCAGTACGACCAGGCGGCCGCCGACGACCTCAAGAAATACGACGAACGCATCGCCGCCATACGTGCGCGAAAGCCGGTGGAAGAATTCCTGCGGGCATTGATCGAGCCCGCGGATCATGCCCCGGAAACCAAGCTGTTCCACCGGGGCGACTACCGGCAACCGAAACAGTCGGTGGGCCCCGGTGCTCTGTCGGTTTGTGGCCCGGAGAGCGGCCGCGTCGAGTTCGCGTCCCGAAATGGCGCATTGCCGACAACCGGTCGCCGCCTGGCGTTCGCTCGCTGGTTGACGGGGCCCGACAATCCGCTCACCGCGCGTGTTGTCGCCAATCGCGTGTGGATGCACCACTTCGGCCGCGGCCTTGTTTCGACGCCCGCCGACTTCGGACGTTTGGGGACACTGCCGACGCACCCCGCGGTCCTCGATTGGCTGGCCAGCGACCTGCGCGACTCGGGCTGGAGTCTCAAGCATCTGCATCGCGCGATCTTGCTCTCGACCGCCTATCGCCAATCGTCGCGGCGCGATCCAGCGCAAACGACTGTCGACGCCGACAACCGATATTACGGGCGGCAGAACGTCTTGCGGCTTGACGCCGAAGCGCTTCGCGACCGCGTCTTGGCGGCGACCGGAACGCTCGACCGCACGCTGTTCGGACCGCCGATCGGCGTCAAGGAAGACGACGCCGGGCAGGTCGTCGTGGCAGGCGACGTGCAGCGCCGCAGCTTGTACCTGCTGCAGCGCCGCACGCAGCCCGTGGCTTTGATGCAGGCCTTCGACGCGCCGGTGATGCAGACCAATTGCGAGGCGCGTCCGTCGTCGACCGTGGCGACCCAATCGCTGATGCTGATGAACGGCGAATTCTGGCTGAGCCAGGCCGCGGCGCTCGCCAATCGCGCGCAACGCGAACGGGCCGCGGGCCTATCCGCCGAGCTCCTCGCCGGACTGCCGCAAAGCTGGAAGCCGGCCCCGGTCTGGCAATTCGGCTATGGCGGCTGCGATGCCAGCTCCGGCCGGACCGCGTCCTTTACGCCGCTAGCGCATTGGACCGGGTCGAGCTGGCAAGGCGGCGCGGCGCTCCCTGACGATGCGACCGGATGGGTGCTAGTCGACGCCGATGGCGGTCATCCCGGCAACAACCCCGGCTTCGCGGCCATCCGCCGCTGGACGGCGCCGGCCGACGGAACGCTCTCCGTGCGTGGCACGCTCGGCCACGCCAGCGAAAGCGGTGACGGCGTTCGCGGGCACATCGTCGCCGGCTCGCAAGGCATCGTCGGACAGTGGACGGCGCGGCATGGCGAGGCGCAGACAAGCGTCGAAAACATCGCCGTCAAGCAAGGAGACACCGTCGACTTCATCGCCGATTGCCTGGAAAACGTCGCTTCGGACTCGTTTTCATGGCGCGTCGTGCTGACGCTCGCGCAGGACGGCGGCGGCACGACCACCTTTGACTCGCGCGACGGCTTCCACGGCCCCGTAAGCGAAGGAATCGAGCTTTCGAGCGTCGTCCGGGCCTGGCAGTTGGCGTACGCGCGCATCCCGACCCGCGACGAGTTGCAGGCAGCGTGCGATTTTCTCACCAAGCAAATCGGCCACTTGCGAGAGCGTCCGCAACAGACCAGCGCGGATCGGCCGCCGGAGATGCAAGCGCTCGCGAACCTTTGCCAGGCACTATTGAGCTCGAACGAGTTTTTGTACGTGGATTAGCAAGAGATCATTTTCAAAACCCCACGCGGTCCCACTGCTGGCTGGTCCAGCAGTGCGAAGCTCGCAGACGCACGCATGACTCCTTTCCTCTCCCGCCGCCAGTTCCTGACTGAGAATGCCATGGGCATTGGCGCTGTCGCGCTGGCATGGCTCAGCGCGCAGCAATCGGCCAACGCCGTGCCGGCAAAGCTCCCCAAGGAAGTGACCTATTTTGATCTGAAGCCGAAGCCGCCGCATTTTGCCCCGCGCGCCAAGGCGATGATCTCCCTCTTTCAGCATGGCGGCCCATCGCACGTCGACCTCTTCGATCCCAAGCCGGAGCTGTCGCGATTGAGCGGCTCCGAGTATCCGGGAGAGGTGCAGTTCAGCTTCATCAACCGCGCCACGAAGACGCTCTTTGGCAGCCCGTGGCAGTTCGCCAAGCGCGGCCGGTGCGGCACGGAGATTTCGGAGCTGTTGCCGAACCTGGCCGACATCGTCGACGACGTGTGCCTGGTCCGCTCGATGCACACCGGCGCCAACGGGCACGAGGTTTCCATCCGCTACTTTCACGGCGGCATTCCCGGCGTAGTCGGCCGGCCGACATTGGGTTCGTGGCTCGTTTACGGATTGGGCTGCGAAAGCCAGGAGCTGCCCGCCTATTTGGTGCTGACCGATCCGGGCGGCCTTCCGGTCGACGGCGTCAGCAACTGGTCGAACGGCTTTATGCCCCCCTTGTTTCAAGGGACCGTGTTGCGACCGAAGGAGCCGCGGATCCTGAATCTCGAACCGCCGCTCCATGTGCGGGGCGCGGTGCAGGAGCAGAATCTCGCCTTCCTGCGCGACCTGAATCGCCGACACCTCGACGAGCACCCGGGCGAGGCCGACCTCGAAGCGCGGATCGCCAGCTACGAATTGGCCGCGGCGATGCAGACGGCCGCCATCGAGGCGCTCGACATCTCGCGCGAAACTGCCGCCACGCACGCGCTCTACGGTCTCGACGACCCGGCAACGCGCGAGTACGGCACGCGCTGCCTGATCGCCCGGCGACTGGTCGAGCGCGGCGTGCGATTCGTGCAGTTGTTTCTGGCCGGCCAGCCGTGGGACAACCATAGCGACATCCGCAACGGCTTGCCGGCCATCTGCCGGCGGACCGACAAACCCGCCGCCGCGCTGGTCAAGGACTTGAAGCAGCGCGGCATGCTCGACTCGACGGTCGTGCATTGGGGCGGCGAGATCGGCCGTTTACCCGTTACCGAGAATCACGGCGATTCCGCCAAGAGTGGCCGGGACCACAACGGGCAAGGCTTCAGCATGTGGGTGGCCGGCGGCGGCTTCCAGCCCGGCATGACTTATGGTGGGACCGACGAGTTCGGCCACCGCGCGGTGACCGACGTCGTCACGCCCAACGACTTCCAGGCGACGCTATTGCACCTCTTTGGCCTGGACCACCGGCAGCTCAGCTATCTACACAGCGGGCGCGAGCAGCAAATCACCGCCGGCCGCGAAGCACGTCTGATCGGCGAGATCATCGAAGGCTGATTCGTCTTGGTGCCTCCGCCGATCTGACGACGTCGCCCCGGTTGAATGGCACGCCTGAACGCCAACGTCCGAGGCTCCCGCATTGGGCCCACAAGCGGTGCAGGCGGCGCGCCGTGTGGCCTCGCTGACTGCCGTTTCGCGGCGGCTCTGGTCCGGCGTTTGACAGTGCCCCCCGCGCAAGGTATGACAGCTCAGCGAGGGTTTTTCGATCTATTGGGGCGATTCTATCGGTGACGGTGACAGCGATTTTCAGCATCGGTCCTTCAACCGGTGCCCACGGTCTTACAAAAAGAGCATAGCCATGATTTTCGGCAAGTTTTGGCGTGCGATGCGGGCCCAGGTCAACAAGCTGGCGAACTTTTTCTGGACCGCCGACCCGATCGCCCAGATGCAGTACGAGTACGACTCGTCCGTCGCCCAACTTAAGGAAGGGCGCGAAGGGCTGGAGCAATACCGCGCCTTGGTCGAGCGCGTCAGCCGGCAGGTTGCCAACGACAAGGCGCACGTCAGCAGCCTGGAGGCGAAAGTCAAGGCCTATCTGCAAACGGGCGACCGCGAGACGGCGGCGCGGTTCGCGCTCGAGCTGCAAAAGGCCAAGCAGGACCTGGGCGAGAACGAAGGGCAGCTCAAGCTCCACGAGGAGGCGTACAACAACAATCTCTCCAAGATCAAGCACGCCACCGGCAAGCTGGCCAAGATCCGCGAGAAGATCGCCAAGTACGACTCCGAGCTCAAGATGAGCCGCGCCGAGGCCGAGATCTCCAAGCTGGCCACCAGCTTCAATTTCGACGTTACGACCGACTTCGGACAGATCGAGCAAGTGATCCAGGACAAGATCAGCCTCAATCGCGCCAAGACCCGCGTCGCGGCCGACCTCTCGGGCGAAGGCATCGCCGACATCAAGCGCGAGAAGGCCATGGAAGGCGCATTGGCCGAGCAGGCGCTGAAGGATTTTGAGGTCAGCATGGGCCTCGTGACGCCGGAGACCGCGGCCGTTCCCCAGGCCGCCAAGGAACTGGGGCCGGCCGTGACTGGCAAGACCACCGAGCGCCAGCAGAATTGAGTTGTCATGGCGAAGAGGTCGACGCGCCCGTTTCATCAGGCCGACGAGCGGCGGCGCGGCGCATCGATTGGTCGTTCTCACCTGGCAATGTAGCGTGACCCCCGAGCCCACCGACACGACCGACGCGACGGCGCCTGGCGCCCCGCAGCCGCGGAGCCGCAAGGATCTGCCTGATTGGTATCCGGCCTGGGCCCACGAGCTGGCCGATTTGTACTTTTCAGGCACGACGTGCCTGTTCGTCGTCAGCGGCAACGTCCACGATCTGCTCTTTTCGGCGGGGCCGGATCAGGACGAGTGCTCGAATCTGACCGAGTTCCTGGCCGGTCAGCTCTTCGGCAGTTGGGACCTGGTGCTGCACTACGACCTTAGCCGTGGGTTGCGGCCGCTGGCGGGCCGCGATTCCCAGCGGCTGCAGTCGATGGTCCGCTATCTTTCCGGCCGTTTCGGCGAAATCGGAAAATGGCCGCGCGACCCCGACCAGGTGCTGCAGCTATTGGACCAGTTCATCGAGCGCAGTCTCGTCGAGGATGCCTCCGATCAGCGGCTGAGGATCGCGCTCCTATTCGGGTACGCGCAGTATCTTGTGCCGGCCGGCGACCCGGTGGCCGTCGGGCGCGGCGACGGCGCGCGCCTGGTCCGCTTCCTGAACTGGGCGCAAAACCCGTACATCAAGCAAGCCAACATCGCCGTCTGTTTGCTGGCCGACAAGTTGACCGAGATCAACGACAGGCTCGTCGCCAGTCCGCACGTCGCCGTGGTCGAAGTGCCGCTTCCCGACCGGGCGGCGCGCGAGCGATTCGCCAAACGCGCCGAGGCGTCGACGCCCAAGTCCGCCGACGACATAACGCCAGGCGAGCTGGCCGAATTATCCAACGGCCTGACGCTGGTGAACCTGGACGTGCTCTTGGCGCAGGCGAAGAACTCGCGGCGCGCCGCCGGGCGAGAACGATTTCGCGAGCTCAAACGCGAAATGATCGAGCGGCAATGCCAGGGCCTGATCGAGTTCATCGAGCCGCACCACACGCTCGACGTCGTCGTCGGACACGAAGCCGCCAAGCAGCGATTGCGCGACGACGCGGCGGCGATCGGCCGCGGCCAGCTCGATACGGCGCCCATGGGCTATTTGATCTGCGGACCGGTGGGAACGGGGAAGTCCTTTCTTGCCGAATGCTATGCCGGCTCGATCGGTGTCCCGTGCGTCAAGCTGCGCAACTTCCGCTCGAAGTACGTGGGCGAGACGGAGGGCAACCTGGAACAGGTCCTCACCGTGCTCCGATCGCTGGGACCGGTGGTCGTCATGATCGACGAAGCCGACGCCGCGCTCGGCAGCCGCCAGGCCGAAGGCGATTCCGGCACCTCGGCACGCGTCTTCTCGATGATCGCCAGCCAGATGGGCGATACCCGCTATCGGGGCAAGATCGTGTGGATGCTCCTCACGTCCCGGCCTGACCTGCTGCCGATCGACCTGAAGCGGCAGGGGCGGGCCGAGGTGCATATCCCCCTTCTCTACCCGGAGTGCGAGGACGAGATCCGTGGCATGTTTGCCGCCATGGCGAAGAAGAATAAGATTGTCCTTGCCGCCGACGCCATTCCCAAGGTCGCGACCGACCGGCAACTGAGCGGCGCCGACGTCGAGAGCGTTGTGCTGGCCGCTAAGCGGCTGGCGGCCGTGGCCGAGCGCAACCAGCTCCAGCGGGCCGACCTGGAAGCGGCGCTCGCGGATTTCATTCCTTCGGCCCAAGGACTCGAAAAAGAGCGGCAAGAGGTGGCGGCCGTGCTGGAATGTACGCAAATGACTTTTCTCAGCCCCCACTGGCGGGCCAAGATGGCGCAGCCGGGCGGCCGTTCCGAGCTTCAAGAGCGGTTTGCGGCCCTCGGTCAGTTGATCGACGAAAAGTGAAACCCGACAGAGCTTTGACGACGAACCGAACCACGACGGGATGAGCCATGGCCAAGAAGAAGAAAGCGGCAACGAAGAAGAACAAGGCGAAGGCGACCAAAAGCGCGCGCGGCGGCAAGAAGTCCGCCACCCGCTCCAAGAGTCCCGCGGCCGCGAAATCCGGCCGCCGTTCGAGCTGGCTCGATGAGGCGTCCAACACTCCGCTCATCGACAGCTATGCCCGGCGCCTGAAGGGCTTCATGGACGCGCTGGCCGACGGAAAAGTGGACGAGAACGAAGTGCGCGAGCAAGAGTCTCGACTGGTGGCGCTTATGAAGGAAGTCGAGCCGCGGCTCGACGCGGCGATGCACGCCAAGGTCACCCAACTGCTGTGCGAGCTCACGGCCTACGACCTGATGCAGATTCTGCACTCGATGGAGGCCGCGCGGCCGAAGACCACGTTTCGTGGTTAGTGCACTGACCAACGGGTCGAAACGAACATTTCGGGAGGATCATTCATGGCAGGGCAACCCAAGGCGTCCTTTTACCTCGTGCTGGCGCTCGTCGTGCTGGGCCTGATCGGCGTGGCCGTCTGGCGCGCCGACATCCTGGCGCCCAAGGCCAAGCAGGAAAACCAGAAGATCGATCTTGGCACGCTCGGGGGCGAGGCCGCGGCCGAGGCGGCCGACGCCGGCGGCGTCACGACCGTCAAGGAGTACAAGTTCCGCCCGGCGGAGAAACTGCCGCCGGTGAAAGGAACCTCCAGCTACAAGCCGCTCGACGATAACACCGTCCAGTTTGCCTTGAACGTGTGGGCCGGCTGGGGCCCGATCATCTCGGCCAACGAAGGATTCAAACCGGGCAAGGTCTGGAAGACGGCCGACGGCAAGGAATTCAAGGTCTCGCTCGTGCTCATCGATAATCCCGTAGCCATGCGCGACGCCTATGCGCAAGGCAACGTCCACGTCGGCTGGGCGACGCTCGACATGGTGCCTTTGTTCATGGAGGGCTTCGTCGATGCGACGGGCAAGCCGAAAGATAGCCGCGTCATGCCGCGCATCTTCCAGCAGGTCGATTTCTCCAACGGTGGCGACGGCATCGTCGTCCGCGAGAACATCAAGACCGTGGCCGATCTGCGGGGCAAGAAGCTCGTGCTGGCCCAGAATTCCCCCTCGCACTATTTCGCGCTCAACATGCTGGTGGCCGGCGGCGTCCAGCCCGCCGAAGTGCAAATGGTGTTCACCGAGGATGCCTTTCAGGCGGCCGCCGCCTTCAACAGCCAGCGCGACATCGCCGGCTGCGTCTCCTGGGCGCCGGACATCTACAACCTGGAAAAAGTGAAGGGCAACCGCATGTTGGTCACCACGGCCACGGCCAACAAGCTGATCGCCGACGTGTGGTTCGCGCGGGCCGATTTCGCGCACGATCACCCGGACCTGATCGAGGCGTTGACCCGCGGCATCTTCGACGGCATGCAGGCCCTGAAGGACGAAGCCAATCGCAAGAAATGCGCCGAATTCATGTCGCAAGGCTATGGCATCCCGGCCAGCGACACGATCAACATGTTCGGCGACGCACACAGCACCAACTGGGCCGAGAACTACCAGTTCTTCATGAACCAGAACAATCCGGCCAACTTCGAGCGCATCTGGAATCAGGCGTACTACCTGTATCGGCGGATCGGCGCCATTTCGCACCAGCCGGTTCCCTTCGACCAGGTCATGGATTTCTCCATGATCGAGAAGCTCGGCAAGGAAGAGAAGTACTCCTCGCAGCGCGACGAATACAAGCTGCGGCTGGCGCCCAAAAGCGTCGGCCAGATCCGCGCCGAATCGGACGAAATCCTCACCAACACGGTGATCATCCACTTCTTTCCCAACAGTTGGGACCTGCACAAGACGATCACGAAGGAAGCGGACGGCAAGACCGTCGAAGAGATGTACGACCCGCACGTCGACTTCGTTCTGGAGGACATCGCGAAATTGGCGGGCCAGTTCGGCGCGGCGCGGATCATTATCGAAGGGCACACCGACAGTTCGCGGCGCGGCGAGGTGCCGGCCAGCCTGGTTAAGGAGCTGTCGGAGAACCGCGCCAACGCCGTCAAGGAAGCCCTGGCCGAAAAGTACAAGTTGGATCCCAATCAGTTCAGCGCGCAAGGCGTGGGCTGGGACCGGCCGGCCGATCCCAACGACCCGGACAACCAGGCCAAGAATCGCCGCGTCGAGATCAAGGTCTTCTCCGCCGAGAAGCAATAGCGCTCGTGCGTAGCATCATCAGCCATGGTTGAGCAGAACACAGCCGATCGCGGCTCGTCGCCTGACACGCCGCCACGGCGCCAGTCGTGGTGGCGAACGGAACTCCGCGAATTCTTCAGCCTCCGCCGCCCCACGCCCGCGTGGCAGTCGGTCGTGTTCGGACTTCTCTGTCTGGCCACGGTGCTGGGCATCTGGTGGTTCGTGACCGCCGGCGACCCCGACGAGCCGGAACAGCGGATCGTTAGCGCCGCCTCGCTCCCCAGCCCGAAAGAAACCCTCGACACGTTCCACAGTCTGTGGTTCGACCGCGGTTTGACGCGCAACACGATGCTCAGCCTCCGCCGCGTGACACTGGGTTTCGCCCTGGCCGCGGCCGTCGGCGTGCCGTTGGGTGTGCTGTGCGGGTGCTTCTCGTGGATCAGCGCGTTCTTCGCCCCGCTGTCGATCTTCGGCCGCAACATTCCCATCGCGGCGTTGATCCCCGTGACGTTCTTGCTGTTCGGCATCGGGGAAACGCAGAAGACAATGTTCATTTTCATCGCCTGCGTCGCGTTCGTGCTGACCGATACCGCGCGGGCGGTTTCCGACGTCGGGGAACAATACGTCGACACGGCCTACACCTTGGGAGCCAATCGATGGCAAACGATTCTCAAAGTGCTCGTGCCGCTAGCCCTGCCGAGCGTCTTCAACTCGCTGCGGCTGCTGTTCGGGCTGGCGTTCGGCTATATCATGCTCGCCGAGCTCGTGAAGATCGGCGGAGAATCCGGGGGACTCGGCGACATTATCTTGACGTCGCAACGCCGCGGCATCACAGGGCACATCATCCTGGTCCTGCTGATCATCCCGGTCGTCGCCCTGGTGATCGATCGGCTCTTGTTCTGGATCCAGCGCGAACTGTTCCCCTATCGTTACGGCGGCCGTGGCGTGCTTAACTCGGCGGTCCGCGGCACGCTGCACGGTTGGGAGGACCTCAAGTCGCTGGTGATCCGGCCCGCGCGCGCGGCCGGTACGGCAGGCGAAAGCGCCTCGTCCGTGCCGACTGCGCCTCCACCCGCCGCGCCCGCAGTTACCAGCGAGAAACCATGAGCGTCGAACAGCCATCGACAGCCGCCGCCGGCCAACCGCCGGCCGATCCGCCGCCGGTCCAGCCGGTGGGCATGGGCCAGGTGCTCGTGCGGCCTCGCCAGCCCGAGGATCTGGCCAGGCCGCGCGTGGTTGAGTTCCGCAACGTCACAAAGACCTACAACGCCGGGCGGGCGAACGAGTACACGGCCATCCGCGACGTGAGCTTCGTCGTCGAGGACCTGAAGGACAAGGGAGAGTTCATCTGCGTGTTGGGTCCCAGCGGATGCGGCAAAAGCACCATCTTGCGTCTCATCGCCGGGCTGGAGCCGCAGTTTCCGGCCACCAGCGGCGACGTATTGGTGCTCGGCAGCCCCGTCACCGAACCGGGCGCCGACCGCGGCATGGTCTTTCAGGACTACACTAGTTTCGATCATCGAACGGTGCTCGATAATGTGACCTTTGGCCTTGAGTGCCAGGGCGTCAGCCGCAAGGAACGCTACGCGCTGGGCCGCGAGTGGATCGGCCGCGTCGGTCTCAATGTCGAAAAGGACCAGTACAAATACCCGCACGAGCTGTCGGGCGGGATGCGGCAACGCGTGGCGATCGCCCGCACGCTCGTGCTGCGGCCGCGGATTATCCTCATGGACGAGCCATTCGGGGCCCTCGATCCGCAAACGCGGATGAATATGCAAGACTTGCTCGTGGGTCTGTGGCGCACCGTCGAGGCGACCGTGTTCTTTGTCACGCACTCGCTGGAGGAAGCGGTCTTCCTGGGGGACCGCGTGTACGTCATGAGCACTTCGCCGGGCACGATCGCGCGCGAGCTCGAGGTCGAGCCGGCCGACCGCCCCGCGCGCGAGATGGCCAGCCAGCCCCGCTTCCTGAAGACCGTGGATTATTTGCGCGACCTGATCGCCCAGTTGGAGCAGAAGCCGGAACACGTGGCCACGTGAAAATCGTGGCGCCGTCCCTTGGAATCCGAGTGCCGCCGTGCGGTTCACCAAGTACCTCAAAGTCGCGTTCGCCAACCGCTGGAACCTGCTCGCCCTTTTCGGCGGGCTGGGTCTGGCCGTCGTAAGCGGCGCCGCCGGCGTCGTCATCCCGCTCGTGGCGGCCGGTGAGCTTCTCTATCTAGGTCTTTTGGGGACGCACCCCAAGTTCCAAAGCTACGTCGACGCCCAGGCGGCCAAGAGCGCCGAAGCGCAAAGCTCCGTCGCGCAAGAGCAGATGCTGCGGCAGATCGTTCGGTCGTTGCCCAAGCAAGCGCTGCAGCGGTTCGACGCGCTGCGGAATCGTTGCCTGGAGCTGCGGCAGATCGCACTGGCGCTCAAGCATTCAAGCGCCGAAGGCGTTCGCCCGCTGGACGATCTCCAACTGGCGGGGCTCGATCGGCTGCTGTGGATCTACTTGCGCTTGCTGTTCACGCAGTATTCGTTGGAGCGGTTTTTCGAGAAGACGGCGCCCGAGCCGATCACGGCCGACATCCAGCGGTTGGAGAAGCGGCTCAAGGCCGCGCCCCCGGCCGGCGACGACCCGAACGCGCAGAAGATCCGCAAAGCGCTCGAGGACAACCTGCAGACCTGCAACGACCGGCTGGCGAACCTGCGGAAGGCCAAGCAAACCTACGAGATCCTGCAGTTGGAGCTGGAGCGGCTGGAAAACAAGATCCGCTCCCTGAGCGAGCTGGCCGTCAATCGGCAGGAGCCCGACTTCATCACCGGGCAGGTCGACCAGGTCGCTTCGAGCATGGTCGAGACCGAACGGACGATGAATGAACTGCAGTTCGCCACCGGCCTGCAATCCCTCCACGAAGAGGCGCCGCAACTCTTGCAACGGCCCACCGTGCAGGCGAAGGGCGGTTGAACGGTGGCAGTCGCGCCGGATCAAAACGCGTACCGCACTTCCACGCGATGATGCTTGAGCGCGGGGATCGCCAGCGGCCGCACCGCTTCTTCGGCCGCCGTCAGGCATTCTTCCCACGGCAGGATTTGGCCGGTGGCATAAAACCGTTCCACGTACCGCCAGTCGGTGGCCACGAAATCGCTGAACCAGCCGTCCAAGTCGCCAACGCCGGCCTCGTGCAACAGTTGCAGCCCCAGTTGGCCCGCCTGGTGCTCGTAGTCGTGCAGCACCTGCATGAAGCGGTCGCGCTCGGCCGTTTGCTGCAAGGCGTCGACTTGGGCCGCGAGCGACGGCGCGACCCACTGAACGGAATGCCCGAACAGGTGCAACAGCACGAAGCACTGCATCTCGAAGTTGACGTCCGGATCGACGACGATCCGCAGGCCGTCGAAGATGCCCGTCCGCGGCGGCTCGAGATCGGCCAATTCCAGCGCGAACCCGTACTTGACGACCTGCGACGCCGTGCGCGGCCACAAGTCGATCAGTCGATCGGCCGAAAGCCGGCCCACCTTGGTCGCCTCGCGATGGCCTGCCAGCTCATGTCCAAGCATAGTGGTCGCTCGCGCACCGTTGGCACGAAATGAATGACAACGAAACGGGAGACCGATCTAGGGCGCGTCCTTGCGATGCGCATCAAAGAAATCGAAAACGTCCGTGACCGACGCCGGCACGACGGAGATGTGGTCCTCCTCCGGATACTCGCGATACTTGACGTCGAAACCGAGTGACGTGGCCTTTTCACTCGCGTCGCGGCAGCCCTGCACGGGCACAAGCGCGTCCTTCCCGCCGGCGACGATCACGAGCGGAATCTTGTTCCCGCTTGAGAGTCCCGCCTCCAGCAGCGGCGTCATCCGCGTGCCCGCGAGCGGCGCGAGCGCGGCAAAGCGATCGCGATAGAGCAGCCCAAGGCGCCACGTGCCGGCGGCCCCCATCGAATGCCCCGCCAGATACGTGCGGGCCGGATCGATGCTGAAGTTCTTCGCGGCGATCGCCAACAGGTCGAGCATGTCCTGCTCGGCCCCGCTCTCCTTGGTATACCCGCTCAAGGGCCCGCGGCCATTGGCGGCGACGAGGATGTAGCCGCGCTCCTCGGCCAGCTTCGGCCACAGATGTTGATAGCCGTCGAAGAAGCTGTTCTCATCCCCGCCGGCGCCGTGCAGTAGTACTGCCAAGGGGTATTTCTTCGCGCCGTCATAGGAAAGCGGAACATAGATGCGATACGGCACCAACCGCCCATCGAACGTCGAGCGATAAGCCAGCTTCTGGTCGCCACGCAGCCCACCAAGCGTCCACGAGCCGTCCTGCACCGCCGCGGCCATCTTCGTAGCGCGGTCCAACTCGGCGCCAAAATCCATCACCTCGCTGCGGGCGAAGCCCCGCGCCCGGTAGCCGGTGTGCAGGTAGCCGATGAGATTCTGATACGCGCCCCCCAGATAGGTCTGATGCGCTTGCCGCTCGATGTCGAGCACGTAGCGGGCCGTGAGGGCGCCGGCGTTCTGCTGGTCGGGCAATAGCTCGACCGTCTTTTCGAGCGCGGCCAACCGTTTGTCGAACTCCGGGACGATGAAGAAGCTGCGGTAAAACTCGTAGATCGACGTGCCGCGGCCGTCCTTCAAAGTCCCGCGGATCAAATGCAGCCCGGGCGGCAGGAACTTCGCCGCCTCGAAGGCGACGCCGCTGAATTCGCCGGCGTGCGGTCCTTCGGTCAACTGGATGGTCTCCAGGAACGACGCCTCCTTCGATTCGTCCGGCTTCAGGATGTCGAGATCGACGCGGTAGGGCGTGGCCTCGCCCGTCGACGCGTCGAAAAGCCAGGTGGCGCTTGCCCGCAGCATGTCGCCCGGCCCCAGGACCTTGGCATTGATCGTGAAGTCCAAGGCGGTGGCCAGCTCGGCGTCGCGGTTCCATTCGGCGCCGCGCATCAAGGCCAGGGCCTTCGTGTACCCACGGTAGAACGCCAATTTGTCGCTAAGCGCCGTTTTGTCGGCCGCTTCCAGGATCGATGCGATCTGCTTGGGATCGCCGCCCCGTTCCTGGAAGGCCTGCAAGTTGGTGCGCGCCGAAAGGCGGAGGAACGTCATGTCGGCCGTTGTGATCTGCGCCGCCGCCGGCGCGGCCGCCGCCGCCAAGGCAAGAACCAGGATCGCTTTCGTCAAGCGGGCGTCGCGCATAAGGGCCTCGGCATGCGTGGATGAGCGTACCGCTCGGGCGGCACAGCGATTGATCGGGCTGCATGCCTCTATAGCCGGTTTTCAGACTTCTGCCAACTATCCAGCCCGCGGCCCGCAGGGCCATTCTGCTGTTCGAAATGGCGAGGCGGGAAAATGGGACTGGCTCCGAGCGGAGGGGGCGCAAGTCCTTTCAAGCCAAGGTTGCGTCTCGGTGCCTGTCCCATTTTCCCGCCGGCGCGCTACCTCGAAGCTTGAATGTGTGAAAGTCCCTGGCGGTGGTCGAGTACAAGACGAGCGAGAGCATCCAGGCAGAAGCGGACCGCGACGCCTGTCGCGGTCCGCGGGTCAGAAACAGAGTGCCGGCTTGGCAGTCCGCGATGCCGCTCTCGCCGTCGCGCCCGACGCCGTCAGCCGCCGAGCAGGCTGATCGCAACCGCCGCCACGATCACGGCCAGCCCCAGGCAAACGATCGACACCAACTCCACCGATATGATGCTGAAGGCCGTCGAATCTTCCTGGATCATGCGGCGGCGTTCGGCGGCGCCGAAACGGCTGCACCATATCGGGTGAGTTTGCTCGAGGCTTTCCATCGCTCTGGGCGAGCTTGCAACGGCCATGGCTTTGCTCCCTTTAGGAAATCAGGCGGTTCGGTCGACCTCGGCGGTCGACGCCAACCACGGCATTCGCAAGGGACGTGCCGCCGCCGCGGCGTACGCGTCCCGGCATGCGTCGTTGGGCCTGTGGCGTCGACGTTACGCGTGTCCGCGCCAAAGGTTAAGCACGGCCACGGCAGTCACCAGGTCGGCCTACCGGGTAGCCCTGTCGAGCGGGCGGAATCGCCACATGCGCCCGCGGCGCATGTGCGGCGTTGGCGCGCTATTGGATCTGGGCGCCTGATTCCAGCGTAGCCGTCCCTTTGACTAGAATGCGGCCATGACCGTTGCACCTCTGCCCCGCGCCTGCCGACTCCTTGTGCTCGCTGCTCTCGTGGCGGTCGCCTCGCCAGCCGCCGCCGACGAGCTGCCGGCGGCGCACGTCAAGCTGTTCGAGCAGCGGATTCGCCCGCTTTTGGTCGCGAATTGTTTCGCCTGCCATGGGCCCGACAAGCAGAAGGGGGAGCTACGGCTCGATTCCCGCGCGGCGATGCTCGCGGGCGGCGAATCGGGCCCTGCCGTGACGCCCGGCGACCCGGAGACGAGCCTGCTGGTCGACGCGGTGCGCTACGGCGCGGCGCGGCAGATGCCGCCCAAGGGAAAGCTGCCCGATGCCCAGATCGCGGCGCTCGTCGAGTGGATCAAGCTGGGCGCTCCCTGGCCCGATCAGCCAGCCGTCGCTGGAATCAAAAGCGACGCGGACGACGAGGCGCCGGCCTTTACCGCCGAGCAAAAGGCCTTCTGGTCGTTCCAGCCGCCGGTGGATCCGCCGCTCCCCGAAGTGAAGAACGGCGCCTGGGCAAAATCACCCGTCGATCGGTTCGTCCTCGTCGGGCTCGAAGCCAAGGCGCTCGCGCCGGCCCCGGCGGCCGACAAGCGGACGCTCTTGCGTCGGGCCACGTTCGACCTGGTCGGCCTGCCGCCGACGCCTGAGGAGCTCGCGGCGTTTCTAGCCGACGACTCGCCGGACGCCTTTGCCCGCGTCGTCGATCGCCTGCTCGCTTCGCCCCGCTACGGCGAGCGTTGGGGCCGGCACTGGCTCGACGTGGCCCGGTACGCTGATAGTAACGGCATGGATGAGAACCTGGCGTACGTCAACGCCTATCGCTATCGCGACTGGGTGATCGCGGCCTTCAACGTCGACAAGCCGTACGACGAGTTCGTCCGCGAGCAACTGGCGGGCGACCTGTTGCCACCGTCGAACGACGAGGCGACGAACGCCGCGCGGATCGTGGCCACCGGCTTGCTGGTCCTGGGTCCCAAGATGCTGGCCGAAGATGACCCGGTAAAAATGGAAATGGACATCGTCGACGAGCAGGTCGACACGGTGGGCCAGGCCTTTCTCGGCCTGACGTTGGGCTGTGCCCGCTGCCACGACCACAAGTTCGACCCCGTGCCGGCGGCCGACTACTACGCCCTGGCCGGCATCTTCAAGAGCACGCGGTCGATGGACAATTTAAAGGTCGTGGCCCAGTGGCATGAGCGGACGATCTCCAGCCGTGACCAGCAGGAGCGCGTCGAGGCCCATCGCCGCCAGGTGGAGCTGGTGAAAGCCCGCGCCGAGACGCTCGCGCGCGACGAGGACGACCTGCTCGCGCTGGCGCTTGGGCCGTTCGTCGCCAAACAGGAAAAACGCGAAGCCTACTACACGCCGGCCGGGGCGAGGGAGATCAAGCGTCTGCGCGATCAACTGGGCGAGCTTGAAAAGCAGGCCCCGCAACTCGACATGGCGATGGCCGTCGAGGAAGGCAAGCCCGAGGACCTGCGGATTCACGTCCGCGGCAGCCATTGGACGCTCTCGCGCGAAGTGAAGCGCGGCTTCCCACGCATCCTGGCCGGCGAGAATCAGCCGCCGCTGCCGGCCGAGGCAAGTGGTCGCCTGCAACTGGCCCAGTGGCTCACCCGTCCCGACCATCCGCTGACGGCCCGCGTGATCGTGAATCGCGTCTGGCGGTGGCATTTTGGCGCTGGCCTGGTGCGGACGCCGGACAACTTCGGCCGCCTGGGCAACCCGCCGACCAACCCGCCGCTTTTGGACTGGCTCAGCCACCGCTTCGTCGAAGGGGGTTGGTCGCTCAAGGCGCTGCACCGCCTCATCATGTTGTCGAGCACGTACCAGATGAGCACGGCCAACAACGAACGCTCCACGGCGATCGACCCGGAGAACCAGTTGCTGTGGCGGATAAATCGCCGCCGGCTGGAGGCCGAGGTCCTCCGTGACGCGATTCTCGCAGTCGCCGGCCAGCTCGACGATGCGGCCGGCGGATCGCTGCTGGCCAACAAACCGCGACAATACGTCACCGGCACGGCCTCGACCAACGACACGCGGTACGACAGCCGCCGCCGGTCGGTGTACCTGCCGGTGGTCCGCAGCGCCCTGTACGACGTGTTCCAGGCCTTCGACTTCGCCGACCCCAGCACGCTCAACGGCGACCGTCCGACGACGACCGTCGCGCCGCAGGCCCTGTTCATGATGAATAGCAAGCTCGTGCTCGAGGCGAGCCGCGGGCTGGCCGAGCTACTCTTGGCCCAGGACGAAGCGGATGATGCTGGGCGCGTGCACGTCGCTTACGAGCGGCTGTACGCCCGCCCGCCGTCGACGGAAGAATCGACCCGGGCCCTGGTGTTCGTCCGCGACTACGAAGCGGCGCTCGCCCCGCAAGAGGCCGGCGCGGCCGCCCGCCGGTTGCGAGCGTGGGAGGGGCTATGCCGCGTATTGATGGCCGCTAACGAGTTCGTTTACGTCGAGTGACATACGGAGGGATTAGGGGTTAGAATCGACCGAAAAATTTCTCCTCAATACCCTCGCCCCTTGCGGGAGAGGGCACCCGTGAGGGGTCAGAGAATCAGGAAGTTATTTTTCGGTCGATCCTTAGGGGTTGGGGATTAGGGACGAATACAAGACTCCCGATACCGAACCTCCGACCCTAACCCCCAACGCCTAACCCCTATTCAATGACCTGCAACTGCCACCGCTTCGAGCCGGTCTTCTCCCGCCGCGAGTTGCTGCGCGCGAGCGCCGGCGGCTTCGGCCTGATGGCCTTGGCGGGTCTGTTATCCGACGCGGCGACCGGCGGCGAGACATCGATCCCACCAGCCGCGGCCGGCGCAGTGCCCCCGCCGCCGGGCGCGAACCCGTTGACCCCTCGGCGGCCGCACTTCGCGCCCCGCGCGCGGCGCGTGATCTTCCTCTTCATGCACGGCGGCCCGTCGCAGGTCGACACGTTCGATCCCAAGCCGCTCTTGACGCGCGATCACGGCAAGCCGCTCCCCTTTGCCAAGCCGCGCATCGTGTCGAGCCAGACGGGCAACTTGCTCGCCTCGCCGTGGAAGTTCGCGCCGCACGGTCAAAGCGGCATCGAAGTGAGCGAGCTCTTCCCGCACGTGGCCCAGCGCGTCGACGACCTGTGCATGATCCGTTCGATGCACGGCTCCAACTCGCGTCACGGCGGCGCGCTTTTGGAATTGCACACCGGCAGCGACACCTTCGTCCGCCCCGCCATGGGCTCGTGGATCACCTACGGCCTGGGGACCGAGAACCAGGACCTGCCCGGCTTCGTCACCATCTGCCCCACGCTCACGCACGGCGGCGTGAACAATTGGAGCTCGGCCTTCCTGCCGGCTGTCTACCAGGGCACGCCCTTGGGCAGCGCCGCCGTGCCGGCCGAGCAGGCCATGATCCCGTTCATCGAGAACCGACAGACGCCGCGCGAGTTGCAGCGCCGCGAGCTCGATTTGCTGGCCGAAATCAATCACAAGCGCCTGGCTGCGACCGGGCCGGACGCGGCGCTCGACGCCCGCATCGCCTCGTTCGAGCTGGCCTTCCGCATGCAGACGGCGGCGCCCGAGCTGCAGGACATCGCCGGCGAGACGGCCCACACCCTCTCGCTCTACGGTCTCGACAACCCGAAGACCAAGAACTTCGGCCGGCAATGCCTGATGGCCCGCCGGTTCGCCGAGCGGGGCGTGCGTTTCGTGCAGGTCTCGCACAGCTACAAGTGGGACCAGCACGGCGGCCTGCGGAAGGATCACGCGAGTAACGCCCTGGAGGTCGACCAGCCGATCGCCGCGCTCCTGGCGGACTTGAAGGCGCGCGGGCTGCTCAACGACACGCTTGTGTTATGGGGCGGCGAGTTCGGCCGCACGCCCACGGCCCAGGGAGACGACGGCCGCGACCACAACCCGCAGGGCTTCACCATGTGGATGGCCGGCGGCGGCGTGAAGCCGGGCCACGTGTACGGCGCCACCGACGACTACGGCTACTACGCCGTCGAGAGCAAGGTCCACTTCCACGACCTGCACGCCACGATCCTGCACCTCTTGGGCCTGGACCACACCCGCCTGACGTATAACCACGCCGGCCGCGACTTCCGCCTGACCGACGTCGAGGGGGAAGTAGTGCGGGAGATTTTGGCGTAGCCACGGGGAGGGCGGCGGTTAGGATCCGCGACGCGCGTGAGGCACTCTTCACACGCTCAACCCCGCCAGCCAGCCGGTGCTGAAGGCGGCCTGGAAATTGTAGCCGCCGATCGGGCCGTCCAGGTCGAGCACCTCGCCCGCCAAATAGAGCCCCGGCACAATCTTGCTCGCAAGCGTCCGCGAGTCGACTTCCGCCAGCGGCACGCCACCGGCCGTGACCTCGGCCTTGGCAAACCCGCGCGTGCCGGTGACCGGGATCGACGCCTGCTTGATCGCGCGGACAAGCGCCGCCCGCCCAGCCTTGCTCAGCTCGGCCGCCTTGCTCTCCGGCGCCAGGCCCGCCTCGCGCACGAGCGCCTCGGCCAGCCGCCGCGGCACGACCTCCGGCACAAGGGTCAGCAGTTGCTTCTTCCCCTCGGCGGCGGCCTGCCGCTTCAATTGCGCATCCAGATCAGCCTGGCCGACCATCGGCAGGAAGTCGCACTCCAGCCGCAAGGTTTGCGGTCGCAGGTGCCCGCTCACGTGCCGGCTGACATCAAGCACCACTGGCCCCGACAATCCGAAGTGTGCGAACAGAAGCGACCCGCGCCGCGCGTCGAGCACGCGCGGCTTGTCGCCGGGCTCGACAACGCGTACGGCGGCGTCGGGCACGGTGATTCCCGATAGCGAGCGCACCCACGCGGCCGGCGTAGTGATCGGCACCAGCGCCGGGCGCGGCGGGACGAGGGTGTGCCCCAACCGCGTCGCCCATGCGTAGCCGTCGCCGGTGGTGCCGCAGCCGGGATACGATTGACCGCCGCTGGTGACGATGACCCGCTCGGCCGACAGGGTCTGCCGCGATGTGACAAGGCGAAAACCGCCGCACTCGGCGCGCTCGATCCCCACGACCGGCTCCTGCAGGGCCAACTCGCAAGGGCTCCGCCGCAGCCGCGCGACGAAGGCGGCCAGCACGTCGGTGGCCTTGTTGCTGACCGGAAAGATCTTGCCCGTCTCTTCCACCTTGGTCGGCACGCCTTCGGCTTCCACCAGTGCCACCAGGTCCTGCGGCGACAGGGCCGCCAGCGCCGAGTGCAGGAAGCGGCCCGGCGGCCCGTACGCTTCGACGATGCCGCGGGCGTCAGTGGCCTGCGTCAGATTGCAGCGCGTTCCGCCGGACATCAGGATTTTGACGCCCGGCTTGGTGTTCTTGTCCAAAAGTAGCGTCGTCCGCCCCCGGCTCGCGGCCCGCTCGGCGGCCACCAGTCCGGCCGCGCCGGCGCCCACGACGACTACGTCCCAATGCATGCGAAAAGCCGATCCCAAGAATCCGCCGCTGTGAAAGCTGTCGCCATGCTAGTCCCGCGGGCGAGCGCGGAATAGATCGCCGCGCGGGCCGCGGTGCGCTTGCGGCTTAGCTCAACAAAAAAAGCCGCTCTCCCAAGCAGGAGAGCGGCTTCGCTCCGAGACACGTTCGATCGAACGGCGGCGCTGCTACGTTTGCTTTCGCCGCCGTTTCCACACGGCCAGCCCCATCCCCACGGCCCCCATCCCGAGCAACGTCATCGTGCCCGGCTCGGGGACCGACGTATACAGCTCGAAGGCCAGATCCTTGGAAAAGGCTTGGATTCCCTGCGGACCGTCGATCCCAATGGCGCCCGGAGTCTGATAGATATAGTTCTCCGGATTGTAGCCCACCTGTTGGACGCCGATGCCGCCCGGGGCAGAAGCGTTGGGCGAGATGAAAATCTGGCCCGACACCGCGTCATCTTGAAAGTGCCACACGGGCAAGGGGACGCCATTCGGATCAATCAGCGTGCCCGCTGTCTCACCGGGCGACACGGCGGGCGAAGCAAAGGGATCCTTGATCCCCCAATCGCGATCGTGCCAGCCCCACTTGATGGCGCCCTCGGTCGCCGGGTCGACCAAGGCCACGATCTTCAGCCAGTACACCGTGTCCTTCTGTTCCTGGAAAGGCAACCGCAGCTCCGCGTTGTACTGAAAGAGATGCTCCGGCACGGCGCCGTTGATGAGCGTTTCGGTAAACGTGCCCGAGCCGGGGGCCAAGGGGCCGGCCGTGACCACCTGGCTCAATAGCGGCTGATCGGGCCGGCTGGCGCCGATATTGGGATCAAAGGGGTTGTCGCTTTCGAACGAGATCAGGAAGTTCTTCACGCCGTTGAAGGTCTGGTTCTGGTCGTACGAGCCCCACCAGCGAATGTGGACCACGGGCGTGCTGACGTTGTCGGCGAAGTCGTCGGCCATGAATGTGCCGGAGTAAGCGGGACCAGGCACAACGGAATAGGCCGTGCTCCATTCGTCGTGGCCGGGATAGGGGGAACCGCCGGTGCTGGGGGCAAGACCGTTGTTGAGCGGCAGTTGCTGGAACTTGAGGACTTCGCCGGGCAGCGGGTCGGCCGAGGCCTGGGTGCAAATCGCGGCGATAAGGGTCAGTGCGACGAGGGCGGCGATGGTGGTCGAGGTCTTCATGGTATGTCTCCTTGAGGCAAATGGTTTCATCGCGTAGCTGTTTTGTTCGCGGCGGAACACCCGCCGCGGGTCGTTCGAGCTGGTCGGGGGGCGGGCATCCTGCCCGCCTTTGCGTTCCAGTGCGGGGCGTCCGGCCCGCGCTCGCGTTGCTGAATCAGCCCCGCCGAAATTCGAGGCGGGCAGCATGCCCGCCCCCCCTCTCGGCCCCACTACCGACACGCGGTCGCACGGGTGGTGGACGGGGGTGTGCCTTCTTTTCCGCCAAGAGCGGCTCCAGGAGCGACGGACAGTCGATCGACGCCGCGGTGTCCTTGCACAAGTACAAGCTCGCCCCGCGGAGGCACGCCTGCCGTTCGTCCTCCGCGCGATATCGATCCGCGACCAGGAACACCGGCGCGGTGACGGCCAGGTCGCGGAGCATTTCCACCACATCGAATCCGGAAATATCCGGCAAGCTGACGTTGATCATCCACAGGTTCGCCGAGCCGCGGCGAGCGAATTGGATCGCCGCGCCGCCGCTCGTGAGAAAGTGAACGTGCCAGGCGTGCTCGCCGGCCAATCCCGCCAGGTTGCGATAGTCGAGCGGCCGCGGATCGGTCACGACGACATGCGATTGAGAGCGAAGCACGCGGTTCATGGCTTGTGTCCTTTCGTTGGCAATCCGCTTTGAACGGCTTCTAGAGCAACGTTCGATGGCTGATGCCTAAAGCAGTCGGCGCGCCAAAGCATCGCGCCGCGCGATAGAGCGAGTCCGAAGCGCCGGCCGCGCAGGCGGTTAGGCGCAAGAGAATTGCACGGCGTGGAAAACACAGCCGCGACGGAACGGCGCTGCGATCAAAAGAAGTGCTGTCAAGCGCCGCGAGATTGCGGCATCGCGCCGCGATTAAAAATGCCGCGATCCGCCGCAATTTGTCTGACTGCTATGAACAACGTGGGCCCGCGCCGGCATCGCTGATCTATCCTGCGCTAACCAAACAGGTGAGTGCGATAGGCCTTTGCCCCGAAGGGGCAGTGGCGTAGAGCCGTGGGTGTCAACCCACGGTAGCCTGGGCCCCCATTTCATCGAGAGCCCCAACGGGGCGACGTCGTGACACGCACATCACAGGCGCTTGAAACGGCTGACGTCGCCCTTTCGGGGCCTCCACCACATCGGGGCGCCCTTCTCCCACGGGCTTGGCGCCCGTGGCTATACGCCGTCGCCGCTTGCGCCGCTGAAGAAGCCGATACTCGCGCCGTGCCTGATCGCTCGTCGTGGTAGCACCGATGATTTGCGGCCCCTGCGAACAATCCCCTCTAGCGCACCTTCCGCGGCCGGCCGCGACGGGCCGTGGGAATCGAGATCCCGTACCGTTCGATCTTGCGGGCCAGGCTCGCGCGGTCGATGCCCAGCATCCGCGCCGCCGCGCTCTGGTTGTAGAACGTCAGTCGCAGCGTGGCGCCGACGTGCGCGCGCTCGACCTCGGCCAAGGTCGACCACGAGACATCGTCCGCCGCAGGCTGCAGCGCCGCGTTCGAAAGGACGTCGCCCGCGGCTTCATCGGACGCGACCGCGAGCGCTTCACGATCGGAGCGCTCGGGGGCTTGCGCGATCTCGGCCCGCACCGCGTCGGCATCGATCGATTCGCCGCTGGCGAAAATGACGATCCGCTCGACGACGTTCTGCAATTCCCGCACGTTCCCCGGCCAGCCGTAAGCTTTCAGGGCCGCGAGTGCCGCCGGCGAGAACCGCTTGCGCGGCAGCCCCACCTCGCTCGTGAACCGTTCCAGGAAATGGACGGCCAGAAGCTCGATGTCCTCCGCCCGCTCGCACAGCGGCAGCGTCTCGAACGAGACCACGTTCAACCGATAGAACAGGTCCAGCCGAAAGTGCCCGGCGCGGACCTCGGCCATCAGGTCCCGATTCGTGGCCGCGATGATCCGCACGTCGACGGGCGCGGGCCGGTCGCTACCCACCGGCACCACCACCCGTTCCTGGATCGTCCGCAATAGCTTCGACTGCAGCTCCGGCGAAAGCTCGCCGATCTCGTCCAGGAGGATCGTGCCCCCCTCGGCCGCGCGGAAGCAGCCCTGCCGCTCGTAGTCGGCCCCGGTGAAGGCCCCTTTGACGTGCCCAAACAGGTGACTGGCAAAGAGCTCGCCCGTTAACGACGTGCAGTCCACGGGGACGAACGGGCCGGCGGCGCGGGGGCTGTGCTCGTGAATCGCCCGGGCGATCAGCTCCTTGCCCGTACCGCTGGGCCCCGTGATGAGGACGCTCGCAGAGAAGCCGGCGGCGCGCACAATCCGATCGCGCAGCGCTACCAGCCACGCGGACTGGCCCACGATCGACGTCCGGCTCATGAGCGGCCCCTTCGAGAAGGAGAAACTCCGTTCAGGACCAAAAGCCCATTCGCTGTGCCGGCGCGAAGACACGCCCTCGGACCCGTGCCATCCCTGCACGGGCAAGGGCTGAGCGTCCGCCACCATCGCGCAAATGGCGGCCGCGGCAACCATCAACCGGCCGGAAACTGGTCCCCGCGCGCCACTAACGCCCGAGCCGATCTGAGAAGCTCATCCCGCGTGCGAGCGCCCGAACTGGACGAGACAGGGGTTAGCCCGGCAATATCCCGGAGAAAGGAAACGGCTTCTGCTTCGATGTCGCAAATCGTTATCTGCGTGCGACCATATCAAAACCCGGCCGGCAGTCAATCAAATTCTCTGCCGTTGTCTGAAATTTCGTTACCCCCCACATTGCGGCGCGCTAGCGCGCGAGCCGCGTGAATGGGCGCGCCGCGTAGCCGCGGCGGCTAAGCAGCCTACTCCAGCGTCGTCACGCTGTACGAGCGCACCTTCACCGCATTGCAGATGTTGATCGCGCTCACGACGAATTCCCACGGGCAGTGCTTGTCGGCGCGGATCATCACGTTCACGCGCTGGGGGTTGGCCGCCTCGGACTGTTCGATGAACGCTTGCAGGCCTTCGACGGCCATCTCTTTGCCGCCGACCAGGTATCGGCCGCTCGCCTCGATATTGACGATCACGTCCGACACGCGAAACGTCAGCGGCACGGCGGCGCTGGCCCGCGGCAGTTTAATCTTCAGGTCCCGCTCGTTCAGAAGGTCCATCGCCACGATCGTGGGGATCGTGATCATGAACACGATCAACAGCACAAGCACGATGTCCACGAGCGGCGTGACGTTGATCTCCGTGATCGGAGCATCCCCGTCGTCGTCCGAGTACGAAGAGCTCACGACGGCCATGCCACGCCTCCCGCCGCCTCCGGGCTTTTGGGCGGGCTGGAGGCCGCGGCCGTTGTGGTGGTGGCCGCCCCGGGGGCGCCGGTTGCGCCGGCTTTGAACATCGACAGCACCAGGTGCGCCAGCGAATCGGCCTGCGCGCTGCGGATCCGCACGCGGCGGAGGAAAAAGTTGTATGCCACCACGGCCGGAATCGCCACGACAAGGCCCACGGCCGTCGCCACCAGCGCCTCGAACACGCCCCCCATCACCGCCGTGGCCGCCGTTTGCCGGGCCGCTTGCGCCGCCGACAGGTCGTGCGAGGCCTTGATGATGCCCAGCACCGTCCCCAAGAGTCCGATAAACGGGGCGTTGTTGCCCAGCGTGGCCAGCACCGACAGAAGCGACTCCATCCGCAGCCGCTCGCGGGCTTTCGCGCTCTGCATCGCCTCGCTGGCCGCCTGCGCGCCGCGATGCGCCGCCTGCAAGCCCCGCGCCACCACGATGCACTCGATCGCCTTCGAGCCCTTCACCAGCTCGTGGGCTTGCTGCAAGTCTCCGGCCCGCAGCAGCCGCGCGAGCTCGGCCGACAAGGCGTCGACGTTGACCCGGCGGGCGCCAAAATAAATCAGCCGCTCGATCATGATCGCCACCGACAGCACGCTGAGCGCCACCAACAACCACAGCACCCATTCGGCGCCCAGAAAGGCGACCTTCAGGAACACCTCGGTCAAGTTCAGGTTCGACAGGTCCATTCAGTCCTCCGCTTCTGAGGGCATCTATTGACTGTTCCGGGGGCCGCGGGGCGACGTGCAGGTTTGTAGGAGGCGGGCGAGCCGGATTGTAGGAGGCGACTCCAGTCGCCGACCGGGCGGGTTTGTAGGCGACTCCCGTCGCCGACCGTAGTTGCCCCGCGATCGGCGTCGGGAGACGCCTCCAACAAATCTTCTGCCCGGGTCCCCTTGAATATCGAGCAGCGCCGCACGGTTGGCAATCCTCGGGTGCAGGCGACTGGCGTTTAGCCGCCGCGGCCACGCCGCGGCCGCCGGCCATCGCCCCTGCGCACGTCCCCTCTCCCCCTCGCGGGAAAGGGTGGCGAGCGCAGCGAGCCGGGGTGAGGGGGCCAGCGCGACCCACACCGCCGCACCCGCCGCGTGGCCGCGGCGGCTAAACAAACGCTCTAGTCTCTGGCCTGTAGCCTCTAGCCTCCTTTCCTTGTATTCTTCGCCGCGGAACGGGATAACTTATGCCCACCCGCCGATGCGTTGCCCCGGCAGCGGCTTGCGCCCTGTCCCCCTCTCCCCTCGCGGGAGAGGGTGGCGAACGCAGCGAGCCGGGTGAGGGGGCCAGCGCGCCGAGTAACGGCAGCGCCGAACGGCTGCAAGTAGAAAAGTAACATAGTAGTTCGATTTTTCGGCACGCGGTCTCGACGGCTGGCGTCATGGGGGAACGAAAGACGCCGCTTGACCATGCTGGTCTCGCCCTTGGGAACCTCGGTCCCCGCGCGGACGGATTCACCACGGAGACGATGAAGAGGCGTGGTGCCCGGCCACACGAACAGTAGCCCGAAGCGCCAGCTGGCGCTTCGGGCTACTGTTGAGGGCTCTCCGTAATGTGCCAATGATTGATATCGTCAAGCACCTACAAAGTGCGGGCTACAACCCAGGAGAACTGCAAAGTTCGGGGTCTGGCTCATTTTTCGGCGCACGCGGTTTTCAATTCTTCCGAAGGACCTTCGGCCGAAAAATGTGCCTGACCCCCTCTCCCAGGACTTTGCAGTTCTACTGGGCTACAACCAGCCCCACTTGCGCATCTCTTCGATGGCGTCAGACGAGGTCTTCGTGACCACGATCGTCGCCAGCACGAGGAAAAACAGGCCGGCCAGAAACAAGGCGATGCGCATGAACCAGTTCGGCCGCAGTTCGCGCGGGAGCAGGACGTGGTTGAGCACCAGCGTGTGCCAGCAACTGAACCCGAGCGCGAAATTCATGATGTTCGTGCCGATCTTCAACAAGGTCAGCGGTTTGCCGACCGCCAGCATCGTCAGTCCGAACACGGTGTAGCCGGCCAACACGTAGAAGTACAGGTTGCGGATGTGGTGTGGTTCCCACGTGCGCAGCCGAGCACTTGAAGTCCAGAAAACGTCCACCCAGCGGCGGACGATGCCGTCGATCGTCGAGGCCATGGTGGGCGCCAGCACCATGAAGCCGCTGAACAACGTCAAGTACCAGAAGAGAGTCCCCCAGGACGAGCCCCACTGGGCGCCGATGTGGCTGGCCGCGCCGTCGGCGGTCATGCCGGCCGCGGCCCACTCGTCGGCCGTCGTCCCGCGCGGCAAGAACTGGACCGACATGATGCTCGGTAGCGCAAGCCCAATGAAGCAGGCGGGCATCCACAGCACCAACTGGTCGCGCATCAGGTGCCGGTACCACCTGTGCCAACGGGGGAGCGATTCGGCGTTCACGTCGAACACCATGCCCACGTGCGACAGCGCGATATTCTGCCCGCCGAAGACGCTGGGTATCGCCCCGACGTGGTAGCCCATGCCCCACCCTTGATCGCGGGTGTAGTTGCTCAAGGGGGCATTGGAAAGGCCGCCGTTGCCGGCAATCGCGGCGAACGCCGCCAGGGTCGCAATCGTGGCAAAGTCGACGCTGGGCAGCCCGTCGCCGCGCCACAGCGACAAGAACACGTTATCCAACTGGTCGGTCGAGCCATGGACCGGCACGGTGCCGAACTTGACGAAGCCGCTCAGGATCTCGCGCCAGGTGGTGGCCGACGAAAAGCAGAAGGCGACGAACAGCAGGAAGGCGAAGACCGTGACGATCTTGAACGTCAAGATCGCCTTCAAGGCGTTGTAGATCTTGCCGCCGAAGATCAACGGGACGAGCGACCCGATGAAGATGGCAAAGCCCAGCCCCTTCATCAGCGCCGCCTGGGTCAGCTCGTACTGGTGGCCGACCAGGTCGAGCGTGATCCAGTGTTTGGAGGCCTCCGGGATCTCGCCGAGGATGACCGCCGCCAATGGCGTGGCCGCGTTGGCCGCCAGGTACGGAAACACCGAGCCGAAATCCATCACCAGGTACGCCGTCAGCCAGAAGCGCGGGCCGGGCAGCGTGCGGAACTTGCCGGTGAAGATGGGTTCACCGGTGTAAAGCGCATAGCGGCTGATCTCCAGGTTGTAGACGACCTGGGCGAGGATGCTCAAGGTTGCCAACCACATGAGGCCGCCGCCGTAGCGGGCCGTGACCACGGGCCCCATCAGCCACTCGCCGCCGCCGATGGCCGCGCCGCCCATCACCAGCCCCGGCCCGAGCATGGCAAACCAGTTGCGCCACGTGAGGCGTGGCGCATCGATCAGGGGCCCTTTGTCCCACCGCGGCATCTCGTGCGAGCCGGGCCAGGGGGCCTGCTTCGGTACGGCGCTCGCTGATGCGGATGCGGGCGCTAGTGCGTCGGCTGCAGGTGGGGTGTCCGCCACTGGTGGGACCTCGCGATTACACGCCCCCCGACAGCGTCAGCCCCGCGCCGCTTCGTCGCCAATATCGCCCAGCGGCCGCGCCCCGCCGCCCGCCGAGCCTCACGATGATGCCAGCAAACCGACCCGCAGGCAAGCATTTTTGTGGCAAGGCGTAGGGTGCTTTCCGCGAGCACCGGCCAATTGAGCGCGGCATGTCCGAAGGGGTGCACACAGTGCACCCTGCCTCTGGCCTCTCGCCTGTGGCCTCGCGACTATTTCACGGAATCGGCGGCGAGGTGGTGATCAGCACTTCCAGGCTCTCGTTGCTCGTGTTCTCGATGCCGTGCTCGCACCACGGCGGAAGGTGGATGAACATGCCGGCCTCGACCGGCACCGGCTTGCCGGCCAGCGTCATCAGTCCGCGGCCGCGGAGGATGTAGTAGCACTCCTCGTTCTCGTGACACCCTGGCTTCAACACGACGTGCGGCGGCACGAAGAAGACCGTCTGCCCGAAGTTCTGGGCGGGCGCCCTGGGGTTCGATGGGTGTACGACCCGCACGCCGATCCCCTCGCAGCCCGGATACTTTACCGGGCAGCCGTCCTTGACGCCTACGACATTCGGCTGGACCGGCTTTTCCGGCTTGGTGGTGCGCGGCGTGCCTTGGTAGCCCTTGAACGGTTTGATCTCGGCCATGTTCTCTCCTTGGGAGGTGCGTCGACGAGCGTCTCTACCAGTCGCGGTTGTACCCGGCCGTCCAGCCGCCGTCGACCGTGAGCACGGCCCCGTTGACATAGCTGGCCTCGGGCGCGACCAAAAAGAGCACAGCATGGGCGATCTCTTCCGGCGTGCCCGGCCGCCCGACAGGGATGTGCGCGATCAGGCTGGCGGCCCGCTCGGAGTACGAGCCGTCCGGGCCGTAAAATAGCGCCTGCGTTCCCTGCGTGAGGATCGACCCCGGGGCGACGCAGTTCACCAGCACGCCGCTGGGGCCTAGCTCCAGGGCCATCGACCGCGTCAGGTTGACCACACCCGCCTTGGCGGCGACAAACGCGCTTTGCAGTCGCAGCGGCACCAGGCCTGCCACGGAAGCGATATTGACCACGCGGCCGCCCCGTTGCTCAAGCAGCCGCGGCACGACGGCCTGGGAGACCACGAACACGCCGGTCAGATCGACGCGCAGGATGCGGTCCCAGTCATCGCGGTCGTACTCGTGCACCGGCCGGCGGTCTTTCACCGTGTTGATGCCGGCGTTGTTGACCAGGATATCGATCCGGCCAAAGCGGGTGACGACCGCGTCGACGGCCGACTTCACGGCCGCGGCGTCGGCCACGTCGGCCGTGAATGCGGCGGAAGCGTGGCCGGCCCGCGACAGTTCGTCGGCCGTCTCGCGCGCCGCGTCGACTGCCAGGTCGACGATGGCCACCGCGGCGCCATTGCAGGCAAGCGCCGCGGCGATCGCGCGGCCGATCCCCTGCCCGCCCCCGGTGACGATCGCGACACGGCCTTTGAGGTCGATTTGCATGGAACGCTCAATCTAGAAAAAAACCCAGGGGCTGCCACCCCTGGGCTTGATGAATTTACGACAGTTTCGACGGCGGGATCGACTACCGTCCGCCGCCGGCGGCGCCGGCCGGGCCGGCCCAGGCGGGGAGCTTCGCCGGATACGTCTTCTCGGTCGCTTCGCTCCAGCCGTTGCCGACCCCCTTGCCGCTCCAGAACAGGTCGCCGCCCGGCGCGCCGAACGACTTCAGCCGCGGCGACACCTTGCCGCCGTTCTCCGACAGCATGTTGTCGTGCACGTAGTTGCCGTCCGGATTCGGCTCGACGTTGAGCTTGTGTTCCGGCGGGAACACGTCCGTGAGCGCGTACATCGCGACGCCGTACGAGCCGTGGCCGCGGATCTCGTTCTTGGTGACCTCGGTATTGTCGGCCGCGTTCACGGCCACGCCCGTCCCCGGCTCGACCAGGTTCACGGTGTTGCCCGGCGGCGAGAGGTTCGGGTAGTTGTTGTCCAAGACGCGGTTGTTGATCACCCGCGCGTTCGTGGCCACGGTTGTCGGCAGGTCGGGCAAGAGCACCACCAGCAGGCCCAGCGAATTCTGATGGGCCGAGTTATTGGCCATCAGCACGCCGACGCAGTTCTCGGTCTCGATGCCGATCGTGTTGCGATAGGCCTCGCAGTTCTGGATCACCACGTCGTTGCACTGCCCGGCGTAAACGCCCGCGTCCCACACGTCCGAGACGACGCAGCCCTCGATGGTGACGCCCTGGCACAGCACGGGGTACACGCCGTACTTGCCGGTGTTGTGGCAGACGACGTTTTTGAACGAGGCGTTCTTGGCCTTGTTCACTACGACGCCGTTCCCCTTGTAGTTGCGGATCTCGAAGCCGGAGATCGCGAAGTTATTGCCCGAGGCCAGCACGGCGTCGTTCATCGTCCCCTTGCCGTCGAGCGTGGGCCGCTCGCCGTTTTGCACCATGCCCGATAGCTCGATGTCGTCGAAATCGACCGTCACCGATTCGTTGTACACGCCCGGCATGACCTGGATGCGGTCGCCGGGGCGGGCCCGGTCGATCGCCGCCTGGATCGATTGACCCGGCGCCACGGTGAACGTGCCGCGGATCGACTGCGCCGTGACCGCCGGGGCCGAGGCGTTCCGCTCGGGATACTTTTCTTCCGCGGCATTGGCGCGGGTCAAGGACAGCAGGGCCAGGCAAGCGACCAGCATGACCCACTCGAAATTGGTCTTCATCGCGAACCTCCTGTAGGCTTGGGCAAAGTCGTATCGGTACTGGCAGCGGCCGCGCTCGCGGCCGGGTGCAAAAGGTCTTTGGGGAACGTGACCACGTCGCCGCTTTCGCGCCAGCGATTCTCTACCCCCGTTCCGTCCCAGAACAGGTCGCCGCCGGACGCCTGGGCCGTCGTGAAACGCTTATGCGGGTGCCGGCCATTGGCGCGGTATTCGTTGCCCGAGATCAGCGTGTAGTCCGAGTTCGGCTCGACGTCCAGCTTCGCCCGGTCGGGCTGCTGCGCGCCGGCGAGCTGCACCACCACGATCCCGTACGAATCGTTCTCGGCCACCTGGTTCTGCGTCACTTCGGTGCGGTCGGCCGCCATCACCAGGATACCGATGCCGGTCGGCAGGTTGGCGATCGTGGTGCCAGGCTTGCCAAAATTCTCGTGGTTGTTGGCCCACGAGCGATTGTTGATCACGCGACAGTCGCTCCCCACCTTCGACGGGTTGTTGGGCAACACAAACACCAGTATCCCGCCGCTATTGTGGTGGGCGCTATTGTTCGTCACCACGGCGCCGACGCAATTCTCGATCTCGATGCCGGCGACGTTGTTGAACACCTCGTTGTTGCGGACGACGATGTCGCGGCTGCTGCCGACGTAGATCGCCGCGTCGCTCGCGCCGCTCACGGTACACGTCTCGACCAGCACGCCAGCGCACTCGACCGGGTAGACGCCATACAGGCCCGGCTCGTCCAGAACCAAATCGCGGAAGGCGACGTTCTTGGCCTTGCTGACCATCACGCCGTTGCCCTTGTAGCGGCGGATCGTGAGGCCCTCGATCGTCAGGTCGCTCGCGGAGCTTTGCACGGCGTCGGCCAGTTCGCCGCCGCCGTCGAGCACCGCCCGTGCCCCTTGCCGCACCATGCCGGCGAGCGTAACGCCGTCGGTATCGATGACGACCGACTGGCGGTAGACGCCCGGCTCGACCTCGACGCGGTCGCCCGGCTTGCACCGGTCGACCGCCGCCTGGATCGATTGGCCGGGCGAGACGGTAAATGTGGCGGCAACCCCTTCGCGGCCGGCCCGCGCTTTCCCGGCGCTGCCTGAAACGACAGACACGGCCGCCTGCCCTGGCACCCGCTGCATGTTGCCGCTGGAGTAGCCGCTCAAGGGCGCGTTCGGCCGCGCGGCGGCGACGTTCGACGGCGCCGATGCGGCCGGCGGTGCCGCACTGACGGGTGCCGCAGCCCGCGATGCGCGCGCTAGCGCTACCGGCGGCGCCGGCATCGCCTTCGTCTTTACTTCCACCACCGGCAGCCCGCTCGGCACGCGCTTGGGCGGGTCGGGCTGCAAGGACGTGTCCGTGAGCGCCTTCAGAAATGCCACCAGGTCCGCAATCTCGGCATCGGTGATGTCGAACTTGCCGATCTTGTCGTCGATGCCTTCGGGCGGGTTCGGCTCGCCCCGGCCGCCCCCTTTGCCATAGAACTTGATCACCTCTTCCAGCGTGTCAAAGGCGCCGTTGTGCATGTACGGGGCCGAGAGCGCGATATTCCGCAACGTCGGCGTCTTGAACGCCCCCGCCGGCCCCTCGCCGGGCACGCTGGCGCGGCCGCGGTCGCGCTCCCCCTTTTCCGGCACGCCGATCACGCGGAACGTGTCGTCGGCGAATGTGGGAAAGTTGTGGCACTCGAAGCACCGCGTCTTGAGCGAGCGGAACACCTTCATCCCGCTTCGCTCCTGGTCGTTCAAGGCCGCCAGGTCGCCTGCCGCGTAACGGTCGAACTTCGAGTTGAACGTCAACAGCGTCCGCTCGAAGGCGGCGATCGCCTGGGTCACGTTGCGGAACGTGACCGCTTCGTCCGGCGTTCCGCCGAACACCTTCTGGAAGAGAGCCACGTATTCGGGGATCGCCCGTAGCTCTTTTTCGAGCCGCTCGGGCTTTTCGCCCATCTCGTGCTCGTTCGTGACCGGGCCGGCGGCCTGGGCTTCGAGATCGTCGGCCCGGCCGTCCCAGAATTGCCACTTGTTGTAAGCGGCGTTCCACAGCGCCGGTGCGGCACGGCCAAGCTGGTCGCCGCCGCTACGTTCCGGCCCCACGCCTTTTCCGCCAAAGCCCATGCTCAGCTTGCGGCCGTCGGCGAAGCCATAGTCGGGGTGATGACAGTGGGCGCAGGAGATCGTGTTCTCGCCGCTCAGGATCGGGTCGAAGAACAACAGCTTGCCCAGTTCGACCTTCTCGGGCGTCATCGGGTTCTTGTCGATCGAGCGCATGGGCGGGAAGGGGGCCTGCAGGCCAGTGGCCCGTTGCTGGCCGGCGACAAACGGCTCGGCGGGCACCCAACGGCCGTCGCGCTCGACCCAGCCGGAGATTGCCGGCGTGGAAGGCGAACCGGCGGCCTCCTCGCCGAATGCCCGGCAAGCCCAAGCGAGTGAGAGCGAGAAAATGCCCGCCCCGAACAGCAAACCGCGCAAGCGGATCATGGCAGCAGCTCTTCCGGCACCGCGGCCGGTCGTTGCGAATGTCGATGTCGGTCGAAATGAAATGTGCCGCCGCCACGCGGCCGAAGGGTCACAGCGGCCCGGAGTGAGCAGCCGGCCGGGCCTTCGGTTTCCCGCCTGAATTTAGTTGAAGCCACGGGAAACGGCAAGCACCGCGCATTCCCCTCCAGGGCCGTTCACAGATTTAAGCTTGCCGGCGGCGCACCGGCGGGAAAGTGGGACAGGCACCGAGACGCAACGTTGGTCTGAAAGGACTTGCGCTGTTTATGCTCGGAGCCAGTCCCATTTTCCCGCCTCGCCATTTTCAAAAACAGAATGGCCCTGGCCACGCCCCGCCCCTCCTTGCTTTCGTGATCCCTCCTCCCGTCCTCGCGAATCGCACGCCGACAAACAGGGCAAGCCGATGCACAGTTACCGGGTAATCGAGGTAGGATACCCTGCCTCCAGGAGCAGAACAGCGGCCATGACCGAACTAGACGACGAATACGCAAGCCCCGCCGGCAACGGAAACGGCAACGGCGCGGGGCGCGCCGCACCGCGCGGAACTCCGCCAGACAAGGGCTGGCACCCGCTCGTGATCGCGTTCGTCGTCGTGCTGTTCACCTTTGGCGCGATCGCGCTTTTGATGCCGTCTCTGGATGGAATTGGTCTGCACCAGGCCAGCGAGAAGGCACAGTGCAGCAACAATCTCAAGCAAATCGGCATGGCGCTGCACAACTATCTGTCGCGCGAGGGCACCTTTCCGCCGGCCTACTTCATCGACAGCCACGGGCGCCCGATGCACAGTTGGCGCGTGATACTCTTACCGTACTTCGAGCAAGGAGTGATCGACCCCGAGGTGGCCAAGTCGTACGACTTTGACGAGCCTTGGGACGGGCCGAGCAACCGCAAGCTGGCCGACAAGATGCCGGCCGTTTACCAATGTCCCGCCGAAAAGCCGGCACAAGCGCACACGACCAACTATGTCGCCGTCGTGGGCGATGAGACGTTTTCGCCCTTCGCGGCCGCTCGCGCGGTGGCTGATATCACCGACGGCCTGTCGAACACGATCGCCATCGTCGAAGTTGGCGCAGCGGGCGTTCCCTGGGTGGCCCCGCGCGATCTCGATTTCGCCCAGCTCGATTTCCGCGTCAACTCCGCGACGGGTTACGGTATCGGCAGCCGACACAAGGGCGGCGCCAATGTGCTCTTGGCCGACGGCTCCGTGCGATTCCTCGAAGCAGCGACTCCGCCGGAGAGCTTGCGGGCACTGCTGACCATCGCGGACGGGGAAGCGACCAAGTAGCGCCGGGCCGTTCCACGCTGTCCGCGTCAATGCCCCTTGCCCGGCTCGCAGGGGTGCCAACCGCCGGGCGGCAGGCTATAGTGTCCGGCACGTTGCCATCGGTCAGAACTGCCAGCGTGCCGTCGCCTGCGCGGCGCGGTTGGCTCATCCAATCGCGCCCGCCGCCGCATTCAGATCGTTGATCTCGGACGGCGAACCAAAGGGGAATGCCCGTGAATCGTGCCCGCTGGCTTGTCGTGCTCGGAGCGCTTCTCGTCCAGCCGTGCCTGGGCGCGATCTATGGCTGGGGCGTGTTCGTGCCGACGCTCAAGGCGAGCCGTGCCGAGCTGATCGTGACGCTCTCGCCCGCGGTGCTCGGCGTCGATCCCGCGCACCATGCCGAGCTGGTGACGGAATACCGAAAGCTCAAACGACAACTGGCCGAGGCGCACGCCCGAGAGCGCGACGCGGCCAAGGCCGCGCTCGACCGGTTCCTGGCCGACGTGCCGCGGCGCATCCAAGTGTCGGACTCGGTGTGGGAAAAACACTACTACGGTTTCAGCGGAAAGCAGGCCCAGGGCGTCTTCTCGACGGGCCTGATGGTCTTCGCCCTGGTGATGATCCTGGCCGGACGGTGGCAGGACCGCGTCGGACCGCGCGTCGTCGCCATGACCGGCGGGCTGGTGCTGGCCGCGGGCTACGCGATCGCCGCCGTCGCCGGGCCGAGTTTCGCGGCCGTGCTCCTCTCCATCGGCGTGATCGGCGGCGCAGGCATCGGTCTCGGCTACGTCTGTCCCATCGCCGCGTGCGTCAAGTGGTTTCCTGACTTGCGCGGCCTGATCACGGGCCTCGCCGTGGCGGGCTTTGGCGGCGGCGCGTATCTATTCATCAAGCTGGCCGGCAGTTGGGGCGGCGTGTTGGCCGCGGAGGGAGTGCCCGGCACGTTCCTCACCTACGCGTCGATCTTCGCCGCGTGCGTGACGGCCGGCGCGATGCTGCTGCGGAACCCGCCGCCCGGCTGGCGGCCCGCCGGCTGGGAGCCGCCCGCGGCAGCCGCCGACGGCCGGCCGGCCACGCCCGACCTGACGCAAGGACAAACGCTGCGGACCGCGGCGTTCTGGATGCTGTGGTTGGCTTTCGCGCTAGCGTCGAGCTGCGGGTTGATGGTGATCGGCTCGCTCAAGGACTTTGGCGTCCGCGAGGGAGGTCTGACCGACGCCGAGGCCGAAGCCGCGCTGGGCCTTCTGGCGCTCTTCAACGCGCTGGGACGGATCACGTGGGGTACGGTGTCGCAGTGGCTGGGCGCGCGGCGGACCCTCGTCTTGATCTCGCTGTTGCAGGCGTTGATGGTAGTGGCGCTTGTCGAAATGGGATCGCAAGCCTGGACGCTGGCGATCGCGGCCTGCTGGGTCGGCTTCCATTTCGGCGGCAACCTGGCGCTATTCCCTCTTTTGACGGCGGAGTTCTTCGGCACCCGCCACCTGGGCGCAAACTACGGCCTGGTGTTCACGGCCTACGGCGCCGGCGGCGTCTTGGGACCGATGCTGGCCGGCGGCGTGTGGGACAACCTGCACTCCTACCGCTGGGCCTTTTTGCCGGCGGCGGCGGGCTGCCTGGTCGCAATGGTAATGGCGCTTGCCGTTCGTCCGCCGCGCGTGGCGGTGCCGCGCGAGAGCAGCGGTACCTGAAGTTTGCGTGCGGCCCCTCGCGCCAACTCCTACAGCTTCGCCCGCCGCAACCGCAAGGCGTTGGTGATCACCGACACCGAGCTGAAGCTCATCGCCGCCGCGGCGATCATCGGGCTCAATAGCAGCCCGAAGAACGGATAGAGGATTCCGGCCGCGATCGGCACGCCGATTCCGTTGTAGATGAAGGCAAAGAACAAGTTCTGGCGTATGTTGCGCATCGTGGCCTGGCTCAAACGCCGCGCCCGCACGATGCCGCGCAAATCCCCCTTCACCAACGTCACGCCCGCGCTCTGAATGGCGACGTCGGTCCCGGTGCCCATGGCGATCCCCACGTCCGCCTGCGCCAAGGCCGGCGCGTCGTTGACGCCGTCGCCCGCCATGGCGACCGTCTGGCCGCGCTCTTGCAGCCGGCGGATGACCTGGTTTTTCTCTTGCGGGAGAACTTCGCCCTCGACCTGATCGAGGCCAAGCTGGCGGGCTACCGCATCCGCCGTGGCCCGACTGTCGCCGGTGACCATCACGATCCGCAGCTTCTCGTCGTGCAGCATCCGCAAGGCCTCGGGCGTGGTCGGCTTGATGGGGTCGGCAACGCCCACCAGTCCGGCCGCGCGGTTGTCGACGGCCAGGAACATCACGGTCTGTCCCTGGCGGCGCAGCTCGTCGGCCCGGTCCGCCAATCCGCCGGCGTCGATTTTCGCGTCTGCCAGCAGGGCCTGATTGCCGAGCTTCACCGCACGGCCATCCACGTTGCCGGCGACTCCCTTGCCGGTGATGGATTGAAAATCCTTCGGTTCGCCGACCGCAAGTCCGCGTTCCCGCGCGCCGGCGACGATCGCCGCGGCCAGCGGATGCTCGCTGCCGACTTCCACCGAAGCCGCCAGCCGCAACGCCTCGTCCTCGGCGAAGCCTGCTGTCGGCACGACGCTCGCCAGGCGAGGCTTCCCTTCGGTGAGCGTGCCCGTCTTGTCCACCACTAGCGTGTCGACCTTTTCGAGGACCTCAAGCGCCTCGGCGCTGCGGATGAGCACGCCGGCCGTCGCGCCGCGACCGGTGCCGACCATGATCGACATCGGCGTCGCCAGCCCCAGCGCGCAAGGGCAGGCGATGATCAACACGGCCACGGCGTTCAGAAGCGCGTACGCCAGCCGCGGTTCCGGTCCGACCAGGCTCCACACGACGAACGTCGCCACCGCCACCAGCACCACAGCCGGCACGAAGTAGCCCGAAACGACGTCGGCCAAAAGCTGGATGGGCGCCCGACTTCGCTGCGCCTCGCTGACCATCTGCACGATCTGGGCAAGCAGGGTGTCGCGCCCCACGCGCTCGGCCCGCATGATGAAGCCGCCCGTGCCGTTGACCGTGCCGCCGGTGACACGGTCCTCCGCCCGCTTTTCGACCGGGATCGGCTCGCCGGTGATCATCGATTCATCAACAAAGCTCCCGCCTTCGACCACCGCGCCGTCGACCGGCACTTTTTCGCCCGGCCGCACGCGCAGCCGATCGCCCGGTTGTACGTCTTCGAGCGGCACGTCGTGCTCGCCGCTGTCGTCGATCCGCCGCGCGGTCCGCGGGGCAAGGCCCAGTAGGGCGCGGATCGCGCTACTGGTCTGGCTGCGTGCACGAAGCTCCAGAACCTGCCCGAACAGGACCAGCGTGACGATCACGGCGGCCGACTCGAAGTACGTGGCGACCTGCCCGCCGTGGCCGCGGAACGATTCGGGGAAAAGGCCCGGCGCGAGCGTCGCGGCGATGCTTTCCAGATAGGCCGTGCCGACGCCCAGAGCGATGAGCGAGAACATGTTCAGCCGCCGCGTGACGAGCGAAGACCAGCCACGCACGAAAAACGGCCAGCCGCACCACAGCACAACGGGCGTCGTTAACGCCAATTGCAGCCAGGCGGATTGCCGCGCCGACAACAAATGGGCAAGCGGAATCGTGGGAAACATCTCGGCCATGGCCACGAGAAACACCGGCGCCGTCAGCACCAGGCTGACCCAGAACCGGCGCTGCATGTCCACCAGCTCGGTGTTGTCTTCCTCCTGGTCGGCGATATCCACCGGCTCAAGCGCCATCCCGCAAATGGGACAGGAGCCTGGGCCGACCTGCCGCACTTCGGGGTGCATCGGGCACGTGTAGATATTGCCCTTCGATAACTCGTCTTTCCCCGCGTCCGCCGGCCGCGCCGCGGGTGCCGGTCCGCCCAAGGGCGCGATCTGGACGAGCGTGGATGCAGGCGAAGCCGCGGCGGCGGCCAGGTACTTCTCCGGTTCGGCGGCGAACTTCTTGACGCAGCCGGCCGAGCAGAAGTAGTACGTCGCGCCGGCATGCTCCGCCTTGTGCGGCGTCTTGCTGGCATCGACGGTCATGCCGCACACCGGGTCGCGGGCAGCCGCTTGCGGCGAACCCGCCGTCGCGGCATGCCCATGTTGCTCGTGGCCGGCGTGCTTTCCGTGCAAGTGCTCTTCCATGGGTGCTCCCGTGGTCCGCCGCAATGGTAGCAGAATCTCCCAGCGGCCCGTACCCATCATAGGACGCCCACAGATTCAAGCTTGCCGGCGGCGCACCGGCGGGAAAGTGGGACAGGCACCGAGACGCAACGTTCGTCTGAAAGGACTTGCGCTGTTTATGCTCGGAGCCAGTCCCATTTTCCCGCCTCGCCATTTTGAAAAACAGAATGACCCTGGGGAGGGCGAGGCTCCCGCCGAGTCGCATCGCACGGTAAGGTCGCGGCTCGGCAGGAGCCTCGCCCTCCCGTTCACGTCACCCCATGCGGCTGGACGCCGTGCGAATTCCTGCCAGAATGACCCAGACTTTGTCCCAGCTTGCACAAAAGACCGTCCGGATCTGACGCCATCATGGATGCCGAAGTCATCGCCATCGGCGACGAGCTGACGAGCGGCCAGCGGCTGGACACCAACAGCCAGTGGCTTTCCGAACGCCTGGGCGATATCGGCATCCGCGTGCTCTACCACACCACCGTGGCCGACGACTTGGACGCCAATCTGCGCGTTTTCCGCCAGGCGGTCGAGCGTGCGGACGTCGTCGTGGCCTCAGGCGGCCTTGGTCCCACCGCCGACGACCTGACGCGCGAGGTGCTCGCGCAACTGACCGGCGGCGAGCTGGTACTGCATGAGGATATCGTGCAGCACATCCGCGGCCTGTTTGCCCGCTTCGGCCGCGAGATGCCCGAGCGGAATACGGTGCAAGCGATGTTTCCGGCCGGCAGCCGCGTAATCCCCAATCCGGCCGGGACGGCGCCCGGGATCGCTATCGACGTGCCGCGCGCGGGCCGAGAGCCATGCCACCTGTTCGCGCTGCCGGGCGTGCCAGCCGAGATGTTCCGCATGTGGGACCAGTCGGTCGGGCCCGAGCTCGTGCGGCTGGCGGGTGCCCCGCAAGCGATCCGCCACCGGCGGATCAAGTGCTTCGGGCTCAGCGAGAGCGAGCTGGAAGGGCGCCTGCCGGACTTGATCCGCCGCGGCCGCACACCCAGCGTGGGCATTACCGTAAGTGCTGCCACGATCACGCTGCGGATCACGGCCCAGGGCGCTAGCGAAGCCGAATGCCAGGCCCTGATCGAGCCGGTCGCGGCGACGATTTACGAGTGCCTTGGCAATGTCGTATTCGGCGAAGAGGAGGACGAGCTGGAGCACGTCGTCGCGCGGCTATTGGCCGAGCGGGGCAAGACCTTGGCGACGGTGGAATGGGGGACTGGGGGACTTGTGGCCCATCGCTTGCACGAGGCGACCGCCAAAAGCGGCTACTTTTTGGGCGGCATTGTCGTGCCGAACGACGTGGCGCTCGCCCGGCTGCTATCTGTCGCGCCACAGGTCGTGGTCGAGCACACGCCGGTCAGTGCCGAAGTGGTCGAGGCGATGGCCCGCGGCGGCCGCGAGCGGCTGGGGGCCGACCTGACGCTGGCCGTGAGCCAATTCCCGCAATTGTCCCGTGCCGACAAGACGCCGCAGCGGTTGTTCCTCGCCCTGGCGTCGGCCGATGAGGTCGTGGTCCGTTCGGCGCCGCATTTCGGTAGCCCCGATTTCCTGACCACCCGGGCCGCCAAACAGGCGCTCAACCTGTTGCGGTTGGCGCTATTGGACCAAAAGTGACGGACCACCCCGCTAACGATCGGACGCGCCGCATGTTCGCGGAACCGGCAGTAACCGGGCCAATGCCGCTAGGCTGAAAGCGAACTCGCCTTGGGGAAGCCACAGGCGACCGAAATCCGATCGCCGCCAAACCCACAGCGAGGGAGAGATCCCATGGACGCCAAATGGTACGTGCTCCGCGACGGCCACACGCAGTACGGCCCCTACGACGAGGAACAGCTCAAAGAGTTCGCCGCGGCGGGCCACGTCGGTCATAACGACATGCTGTGGCAAGAGGGCACCCCACAATGGGTGCCGGCCGTCTCAGTTCCGGGGCTGCTTCCAGCAAGCACGGCCCCGGCCGCGCCCCCGCCGCCGGTGGCAGCGACGCCCCCGGACGTGTCCGGCACAAAGATCGCCGCCGGCGTCTTGGGGATCATTTTTGGATCCTTGGGGGTCCACAAATTTATTCTCGGTATGCCTGGCGTCGGCCTGACTATGCTACTCGTATCGATCCTGACGTGCGGCATCGCTGCGCCCGTGATGCACATCATCGGGATCATCGAGGGTATTATCTATCTGACGCGGTCGGACCAGGAGTTCTACCGGCTGTACATCGTCGACAAGAAGCCATGGTTCTAGAAAACGCACCACGGAGAGGAACGATGAATGCGGAATGATGAATGATGAATGGGAGGAAGCAGGCGGTTGTCAGCAAATCTTAGAGCCCGCCCCCCAAATCGTTCGTCATTCCCGCACTCATCATCGTCGTCTCTGCCGCCTACTTCCCTCTGCCTACTTTCTTCTCCGTGTCTCCGTGGTGCATCCTGATCCTCCGAAATGCCGCACGTAGCCAAAAAGCCCGGTTCGCTCGCCACCGACGGCCGGCCGGACTTTCTGGTGCGGCTAGGCGTGCTATTGCCCTGCTCGCCCGAGGACGTCGAAGCGGCGTACCGAGAAAAGGTCAAGAGTGCCCATCCCGACCGGGGCGGCACGCAGCAACAATTCCTCGAGCTGCAGACGGCCTACGAGCGGGCCCGCGAATACGCCAAGTTCTTTACCAGCCGCCGCCGCTGGCTGGCCGAATCGATCGAGCGTTACGCCCGAAGCCAGGAGTTCACCGCCGCGATCACCCGCCGCGGCGGCAGCGTGAAGGCCGTGCAGATCGACTGGCTGGCGCACGAGATCGGCGAGGACTTTGCCCAGGTCATGGAGACGATCGACGGCGTCGGCCTTGTGGGCCCCCAGTTCGACGACCAGACCATCGATCTCCTGATCGCCAATCAAGATGCGCTCGGCCAGCTTCACTGGCTCGACCTGTCGGGAAGCCGCGTGACCGAGGCAGGCGTCGCCCGGCTGGGCGCCTTCCCCTACCTGCGGCGGCTGGATTTGAGCGGCGCGCCGGTCGGAAACGCGGCGTTACGAACGTGCGCGGAACTGACGCAGCTCGAATGGCTGGGAGTGGCCGGCACGCGCGTCAACCGCTTCGGCCGTTTCTGGCTGCGGGTCGCGCGGCCTGAAGTCGAGATCGCCAGCACGCGGCGCGGCGCCTCGCGCGGCTTCCACGGCCGCATTCCCATTCTGGGCGCCATCTGCGCGGTGTACATAGCGCTCATGGCGCTCGCCACGCACATGTCGCTATCGGGCATGGAGGTGCCGCAGTGGCGCCTGCCGGTGGACAAGCTGTTCCATTTCACGGCGTACGCGGGTTTGTCGTTCCTGTTGGCGACCTTGGCCGCGGCAATCTGGTCGGGGACGCGCGGACGTCCGTGGGCCCGCGCGCTGCGGTACGTCGCCGTGCTTCCGGCGGTCGCGCTGTACGGCGTGGTCGACGAATTGACGCAGCCTGCCGTCGGCCGCACCGCCGATCCACTCGATTGGATCACCGACATCGCGGGCGCGACCGTGGGGCTGCTTGTATTCCTGGCATTCCGCCTGGTGCTCAAACGCCTGGCCGAGCGGCGCTACGCGCGGATCGCCCTGCAAAGACTGTCGCCGTTGCACCTGGGGCGGTAGCGGCAGCAGCGGGCACGCAGAGGATTCACCACGGAGACACGAAGGCACGGAGAAGTGAATGACGAATGTCGAAGGTCTGAAGGACTAATGTTTAAAGAAAATCCGAGGCATGAGTCCTGACCGCTTCGTTGATCACCTGCTTGGTGTCCTGTTTTCTCCCTACTGCCTACTGTGCTTCCGTGGTGAATCCTGATCGTCCCGGCACTACGGCAACACCAGGCCGGGCACGATGGCCGGCGTCACGTCGCGAATGTTGTTGTCGTGCACCAGAACCTGCTTTTGGCCGACAAAATACGTGCCGAAGTCGGCCACCACCATGTTGTAGCACTCGGCCTGGCCGTCGGGCTCGGCCGATTCGATCGCCACGGCGCCGTCGGGCGTGTGCAGCGAATCGCCCGCCTTGAGCTCCTTGGTCATCTGCCAGCCGCGGCCGGAGACCCAGAACGGGTGGCCGCGCGTGGCGCGGATCGTGTCGCCGCCGGCGCGAACGGCAATCACGGGGCTCGCCGGGCGGACGGTCGTGGCCATCACCGGCTTGTAGGCCAGCTCGCCGGTGGCCGGGTCTTGCGCCAACACGCATTCGCCTACCTTCACCTGCTCGACCGGCATCGGCCCGGTCATCGTCCAAACCGGCGTGCCGGCCACGAAGCAGGAGGAGTAGCTAACGCGAAACGTAGACGGGGGCGGCACGTACGTTCGTACCTGCTGGGTCACGGGCTTCACTGACGGCTGGTAGATTTCGTTGTAGTCCAGCCACCAGTTCCACCAAAGCTTCGGATCGTCGCTCAAGTCCTGTCCAGTGGTCGTGCGGAGCGCCTCGGCAACCCGCTCATTCGATCGGTCGACCATAGTGTTGTGCGTTTTTGCCAGATCGGCCAGGGCCGCGTCCGAGTTAGCTGTTGGGTCCGGTACAGTCCGCGAGGTGATGTTATACGTTCCGCGACGAGGCGATATGTTCAGACTTGTTTGCGTCGAAGACGCCCCGGTCGAGACGAGGGACCGACCCGACAGCGGGCCCTCCTGATACATGGTCAGTTGGTGACCAAACTGATCGGCGGAATAAAGCGTTCGATATTTCGTGTCAATAGGCGATTCGAGCGCCCCCATTAGAGTCGGCACGAAACTGAACAGGTTGCGCGGCTTGAGCGCTTTGGCCGCCGCCTCGCGCGCCTCGTCCACTTCCGAGAGGATGGCAAACCGTACAAGCGAATCCGTCGCGGCTTGCTCAGGCATGGCGCCCAGACAATAGATCACCGCTGCCTGTTCGTCGGCCGTTCCGTTCGCGAAACCCGCCTCCAGAGCTGGAATGGCCGCCGGGTCACGAATCCGCCGCACGTCGTTCAGCAGCGATTCGACTTTTGCCGGGCTGCCTTCGGCGATGGCCTCTTTCATTTTTGACAGCCGGGGCGTCCATTTCTTGAAACAGTCCTCGGCGTCGCGCGCTTGCTCTTCTAGCGTCTCGCGCTGCTGGGGCGATACGAGCATGCCCTGAAACCGCGTGAGCCCCAGCTTCTTGACCAGATCGCGCGACTTGGGCTGCAACACCAGCGCGGCCACGAGGTGCACGCGCTCCTGCTCCTTTAAGCCCGCATGCTCGCACCAGGAAGCCAGCTTGAGTTGCTCGTCCGCCTTCAGATGCGTCCTCTCGCGCCGCTTGCGATACTCGTCGATCTTGCCGGCGCGGGCCCGCTCTTGCGCGGCCTCGTCGACCGAGAGCCAGCGGTCGTCGAGGCGCACCTGGCCAAGTTGCCAATGGGCGGGGGCATAGTCGGGATCGACTTCGATCGCGCGCTTCAACAACTCCGCGCGATCGCTGGGTCTGCCCATCGCTTCGGCTTCGAGCGCCCGCCGGACAAGAACCGCGGTTGTCGTGCTCTTGGAATTCTGCCTGCCAGGCGCGGCGGCGCGGTCGGCCGCTGTTGCGCACGCGACGAGAATCCCAACACCGATGAGAACTGCTCCCGCACCGTGCGCGATCGGTCGCCCGTGTCTCATCTTTTGTCCCCCTGGCGCGCTGTGCTCGCGCCGCTTGGACATCGTGTTTCGAACATGGCGCGGCTACCGCTCCACAAGGCCCGGCACGACCGCCTGCGTCGCGTCGCGAATGTTGTTGTCGTGGACGAGCACTTTTCGGTCGCCGACGAAGTACGTGCTGAAGTCCGCCACAACGAGGTTATGGCAGACGGCATTGCCGGCAAGCATACCGCTTTGGATTTCGATGGGTCCATCGACCGTGTGCAGCCAGTCGCCAACGGCAAGCTCTTTCGCCATCCGCCATCCTTTCCCCGATACCCAAAACGGATGGCCGCGCGTGACGTTGATTGTTTTACCCCCGGCGCCGACCGCAATCACAGGGCTGGCCGGCCGAATGGTCTTGGCCATGACCGGCTTGTAGGCGACTTCACCGGTAGCCGGATTCTGGGTCAGGATGCACTCGCCGATCGGGACGCGCTCAATCGCCATCGGCCCGGTCATCGTCCAAACCGGCGTGCCGGCGACGAAGCAGGAAATACATCTGACAACGCTATCGCCGCCCGGTGGGGGAACGAAGGTCTGCACCGAACGGCTGACGTATTTTTGCGGCGGTCGATAGATTTCGTTGTAGTCGTACCAGTAATCCCACCAGGGATTCGGATCGGGCCCAAGGCGCAAGCCGGTCGTGGTCCGCAGGATTTCGATGACCCGTTCGTTCATCGGGCCAACGCGGTTGTTGTGAGCGTCGGCCGCCGAGGCAAGCAAGTAATCGGAATACAGAGACTGGTCAGGCGTGTACCGAACCGTGGTAGACGTACCGTGAAGAGCACTGATGAGCGTGCTCCGTGAGATCGAGGCTGCTCCGCTCGACACCGCGCTCCGCACATGGAATGGCCCTTCCTGGAACAGCGTCAGCATGTGGCCAACCTGGCCCGCTAACACGGTCGATTCGAGTCGCACCTGAACCGGCGATTCGAGCGCCCCCATCAAGACTGGCATGTAGCTAAACGGAGAGCGCTCCTTAAGCCCCTCGGCCGCCGCGTCGCGCACGTCCAACTCCGGTGAGAAAAGCGCATACCGCAACAGCGAATCGGTCGCGGCCTGCCCTGACATTCCCTTGAGGCTCTCGATGACGGCAACGCCCAACTGGGCCGGGGCCGTGGCGAACACAGCCTCCAACGCGGGGATCGTGTCGGGGTCGTCGATCGAGCTGATTTGTTCGATCACGGCGGCCCGGCTATTCTCGTCCACGGCCGCGGCCGTGGCCCATTGCGACAATCGCGGCAGCCAAACGTCGGCCGTCTTTTGGGCCCGCGACTCGTTGTCGCGGATCGCTTCGACCTGCTCGCGCGGGAGAAGCAACCCCGCGTACGGCACCAGTCCCAAGTTGTCGATCAATTGTTTTGGCGGTGAGTCCGGGTCGAGCAAATAGGCGAAGTACAGGTGCACTCGTTCTTGGTCCTTGAGTCCCGCATCACGGCAAAAGCGGGCCACGCGTAGCTGCGCGGGGACGCTGCGCTGTGCCTTGTCGCGAAACTTGCGGTATTCAGCCACCTTGCCAGACCTGGTCCGCTCCTGGGCAGCCTCGTCGACCGAGAACCAGCGATCGCCCACGCGCACTTCACCGGAATGCCAGTGGGCAGGAGCATAGTCCGCGTCGACTTCAAGTGCTTCTCGCAAGCGCGCCGCGCGGTCGTCCGGCTTGCCCATCGCTTCCGCTTCAAGCGCCCGCCGCACGAGAAGCGCGGCTTTGGACGCTTTTGGGTCCTCCCTCGCCGCAACCGCGGCACGATCCGCCGCAGTTGCACACGCTGTGAGAAACCCGACACCAATGAGAACCGCCCCCACGCCGTGCGCAACCGCTCGCTCGCGCTGCATGACACACCCCCGGCCAGAAATGGCGAATCTGTTCCGTGCCCTTTATGCCACCGTTCCGACAGATAGCGGGCTTGCCTCGTGGCGATCCCTTGGGACCGCCGCCACGGATTATCTCAAATTCGCCAGGCGATTGCCAACAGATTTCCGCGCGGATTTTTGCGGAGAGCCGCCGCCGATTGTTACAGGGCCGCAAGGAAGGCAGCGGGCCCGAAGAGTTCAATCACGGAGGCGCGGAGGCACGGAGAAGAACCGAGAGAAGAAGGGCCACGGATTGGCGCGGATGAACGCGGATGCTTCCCGGAACGGCGCCTGATCGGCGTTCATCCGCGCCGATCCGCGGCTCCACCCTCGCCGACGTCGGCCAAACGCCTATGCGCGCGAATTTCGGCGGGGGCAGCTACGGGGCAGGCGGGCAATTGCCTGCCGACGCAAATGCGAATGGCATGATCGCGGCGCCGGAAGGCCGTGTCGATCCCTATTTCGTGAGCAACACGCCTGCCCAACGAAACCTTGGAGTTGGCCTGCATGAGCATCTCTTCACGGCCGATCTGGATGTTGGGGTGCGCGCGAAGGACGGCAGCGGAAACGGTATTGCGGATGAACCGCTCCCCGGACAAGACAAGCAGCAAAACCGGCCGGCCTTCGAGGCAGAGAAGGATTTCAACACCGAAGCCTACGACGCGGTCGTGGAAAACGCCTTCCAGCTTGTCGCCCAGCAGCCGCTTTCGACCTTTTCCATCGACGTCGACACCGCCTCGTACTCGAACATCCGCCGCTTCTTGAATGCCGGGTCGATGCCTCCGCCGGGGGGCGTGCGGATCGAGGAGCTGGTCAACTAGCCGATCAGCCGGTAGGCCTGCTCCTCACCCAAGAAAACGCCCGCCCGCGCCGTTTATTAGGCCGGGAAATGCGACGTCCGGCAAGGAATTCGACGCCCCAGCGCCCAGGGCCGTTCAAAGATTCAAGCTTGCCGGCGGCGCACCGGCGGGAAAGTGGGACAGGCACCGAGACGCAGCGTTGGTATGAAAGGGCTTGCGCTGTTTGTGCTCGGAGCCAGTCCCATTTTCCCGCCTCGCCATTTTGAAAAACAGAATGGCCCCACGGCTGGCGGCGGCACTCTTGACAGGTGTGGTGTTGTTTGCCGCTTGGCAACGGTCGTCAATCTCCTTGCGTGCGAGTACGCACACCCGCGCGCTCTGACGCAGTCAATCTGGCCGTATCAAGCGGGCCGAGTGGGGACAATTCGTACCGTAGCGCCAGAAAGAACACGGGGCACGGGTTTTGCGGCTTGTTCAGAGAGCTTAGAGAGGGCGTCAGTCATGTGCATCTTGCGATTTGACGTTGCCGCCGGTAATGGGGCAGTGTTTGGCCCGTTGAGGATGGCCAATAGCACGGTGCTTGCCGAGGAAGCCACGGCCTTCCTCAGCGAAGCTGCCGCGCTGGCCAATCACTTTCATCATGCGGTTGGCCGAGGACCACTTCACGCGCCCGGAAATGGGAGGACACTGACATGATCGGCCAAGAATCGAAAGCCTTTATCGACGCCATGAAATCGGAGCACCGGGATTTGGGTGACATGGTACACCGCCTGGAGCTTCTCCTCAAGGAAGCTGTCGGGCGGGGCTGGCCGGGCCCGCTCGCGGAAGACATCTGGGTGCGGCTCCAAAAGCTGGAGCGCGTGTTGGCGGACCATTTTGCCCGCGAGGAGCAAGGGGGTTTTCTGGAGGAAGCGCTCGCGCACGCGCCGCGCTTCGGTCCGCAGGCCGAGCACCTGCTGAGCGAGCACGTGACATTGCTGGCCTGCGTGCGGTATCTTGTTCGCGAGGCCGAACTCAACCGGCACACGCCGTCGGCCTTTTGGCAGGTGTTTGCCGACGCGCTTGCCGGCGCCCTCAGGCAGTTGCTGGCGCACGAGGCTCAAGAGAATGCCCTGTTGCAGAAAGCGTTCAACGCGGACGCCGACATCGTGCAATGAAAGCCTGCTCCGGGATGAACGTAAGGAATCTTCGTCGGGCAGCTCCTCATAGCCCCGGCGGACGCCGACGACTTCGTACCCCGCCGTGCGGACGAGGGCGCGAATGCACGCCTCCAGGGGCATCGCCCCGCAGGCGTCCAGGATCGCCCGCTTGAGAGGCCGCGTTTAGCGATTGGACGAAGCCGTCGTCGGCGAGCCCGCGGACGGCTTGAGCGTTAGCACCGGACAAGTCGCCCGACGAACTACCAGCTCGGCGACGCTTCCCATCAGTACCCGGCTCAGCCCGGTGCGGCCGTGCGTGCTGATGACGATCATGTCGGCGTGTTCCGCCTCGGCCGCGGCGATGATCTCAGCGGCAGGGTCGCCCACGAGCAAGCGCCGTTCGCACGGAACGGTGGCGTCGCTGGGCGCTATTTCGGAAAGCATGCGCCGCAAAGTGGGCGTGTCCGGGTCGGGAACGCCATAGTACATCTCGCCCGCGCCGTAGACCGCGGGCGGTTCGGCGACGTGCACCACCAGCAGCGTCGCACCACTTTCCTTCGCCAGGACCGTCGCGTGTTCGAGGGCGGCGTTGCTAAGCGTGGAAAAGTCGGTCGGAAACAGGATCTTCTTGGCTTTCATGGCTTCACCTTCGTGTTAGTGGCGTGCATCGCGATTCGATGTAGCCTCTAGCGCTCCCCCAGGCTTTGTCCCGTCGTCGCGCCTGTGGCGGTGTAACGGAAGATCGCCCCCATGGGAGGATCGCCTTCGAGACTCCCCTTGGAGACGGCGTACACGTCGCCCCCGTGGGCGATCACTTCAGCGCACGCCCGATCGACGAGGTCCTCGCTCGCGGGAGTCTGCTGTGGATGAATTGCCACGAGATTCATCCGCGGGTCGAACGTCCCCCAGAGCGGCGCCGTGGTTTCGACCGTGAAGAGCGACTTGATCCTTCCTTCGACGGCCGCGGTCAAAATCTCGTGAACGCTGTCGCTCGCCGCGCCGGCCGAAAGCAGACGATTGAACTCGCCCAGTGCGGACTGTTGCGCGCGTTCGAACGACGGCTTGACGATGGCGAAGACCCGCTCGTGCAGTTGCGCGTCGCTCAGCAGGTCGGGACTGCCGGAAACGTGCTCGGCGAGGAGTTTCCGGTAGCCGTTCGTGCTTTGATAGATCGGCAACAGGTAGTCGACCCCCGCAAACACGAGCGGCCGGTCGTCGTCGCGCAATAGTGCGGCAAGAGCCCGATCGATGTCCTGGAAGAGAATAAGAAGGCGTTCCTTCTCATGATCGACGGCGCCTCCCTGACCGTGGAAGGCCGCGTCCTTTTTCACGTCGCTGCCCCACTTGGCCGTATGGAATTGCAGGTTTCGTTTGGGGTGCGTCTCGGGCAGCACGTCCTCCAGGCTCTTGGGCATGCCCGGAACCTGGACCTCGTCGATGCCCTGTCGGTCGCCGCGAAACAGACGAACGCGCTTCTGACTGGCGGCGAGTGCCCAAAAACCGTCGTCACGGGCAACAAAAGGGATGAGCGGCCGGATCGCGAATCGCTCGCCGACCCACGCCAGGTCCTCCACGGCAGCCGACAACGCCAGCGCGCGAAACTGACTGCCACTGGCCAATAGCGCCAACCCGTCGCACGGCTCAATGCCTGTCAGCTTGCCGGCCGCCAGATCGTAGGCCGGCTTGAGAATCTCCCGCGCTTTTGCCGGACGAACGGCGCGGGCCACGAGCGCATCCTCCGCGACGCGCGCCACATCCTTCAAGCAGATCGCGGCCGCCATTCGGGCCTCGGGCATGCGACCGACCGGCAAGTACACTGAGGCGCACACTTCGCCTTGTGGCCGGCTAAGACATCGAAGCTCTTCACGTGTGATTGTGTCCATGGCTGTTCACGTTCCCCTATGCGGCACCGAGTTCGCTAGGCACGGCGCGCGCTCATTTTGCCTGCACCTCAAGCTCGTCGCGAATCTGATCCACGCCACCGGCGCGCCGCACCGCGGCGATCGCCATTTGCCTTTGAAAGAAACTCGATAAGCGGCCATTGAGGACCGCCACTCCTTCGCGGACGTCGCAGCGAATCCGCCGCACTTCCGCATAAGGCGACGCGCGCAAATGCGCGACCACTTCTTCTTGCGCCGCCGCGTCTCTGCCGGAAGGCTCCACGCCTCCCAAGCGGCGCAGTCGCATGGGGCTGCGCCGCTCGATCGTCTCTCGCATCGCGGCGAAACTCATACGTCCGCCCTCGAAGGCTTTGACTTGGAACATTCGTCTGAGTTTGAGACGCCGGCCCCTGATCCGTTCCAGTCAAAAAGAAGTGCAGGTTCCGTGCCATCGGGTGCCCACCGTTGGCGCTCATTTAATGGACAGACAAACCGACGGCAAATGGGCATGTCAGACCACGATGTTGCCACCGGAAACGAAAACTGCCCGGCGTTCCGAGTGTGCGGTTCTGACACATGCGCCGTCGCCAGTGTGCGCCAGGCGTAATCCGACGCGAGCCATTCCGGCCGACGATGGACGATTCGCATTGCGGATGCGGGCTACACCTTGCCTGGACGCCCTGTGACAAGCCTCCGCCCTGACAAAGTGGCGGAACGGCATGCAACCTGCTCCGCTCGCCGTTTCATGGGAGAAGCAGGCAATGTCAATCCTTTATGTCGAAGATGACGTCTTCACGCGGCAAACGATCGCCGGACGGTTGCGCCGCCGCGGCTTCGACGTCGTCGAGGCCACATCGGGCGAGGAAGCGCTCGCCTCCGCGGCCCACAACCCGGATGTGACCGCGGCGCTGTTGGACGTCGACCTGCCGGGCATAAACGGCCTGGAGACGTATCGCCGCCTGCGGGCTTTGCGTCCCGGCATGCCGGCCGTCGTGTGCAGCGCCTCGCTGCCATTGGGCACACGGGAGCCATTTCGAGAACTTGGCGTGCCGGACCACTGTCTCTTGGCGAAGCCGTGCCTCTTCTCTGATTTGCTGGCCGCCCTCGAGAGCGTGACAGGCGACTTCCAGACGGCTTAGGATCGACCGAAAAATAACTTCCTGATTCTCTGACCCCTCACGGGTGCCCTCTCCCGCAAGGGGCGAGGGTATTGAGGCAGGGCCATTCACAGATTCAAGCTTGCCGGCGGCGCACCGGCGGGAAAGTGGGACAGGCACCGAGACGCAACGTTGGTCTGAAAGGACTT
>JACPPG010000027.1 GCA_016191115.1 Planctomycetia bacterium | reverse complement strand
CGATCCGCACCATCCTGAACCGCGTCATGGCATCCCTCCTGGACAATAGCGCGGCACCGGTCGCGCGAGACCCTACTCGTGCTCACCAACACCGCATTGCCGAAGTATGCCAGATTGCCTATTGTGGCGCAATCGCCCTGCGGGCGCCAGCCCATTCATCATTCATCATTCCGCATTCATCATTTCCATTGTCACGGCTGGATTTCGGGCTTAGCGAGCATTTCGCGGGCGGGTAGCTCGAGGGCGTCCTTGATGTCCGCGTCGTCAAGCTCATAGATCAGGATCGAGTAGTTGATTTCGGCGTCGGGCTCGCGGCTGCGCAGATAGCTGCACAGGCGGTTGAAGCGCGCTTCCTCATATTGGTAGAAGATGTTGCCGAGCTCAACCGAGGACATGCGTGGAAACACTTTCGACGCGGCGGCCGCGTCGCCCCCCTCGCCGTAGAATTCGCCCATCTTCGTGCGAAGGGTGCGATAGTACTCCTCGTAGGCCCGGTTCCATCGGCCGGGGAACATCGTGTACACGCTGTCGAGCATCGTGGCGCTGATGCAGTACACGCCGCCGGTCAAGGGTTGCGGGACGTGCGGCCGCCAGCGCGTGTGAAAACAAGGCAACACCTGGGCATTGATGCCGTAGTAGTCGGGACGCCCCACGCCGAAATACGCCAGGTAGACGCGCGGCGGCTGGTCGGCCGGTTGCGGATGCGCGACCAGCCAAAGGTCGAGCCACTTCTTCAGGTCCGGCAGGTCCTGCCCCCAGTCGAGCGAACTGTCGACCAGCCGGCGATACGAGCGTTCGGGCGGGCCGGCCACGCGACTGAAATACGCCAGGTAATGGGGCCACCACCAAACGGTTTCCACGGCCGAGATCGCCAGTGCCGCGACCACGGTCCAACGCATCGCCCACGTGAGCGCGGGGTTCGCGGGCGCCGTGGGCGCCGGCTTCGCCTTGCCGCGTCTCGATAGATCGGTCCGCGGCCACACCCGCTGCGGCGATCGCGCGAACCACCGCGCCGCCGCGCCCGCCAGGATGAACATCGCCGGGTACGTGGGCAGCAAGTGGCGGTGCCCGATGTTCAAGTTACTGCGCATGGCGACGAGCCAGTACACGGCCAAGAGGACGAGCAAAGGCGCGACGTCATACAGCCCCGTAGCGAGTGCCCCCGGCGGCGGTTTTTCGGCCAAGGCTCCCTTGCGAAAATACCAGCCGCCCGCGGCCGCCACGATCAAGATCACGAATACCGCAAGCGGCGTCTTGACCGCCAGGCACCAGGGGAAATAGCTCACCCAACCTTTCGGACTAAACTCGCCGTTAAGGAAGGCGGGCCGCGCTTTGGTCGAGGCCAACATATAGGTGAATCCCCACAGGTAGGCCTCCGGCAGCAGGTGGTGGTCGCGCGCCACCGCGACCGTCGCGTCGATGGCCTTCGAGTTCGTGGAAAGCTTGTCCCAGTCGACCAGCTTCTGGTCGTTGGCCGTGGCCGAGGGGCTCATCATGGAATAGCGGAAGCCGTAGGACGTCCAAATGATCGAAGCCACGCCCACGACCAGAACGGGAAGAACGGCAACGAAGACGGCCAACTGCCGCCACCGGCCGTGCACCTCGCGCGGCTGACCAAACGCCACCGCGAGCGGCCGCGGATTCGCCAACCGAATGCCCAAGAGCAATAGCCCCATCGGAATGATCAAAACGCCTGAGAATTTTGCCAGGAGCACGCCGGCGAGCGTCAGGCAACTCAGAGCGACCGTCCGCGGCGAGACCCGCGCCAGCATCGTCCACAGCGCCCAAATGGCCGCGGTAAAGAACAGCGAGACGCACAGGTCGGAAGTGACCAGGAAGCCGTGCGTCAGCATCGTCGGCGAAAAGGCGTACAAGGTCAGCGAGATCAGCCCGCCCCACGGCCCGAACAACTGTCGCGCCCAAAGGTACACGAGCAGGCCCAGCACGCTGCTCGCCACGCCGATCATGGTGCGTCCGCGCAGGAGCATTCGGTCGGCGTCGTTCAACTCATAGAAGAACTTGTCGGCCACGCCCCACAGGTCCGAGGTTTGCCAGGAGCGATCGCCCGTATCGGGGAACTCGTAGCCCAGCAGCCAGACGGGCAGGGCCGCCCAGCGCTGCGACCAATGCCCGTTTTCGGAGTGGAGGCGATAATCGGCCCGCGACCAATAGCTGAATCCGCCGGCGAGGTGCACACCTTCGTCGAAGGTGGCGCACTTTTTGGCGACCGCGCTTAAGCCCAGGGCCAGATGAACCGCCAGCAGCGCCGCCACGGGAAGAGGGCCGCGCAACAAGGCCACGAGGCGGGCGGCAGGTTGGCCGGACTGGGACACGATTCGACCTTCAAGAGTCTCGACGGCTGTGGCGCGGCACTCCATCAGCCTGTCTTGCCGCACCGGTACCCGTCAATAGACCCCCCAAGCGCTTCGCGGTCCACGGTCTCGTGCATTCGGTCGGCCGGAGCGGATCGTGGCCGGCAAGCGCGTGCTAGGCTTTCCGGCGAGCACACATTTCTGTAACCTGCCTGTGAATCGTGCACGCCACGGCCCGTTTGACCTGACAGGAATCCTCGCATGAGCGCTGCGCCGCGCCTCTCGCTGGCGATTCCCGTCTACAACGAACGCGAGGTCCTGCCGGAGCTGCTGTCTCGCGTCCGCGGAGCACTGGACAAGGTCCCCGGCGGTCCCCACGAAATCGTGCTGGTGGACGACGGCAGCAGCGACGGCACGGTCGAGATGCTCGAGGCCGCGGCCCGCGAGGATCCGCGGATCGTCGCCGTTTGCCTGTCGCGCAACTTCGGCCACCAGATGGCCCTCACCGCGGCGTTCGACCACGTGACCGGCGACGTGGTGGTGGCGATGGACGGCGACCTGCAAGACCCGCCCGAGGTCATTCCGCAGTTGCTGGCCAAACATGCCGAGGGCTACGACGTGGTGTACGTGCGGCGCGGCCAGCGGCAGGAGTCATGGCGGCTGCGGCTGGCGTACGCGCTCTTCTATCGGCTGGTGGCGGCGCTATCGGACCTGCGGCTGCCGTTGGATAGCGGCGACTTCGCCCTGCTCTCGCGGCGGGTGGTCGACGCCATGCGCCAAGCGCCCGAGCGGCAGCGATATCTGCGCGGACTGCGCACCTGGGCCGGCTTTCGGCAGACGGGCATCACCGTCGACCGCCCGGCGCGGCATGCCGGCCGGTCGAAGTACACGCCGCTCAAGCTGCTGAAGCTGGCGGCCGACGGCATCTTCGCCTTTTCCATCTACCCATTGCGGCTGGCGCTCGTGCTGGGAGCGGTGGCCATCGCCGCGTCGCTGGTGTACGCCGTCTATGCGGTCGTCGGCCGGTTCCTGTTCGACACCACGCCCCAAGGCTTCACGACCCTGGTCGTGGCCATCATCTTTTCGTCGGGCGTGCAGTTGGTGCTGTTGGGCGTGGTCGGCGAATACGTCGGCCGCATCTACGAAGAGGTCAAAGGCCGGCCGCACTACATAGTAGGGAAGATCGTTCGCGGCAAGTGAGCAGTGCTGCGGTCGATCTGATGATGCGTGTGCCGCTGGTTTCGCCAGTGCGGCGTCCCGTCTTGTGTGCCACTGGCTTCGCCAGCGCCGGCAGTGCGCTCAAAAGGCTGCCAAAAAGCGGGCGGGGACTGTCCCCCTCTCGGAGACGGTTTTTTGGCAGCCGCTAAGCTCGCGCCGGTTCCTGGGCCACGAGCACCAGATTGTCCTGGTAGTAGGCGATCGCCTCGGCCGGGTTGAGATTGAAGATGGCCCGGCCGTCGGTCTGCCAGCGTCCGCGATCGAGGCGGAACACGGCCGTGGCGGCGCGAAGATTGCCTACGGCCTCGACGTCTTCCATGCCGCCTCCTTCGATGGCCTCGAAGGCGATCGTGACGGCGACGAAGGCGCACAGTTCGCCCGTCTGGCGGTGGCGGGCGTAGGTGACGTCATCTTCGAAGGAGCAGTCGGTCCACCGCAGGCCGCGCGGCTTGCCACTGGCGGCGGCGAGCTCGAAGAACTTCGCCTCCAGCCGTTCCCGCTGGCGGTGAAATTCCTTGCGGCAACGCTGATACTCGGCGCGCGCCAGATGCGCGTTGACTGTCCGCCACACGACGGCCGCGGCGAAGACAAGAGCCGCCCCAGCAGCCGCGACGATCCACCACATGTTGGCCATAGCAGCACTCCGGCGCGAAAAACCGGTCGTTCGATCGTGCGCCGCCACGAATGATTCTATGCGTTGGGCGCCGGCCAATGCAAGAACCGGGCCAGCCGGGTCGTGGCGCAACTTTGTCGTTGCTCGCACAAACGCCCGTCGGGAGGCTCCTGCCGAGCCGGGGCGCTCCCGCGGGCCGGCTCGGCAGGAGCCTCGCCCTCCCAAACGAAACGCCTATGGCCGTGTGGCACCAGTTGCTACTCTGGCAAGATGGCTATTCTGGGTGCTCACATGTCGATCGCCGGCGGCTATTACAAGGCCGTCGAGATCGCCCATCGCTGCGGCTGCGACTGCGTGCAGCTTTTCACGAAGAATAACAATCAGTGGCGGGCCAAGCCGATATCCACCGAGGACGTGGCCCGCTTTCGCGATTCGCTCGCCAGCCTGAACATCCGGCACCCTATCGCGCACGATTCCTACTTGATCAACCTGGCCAGCCCGGACGAGGCGCTGTGGCGCCGCTCAATCGAGGCCTTTCGCGAAGAGCTGTGTCGGGCCGACTGCCTGGGCATACCGTACCTGGTCACACACCCAGGCAGTTCGACCTCGGCCAGCGAAGAGGAGGGACTTCTCCGCGTTATCGAGGCCCTCGATATCGTGCACGCCGAAACGCGCGGCATCGCCACACAATGCCTGCTGGAGACCACGGCCGGGCAAGGCTCGTCGCTGGGCTGGCGATTCGAGCAACTGGCCGAGATCCTGGAGGGAGTCAACGATCCGGAGCGGCTGGGCGTGTGCGTCGACACCTGCCACATCTTTGCCGCCGGCTACCCGCTGGCCACGGCCCGCCAATACAAGGCCACCATGGATGCTTTGGACAAGACGGTGGGCATTGCGAGCGTGAAGGCGTTTCATCTCAACGACAGCCGGCGCGAGCTGGGCTCGCGCGTCGACCGGCACGCGCACATCGGCGAAGGCTGCCTGGGCCTGGCGCCGTTCCGGCGGTTGCTGAACGATCCCCGTTTCCGGCGCGTTCCCATGTACCTGGAAACCCCCAAAGGCCAGGTGGGCGGCGTCGAGCTCGACGTGGTGAACCTCAAACGGCTGCGGGGTCTGATTGAAGGATAATCCTCACCAGGCGGGCCGCTGGACGCGCGATCGGCGCGGCCCGCGGTGTTTCCAGCCGCGCATGCGGCGACGGCGTAGAGCCGCGGGCACCAGCCCGCGGACAACACCAGGCCAATGCGATTGCAGCCCCGAAGGGGCGAGGTCGGTCGCCTTCAAGCATCCCCGATCCGCGTGCCGACGTCGCCCCTTCGGGGCTGGCGACGGAATGGGGCGACTCAGCCCACCGTGGGTTGACACCCACGGCTCTACGCCGCCGCCCCTTTTGGGGCGAAACATGTTGCGCGTGTCCGACCTGTCGCGTTCACCCCTCCCCTTTACGGCCGGGTCGGTTGGCTGGATAATAGTGCGCGCATCGTCCACCCCCACCATTTTGACACAACAAACGATGGCCTAAGCTTTTAGTGCTTCTGGCCGAGCGATTCTGGAACCCGCGGCGGGCACCCCTGGCTGGCGCGTCGGGCTAGTGCCGAGCGGCCCAATACGGCATCACTACGCCAGAAGCGGGTCCCCTTGCCCTGAGAGGGAGGTAGCAATGGCTCAGGCAGAAACCGTGAATGCGCGGGGTGACGACACCGACCCGGCCGAAACGGCCGAGTGGCTGGAATCGCTCCGCTACGTGCTTGAAGCCAAGGGGCCGGAGCGTCTCCGCTACCTGCTCGGCGTCCTGGACGAAGCCGCCTCGAAGCAGGGGGTCGAGATCCCCTTCTCGCTCAACACGCCGTACGTCAACACGATTCCCGCCGACCGCCAGCCGGCCTACCCCGGCAACCGCGAGATCGAGCGGCGCATCAAGAGCGTCATCCGCTGGAACGCCATGGCGATGGTCGTCCGCGCCAATCGCGACCATCCCGGCATCGGCGGACACATTTCGACCTACGCCTCGGCGGCCACGCTGTACGAAGTGGCGCTGAACCACTTCTTCCGCGGCACCGATCAGGTGTACTTCCAGGGGCACGCCTCGCCGGGAATCTACGCGCGGGCCTTCCTCGAAGGGCGCTTGACCGAGGAGCAACTGTCGCACTTCCGGCAGGAGCTGGCCCCGGGCGGCGGCCTCTCGAGCTATCCCCACCCCTGGCTCATGCCGAATTTCTGGCAGTTCCCCACCGTGTCGATGGGGCTCGGCCCGATATTGGCCATCTATCAGGCCCGCTTCAACAAGTACCTGATGGACCGGGGCATCAAGGACACGAGCGATTCGCGCGTGTGGTGCTTCCTGGGCGACGGCGAGTGCGACGAGCCGGAGTCGCTGGGCGCGATCACGCTCGCCTCGCGCGAGCGCTTGGACAACCTCGTCTTCGTCATCAATTGCAACTTGCAGCGGCTCGACGGCCCGGTCCGCGGCAACGGCAAGATCATCCAGGAGCTCGAAGGCGCCTTCCGCGGCGCCGGCTGGAACGTCATCAAGGTCGTCTGGGGCGACGACTGGGACCCGCTACTATCCCGCGATGAAACGGGACTGCTCGTGCAGCGGATGGGCGAGGTCGTCGACGGCGAGTATCAAAAGTACGTCGTCATGCCCGGCAGCTACATCCGCGAGCATTTCTTCGGCAAGTATCCCGAGCTGGAGGAAATGGTCGCGCACCTCTCGGACGAGAAGCTGAAGCGGATGCGCCGCGGCGGCCACGACCCCGAGAAGGTCTACGCCGCCTATAAGGAGGCCGTCGAGTGCAAGGGCCAGCCCACCGTCATCCTCGCCAAAACGATCAAGGGCTACGGGCTGGGCGAAGCGGGCGAAGGACGCAACGTCACCCATCAGCAGAAAAAGCTCAACGAGGTCGAGCTGCGCGAGTTCCGCACCCGCTTCGGCATCCCCATCTCGGACGAAGACGTGGCGCAGGCCCCCTTCTACCGCCCGCCGGACGACAGTCCTGAAATGCAATACTTGCGCGAGCGGCGCAAGGCCCTGGGCGGCTTCCTGCCGTCGCGCAGCATCAAGCAACCGCCTTTAAAGATTCCGCGCAAGGACGCGTTCCCCGAATCGTTCGAGAGTAGCGGCGATCGTGAGGTGTCGACCACGATGGCCTTCGTGCGGATGTTCGGCCGCCTGCTGCGGCACAAGGACATCGGCCGTTACATCGTCCCCATCGTGCCCGACGAGTCGCGCACCTTTGGCATGGAATCGCTGTTCCGTCAGTGCGGGATTTATGCGCACACCGGGCAGTTGTACGAGCCGGTCGATTCCGAGACGGTGCTCTACTATCGCGAGGCCAAAGACGGCCAGATCCTGGAAGAGGGCATCACCGAGGCCGGATCGATGTCGTCCTTCGTCGCCGCCGGCACCTCCTACAGCACGCACGGCATCACGATGATGCCGTTCTTCATCTTCTACTCGATGTTCGGCTTCCAGCGGATCGGCGATTTGGTGTGGGCCGCCGCCGACTCCCGCGCCAAGGGTTTCCTGATGGGCGGGACCGCCGGACGCACTACGCTCAATGGCGAGGGCCTGCAGCACCAGGACGGCCATAGCCACCTGATGGCCATGGCCTATCCCACCGTCCGCTGCTACGACCCGGCCTACGCCTACGAGACCGCCTGGATCGTGCTCGAAGGCATGCGACTGATGTACGAGGAGCAGCAGGACGCCATCTACTACATCACCATTGCCAACGAGAATTACCTGATGCCCAACATGCCCGAAGGATGCGAGGAAGGCATCATACGGGGCATGTACAAGGTGTCGTCGATGAACGCCGGGGCGAAAAAGCCGCACGTCCAATTGTTCGGCTCGGGCGCGATCCTGCGCGAGGCGCTGCGGGCACAGAAGATCCTCGCCGAGCGATACGACGTCTCCAGCACCGCCTGGAGCGTCACCAGCTACAAACAGCTTCGCACCGAGGCGCAAGCCGTGCGACGATGGAACCTCTTGCATCCGACGAAAAAGCCGCGCCGCTCGTACCTGGAAGAGGTAGTAGCGGGCGACCAAGGGCCGTTTATCGCCACCAGCGACTACGTCCGCGCGGTGCCCGAGCAGATCGACCCGTGGCTTCCCGGCGGCATCTTCGCGCTGGGGACCGACGGCATGGGTCGCAGCGCCGAGCGGGAAGCGCTGCGGCGGCACTTCGAGATCGACGCCGAGACGGTCGTCGTGGCAGCGCTGTATCAGCTTGCCGGGCGGGGCGCGGTCGAGAAATCGGTCGTCGCCCAGGCCGTTCGCGACCTCGAAGTCAATCCCGAAAAGGTCGATCCTTGGACCGCTTGACGCCTTAAGGACGAAACGCGAGAGAAGGACACGAGACACCGATGGCCATCGAGTTCAAGCTGCCGGATTTGGGAGAGAACGTCGAGAGCGGCGACGTCCTGAGCGTGCTCGTCCACGAGGGGGACACGATCGAGGCCAACCAGAACGTCATCGAGCTCGAGACCGACAAGGCCACGGTCGAGATTCCTTGCCCGCACGCCGGCCGCGTGGCGAAGATTCACGTGCAGCCGGGCCAGACCGTGCCGATCGGGACGTTGCTTTTGTCGATCGAGGCGAGTGCGGCGAAGGATGGCGACGCGCCGGCCAAAGCGCCCGCCAAACCGGCGGCCAGCGCATCGAAGCCGGCCGGCAAAGAGGCAACCCCCGCAAAGGCCGAGTCGAAGGCCCCCGCGACCAAGGCGAAGGACGCCAAACCGGCGCCCGCGAAACGCGCCCCGGCGACCGATCACGCTGACGAGAATGAAGAGGAGGACGATAGCTCCGCCAGCGATGGCGCCGCGGCGCCCAGCGCCGCGAAATCGCACGTGGCACCGCACGAAGCAGCCGACGCGTCCCAGGTGGCCGCCCCGGCGGGCCCCTCAACCCGCCGACTCGCCCGCGAGCTGGGCGTCGACCTGCGCCGCGTCAGTGGCACCGGCCCGGGTGGACGCATCACGCGCGACGACATCGTGTCGGCCGTCCGTCATTCATCGACCGTCCTTAAGGGAACGCCGGCCGGCTTCAAGCTGCCCGACGGCGAGGAAGCCACCGACGCCTACGGGCGGGTCCGCACGCAGCCACTGACAAAAATCCGCAAGACGATCGCCGCCAACATGGCGCGATCCAGTTCGACCATCCCCCACGTCACCAACTTCGACGACGCCGACATTACCGAGCTGGAGCGGATTCGCAAGGGGAGCATGGCCGATTACGTCGGCACCGAGCTGAAGCTGACGATGATGGCGTTCGTCATGAAAGCGGTCGCCCAATCGCTCAAGCTGCACCCGATGTTGAATGCCTCGATCGACCTGGAAAGCAACCACGTCATTTTCAAGGAATACGTGAACCTGGGCGTGGCGGTCGACACCGACCGGGGCCTGGTGGTGCCGGTCGTTCGCGACGCCGACCAGCTCACCATTCCCCAGATCGCGCAAGCTCTCATGGACGTGACGACCAAGGCGCGCAACAACCAATTCGCCCTCGAGGACCTGCGTGGCGGCACGTTCACGATCAGCAACCTGGGCGCGGTCGGTGGGACCTATTCCACGCCGATCATCAACATGCCGGAGGTGGGTGTGCTGCTTGTGGGCCGATCGCGGCAGACTCCGATGGTCGTGGACGACCGCATCGAGCCGCGGTTGATCATGCCTTTGAGCCTGTCGTACGACCACCGTCTGGTCGACGGGGCGGTGGCCGCGCGGTTCCTGAACGAAGTGAAGAACTACTTGCAGGTCCCCGGCCGCCTGCTGCTGGCGCCCTAAGCCGCGTGCCCGTCTTGCGTCGACGCATAATCCAGTTCCGGGAGGGCGAGGCTCCCGCCGAGCCGCGACCCTCCTTGTGCGCGACGGCGCGGCGGGAGCAGGGCCATTCACAGATTCAAGCTTGCCGGCGGCGCACCGGCGGGAAAGTGGGACAGGCACCGAGACGCAACGTTGGTCTGAAAGGACTTGCGCTGTTTATGCTCGGGGCCAGTCCCATTTTCCCGCCTCGCCATTTTGAAAAACAGAATGGCCCTGGGTATTGAGGCGAAGTTATTCTTCGGTCGATTCTTAGCATCCCGCGGGTGTCAGGGCGCGGGGACCGTCCCGCCGTCGCTTCCTTCAAGATGGATCTCGGGGATGCTGTCGGGGTCGATTTCAATCGTGGGGAATTCTTCCGTGCTGTCGATGATCTCGGCGAAGCAGCCGCGCATCTGGTTGAGGAATTTGTCCAGGTCGATCCCTTCGTGCCAGGGCTTGTACGGCGCGAGATAGCCCAGGCTGCCGAAATATAGCTTCTTCGCGCCGCGAATATTGCCGTTGCCGAAGTGGTGCAGCGCGACGGCCGCCTGGATCAACCCCTGGTAAAACTTGCGCGACGGTCCCTGGTAGTCCTTCCACAGGTCCTCCCAGGCTTCGTGGCTTTCGAAGAAATCGCACTCGTTGAACAATTCGATGCCGCGAAGATAGCGCGGATCGTAGTCGGCCGGCGGCATGTGCTTCTCGCGCCCGAACGAAATGAGGGTTCAGCCAAAGCGGCAACGCGCGATTATAGTCGCGCGGCCATTTGGCGGCCAACCGCGAGCGAGGCTTGAGACTTGAGGCCGGAGGGCTGCAAGGTTCTCGCGAACGTGCGCGTCTTCTCTGGCCTGTAGCCTCAGGAGAACTGCAAAGTCCTTGGCGAGGGGGTCAGGCACATTTCGGCCGAAGGTCCTGTCGAAAGATTGAAAGCCGCGTGTGCCGAAAAATGAGCCACGGGAAAATGGGACTGGCTCCGAGCATAAACAGCGCAAGTCCTTTCAGACCAACGTTGCGTCTCGGTGCCTGTCCCACTTTCCCGCCGGTGCGCCGCCGTCGAGCTTGAATCTGTGAACGGCCCTGCGTGTAGCCTCCGAACGCTTGACACGCTTCGCCCCGATCTTGAGAATTAGTCCCGGCGCGACACACTCTCGACTTGGCTCGATCCCGGGAATCTCTCCACCGCATGGCCACGACTGTCTCCGCACGGAATCATGCGGTCCGCGTGGCGCGCAGGCTTGCGCGCGAGTACCCCGATGCACAGTGCTCGCTTACGCACCGCTCGCCGCTTGAGCTGTTGATCTCAACCATTCTCTCGGCGCAGTGCACCGACGAGCGCGTCAACATCGTGACCAAGGACTTGTTCCACCGGTACCGCACCGCCGCCGACTTCGCGCGGGCGCCCCTTGCCCGACTGGAGAAGGCCATCAAAAGCACCGGCTTTTTCCGCAACAAGGCTAAGAATATCAAGGCCTGCTGCCAGGCGATTGTCGAACGGCATGCCGGCCAGGTCCCGCGAAGCCTGGAGGACCTCGTCGAGCTACCGGGCGTAGGCCGCAAAACGGCCAACGTCGTGCTGGGCACAGCCTTCGGGGTCGCCACGGGCGTGGTGGTGGACACGCACGTCGCCCGGCTCAGTCAGCGTTTGGGCCTGACCAAGGCCAAGGATCCCGTCAAGATCGAGCAGGACCTGATGCGCGACCTGCCGAAACAGGAGTGGATCGCCCTGAGCCATCGTCTGATCCAGCACGGCCGGCGGATTTGCACTGCCCGGAAACCGAAATGCGACGTTTGCCCGCTGGCCGACGACTGCCCGCGGATCGGTGTCGCGGAAAAGTGGTAGGCAGTAAGCGGTGGGCGGTAGGCGGTGAAGAGAAACAAACAGGCGACGCAAATGCGATGACATCGCGACCCAGAGTCTGTAGTCGAGTGGTCGGCGGCAGGATTCTTTCTGCCTGCCGCCTACTGCCTACCGCCTACTGAAAGGGAAACGCATGATTCTCTCCGGCCATGAGATTCGCGAGCAGCTTGGCTCGAACATCGTCATCGACCCGTTCGATCCCGCGCGGCTGAATCCCAATAGCTACAACCTGTCGCTGCACGACGAGCTATTGGTGTACGAAGAGGTTGTGCTCGACATGCTCAAGCCCAACCGCGTGCGGCGGCTGACCATCCCGCCGCAGGGGCTGGTCTTGAACCCGCAGCAGCTTTATCTGGGCCGCACCGTGGAGCGAACCGAGACGCACAACCTGGTGCCCATGATCGAAGGGCGGTCCTCGATCGGGCGGCTGGGGCTGTTCGTGCACGTCACCGCCGGCTTCGGCGACGTCGGATTCTGCGGCTACTGGACGCTCGAGATGTTCGCCGTGCAGCCGGTGCGGGTCTACCCCGGCGTGCCGATCTGCCAGATCTTCTATCACCAGATCGCCGGCAGCTATACCGAGTACGAAAGCGACAAATACCAGCACAACCACGACATTCAGCCCAGCATGCTTTTCAAGGAGCTGAATCCGTCCTCGGAACACGACCCGCAGTTGCAACTGGAATTCGGCATGGAGCGGATGCTGAATTGACGGCGCAGAGGCGCCGGGTTCATATGTCGGGAGGGCGAGGCTCCCGCCGAGCCGGCGCGTGCGAGCGATGTGTCCCTTGGGGGATGCTGGGTGTTGCAAAACCGCACCTCCGGGTGCTACTGCTGGCTTGTTCAGCAGTGCGAAGGTTGGAAAACACTGCCAGACGAGCTGGCAGTGGCACCGAGACGAGCCCGTCAAGAGAGGTCTTGAAACGCCGTTTTGGACAGGGTCATTCTGTTTTTCAAAATGGCGAGGCGGGAAAATCGGACTGGCTCCGAGCATAAACGGCGCAAGTCCTTTCAGACCAACGTTGCGTCTCGGTGCCTGTCCCACTTTCCCGCCGGTGCGCCGCCGGCAAGCTTGACTCTGTGAACGGTCCTGCCGTCTTGGACCGCCGGCTCGGCGGGAGCCTCGCCCTGCCGGTACACTTGAGCGCACTCATTTCCGGCCGATCGTGTTGCTGATGAACTGGCGAATGTGGCCCTGCGTCTCGTCGGAGCACCAGACGGCCACGATCCGCTGGTCGTCGGCCGCGGCGCGGCGCTCAGCCGCCTCCACGAGCGGCTGCCGCCAATGCCGCTTGGTGAGCGCGAAAGTCTCGGCCGGCACGGCGGCGAACTGCTCGGCCACGGCGCAAGCCCGGTCGAGCAGTTGGTCCTGCTCGACCAGTTCGTCGGCCAGCCCGTGCGCGAGCGCCTCGGTCGGTGTCAGCGTCCGCCCGGTGTAGCACAGCGAGGCGAAGTGCTGTGGGGGGATCGTGGCGCGGGCAATCTCGAAGGCCCAAGCCGGAAACGGCACGCCGACCAAGAGCTCGGTGAGCCCGATCCGCGCGTCCCCCAGGGCCACCAGCCGGTAATCGGCCGCCAGCATGTTGATGCAGCCGCCGGCGATGGCGTGGCCATTGACGGCCGCTACGACCGGCTTGGGAAACGTGACGATCTGTTTGAAGGCGCGGGAGAGGACCGGCAGGAATCGCTCCAGGTACGCACGGCCCCCCTCGCTCACGGCGGCCAGATCGACACCGGCCGAAAAGTTGCGCCCTTGACCGGTCACGACCATCGCCCGGGCCGGCGAGACCTCGATGTCGGCCACGGCGGCCATCATCGCCTCGAGGAAGTCGATATTGACGGAATTCCCCTTGCCGCGCGCCATCCGCAGCACGGCCACAGAACCGCGATCTTCACGCTCGATCATGGCAGACTCCGGTAAGGCAGTAGGCGGAGGGCAGTAAAGAATGTGACGGCACCCGAATTGAAACCAGCGGCCGCGGGGCGGCGACGTGGTGGTCATGGGGCCATTCTAACGCGCCTGCGTGCGGGGCTGCCTGATAGTGGGTCAGTCTAGTCGTGCACGATGTCCGCCGGACCGGGGAGCGCAAGCAAGAACGTGCGGATGGCTTCTAGGAACGGCTCCACTCGCGACATCAACTCGGCGTGCGTTCTAACCAGGTTCGTGGTGACTTCCGCGATACGCCCCACCTCGCCGTGGTCATCCATTCGGTCCGCAGCCAAAAGTGCTTGATGGTGGTCCCAGCGCAAGCTGAACATCTCTCTGCCGCGACTGAAGTCCAGCCAGAGATCACCAAATCTCGTATCCGATGGTTTGTTCCGCGTTGTAAAAGCGAAGCCACGGCGACAAGCAGCGGCTCGATTTGGCTGCGAACATGAGCCAAGAGTACGGCAGGATGCTTGATTGGATTCGGGTCCATGGGTCACGCCAACTGGAAGCAGCGGCGGCGGGGCTTGGGGGGCGAGGACATGGACGCTCCTATCTCTTCCGGTGTTTTTGCCGAGGCGCTACGATCACTATGCCGCCGTGGTTTACTGCGAGGAAGTCATGCCTCATGCGGTCGCCGCGGCGGAATCGAAACTGGACCCAAGGCAAACCATACTCGTCGATCTGATAGACGACTACGGGCCGGCGGCGCTTAAGCAGATATTGGTAGGCCTGCTTCGTTTCCAGATGCAGGGCCTTCCAATCCAAAAAATCGAGTGGAATCTTGACGAGCCGAATGCGGTCGCCAACGCGCAGGCGACGCCATAGCCCAGGGTCGGTCTTCCTGTTCATGACTCTACTCCGGGCCCAGCCGCTTTTTGCGTCGATGCGCGGCCGCGAGAGTGCCGCTGACCGGCGTCTTGTCGAAGCTCGCGCGCTGCCCGGCATTTCGCGACCTGCCTACTGCCCGCTTCACTACTTCGACTTGTTCGAGGTCTTGTTATCGCCGGAATCGTTTCCTGATTCGTCGTCTTGCGGATCGTTTTCCGCGGGCTCCTTGTCGTACCGAGCGAGCACCCATTGGCGCGTCTGGCCGTTTTCATAGTGGACCGAAACCGGGCCGGAGGGTTCGGTCAAAGCGGCCAGCGCCGTTTGGAACGTCACCTTGCCCCGGGGGCCGAACGTCCAGGCCACGCGCTGCGTTTTCTTGTCGACCGAACCGCGGATCGGGTGATCCGCGTCGCTCAGCAGATCGTAATACGACCCGCGCAGCACGCCTTGCTTGCTGACGGCCAACTGCAGCATGGCGCTGGCCTCGGTCTCGTTTTCCGGGGCCAATGTAAATACGCCGAGCGGCAGGAACTTCTCACCCTGAACCGGATCGGTCGTGCCCTTCGCGGCGAGCTGTTTGGCGGCGGCCGACTCGGCGGCTAGGGCCTCGGGCGACACGTTCTGGCCGGTCGCGAACTCGCTGGCCGGTGCGTTGAGGTCCTCGTTATCGGTATCGTAGATCGCGGTATTGGTCGGACCGTAGCCGCCCCACGCGGGAGCCGCCGCGGCGCCCAGGCCCAGCCACGCGGCGGTCGTTCCCCAATTGGCAACGTTCCACGGATTGCCCCAGCCCCACCCGCCGCCCCACGCGCCGCGATGGTAGCCATACCAGCCGCGCGAGAAGGGGCGATTGTGGTTGGCCCAGTGCGCGTGGTGATGGGCATTGTGGCTGGCGTGATGATTGTTGGCGTGGTGATGGTGTCCGCTGTGCCCGTGATGGCCACTGTGGTGTCCGCCGTGGTGTCCACCGTGCCCGCCGCCGTGACCGCCGCGCGCCAACACTTGCGCGGCGCAGAAGCCCAGCACGATCGCCAGGGCCAAGCCGTATCCGAGATATTTTTTCATCAGATGGTCCTCGAAAGACATTTTGTGGAAGGTGGCCCCGCGTTCGGGCGCTCAAAGTTAGCACGTGCGAAGCCCAGGGGACGCCCCTGGCGTCATTCTCGAACATACGGCCGTTTCCGGACGTCCCCTACACTTCGCCTGCCACCGCCTGCCTACTGCTTTCCCCGATACAAGTGCTGATAGAGCTGATTCTTCTTCGACGTGAGGGGGCCCGGCGTCTCGTCGTCGCGCAGCGTGGTGTAGATCATGTTGTATTTGGCGTCCACGTCGTCGGCATAGTGTACGAGCAACGCCTCGGGCGTCATGGGCGGCTTGGGCGAGCCCCACTCCGGCAGGCGCTGGTGCGAAATGATGATGTGCTCCAACCGGAGAAGGAGGTCCGCGTCGATCGGATGCGCGGCGGCGGCCTCGCGGACGATGTCTCGCCCCTGGAGGATGTGGCCGATGAGGCGGCCTTCGGCCGTGTACGCGGCCCCTTCAGGTTGCCACTGGATTTCGCGCAGCTTGCCGATGTCGTGCAGGATGCCTCCGGCCACGACCAGGCCGCGGTTTAGGGGAGGCTGCATGTCGGGATAGTATTCGGCATACTTCTCGGCCAGATAGACGCACGTTTTGGTGACGCTCAATACGTGCTCGAGGTAGCCGGCCAGGTACGCGTGGTGATTCCGGGTGGCGGCCGGCAGCGACAATAGACGTTCGCGGTTCGTCTCCAGGATCGACAGGACCAGGGCGGACAGTGCCACATCGTTGATGTTTTCGCGGGCAGTTGTGCATAGCTCGCCGAACATCGCCTCGGCCGGGAACCGCGACTGGGGGACGAACAGGCCGGCGTCGAACCCGTCGGCGGCGTCGGTAGCGGCTGTTTCGCGGATCTTGCGGATGTCGAGCTGCGGGCCGTAGGTCGTGTCGCGATAGACCGCGCGGAGCTTGTAGTACGCGCCGGGCGTCCACTGGCGGCGGCACTCCTCGGCCCACGGCGAATCGCCCCAGATGGGAAAAGTGACCTCGCGCGCCGCGTCGCGGAAGCCGACCTTGAAGTACGGCTTCCCTTCGCGGGTCTTCAGCTCCTCTTTGGCGGTCATCAAGACAAACAAGTCCGCCTCCTGGCCGTGCACCATCTCGGAGAGCGCGACGATCGTGGCGGATTTGGTAGACATGATGGCTGCCCTGCGAAGAGCGCGTGCGTTGCCGTCAACGGGCATCGATTCTAGTGCGGTGCAATGGCGAGCGAAAGCAAGACGACGTCCGGCGCCACCTCACGGCGGCCCCTTCTTCTCCGCCCGAGCGATCACGCTGTAGACCGCCATTCCCAGGCCGATCAGCAAGAGGCCGCTGGTGCACTCGACCTTGTTGGCCCAGAACATGCTCGCCAGCACGAAGACGTACGCCACGAGGAACACGGCCGGGAGCGCTGGATAACCCCAGGCGCGATAAGGTCGGGGCGCGTCGGGCCGGCGGCGCCGCAGCACGAACACCGCGAACACGGCCGCCATGTAGAATAACGCGGCGCCGAAGATGCAATAGTCGGTCAGCACGTCGTACAGCCGCTTCTTCGGATCGGGATATAGATCGCCTGCCAGCACAAGCACGATCGACCACGCCGACAGCGCCGCGATCGCCAACGCCGGCGTCCCAAAGCGCGGGTCAACGCGCCGTAAGGGTCCCAGGAAACGATGGTCCCGGGCAACCGCGAACACGACCCGCGGCCCAGCCAGGATGTTGGTGTTTTGCGCTCCGAATACCGACACCACCAGCATCGCCAGGGTCAACTTGCCGCCAAAATTCGGGATCAGCTTCTCCGCCGCCGTGACGGCCGTCGCCTTGGCCGTGGCAATCTCGGACGACGGCAGCGTCAGGTGGTAGGCCAGGTTCGCGCCCGCATAGAGCACGATCAGCAGCAGCAACCCCGTGATCAGGGCCCGCGGAACGTTCCGCTCCGGGTGCCTTACCTCTTCCGCTACGACGGGCAGTTGCGCCCAGCCGTCGTACGCCCACATGATGGCCGAGATGGCGCTGCCGATCGTGGCCAACAGTCCTGCCTTGAGCGAGGCGGGCCACAGCGGCGCCAGATCGATCGGCTGCGATCCTATGGCCACGAACGGCAGCGCGGCCAGAAATGCGACGAAGGCCACCTTGATGACCGTCGTCACGTTCTGCACTGCGCCGCCCCACCGGGTTCCCACGATGTTGATACTGGCCAGCGCGAGAATGCTGCCGATGGCAATGACGCGATCCATGCCGGGTAAGAGCGGCCTCGCGGCGGCGCGGGCCAACTCCTCGAGTGTGATCGCCATCGCGGCGGCGAGCGAAGCAATGCTGCCGCTGCGGATGACGCAGAATTCGGCCCACGCCCAGGCAAAAGCCCACAGCGATCCGTACGCTTCGCGCAGGAAGACGTAAGTGCCGCCGGCGCGGGGCATCATGGCCGACAGTTCGGCGAGCGCCAGCGCTCCGCACAGGTTGACCAGGCCGCAGGCGATCCAAAGCGTAAGGATCAAACCGACGTAGCCGCCGGTGGCGGCCGCGACCTGGCTGGGTTTCAAGAAGACGCCGGAGCCGATGACTCCGCCGACGATCACAGCCGTCGCCGAGAACAGGCCCAGCACCGGCGTCAGCCTTGCCTCTGCTGTCGGCGCGCCGCGGACGCCGTCGTCGTGGTTCATAAACGACCACGATATCGGCAGTCGCCAACCGCAGCCAGGAAAGAATCGTCAGCGCCTCCCGCGACTTAGCATCTTGGGCGCGGTGTTGCGGGGCGACGATGCCCGATCGCTCGCGCGAGCCGGCTCTGCTGGAAGGCACCTCCTCCGAGATCTCATGGAGCTAAGTCCTCTGTGCATTTCCTGCGACGCGAACGCGCGAGTTGCTCGGTCGGCTGGCGAATCCCAATGCAGGGCAAGCTCTGCAGAACAATGGCTTCCCTCGTCGAACCAAGGCAGCCATGGCCTCGAAATGCGGTGAAATGAGGCAGGTCGGCTGCCCCCGCGCCACTTTGTCAGGTCGTCTCCACCGCCAGCCTTACGGCCAATCTCAACCGAAAGTCCTTGTGGTGCAATGGTTTTTGGCACAAGCCGCGGCGGGTCGGCAGGCAATGATCCGCACGGCGCGCGATTCGCTGTAGGCAGCCCCGGCCGACTTGTGGTAAGGTTTGCCTTTCTTGCAGATTGTGATTAACATGTGAGAGATACGCGGACAGGGAAGGGGGGCGTCGGGAGCCGGGACGCCGCCCTAGGGTGGATGGCTTATCCTCCAGGTGGGTTATGACCACGTCTCCTCGTTGGAGCGTGGATGCGGCATGGACCGCTACGAAGTGCACCAGGGAACGCTAATGACCTGAATGAAACACGGTTGATTCGCACGCACGCGATCCGACCGTCGACACACGAGCGCTCATTGCCGCAGCCTGTTTGGAACAGTTGCCGCTCTTTGGGCGCCTGAGGCTTTGCAACAATGCGAAATGATCTTCGTTCCGCACCGAAGGAAGGTGTGGATACCCACGGGCGGCAGAGCCTGCCTGACTGGGTGCTGGGTCGTAATGCATCCGTCCGGCGCATCGCGCAACATGCCGAACGCGTCGCGGAGGTGCATTGCACTTGTCTTATTAGTGGCGAGACGGGCACCGGCAAGGAAGTCTGGGCAAGCCTGATCCATTCTCACAGCACCCGCGCCATTCGTCCCTTTGTTCCCGTCAATTGTGCTGCGCTGACGCCCAGCCTGGCCGAGAGCCAACTCTTCGGTCACGAGAAGGGCGCGTTCACTGGCGCTGCCGGTAGTTCGCTGGGCGTGTTCCGCGCGGCCGAAGGCGGCGTCGTCTTCCTCGACGAAATCGGCGAAATGCCGCTGGAGTTGCAGCCAAAACTGCTCCGCGTCCTGCAGCAGCGCGAAGTGACGCCCGTCGGTGCTTCGCACCCGGTGCGCGTCGACGTGCAGGTCATCGCCGCGACGAATCGCGATCTGGAGAAAGAAGTCCTCGAGGGCCGCTTCCGCGAAGACCTGTACTACCGGTTGAATATGGTTGAGTTGCGCGTGCCCCCGCTACGGCAGCGGACGGAGGACATTCCGGAATTTGTTGAGTTCTTTTCGCGGCAATTTGCCGTCCGCTATGGCCGCCAGGTCTGGCAGCCGGATGCGGAGATCATGCGGTCGTTTTGTGAGTTCGGGTGGCCGGGCAACATCCGACAACTGTCGCAAGTCATCGAGCAGTCGTACGTGCTGGACTGCGCCCCCAGCCTGCCCGAGCCGCCGGCGCGCCGCGAGGCGGCCTCCAGCTTGCCGTTCTTGAATCTCGATCGACTGCGGAACGAGTCGATTCGTCAGGCCCTGCACGTCACCCGCGGCCACAAGGGGCGTGCGGCCCGCCTGCTGGGTGTGCATCCCAACACGCTGACGCGCCTGTTGAGCCGCTTCAGCGTGCCGCCTTACTTGCCGGAGCCGCCCGCGGATTGAGCCGTGGTGCGGCTTTGGGGGCCGGACTCAAGCCGCCTTTCGCTCGGTCGCTGGATTCTGGGCGTATTCGTTCACCACGCGCTCGATCCGCAGCGCCAAGAACTCCAGCTCGCGAAGCAGGTCATCCTGACTCTGCTCCAGTTCGCGGATCGACTCGATTGCCACCTCTGGCTCCGGCTCGGTCACGATACGGGTGTTCCTTGTTCTGCAACGGGCGACGTGTAAAACCCCGAAGTGACATCGGCGTGGCGCCGCGAGCGCCATGAAGGGGATGCCGTGCGGCATGGCTGCGGAACATTTGCCGGCTGGGCAGGACGTGCGGCGTGCGGAAGTGCCGCGACCCGAGCCGCCGGCGGCCCAAGAAGCCTTGCGCACCGGAGGTTGGCATATTGGCGTTGGAACGCCCCAGGAGAACTGCAAAGTCCGGGGTCTGGCTCATTCTTCGGCACACGCGGTCTTCAATCCTTCCGACGGACCTTCGGCCGAAAAATGTGCCTGACCCCCTCTCCCCGAACTTTGCAGTTCTCCTGGGGCGTAAGAACACGTTCGTGGTTTTAGGTTGTGGTTCTGAGGATTGAGCGTCGGCAACGTGATGAGTGGGGAGAGATGGGGCGATTTTTCAGGAATCGTGGTAGTCGGTCGTCTTGGGAGATAACGGCGGCTCGGATTTGCAGGATGGCTTCGCCGCGGGGTCCGTCGTCCCAGGATTTTTCGGTCCCCTGGACCCGTTTGCTGATCTGTTTGACGAGCGCCGTAGGGGCCTCCTCTGCCGACGCCGCGTCCATCAAAGCCGGCACACCTTGCCGCGGCTTGGGCAAGCGCGCTGTGCGTCCAGCGTTTCGGTCTGATCGCCGGTCATCGTCTGCACCGCGCCGCGCACTAATGCCTTGGCAGCGGTGACAGCAAGTTCCTCCATCGTGAACAAGTCGGTGTCGAGCCCAACGCCCTCGGGAAACGCCTCGCGCGCCAACAATTGACCCCACGCCCGCGCCAACTCCTCGATCTCACGCCGCTTCGGCTCGCTGCGTCCTTCGCCAGCCATCTCCCGTCCCTCCTTGGACTTGGAAACCAAAGCCGCACCAAACGCGACGAACCAAACAATACCACCCCACCCGCAAACCACGAACCCGTTCTTACGCCCGATTGCATGCAGGGCACGCCGCTGAGCTTCTCTCGCCGCGGCGCAACCAGTAGGCTGTGGAGCGATTCTGACTGACCGGAACATCGCCTCCCGTTGGGACGGCGGCGGGGGCACAGCACTATGTTTTTCGGGCCCATCGTCACCCTGGAGCTCGTGACCGGCGCGCGCCGGCTGCGGTACTTCGTGCTGCGCGCGCTGTACGCGGCGATCCTGCTGTTGGTGATGTGGTCGGCGTACAGCTCCTCGCCCTTGCGCTGGGGTGACACGACCAGACAGGCCGTGGCCGAGTTTTCGGCCGCATTCTTCACCACGTTCGCCTTTGCGCAAGTGATCGCGGTTCTGTTCGTGGCGCCGGCCATGATCGCCGGAACGATCGCCCAGGAGCGCGAGCGGCGCACGATCGAGTACCTGCTCGCCAGCACGCTCACCAGCGCCGAGATCGTGATGTCGAAGTTCCTAGGGCGGACGGTCCACGTGGCGGCGATGCTGCTCGTGGGGCTGCCGATCCTGGCCCTGGCCATGCTACTGGGCGGCATCGGCTTCGAGGCGCTACTGACGGCGTTCGTGGTCACGCTGGCGACGCTGGTGGCCGTCGCCGCCCTGTCGATCGGCACGAGCGTGTGGGCCAAACGCGGGCGGGACGCGGTGATCCGCACGTATGTGTTTTTGTTCGCCTTTCTGGTCATTCCTCCCCTTCTGTTTTCGCTGCAAGGAAGCGTCTGGGATTGGCTGGCCTGGCTGCCGCTCGTGGGCGGAGCGCTCTTTTGGGCTAATCCGCTCACGGCCGTCGGAATGGTGGTGTTCGGGCGGCCGATGTTCGGCACAACGAAGCCACCGTGGGTCCACGTCGCGGCGTTCGCGGCTGTGTATGCCGCATTCTCGACGGTTGTCTTGACGTGGGCGATCCTGTCGTTGCGGCGGGTCTATCGGAAGTCGATCGGTTCCTCGCCCCCGGTCAGGCGGCGGTTCCTGTCGCGGCGGACGTGGCGGCCACGGCCCGGCAACCGGCCCATGCTGTGGAAGGAACTGTTCGCCGAGACGGCGGCGGTCAATCTGGGGCGGACCGGACAGATTGTCTTGTTGCTGTTGTTTGGCGCGGCCGTCGTGCGGGCGATCTTGATCGCTTTCTATTCCCCCCATCCGCGCCTGAACGAGGAACTCTTCTTGTACGTCGCCTGGATGGGCACGGTGCTCGAATGCGCCGCCCTGCTGGGCGTCGGGACGCGGGCGGCCGGATCGATCGCCGCCGAGAAGGAGCGGGACAGTTGGGCGACGCTTGTAAGCACGCCCCTTTCGGCCGCCGAGATCATCTGGGCGAAGATGGCCGGCAGCATCTACTCGGTCCGCTGGATCGGCCTGCCCCTGGCGATTCTGTGGGGACTGGCCGCTCTGTTTGAGCCGGCCATCCTGCTCGTTGTGCCGGTGCTATTGACCGTCTTCGCCGTCATCGCGTTAGCGATTAGCGCCCTGGGCGCCTGGTTCTCGCTATGGTGCAAGACGAGCATCCGCGCCATCTCGGCCACCGTGGCGGTGGGCACGTTCCTGGGAGGCGGCTACCTTCTGTGCTGCGCCCCGATGATGTTCGGCGTGGGAGGAGGAGGAGGGGAGGAGATCATTCTCGCGCCGTGCATCCCCTTTTTATTCTTCGTGCCAAACTTCGCTTGGATCGCCTATTTCCTCGATCCGTATGGGATTGCGCGGCAGATCGGGAAGGAAGAGATGCGATTTGCCGTAGTCTGGTTCTTCGGCATGGCCGGCTACGTGGTGCTGGGCCTGGTGATGACGGCCGTCACCATCGGCAGCTTCGACGACCTGGTGGGCCGGCCCCGCCGCCTTAGTTCGCTGTGGCCCAGCGAACCGGGTCCGCCGCGACCGCAGGACGGCGCCTTGACCGCCACACCTGGCGACCCGACCGCAGGTTGAATTCGCCTGTGCCACGGTTTCGCAGAAGCCGTGCGAAGTTGGCCGGAATGTCGAAATCGGGCGCCCGTCACTTGAAGAGCACGGCTTGCCCCTGGTCGGTCAAGCCGTGACACGGGCAGTCAACAGCCGCGGTGTAGCCTGCTGGCCCGCCGGACGAGGACCGTTACAAGCCGCCGCAGCGATCGCTCGAGCTGGTCGCATTGCGCGTCGCCGAGGATCGAAGCTCTGTGGGGCCCCAGCAGCAAGGAGATTTCGACTACCCCACCGGCAACCGGGCGGGATGCCGGTCGCGCGAGGGCAAGGGGCGTCGGTTCGGAGAGTCGCATGCGCTCTTGAGCGGTGACGATGTGACAGGGGGGGCTTCCTTCAAATACTTTCGGCAGCGGCGGCCACGCACGGTGAATCGGAGTCGAATGAAAAGCCGCCGGAACCGCGAAGGGACGCGATCGTGCGCTTTTCGTAGGGTGCCCTGTGGGCACCGTCGCTTCGTGGCGGACCCCGAACCCAACTCTTGTGCGGTGCCCGCAGGGCACCCTACGAACGGGCCTTGGCCGCCACGCGCAACTGGGCGCGGGCTTGAAGCTGCTGACGCTCGCGAATGGCCAAGAGTTCGGGCGAGTGGGCGGGCCGGCGGCGGGCCGCCTCCAACTGATCGGCGGCCGCTTGCGCGTTAAGCTGTGTGGCGGGCACGGCGCGATTGGTCAGCACCGAGACGATATTGCCCGACACCTGCACGAAGCCGCCGTCGACGTAGTAGCGGTCGGTCCGGCCCCCTTGCGAAATCCGCATCTCACCGTATCCCAGCCGGCCGATCATCGCGCTGTGGCCGGGGGCGATGCCGATCTCGCCGTCGTACAGGGGGAGGACGACGAATTGGGCGGGTGTCTCCCGCACGGTCGCCTCGGGCGTAACAACGATGCACGAGAGGAAGCGATCGGCCATGCCTGCTACGGCACTGCCATGCCGCCCTCCTGCGTGTTCGGGATGTTGCTCGGCCATCGGGCGTTCTTTCGCATGCTGGTGCGTCGATAAGGGAATCCCCCCGCGTGGCCGCGGGGGCTAAACCGGGAGCTCGAACGCTCTTACTTCTTCTGCAGTTTCTTGGCTTGCTCTTCGGCCTGCTCGATCGGGCCGACGTACATGAAGGCGCTTTCGGGCAAGTGGTCCCATTTGCCGTCGGCGATTTCCTCGAAGCTGCGGATCGTATCGGATAGGGAGGTGATTTCGCCCGGCTTGCCCGTAAACACCTCGGCCACCAGGAACGGCTGCGAGAGGAACCGCTCCATGCGGCGGGCCCGGTGCACGACCAGCTTGTCTTCCTCGCTCAGTTCGTCGACGCCCAGGATGGCGATGATGTCCTGCAACTCGCGGTACCGCTGCAGAGTCCGTTGCACGCGGCGGGCGATGGCGTAGTGACGCTCGCCGACGTATTGCGGGTCGAGAATGCGGCTGCTCGAAGCCAGCGGGTCGACGGCCGGGTAGATGCCTTTCTCGCTGATGCTCCGTTCGAGGTACAAAAACGCGTCCAACTGGCTGAAGGCGGTGGCCGGGGCGGGATCGGTCGGATCGTCGGCCGGCACGTACACGGCCTGCACCGACGTGATGGCCCCCTTCGAGGTCGAGGCGATCCGCTCCTGCAAGGCCCCCATCTCGGTCGCCAGGGTCGGTTGGTAACCCACGGCCGACGGCATGCGGCCCAGGAGCGCCGAGACTTCGCTTCCGGCCTGGGAAAAGCGGAAGATATTATCGACAAATAAGAGCGTGTCGGCCCCGGTGGTATCGCGGAAGTATTCGGCCATGGTCAAGGCCGACAAGGCGACACGCAAGCGCGCGCCGGGGGGCTCGTTCATCTGTCCGAACACCATGCACGTCTGCTCGATGACGCTACGACCGGTATCGCCAATTTTGGCTTCCTGCATCTCCAGCCACAGGTCGGTCCCCTCGCGGGTCCGCTCCCCCACGCCGGCGAATACAGAGTAGCCGCCGTGGGCGCTGGCGATCCGGGCGATCAGCTCGGTGAGGATGACGGTCTTTCCCAGCCCCGCCCCGCCGAACAGCCCTGCCTTGCCGCCGCGGACGAAGGGGGTCAACAGATCGATGACCTTAATACCGGTCTCGAACAATTCCGTCTTTGTCGATAAGTCGGTCACCAGCGGCGGGTCGCGGTGAATGGACCGGTATTCGTCGGCCTTGACCGGGCCGCGGCCGTCGATCGGCTCGCCGATCAGGTTGAACACGCGGCCCAGCGTGGCTTTGCCCACGGGGACCTGGACCGGATGGCCGGTGTCGATGCACTCCTGGCCGCGGACCATGCCGTCGGTGCTGCCCAGGGCCACGCAACGGACGCGGCCGCCGCCCAGGTGCTGCTGCACCTCGCCCACCAGGTGCACCTTGACGCCCTTGTGTTCCGAGTCGATGCGGACGGCGTTGTAGATGCCCGGCAGCTTATCCTCTTCGAACTCGACGTCAAAGGTCGAGCCGATCACTTGCGTGACGTGGCCGACGTTCTTGGCGGCATGTTCAGGCTTCTTCGCGGCGGACTGAGTGATGGTGGCCATGGGAAACCGGGGGGGTGAGTGGTAAAGCCGAATGATGAATGATGAATGCGGAATGATGAATGTAAAAGGAATGCCATCCGTGCATCGCTGCACCAGGCGGCAGCCCATTCGTCATTCATCATTCCGCATTCATCATTTCCTCCTCTATCCTTTCAACGCCTCGACGCCGCCCAGCACTTCCATGATCTCGCCGGTGATCTGCGACTGTCGGGCACGATTGTAGGTCATTGTCAGGTGCTTGATGATCTTGTCGGCGTTTTCCGTGGCCGCTTTCATGGCGACCATGCGGGCGACCTGCTCGCTGACGGCCGCGTCCAGAAAACACTTGAACAACTTTACCTTGAAGCTCGTCGGCACGACCTCTTCCAGGATGCTCTCGGCCGACGGCAGGAACTCGTACTGCGGGCCGACGCGTTTGGCCGTGTCCGCCGTCACGTCCGTACCGCCGAGCGAGCCCAGCGGCAACAGGGTCTCGACCACGGCCGCCTGGCGGGCAATGCTGTCGAACTTGGTGTAAGCCACGTCGAGGCGGTCGAGACGGCCGGTGATGTAGTCCTCCAGGTAGCCACCGGCCAATTCGTCGACCTCGTCGAAACGGACCTTGTCCTCGAACTGCGTGAAGGTCCGCTCGGCGGCGATGTGCCGATACTTGAAGGCCGAGATGCCCCGTTTGCCGGAGAGCTCCAGCCGCGCGCTCGGCACGGTTTCCTGCAACTCTTTCCACCGCACGAGGGCCATGCGAATGACGTTCGAGTTGTAGCCGCCGCACAAGCCGCGATTGCCCGTCAGCACCAATAGTGCCGCCGATTTCGTCTCGTTACGGGCCACCAGGAGCGGATGGCTGACCTCCAGACCGGCCGTGGCCAGCTCGGCCACCAGGGCTGTGATTCGATTCGTGTAGGCCGTGGCGGCGCTCGCGCGGTCCATCGCCTTTTTGAATCGCGCGGTGGCGATCAGCTCCATCGTCCGCGTGATCTTGCGGATGTTGCGGATCGACTTGCGGCGTTTGTCGAGGGCTCGTGCCTTGGCCATAACTCAATCAATCGGGTCGGAGGGCATCCACGGATTTCACAGATGACACAGATTTTTTTTTCGTCAAAGGAAAGCCAGACATTCGCCCGCGTGGCACCACGCAACCTTCTTCTGTCTCTCTTCGTCTGTCTCTTCAAATCTGTGAAATCTGCGTAATCTGTGGATCACTCTTCTCTTTTAAGTCTTCTGTTTTGTCGCGTATTGCGCCTGGAATTCGGCGATGGCCGCCTCCATCTCGGCGTTGGTGTCGGTCGCCTTGTCGATATCCAGCTTCTTGGTGTCGGCGATCTTTTGACGGATTTCCGATTTCTGCTCCCGCATGAAGGTCAGGAATTCCTTCTCCCAATCGGCCACTTGCAGCCGCGGGACCTTGTCCAGGTGGCCGCGCGTGCCGGCGTAGATGATCATCACCTCGTCGGTGACGTCCATCGGCTGGTATTGGCCTTGCTTCAACAGCTCCGTCATACGATAGCCGCGGTCGAGCCGGGCTTGCGTCGCCGCGTCCAGATCGGTGCCCAACTGGGCGAACGCCTCCAGCTCGCGGAAGGCGGCTAACTGCAAACGCAAGCCGCCGGCGACCGATTTCATCGCGGGAATCTGCGCCGCCCCGCCCACGCGCGACACCGAGATGCCGGCGTTCATGGCCGGACGCTGGCCGGCGAAGAACAGATCGGGCTGCAGATAAATCTGCCCATCGGTAATCGAAATGACGTTCGTCGGAATGTAGGCCGAGACTTCGCCTTCCAGTGTCTCGATGATCGGCAGCGACGTGAGCGAACCGCCCCCCAGCTCTTTGCTGAGCTTGGCCGAGCGCTCCAGAAGGCGGCTGTGGGCGTAGAACACGTCGCCGGGGTAGGCCTCGCGTCCCGGCGGCCGCCGCATCAACAGCGAAAGCTGCCGGTACGCGGCCGCCTGCTTCGACAGGTCGTCGTACACGATCAGGGCGTGCTCGCCCTTGTAGGTGAAGTATTCGGCCATCGCCGTGCCGGCGTAGGGCGCGACGTACTGCAAGGGCGCGGGGGCACTAGCGCCGGCGAGAATGACCGTCGTGAAGTCCATGGCGCCGTGCTTGCGCAGGTTCTCGATCACGCCGGCCACGGTCGATTCTTTTTGGCCGACGGCGACGTAGAAACACTTCACGCCGCTGTTGCGCTGGTTGATGATGGCGTCGATCCCGATGGCGGTCTTGCCGGTCTTGCGGTCACCGATGATCAGCTCGCGCTGACCGCGGCCGATCGGGGTCATCGAGTCGATGGCCTTGATGCCGGTTTGCAGCGGCTCGCGGACCGGTTGCCGGCCGGCCACGCCCGGCGCCGTGAACTCGACCGGCCGCCGCTCGCTGCTGACGATGGGCCCCTTGCCGTCCAGCGGATTGCCCAGCGGATCGACGACGCGGCCGATCACGGCATCCCCGACCGGCACGCTCAAGAGCCGGCCGGTGCTTTTGACCTCGTCCCCTTCGTTGATCGCCAGATAATCGCCCAGAATGATCACCCCGACGGAGTGCTCTTCCAGGTTGAAGGCCAGTCCGTTGACGCCGTTGGGGAACTCGACCATCTCGCCGGACATGACGCCGGAGAGGCCGTACACGCGGGCGATACCGTCACCCAGTTCCAGGACGCGCCCTACTTCGCGGACGTCGATCTGCGATTCGTAGTGCTCAATTTCCTGCTGGATAACGGAAGCGATCTCGTCGGCTTTGAATTTCATGGACACTCCTGTTGATGATCCGGCCGCGGATGTCGGCCAACTGGGCGGCCACCGAGCCGTCGTACACGGCGTCGCCCACGCGGAGCACGACGCCGGCGATCAGCTCGGGTTGTAGTATGAGCACCAGCACGGGCTCTCCCCCCAGCATGCCGCGCAATTGTTCCTTGATTTTCGTGGCCTGCGCCTCCGATAGCGGAGTGGCCGTGGCCACCTCGACGCGCACCAGCCCGCACATCACGGCGTACTGCGCGCGCGCCGCGCGGGCGATGTCGCTCAGGTAGGCCAGGCGGTCGTGGCGCGTGAGGACCTTGAGGAAATTGAGCACGACCGCCGACACCCGGCCGGCGAACGTGCGGTCGAGGATCTTGATCTTCTCCTCCGCGTCGATAAAGCCCGAGGCCAGCACCTCGACCAGCCGTGGAAACCGATCGAGGACTTCGCTCTTGATCGCGACCAACTCGTCGACGGCCGCTGCCGCGCTGTCCGCCGTGGTGGCCGCCGCCAAAAACGCCTTGGCGTAGACGGCAGCGACCTGCTCGGCGGCCGGGTCGATCGCCCGCTCGGGTTTCTCGGCGGAGGTGGACATGGGACAGTGGACGGTGGTCAGTGGTCAGTTTGTAGGGTGCTCTGCGAGCACCAAGGCTCTGGAACGCACCGGCGGCAAAGGGGGGACGAATCGCCGCGCGGGCACGCGGCGACGCCGCTGGTCATTCGGGCTTCGTTGTTCGAATTTCTTTTGACACTCAGCTTTCGACATTCGTCATTTCAGTTCCGCCCGTGGTCTCCCTTGGGGAAGGCGGCCATGGCGTCTTCGATCAGTCGCGCGTGGTCGGCCGGGTTGAGCTTGCTCTGCACGATGCGGCCGGCCAGGTCGACGGCCAGGTTGGCGCTGGTCTCGGCAAGTTCCTTCAGTGCTTGCGCCGTGGCCGTCTCGATCTCGCGCTTGCCGCGTTGGATCTCGACGCCCGCGTCGGCCCGCGCCTTGGCGACGATTTCCTGTCCGGCGTGCTCGGCGTCGCGGCGGGCCTCTTCCAGGATGCCGCGGACTTCTTCCCTGGCGCTAGCCAGCTTGGCCTCGTACTCGGCCAACAGGCGTTTGGCCTCGTCATTGCACGACTGGGCGGCGGCGATATTGTCGGCGATTTTCTGCTCGCGCAGATCGAGCGCCTGCGCAATCGGCCCCCAGGCGAACTTCCACAGCACGGCCAGGAGGACGAGAAAAATGATCAGCGTGAAGAACGCCAGGTCGGGATCGAACTCCAGCGGATTGGGCTTGCTGTCGCCCCCATGCGCATCCCCAGCCGCGTGCGCCGGCGCGGCATCGTTTGTCGCTTCGGCGGCGCGCCCCGCGGCGATCCCTGGTCGGGCACCAAAAACGAGCATCACCGCGCCAACGACCAGCACGATCGAAGCAGCTCTTAGGAAGGACATGGCATCCTCGCCGGATTCGCCGGCCATCGATTACTTGAAGAACAGTTGCAACAGCGCCACGATCAGCGCGAAGAACGTGGCCCCTTCGATCAGGGCCGCCGCGATAATCATGGCCGTCTGAATGTTGCCCGCGGCTTCGGGCTGTCGCGACATGCTCTCGACAGCCGCGGAACCGATCCGCCCGATGCCGTAGCCGGCGCCGACGATCACCAGGCCGGCGCCGAAGGCGACGCCCAGGTTCATGTCGAAGCTACCGCCGGTGCCCTGCGCCATGGCGGGCGTGGCTGCCACGAACAGAACGACGCTCATCACTCCGATCTTAACCAGCATGTTCACGTGTCACGTCTCCTTGTTTTGCGAGTACTCGACGGTTCGGCCGCTGCCTGCGCGACTAGTGCGGATGGACGGCCATGCCAATAAACAACGCCGACAAGAACGTAAAGATGTAGGCCTGCAAGAAGGCCACGAACAGCTCAAGAAGGCTCAGCGCTACGGCCCCCAGCACGCTGGCCGGCATCACGCCCCACCAGGCCAGCGAACCGTAGCTGGCGGCAATGAAGGCGACGATCACGGCCAGCACCAGGTGCCCGGCGAGCATGTTGGCCAACAGACGCACGGCCAACACGAAATGCTTGATGAACAGCCCCAGTATCTCGATCCCAAAGATCATCGGCACGAGCAAGTAGGCCAGCGGCCCAGGCAGGTCCATGTGGGGCACCTGCGCCTTCCAGAAGCCGACCACGCCCAGCTTTTTCATGCCCGATCCGGTCACCGTGCCGAACGTCAGAATCGCCAGCGCGCCGGTGGTGGCCAGTGCGCCGGTGGCCGAACCGGCCCACGGAACGAGCCCCAGCAAGTTGCACACCAGCACGAAGAAAAACATCGTCCATAAGAACGGCATGAAGCGATCGGCATCGTGCGCGCCGATGGCCGGCCGAGCGACGTTGTCGCGAATGTAGACGAGCATCGCCTCGAGCATGTTCCACAATCGACCCTTGGGCCGATCGCCGTCGGCCATCTTGTTGGCCAGGCGGATGAAGACGACCGCGATGATCAACGCCGCGATCATCTCAAGCACCATGAATTTGGTCAGCCGCAGGTCCAGAGGCCTAACGATTTGATCGACGGGGGCAAAACCAGTCTGCATCTTCCACAGTGGCTCGTCGCCCATCAGGGGCTGGGGAAGCGTGATCTTGCCTTCCTTCCCCGCCACGACGCGTGGTACTTCAAAATGGTCGCTGTCCTGCACGTGACCGAAGAGATGACCCGGCTCGAAGGCTTTGCTAGGCATGTTTGTGCCCTCCCGCCCGCACCGGACTAGTTGTCACTGCTGCGACGGCATGCCATGTGTCGAGCACCAGCGCGGCGATGTAAAAGCCGAGCAGATAGATGACTGCCCCCGCTTGGAAGAGCAACCCGCCCTCGACGCACAGAAACACGGCCATGGCAAGGGGCAGAGCCATCCGCAACGTGGTCGCCAACAGGGTCGCGGCCACCGGCTGTCCGGCCGCCGCCAATCTGCGCGACGCCACGAACGCCAACACGGAGGCCCCGATGCAGGTCAGGGCTGCCGTGCCGCCGGCGGCCAATCCGATGGCGCCTTGCAACCAAAAGATGGCGGGCGTCGCGAATGCACAGAGAGCGGCGAGCAGAAATGTCACCCGCGCAGCGTGCAGCGGCCAGGTGAGTTGTCGCGTCGGGGCGATCGAGGCGCTGCGCTCGTTCACGGTCCGCGTTTTCCCCGTTTTTCGTCCGGTATCGGCGGACGCTGTTCCCCTCGCGGCTGGGAAGTCATCTTCACGAGGTGCCAAACAGCCAGCGTGCTTCCCAGTCCAAACCCTATGAGCATGAACACCACGCGGGTCCCCAGCCGCGTGTCGACCCACAGCCCCAGCAGTCCAGGGAGCACCATCTCTCCGGCGACCGCCATGATGCGCGTCGCCCACTGCGAGGCGATCACGATGGGCGACAGCTCATCCTTTGGGTCCACCACGCCTCACCTGCCGGTGCTCCGGGGGCGGTGCTCGTCGTGTGTTGCCCGCGGGGAGTACCCTAAGTGCTTGGTAAACCTTTGTTTGCTGTCATCCAGGGCCGATGTGCGGCCGAGAAGAGGGATCGCCCTTGCTCGTCTGCACACCAGAGCTGCCGATGACCAAAACACTGACTGCGATCGAAGTTACGGAACTGTAATCGCGTCGATAGTGAGTGTCAACCGGCCCGGAGGCAGAATTCGTGTTTTTTTTCACAAAGTCTCATGTATCTATGCAACTTATTACTATGACTTGCTTTACGACTTTGGACATGGCGACCGCGCATACGCTGTTGCGAATCTGGATCCTATGTCCACCCGCAGCCACCCGCGAGTCCGGCTGCGGCCGGGTCGATGCAAATCGCTTTATGGAACGACTACTTCAAAAAGACATTCGTAAATACTAACTTCAAAACGACATGCGTCGAATACACGTGCATCCAAGCGGGGCCGGGCTCGTGTCGTAATGGTTGCGTGCCGCTGGGCGGTTGTTTAGACTAAAGGTCCGTGGCATTGCCGCGCCATCCTCGCCCCATGAGCGGGTGGGGACCCTACCGGGTGCGGTGATCCCGTGGTTTGTTACCGGACTGCGCTGGACCCTCCGAACGTGTACTTGCCCACACCGACCCGCCAGCGTTCTCCGTGGCAGCTCCCCGATACGTAACTAGCGCCCGCGCTGGGATATCCGCGCGCCACAACGTGGCGTACTTGGTTAACCCAAACCCTCCTCGGCTACGGACTGCCGGAGGCGCGACGCGAAGCGACAAACTCGTCAGGGATGGCGCGATACGACCCGTGGCCGCTAGCGCATCGCGGCCGGCATCCCGGAGGCAGTCCGTTGTACAACGCAAACACGCTCCACAATCGTTCGGCGAAAGACCTGGCGGAGATGGCCAGAAAACATGGCGTGCGCGGCTGGCACTCCATGCGCAAGGACCAGTTGATCAAGGCGCTGGCCCGAGCGAGAAACGGCGCGCCCAAAGCGCGCAAGGTCGTCAAGACGGTCGCCGCCGTTCGTCGCTCCACGGCTGCCACAACCCGCTCCCGCCATAAGCCGCCGGCGCCGCGGGTCATCGAGAAGCCCAAGGACCCGCGCATCGTCAAGCGCTTGCAGCAGGCCAAGGAAAAGGGGTCCCGCTGGAAGAACCTGGCCTACGTGGCGCCCAACGGCAAGCCGCACACGGTGGTCAAGGATCGGCTGGTGGTCATGGTCCGCGATCCCTACTGGCTGCACGCTTGCTGGGAGCTGACGCGGGCCGGCGTCGAACGCGCCGAGGCGGCGATGGGCCAGGATTGGCACTCGGCCCGCCCGGTGCTGCGGGTGTTCGAGGTGTCCAACAGCGGGACCACCTGCTCGGCCGAACGGCTGGGACGCACGGTTGAGATCCACGGCGGCGTGAACAACTGGTACATCGACGTCGTCGATCCACCGAAAAGCTACCGGCTGGACATCGGCTACTTGTCGGGCACGGGCAAGTTCTTCATCCTCTGCCGCAGCAACGTCGTCACCACGCCGGCGCCCGGCTCGAGCGACGCGCTCGACGGCAACTGGGCTGCCGTGGCCGAGAACTTCGAGAAGATCTACGCCCAGAGCGGCGGCTATTCGCCCGAAGGCCCCAACCTCGAGCTCATGCAACTGTTCGAGGAAAGGCTGCGTCGACCGATGGGCTCGCCGATGGCGACGCGTTTTGGCGCCGGCGCCGAGGCGTTGGCCGGCCACAAGCGCGACTTCACCTTCGAGGTGGACGCCGAGTTGATCGTGTTCGGCTCGACGGAGCCCAACGCCCACGTGACGCTGCAGGGCGACCCGGTGCGGTTGCGGCCCGACGGGACGTTCACCGTGCGATTCAGTATGCCCAACTGCCGACAGGTCATTCCCGCGGTGGCCAGTAGCGCCAACGGCCTGGAGCAGCGGACCATCGTGTTGGCCGTCGAGCGCAACACGAAGGCCATGGAGCCGTTGATCCGCGACGCGAACGAATAGCCCGGCCCGTGCCGCCTCTTGGCGTCGGCTTACCCGTTCCCATCCGCCAGGCGGGCCCACTGGCTTCGCCAGTGCTCAAGGACGCCTCGGCGCGCACTGGCAAGGCCAGTGGCCACTCAAATTGGGCCACCAGGTCCCGGCGGGCAGCCTTCGTTGCCTGGACCGGTACAATTGCGTGTCGACGCGATAAGTCCCGCTTGTGTACACTCAGGCGAGACGTCCCCCCAGCCGGCCTTCGGCCCCCCAGGACCCCCGCACCGAACCTCGCCGTGCCCCGCGACATCACCCGTATCATCGACGGTTGGGAGTTCGATCCGGACCGCATTTCGGTGCGCCTCATCGCCGGCGAGGACGGCCGCGAGAAGATCCAGCTCCGCCTGGACTTGGGGCTCTTGCAAATGGAGATCGACGGCCGGCCTGACGGCCAACGGCCCGCCGGTTTCGAGTCGTGGCTGGACTACTACCGGCACGAGCAGGCGGCCCACGACGCGGCGAACCCCGACGCGGCCCCCTTCACGTTGTCTGAAAGCGACTGCGAGAGGCTGCTGCGCGAAGGGGTCCAATATTACCACCGCTACCTGAGCTTCTGGCACCTGGAGCGCTACGAGTTGTGCGCCCGCGACACGCGGCGCAATCTGCAGTTATTCCGCTTTGTTCGCGAGCATGCCAAGCACGAGCGCGATCGGATGCGGTTCGACCAGTGGCGGCCGTACGTGATCATGATGCACGCCCGCGCCGTCGCGACCCCATTCGTCGAGCTGGGCGACTTCCCGACCGCCATTAGCGCCATCGACGCCGGCATCCGCGAAATCCGCCAGTTTCTGGAGGAGTATGGACAGGCGGACAAGGCCAGCGAGTGCGGAGAGCTGGTGCAACTCGAAAAATGGCGTGAGGAGGTCGTGGCCAAAGGACCGACCAGGCTGCCGGGCCCGCCCCCCGACGCGCTAACGGGCTTGCGCCATCGGCTGGCCGATGCGGTGCGCGAGGAGCGATTCGAAGACGCGGCACGGCTGCGCGACGAGATTCAGCGGATGAGCCAGCCGGAAGGACCGCCGGCCGCCGGCTGACGTTCTGGCCGCACGACGGGCCCGTCCGATAGCCCACTCCTCACGGCAAAGCATTCTGCGCCCACCGTGCTGCGCGGCAGTCATTCTGCGCTACGAGTGTCCAGGTTGAGCGGGTGCGTGTGAAGATTCTTGCCCCCGTTGGCTCCGTCGGAAGACGTGCCATTAACTGCCGCTCGTGGCAGGATTTGCGGCCGCCGTGGTGGCCGCACCGAGCTTGCAATCGGCCCGCATCGCGAGTACCATTCTGAGAGTCGTCGGCCGGTGGATTTCGTGGCCTATGCCATGCTACTGTCGGTCGGCGGCCAACCTCTGCCATGCTCGTGCTGAGACGTCCTATTTTGGGGAGCCGATAAGAAAGTCCGCTGGGCGCCAAAAGTTCTTAAGATCCCGGCCGCGTGTATAGCCGGTGCCCGGACCTCACGGTCCGGAACAAGCACACGGATCACACAACCCGGGGTCGAGGCGCCCCCATGTTGACATGCGGGCTCTCGAAAACCGCGTCGCCACGGCATTGCGGTGGAGGATTTTTGAATTCCGCGTGCCGCTGCTCGCTCGTCGAGCAGTGTGCCGTTGTTGGCGGTGATGCAACACTGGCCGGGCGAACCGGCAGTGGCGCCGGTCAACCGGCGACGAGATTCAAGCCGCCGGAGGCCACCATGTCCGAGTTGTCGCCTGACGTCGCGCGAAAGCGCGACCAGCTTCTCGACACGATCGCGCGGCTCGATCGCTGCGCGGTAGCGTTCTCAGGCGGCGTCGACAGTACAGTCGTTGCGAAGGCCGCGCAACTGGCCCTCGGGAATCGCGCTATTGCCGTGACGGGCACGAGCGCCAGCCTGGCCGACGGGGAGCTCGACGAGGCGATCGCGCTGGCCCGCCAGATCGGCATCCGCCACGAGATCGTGACAACCGAGGAATTCGCCGACGGTGGCTACGTAGCCAATGCACCGGATCGTTGCTACCACTGCAAGACGGAGCTTTATACGCAGCTTGCACGGCTGACGGAGCGGTTCAGCGTGGCCGTGGTCCTCAACGGGGCGAATTTGGACGATCGTGGCGACCATCGTCCCGGCATGGTCGCGGCCATGGAGCACCGCGTCCGCAGCCCGCTCCTGGAATGTGGGTTGTCGAAAGCCGAGGTGCGGCAGTTGGCGGCGCACTGGGGGTTGCCGGTGTGGGACAAGCCGGCCAGCCCGTGCCTCAGCAGCCGCATCGCGTACGGCGAAGAGGTGACGCCCGAGCGCGTGCGGATGATCGACCAGGCCGAGCAATACTTGCGCTCGCTCGGCCTCCGGGAGCTGCGCGTCCGCTATCACAAAGGGGATCTGGCGCGGCTCGAGGTCCCACTGACGGCCTTGCCGCGATTGGCGGACGACGAGACGCGAGCGGCGCTCGTCGAACGCCTGCGAGAACTCGGCTTCAAGTACGTCACGCTCGACCTGGAAGGCTTCCGCTCCGGCAGCCTGAATCAGGTGTTGCCGCTGGACAGCCTGCGGCTGCTATCGTGACGGGGAACGGAAGTGTCCGCAGATTTCGCAGATTTGCAGCGTAACTGCGCCGTCGTCGTGAATGGGCTGGGTAGACCCCATCCCTCCGTCTCTCTTCCATCTGCGCAATCTGCGCAATCTGCGGATGGCGCATCGCCAACGATGTGCGCGTTCATTCCGCGGATAATTCCCCCGGCGGCTTTGCCTAAGCCGGTTTTTCGGAACGGTCGATGTTAACGATACGGATACCCAAGGCTGCCTCGATCGAAGCACACCCTCGATGCCGCAGGCTCGACGCCAGACACAGCTCTTCGTGCGCGCCCCAAGGCGCGGCGCTATTCTTGCGCTTGCGGTTTGCCTCTTGTGCGGGTGCACGCACGTGAAGCTGCAGCGCAAAACGATCAGCCAGGGGGCCACGCTGACGGAGTTTCAATACGACCAGGTCCTCGACAACCTGGCGATGTTCGCCTGCGACCCCGACTCGCTGGCCTGGCACCTGAAGATCAACGGCGGCGTGGTGCAGGTGGCCGACCAGGGACTGGGCACGATCGCCGCCAATGTCGGCGGCCCGGCGCAGTGGGCCCCCACGCTTGGCCTGCAGCGCAATATCCTCCATCAATGGAACGTCGACCCGGTGATCGAATCCGACGATCTCGAACTTCTGCAACTCGCCTACCGCAAAGCCATCAACCCGTTTGACCCCGACAGCTCGATCAAGAGAGAAATCTACGAACAGGTATGCGAGCTGAGTTGCTCGTACCACATCGTGCTCTCACGCGACGTTTCGCTGGCGATGATCGACGCGCTACGCGAGAGCGCCTACGGCGACAAGCCGCAAAAGCTCGACGCGATTCGGACCGAGCTGGTGCGAATGTACGATGAGATGGAGGCGCTTTCCGCCCGTCCTGCCCAGTACCAGCCCGAACAGATATTCATCAACGGCAACCAGATACTTTCCCGGCTCGAGTTCTTGAAGGAGGACATCGTCAAGCTCACAAGCGCTGTGTGTGACCTGCCGTACGTGCCGGTCCACTCCTTCAACCGGCCGCGGCGCAACGCCGGCCTGATCGACCAGGCGCAGGACAAGATCGACAGTCTCGTCAAGCTGGTCGACGCGGGGGGCGACGGGCAGCCGAATCAGTTCTCCATTCCCTGGCTGGCCCACGGTTGCAAGAACGACGTGCCGCGCTGCGCCTGTCACGTCGGCCACTATTGCGGCTGCGCCGGCGATTGCTACGTGTGGGTCGCGCCCGGGCGCGCGAGGACGTTCCGCGATTTTGTGCTGATCGTGCTAAGCCTTGCGCCGCCGGACGAGCAGGATATGGCCTCACAGCCGATTGGCATCGGCGCGGCCAACAGCCCGAGCTTCTGAGGAGTGGCGACTTCCTGCCGGTGGCTCCCGCCGTTCGCACTTAGGAATGCGCGCCTAGCACCTGTTGGTCGAAGTCGACGATCGCGCCGGTCATCAACCCGGCGCGCTCGGATAGCAGGAAGGCCACGACCTGCGCGACTTCCGATGGTTTGACGAGGCGGCCCAGCGGCTGCGCACGTTCCGCTTTTTCGAGCCAGTCGGGGCTGGCGTTGTGGAACCGCTGCTGAATGGCCGCTTCCCCCGGCGTATCCATCCAGCCGATGTTCAAGCCGTTGACGCGAATGCGGTTTTTGAGCATGGCATTGGCCACATTCTTTGTCAGCGTGGCCAGGGCGCCTTTCGACATCGAATAGGGCGTCAGAAACGGCTGCCCGCCGTGGCTGGACATGCTGAGGATATTGACGATCGCGCCCTCGATACCGCGCTCCAGCATGAGCTTCAAGGCGCCTTGCATCAGCAAAAAGGGGGCCCGCACGTTGATGGCGACGATGCGATCAAAAAGCTCCGGCGTCGCGTCGAGAATCGACCCGCGCTCGGAAGTGGCGGCGCTATTGACCAGGTAGTCGATGCGATCGAAGGCCCGCCGGGTGGCGTCGACCACGCCGCGGCAATCGTCGACCCGCGTCAAGTCGGCCGCGACGAATTCCGTACGGCAGCCCAGGCCGGTCAGTTCGCCCGCCAGACGGCGTCCGTTGTCGGCATTGCGCCCGCAGATCACCAGGCCGCCGATCATCTTGTCGTCGATTAACCGCCGGGCGATTGCTTCGCCAAGCCCCTGCGTGCTGCCGGTCACGATGGCGACTTTTGCGGGAGGTGCGGCGGTCATCGGGGAAACCTCTCGTGCTGACATCCGTTGGATGCCGCAGGATACCAGAGTGGCACTCGATCACGCGGCCGATAGATCGAAGAGAATACTGCATCGAAACGGCTGCCGCCACACGCTCCGTCGCCGACGACAGACGCGCGTGCGGCATGCCACGCAATTGTCATGGGACCTCCGGGATAAACCCGGAGGCTCGCGAAGGTGCGGAGAAACTCGGTGGCCGAGCTCGCCTAATCGCTAGCTGCTGGGCCTCCCTCACTTCGCCCACACGCTGTTGGCGTACGCTTCCTTCAAGAGCTGCGTGGCCTGGGCGGCGCGTTCGGGCTTGCCGATTTCGTTCCACAGCTTGGCCAGATTGGCCAGGGCCTCGGCGTGCGCCTCGCGGTTCTTGTTGTAGAGAAGGTCCACGTGGAGGTAGGCCAGCAGGGCGTCCTTGGCGGCGCCCTGCTTCTGCCGATAGCAGTTGCCCAACGTGACGTAGGCGCGGCCGTTGATCTCCTTGTCCTCCGGCCCGGCTTTGTCGATCACCTCCTGGACGAGCTTGATAGCGGTGTCGGGATCGCCGGTGGCGGCCAGGCAAGTGGCCTTGCCCAACTCGGCGGCCAGCTTCTGCTCGCCGGCCTGTGGCGTGCTCGCGTCGCCGGCGAGCTTGAGCACCGCGTCGAAGGCCGCCAGGGCCTCGGGGTACTTCTTCTGCGCCGCCAGGACACGGCCCTTGGCTACGCCGCCGCGCATCTTGTAGTCGGGCCAGGGGGCGCGCTCGATCGCGGCGTACTGTTCGATGGCCCGATCGAAGTCGCCGATCGCGGCGAACAGATCGGCCAACGTCTCGGCAGCGTGAAGGTAGTGATAGTTGTTGGCCGCGCTAGTGACGAAGGCCCGCATGTGCCGCCCGGCGTCCTTCACGTCACCATTGCCGGCCAGCGCCATCCGCGAGCGGCACAAGGCCTTGTAGAACTGCATGTCTTGCTTGATCTCGGGGCGCGCGCCGCTCTCGGCTTCGATCTTGTCGAGCGTAGTGATCGCGTTTTCGTAGTTCCCGTTAGCAATCGCACCGCGCACCAGCTTCATCTCCGCCGGCTCGGCCGCGAAAGAGATCGCGTCAATCTCATTGACGGGCACCTGGCGTTTCTGGCCGGCGGCCATGTCGAGCGACACTTCCGTGGCGGTCATCCCGCTGACCGTGCCGCGCAGCGTGGTGCCTGCGCGTAGCTTCACCTCGTCGTCCGCCGCCTGGGCGGTCGCCGTGGCCGAAAGCAAAATCAGCAACGCGAATAGTCCCAATCGCATGGTCAACGCTCTCCTGGTTCTAAATCGTTGGGTGCCATGCCCACGCTCGCCGCGGGGCATGCTGATGCGAGCTTGACCTGGCCGCGCCGGAGCACCTCCGTCGCTATGGCACCGGCGGATCGAGCGTGCATGCAATACATACTGACCACCTATTTTGGCGCCCCCGCATCGCCCGTCTTCGCCGTTGCCGCCTTCTGCGGGAGCCCGGTCGGCTGTCGGCCGGCGGCTTGCTGGATCTTGCGCAGCAACGCGTCGTACTTTTTGGGCCAGTCGCCGCCACCCATGTCGGGGTGCAGGCGGGCGGTCAAGAGGACGTCGCCCTCGGCCTTCTTGAGCGTCGCCGCCTTCTCGTCTCCCTTTTGCGTGAGGGCCAACAGTAGCCGGCAATTGGCCAGGTTGTAGCGGGCCTCGTGGAAGGCGTCTTGCATCTTCTTGTTGCGCTGGGTCATGGCCGACAGCCGGCTCCATCCCCAGACGACGCTCGACTCCTGGCCTTGGTCGTCTTTCACCGGTCGTCCGCCGGCGATCGCCATCGCATAGTAGCTGGGATCCTCGCGGCCCCAGTCCTGGTACGTGTAGGCGGCCTCCTTCTGGACGTCGACCAGCATCGGCTTCTCTTTCAACACGTCCGTCAACAAGTTGATCGCCTGCAGGTACTGGCCGCTGCGGCGCTGGCTGCGGGCCAGCCGCACCTTGACCGCCAGCGCCGCCTCGGGACTGGCGAACGTCGCATCCGAGGCGATCGAGCTAAGGATCTTCTTGTCCGCCGCGGCCGCTTTGCCGAAGTAGGCGCGGGCTTGCTGCGAGGGCGTCTCCCCCTCGGTTTCGTGCCCGGCCCCCAGCCGCGAGAACGTCTCCGCCACCCAGTTCAGCGAGTTGAAGTTGTTGCCTTGCTCTTTCTTAGTGATCCGATCGAGAAACAACTCGAATCCGCGCGACACTTTTTCCAGGTCTTTCGTGCGGTGCTCCTTGCGAAACGCCGCGACCTGCTGTTCGAGCTCCTGTCCCAAAGCGCGGTAGATCGCGATCAGCATCTGGTTCGCCTTGGCGTCGGTGCCCGACGCCGAGACGCTCGATTCGAGCGCGTTCATCATTTTCTCGGCTTTGTCGAGTTGCCCTGTCGCGACGTACGCCCGCAGCGCGGCCTTATTGGTCTCCGTGGTGAACGTCCCTTCCTGGGCGATCGGGCTTTTGGCTTCCACGAGCGCGATCGGTCCGATCTTCGGGTCCTCGAGCAGTTCGAGGGCCTTCTCCGGCTGGTTCAACTCGACGTAGATCTGCGCCAGTGACAGGACGCCGGTCGCTACCGTAAGACTCGCGCCGGCCCCCTCGCCCAGTTTGCGCAGGCGCCCGACGCCGCGGTCGAGCGTGTCGCGGGCTTGCTCGCGCATTTTCGTCACCGTGGCCTGCTCCGCCGCATCCTCCGCTCCCTGCCGCGCTGCGGCAAGCGACCCGACCCACAGCGCCTGGCCCGCCTTCAGCTCGGCTTCGCCACGGCGAGGAGAGTCCTCGGGGATTTTCGCCAGGCACGCCAGCACGCCGTCCACGTCCCGCTCGCCCGTGGCCACGACCATCAGCGCCATCCAGGCTTCATCCGCTTCGGTTTCGCCGGCCCAGCGACGCGTCATGAAGTCCGCCAGCGCCAGCATGCGCTGCTTGTCGGCTGCCCGGTCGTCGGGAGCGGCCGCGTTGTAGTTCTGCAAGTACGACAGTAGCGCGATCTTCGCTCCGTACCGCGACTGCGTGGCGGTGGGGTAACGCTTGGCGAGGAAATCGCCCAGCACGGCCGAGTCGTAGTAGTCGCCCGCCTGGTAGCTCAGATAGCAGAGGTAGTAGCGGACCGCGTTCACATCGTCGATCGGCGTCTGGTTCGTGCGCAACGACAGCGCCAGGCGAAACAGCTCCCGCGCGCTATCGCGCGCTTCGCGGCACTCTCGCTCGGCGGTCGCGGCGGCCTGGCGATCGTTCGCCGCCTCGGCCAGCTTTACTTCGTTCAACTTTGTTTGCATCACGTCCAGGGCGTCGCGCCCGCGCTCGCTGGCCTCGGCGAACGTCGTGACGGGCTTGTCGTCGCCCGTGGCCGACCCTACCAACTCTTGATACAGGCGCTTCGCGGGCTCCTGATACTCGCCGGCGTGGGCCGCGACGTCCTTGGCCTGCTTGCGTGCGTCGGCGAGTTCCTGCTTGCGGCGCGTCGATTCCTTTTGCGGAAGCGTTTCCGCGTGCCGCGCGAGCGCCACGGCCGTGTAATAGCGGACGGCCAACCAGTCGGCGCTGCGCGCCTCGGTGCCGCGTGCCTTCGCGAGCCAGTCCTGCCCTTTGTGTGCCGCCTCGTCGTATTTTTTCTCCGATTCACTGGTCCAGGCTTGCATCGCCAGGTGCAGGGCATGGGCCTTCAGGCGACGCAACTCGTCGGGATCGTCCGGCTGCGCGAGAATCTCCGTGAAGATGCCCGCCGCCCGCCGCATATCGCCCACGTCGAGGTAGCAGCGCCCCTGGTACGTTCGCGCCAGGAGGCCGAACAGCGTTCCACGGTACTTCTCTTGCAACTCGTCGAACTTCTTCGACGCCGATTCCAGAATCTTCCTCGCCTCCGGCGAGTCGGGCGGGTAAGTCTTCGAAGACTCGTACAACGCCTGCGCCGCGAACAGCCGGGCCCGCCGCAAATCGACGCGGGCCTCTTGCCGAGCCGCGCTTTCCGTCGCACCCGGTTGATCGCCGGGCTTCGGGAATTGCTTCAGATGCTCGGCGAACTTCCGTTCGGCCGACGCAAACGTCTGTTGCGCCTCGGCGAACAATTTGCGCGCCTCCGTGGCGAGCGCGTCTTTTTGCGCGGCGTTCTTGGGTTGCTTCGCGCGAAACAGTAGGATCTTGGCCCGCTCGACGAGCACGTTGCCAAGCTGGCTTTCCGCTTCCGCCTCGACCGATCGATCCCCCGCCCCCTTGATGAATTCGGTGAGCTTCCCGGCAGCCGCGTTGAGGTGTTTGACTTTCTGGTCGACGTCCCGCTCCGCGACGGACGCCATGATGAGCGTCACGCCTTCTTCGTACGGGACCCGCTTCTTCAGCTCGGCAGGGACGCTTCGGTCGCTCGGGGCGCGCGCCAGATACTCGAGCGCCATGTCGAAATAGCCGCGCTCGCGCAAAGCGTCGAGGAAACGCTGATAGTCGCCGCCGCGCGCGGAAGATGGCCAGCAGGCCGCCACGACCGCCAGGCAGACGCAGGAAGGCCAGGCGGACCATCGAAGCGCGGTCAGCTCTCTCATGCTCGCCGTCTTCCGCCCGATTCGGCCCCTTGCCCGAATCGCAGGGTTTCCTCGTGGCGGTCTCCACGTTCTTGGTCGCGAAGAGCTCGAGGAAAACGCCGCAGGCCTTGCGGGAACCGTCGGGAAAGGAACTTTCTGGTGGCGTCTCGGAGGGCCGGAGCGGGTTCCGGAGCCGCCCAGCGACGCCCAGACCTCATCATTACAGGTTATAGAGTCCCGCGGACCGAAGCAAGCACGCGGAGCCACCCTGGCGCGGGCCCCGTGGCGGCCGAAACCGCCGAATTGTTACGACCGTTGCGATTCCGCGTTGGGGGACGTTGTTCGCCAGGAATGACCGGCCCTTGACTTCAAGCACCACGCCCGGATACTCACGTCCTTAGACATTCGAGCTTCGACATTCTCTCCCACGCGGGGATTTTATTCATGCGCCGCGCCAAGGTCAGCATCATCGGGGCCGGCAACGTCGGCGCTACCACGGCCCACTGGTGCGCCGCGGCCGAGTTGGGAGACATCGTCCTTTTGGATATTCCCGACCTCGTGGGAACGGCGCGCGGCAAGGCCCTCGACCTGCTGCAATCGTCCCCCATCGAGGGCTTTGACGCGAAGATCGTCGGCACCGCGGACTACGCCGACACAGCCGCAAGCGACGTCGTGGTGATCACCGCCGGCATTGCCCGGAAGCCGGGCATGAGCCGCGACGATCTATTGTCGACCAACGCCAAGATCGTCGGCAGCGTCGCCCAGGAGGTGAAAGGCACAAGCCCCGATGCCGTCGTGATCGTGGTCAGCAACCCGCTCGACGCCATGGTGCAGCGGGCCCTGCAAGTGACAGGGTTTCCGCACCGCCGCGTCCTCGGGCAGGCAGGCGTCCTCGATACAGCCCGCTATCGCACGTTCCTGGCGATGGAGTTGGGCGTCAGCGTCGAGGACGTGACGGCGCTATTGATGGGCGGACATGGCGACACAATGGTTCCCATGCCAAGCTGCACGTCGGTAGGTGGCATTCCGGTGACGCGGCTGTTGGATACCAAGCGGCTGGAGGCGATCGTCGACCGCACGCGCAACGGCGGCGCCGAGATCGTCGGTCTGCTCAAGACCGGCAGCGCCTACTATGCCCCCGCCGCGGCCACGGCGCAAATGGTCGAGGCCGTGGTTCGCGACAAGAAACGCGTCATCCCCTGCGCGGCGTACTGCGACAGGGAATACGGCGTCGGCGGCTTTTACGTCGGGGTGCCGGTGGTGCTCGGCAGCGGCGGGGTCGAGCGGATCATCGAACTGGAGTTGACGCCCGACGAGCGGTCGCATTTTGACAAGAGCGTCGCGGCAGTGAAGGAACTGGTCGCCGCGATGGCGAAATTGACCGGTTGAATCGAGCGGCCGCGCGGAGGGCGGCAGCATTGCTATCGCCCCTTTTCGCGCGCGTTGCGTGTATTCGCCGGACGCGTCAGCACGCTTGACTCTTTGGTGCAAATCACGTTCCGCGGTTCGTTCGTAATCCCACCGGCACGGCGTTGACAGGTCACGGGACGTTCTAGTAGAGTCCGAAACCTGCGGCCTCTCTCGCGCGCCGGCGTGGCGACGGGGGCCGTACATCCCCCACGATGCAAGGAGTGCGTGATCATCACGGGGCGATCGCGTTTGCGAGCCAGCGTTTTGGGCCTGTCCATGATCACCTTGCACGCGACCATCGGCTGCTTCTGGGGCGGGCCAGCCGTCGCTCCGACGCGTGGCTTCGCGCCCATGCGCTCGTCGGTCAAGGCGGCCGGACGCTACGCGCCGCAGGCGAGCGAGCGCGGGTCGCGAGCGGATCGTCAGGCGCAGGCCGCGGCCGCACTGGCCGCATGGCCCGCCCAGCTCGAGCCGGCGGTCCCGGCCCGCGCTTGGAAGTACATCGTGCTGCACCACAGCGCGACGACGGCCGGCGACGTGCTTTCGATCGATGAGGACCATCGCGGCCGCACCGACGCCGCCGGAGATCATTGGCTGGGGATCGGCTACCATTTCGTGATCGGCAATGGACACGGCATGGCCGACGGCGCGGTCGAGCCGACCTTCCGCTGGCGCGAACAGTTGCAAGGCGCACACGCCGGCGTGCACCGCTACAACGACGAAGGCATCGGGATCTGCCTGGTGGGCAATTTCAACGAGGGACCGCCGACGCCGCGACAAATCGACGCCGCCCGCACGCTTGTGTCGCAACTCGCCGGTCGCTTTGCCATCCCGCGCGCCGGTTGCCTCCGCCACGACGATATCGGCAACACAGAGTGTCCAGGGCGATTGTTCCCTTGGGACCAGATTGCTGGTCCCCTTTCGGTCAAGGACGGGTGGGTGGCCGGCTCGCGCATGATGCCGGTCCACCGCTAAAGCTTTTGGGGCGTGGCTGCCATTCCTCCTGAACCCTTCGCGAGAAACCTGTTCCATGATGAACCGCCTAGGCGTTCCCCCGCCATCGCCCGAAGCGGCGCCCTTGGTGGCGCCGCACGGTATCGCGCAGATTACCGCCGGCACGTTCTCTCGGACATCGTCGGGGCACCCGCTCGCACTGTTTACGCCGTTGCACTACGAGCCGAACTACGCCTATCCGCTCGTCGTCTGGCTGCACGGACCGGCGGACGATGAAGGGCAGCTCAAACGGATCATGCCGCAGGTGAGCCTGCGAAACTACGTCGCCGTGGCGCCGCGCGGCACCGCCGCTTACGGCGGCAAGCCGGGCGCGCCGGGCTACACATGGGTGCAGGCGGAAGTCCCACAGGCCGAGCGACGCCTGTTCGCGGCGCTCGAGACCGTTCGAGGGCGGTTCAATGTCTCGCCGCGACGGGTGTTTCTGGCAGGGTTCGATTGCGGCGGGACGATGGCCTTCCGGCTGGCGATGAATCACCCCACGCGATTCTCCGGAGTCATCTCGTTCGGCGGCGAGTTTCCCGTCGGCGGGACGCCGCTGGCGCGACTCGTCGAGGCTCGCCAGGTGCCCATCTTTCTGGCGTGCGGCCGCCAGAGCCAGCGTTACCCGTCGACGGTCGTGTGCGACAACCTCAAGCTGTTCCACTCGGCCGGCATGAACGTCACGCTGCGGCAGTACCCGTGCGGCCAAGAGCTGGCCTGCCGCATGCTGGCCGACATGAATCGCTGGATCATGGAGATCGTGACCGGCAGTGCGACGACCGTCGGCCACGGCTGCATCGGCGAAGGGTAACAGGGTAGCTCTGACGCTGCTTTGAGATGTTGCGTAGGGTGCCCACGCTCGCCGTGGGCATGCGGATTCACACATGGCCACGCCGGAGTACCTCCGTGGCCATGGCACCCAGATTCATAGCCGTGCTACCCCACGCATTTGCCCTGCACGCAACGCTAGTGCTGCTCCCAATCGCGGGCTCGCTCGACCGCTTTTTTCCAGCCGGCGTAGTGCCGGTCGCGATCGGCGGCCGTGCTCTGCGGGACGAACTCGCGCGCCAGCGCCCAATTGCGCGCCACGTCGGCCGTATCCTGCCAGTAGCCGACCGCCAGGCCCGCCAGGTAGGCCGCGCCCAGGGCCGTGGTCTCGGGAACGACCGGGCGACGCACCTTCACGCCCAGCGTGTCCGCCTGAAACTGCATGAGCGCGTCGTTGACGCTTGCCCCGCCGTCGACCTTTAGTTCCGCCAGCTTGATCCCCGCGTCGCTCTCCATCGCCTCTAGCACGTCGCGCGTCTGGAAGGCCATCGACTCGACCGCCGCCCGCGCGATGTGCGCCGCCTTGGTGCCACGCGTCAGCCCAAGAATGGCCCCGCGGGCGTACTGGTCCCAATACGGGGCGCCCAGCCCGACGAAGGCGGGCACGACGTAGACGCCGCCCGAGTCGGGCACGCTGGCGGCCAAGGCTTCGACGTCGGCCGAGGCGCGGATGATGCCCAGGCCATCGCGCAGCCATTGCACGACCGCCCCGGCGATGAACACCGAGCCTTCGAGGCAGTACGTCACCTTGCCCTCGAGGCCCCAGCCGATCGTGGTCAACAAGTTATGGCGGGACGCGACCGCCTTCTCCCCCGTGTTCAAGAGCATGAAGCAGCCGGTGCCGTAGGTGTTCTTGGCGGCGCCGGGCTGAAAGCAGGCTTGGCCGAACGTGGCCGCCTGCTGGTCCCCCGCGTCGCCAGCGATTGCAATTGGCGCGCCGAAGAACTCCGCACTCGTCTCGCCGTAGTAGTGGCTCGAAGGAAGCACCTCCGGCAGCATCGCCCGCGGCACTTCGAGGATTCGCAACAGTTCATCGTCCCACTCCCGCGTGTGGATGTTGAACAGCAGCGTGCGGCTGGCGTTGCTGTAGTCGGTGACGTGTACGCGGCCGCCGGTCAGTCGCCAGATGAGAAACGAATCCACGGTGCCAAACAGGATTTCACCCGCTGCTGCGCGGGCCCGCAACCCGTCGATGGTGTCGAGCAGATGCTTGATCTTGGTCCCCGAAAAGTAAGCGTCGACCACCAGCCCCGTCTTGCGGCGGAATACCTCTTCGAGCCCCTGGGCCTTGAGTCGGTCGCAGATATCGGCCGAAATACGGCTTTGCCAGACGATCGCATTGGCGACGGGCCGGCCGCTGTCGCGCTCCCAGAGGATGGTCGTCTCGCGCTGATTCGTAATGCCCACCGCCGCGATGTCGGCCGCCGCCAGCCGCGCGGCGGCGAGCGCATCGCGCGCCACGGCAAGCTGCGACGTCCAGATCGCCTGTGGGTCGTGCTCGACGTGGCCCGGGAAAGGGAGAATCTGCTCGAATTCCTGCTGGGCCGACGCGACGACCTGCCCTTCGTGGCCAAAGACGATCGCCCGGCTGGAGGTCGTTCCCTGGTCGAGCGCGAGAATGTATTTGGTCATGTGTCGATCTCGATGCGAAAGGACGGCCCGTTTCGGGAGGGCGAGGCTCCCGCCGAGCCGGAACGCGCGACACAACCTCACGGCTCGGCGGGAGCCTCGCCCTCCCGCCTTTTTCATTCGGGCGGGTGATGCCTTCCAATCAGGGCGTCGTACGTCCAGCCGCCGATGATGCCGCCCGCAAGCGGCCCGACGATGGGCACCCACCACCAGTGGTTTCCCCAACGGAACACGTCAACGCCCCAACCGGCCACGAACGTGAACAGCCGCGGCCCGAAGTCCCGCGCCGGATTGATCGCATAGCCACTGTTCAAGCCGAACGTCATGCCGATCAACAGCACCAACAGCCCGACCGCGATCGCGCCCAGCGGTGCCGAAGGGCTTAAGTTCCGCTTGTCGGAAATGGCAAAGATGCAGCCTACCAAAAGGGCGGTGCCCACAACCTGGTCGATCAGCCCTCCCGGTACGGTGGAAAGATAGTCCTGCGGGTAGGTGGCCCAGATGCCGGCCGTGGCCTGGTCGCGGGCGTCGCCGGCGAAATGCACTAGCGCCTCGTGATAGACGGCAAATACCACGGCCGAGGCCACGAAGGCGCCGGCCATTTGCGCGGCCCAGTAGGGCAGCACTTTCCGCCAGGGGAAGTCGCGGCAGACGGCGGCCGCGAGCGTAACGGCCGGATTGAGGTGGGCGCCGGAAATCCCGCCGGCCACGAACACGCCCATCGTCACCGCCAGGCCCCAGCCGAGATTGATCGACAGGTACTCGCCCGCCGATTGCTTGCTGAGGACCACCTGCGCCACAACGGCCACGCCGAACGCAACGAGCACGAAGGTGCCCAGGAATTCGGCCGCGCATTCACGAGCGGTCCCACGCAGCATGTCCCCCTCCCAAACCAACTTCAGCCCGGCGAACGGGCCATGACCTGCTTGCCGAAATGCGTGTGCAACCGCTCGACGCAGGCGGCAACTTGGGTGTCGACCTCACCGGCGTCGATCGCGCCGGCCGCGGCCAACAAATCGGCCGCGTGCACGAGCGTCGTTTCGCACAGGCGATGATGGTACAGCAACATCAGCCGCCGCTCAACGAGATCGTCCAGGCCGCCGACCCATTCGTGGCGGATCGCGTAGCGGACAAGCGCCACGGGCAGGTCAGTGGCGGCCAGGCTGGCGCGATCGTCGCGATCCTCGGCCAGCACCGCCTCGACCCGCGTCCCATAGAGCTCCCACGCCGCGCGAACCTGCGCGATCGAAAAGCCAAGGCGGCGGGAGAGATCTTCCCAGCGCCGCTGGGGCGCCGCCGGATCGCGCGGATAGCCCTCGGCCCCGGGGATCGGGCGTTCCTCGCTTGTCGCGACGACGGTGCGGCCGACACGCGCGAGCACCTTGCCGGCCGTTTCCTCCGCCAGCGCCCGGCAAGTCGTCAGCTTGCCGCCGATGATCGAGATAAAGGGCAACGGCGCGTCGCGATTCTCAGCCAGGGCGTGCCGGCGCGTGACGCTCGCCGGCGTGGCGTCGGCGACGTAGGGGAGCGGCCGGACTCCGCTGTAGTGCAGCTCGATATCCGCCTCGGTCAGACGCACGTGCGGCAATAGCTCGTTCACCGTCGCCAGCAGGTACTCGATTTCTTCGGACGAAGCCCTGGCGTCGGCCGGGTCCCCCTCGTAGCGCTCGTCGGTGGTGCCGATCAAGCATGCGTCGCCGAAGGGAAGCACGAACACCGGGCGTCCGTCGGCCGCCTCGGCATACAGCCCACTTCCCGCCAGGGCGTTGCGCAGCCGGTCGCAATAGCTGATGATGTGACTGCCCTTGGTGCCGCCCATCAAACGTTGCGAAGGAACCTTCAGGCTTTCAAGCGTCAGATCAACCCAAGCGCCGGTCGCGTTGACGACGGCAGCCGGCTCGAACGTCCGCATGAGTGCGGCCCCATCGCGCCCGCGGAGCGTGGCTACGCGCCCATCGAGCGTCGCGCGGCAATGGGTGAGGACTTCCAGGGAGCCACCGGTCGTGGCCGCCGCTTGTTTTGCGTCCTCGAGCATGGCTATGACGAAACGCTCCGGAAAGCGAATCTGCGCGTCGAAGTACGAGCACAGCCAACGATACTTCGCGTCAACAGGGATGGCCCGATCGCGGGCACCGTCATGCGTCGCGTGGCGGGGCAATTCCGGATCGCGGGCGTAGATGTCGTACAACCGCAGGCCGAACTGCACGAGCCACAGCCCGCGCGGCGAGACCGGTTTGCCGCGAGCGCGCCGGCGCGCGGGACGGGCGCCTTTTCCCCCTTTAAAGAGGAATCGCGACGCGCTCCGCCACAGCCCCCCGAAGCGATTCTCGATCGGGATGAACAGCCGCAACGGCTTGACGAATTGGGGCGCCAGCCTCAGGAGCCGCGTCCGCTCGGCAAGCGACTCGCGCACCAGATCGAACTCGCCGTATTCCAGGTAGCGCAAGCCGCCGTGGATCAAGCGCGACGAGTAAGCCGTGGCGCCGAACGCCACGTCGGCCGCGTCGACCAGCACGACTGCGACGCCATTGAGGACCAGCTCGCGCGCAAGGGCGGCGCCGTTAATGCCGGCGCCCAGGATCAAGACCGGTCGGTCCGCGGATGACATGCCCGATGAGTATAGCCGCCTGGGCACAGCACGGAAGAATGTTGAATGTCGAAGCTCGAATGTCTAAAGGAATCCGAAATCCGAAAATCGAATGACGAAGTGAAGGCATCCCTTCGGGCATTCGTCATTCGGTCATTCGTGCCTTTTATAGACATTCGAGATTCGATATTCGACACTTGGGCCGCGGAGCCCAGGGCCGTTCACAGATTCAAGCTTGCCGGCGGCGCCCCGGCGGGAAAGTGGGACAGGCACCGAGACGCAACGTTGGTCTGAAAGAACTTGCGCTGTTTATGCTCGGAGCCAGTCCCATTTTCCCGCCTCGCCATTTTGAAAAACAGAATGGCCCTGCCGCGGAGCCGGGTCGGCATCTCGCCCGGGCGCCGCGACCGAACGCGGCCCGACTACTGCTGGCCGCGGAGCGATCGTTCGAGCTGCTGGATGCTTGCGCGGACGCCCTCCAGACCGGGATTGAGTCGCAGGGCGCGGCGGAAGCACTCCAAGGCCGACGCCTGATTCCCCAGCCGCAAGTAGCAGTGTCCCATCCCGGCCGCGGCGCCGAAGTGGTACGGGTTGATTTCCAGCGCCTCACGGCAGTCGCCGATCGATTCAGCAAATCGGTGCAGGCCGTAGTAGGCCGCGGCGCGCTGATTCCACGCTTCGGCGAACCAAGGTGCCTCGCGCACCAGCTCGGTGGCCCGCGTGACCGCGGAGCGGAAGCGCTTGGTCGCGTTCAAGCGGACAATGGTGGTCAGCCGCTGCCGCTGGGACGCGTTGCCGGCCTTGCACCACACGGAGCGGATGCTGTCTTCAGCCAAGGTCCGCACGCCTCGATCGTGATCCGACAGCGCGCGGCCCAAGGGGGCGTTCGACTCGTACCCCCCCACCGTCCCCAGAGCCAGCGCCGCGCCGCGGCGCACCATGCGGGGGCCGCTCGCTAGCAGCCGCTCGAGTGTGCCGGGCGTATAGCGCCGCGCCACGCGCCGCGCGAAGCGGGCCGAATCCTGGGTGTCCAGGTACTCGGTGTAGTAGACGAGCAACAATGCCCCACGGTGTGGAGAACCCATGCCAGCAACTCCGCGATGCGTCTCAGGGTGGTTCCACCGAGCGAAGGCACGAACGTGCCGCTCTGCTGGAGATCGAGTGTAGCCACAGACTCCGGGAAGCCATAGTGAAAAGATGGTTAAGGCAAAAAAAATCTCTTCCGCCGCCACTCGGCTCGATGGAGAATCGAGAGAGGAGCCAGGTGTGCGGACCGGCACGCGCCGCGTCCCACATGACAGACCGGTGATGCAGAATCTCGACCCCAGGCACCACGCATGGCGTCAAAACAGCGGATTTACACGCGAACATTTGGAATCAATTCCGAGCGTGCGCTTCTTGTTCTTGTGTCGCTGCCCCTGGCGCTGGCCGCTGCCTCGGTCAGACCTTCGCTCGGCGCGGACCCTCCTTTAGAGGGTCCCTGGCTCACAGCCGCGCAGATCGAAAAACAGGGGCCGGTCTCCGTCGACTGGACCGACACGCCGCTGGGCGACGGCCTGCGCAGCCTGTCGAAGTCGCAGCGGCTGGCCATTCTGCTCGATCGAAGGCTTGACCCGGGCCGACACGTGAACCTCGATCTCACGGCGGTGCCGCTGGCGGAAATCGGCCAGCGGATCGCCAACCGGCTGGGGCTGGGCGCGGCGCAGGTCGGGCCGCTTCTGTACATCGGCCCCAAGGAAGCGGCCAGCCAACTTCGCACGCTCATCGCGCTGCGGGCAGCCGAGGCCCAGCGCCTCCCGGCGGCCGCAAAACGGGCCGCGCTCGCCAGCCACCAGACCGATTGGCCGCGCCTGGCGACACCGAAGGACATCCTTCAGCAGTTGGCGGCTGAGGCGAGCGTGAAGATCGAGGGACTGGACCAGGTGCCCCACGACCTGTGGACCGATGGGGCGCTCCCGGCCATGCCGTGGGTCGATCGGCTCAGTATCGTGGCCCTGGAATTCGACCTCACGTTCCGCTTCGAGACGGGCGGCAGGACGATCACGCTCGTGCCGATCCCCGAGGACGTGATTCTGGAGCGGAGTTATCCCGCCGGGCGCACGGGCACCACCGAGCACTGGCGGCGGCTCGCCCCCGACGCTGAGATCGTCAAGGAAGGAAGCAGGATCGTCGTGCGTGGTCGCGTCGAAGACCACGAGCGGCTGACAGCGCGGCAACCCGCCGCGAGCGGCAGCGGACGCCCCGGCACCCAGGTGTACACGCTTGCCGCGCGGGACGTTGCCTTGGAGGAGTTTCTCAATCAGCTTTCGGAGAAACTGGCCCTGCAGTTCGACTACGATCGCGAAGCGCTCGCCGCGGCCGGCGCTGGGCCCAACCGCCGCATTGTTGTCGAGGTGACTGGCGCCACGCTCGACGAGCTATTGACTGCCACCTTCAAGCCGCTGGGACTCTCGTTTGAGCGGAAGGATAAGGTGGTGCGCGTCTCGCCGGCGCCAAAGTGAGCGCGCCGCCTGAGTTCCCCGGGGGTTGCCACCCCTGGGCTTCGCGAAGCGATGGGGAGCACGGTGACACGCGGCGCATCCGCTATGCCAGCAGCTTGTTGAGTTGATCGCGGATTTCCTGCTCGATCTTTCCCTTGAACATCATGGCGGCGAAGGGAATCTCGCCGTCGAGCTTGACCTGCGCCGCCTCGACGTTCACAGCCCCCTTGATCGGGAAGCCGAAGGTCGTGAAGCCGAAGTTGAGCGTGTCGCCGGCCCACGACTCTTCCAGGTTGCTCACCTGGCTCTGGTAACGCTCCTTGATCTTGCCGAGGAAGCCCTTGAGACGTTCGACGGCGTCTTGTTGCGAGAGCGTGTGCGGAACGGTAACGGACATCTGCGGCATGGCGGGACCTTCTTTCTCGGATTCGAAGCCGGGATAAATACGGGGGCATTGCGCTCGCGCGGGCTACCAGATATTACTGCGGCAGGATGCGGGCTTTCAACTCCGCCAGCAGGCGGACCGCCTGGCCGATCTCCGTTTTTTGCCGCTCGGGCTCCTGGGGAATCTCCCGCTCGATCGTAAGCGGGCCGCGATAGCCGATCTTCAGGAGCGTCCGCAGGTAGTTCTCCATGCCCACGTCCCCTGCGCCCAGCGGCACCTCGGCCCCCCATTCCTGACCCGGGCGGGCGGCCCAAGTGCCGTCCTTGCAGTGGACGCTTTTGACGAAACGGCCCACTTTTTCGAGCGCCGCGATCGGCTCGCCCGAGCCGTACAGGATCATGTTCGCCGGGTCGAAGTTGATGAACAGGTTCGGGCGCTCGACGTCGCCGATAAACCGCAGAAGCGAGTCGGCCGGCTCCTGGCCTGTCTCTAAGTGCAGGGCCTGACCGTTCTTGCGGCAGTGATCGCACAAATCGCGCGTCACGTCGAGAATCTCGCCGTACAGCGGGTCGCTCCGCTCGTGCGGCACGAACCCCAGGTGCAAGGCCACCACGTCGCAACCGAGCAGGCGGGCGAAGTCGGCAATCTCCTTCATCTCGCGGGTGCGGGCGGCACGCGTCTCGCGCGGCACCAGGCCCACGGTCCGCACGACCGTCGGGATGTCGGCGTAGCTCTCCCCCTCAAACCCGCCAAAGACGGCCGTCAAGCGGATACCGGCATCGGCAAGCCGCGCCAGGAACGCCCGGGCGTTCGCGGGCGTCCGCGTCGCGGCGGCCGGCGCATGGAGCTGAATGGTGGGCACGCCCAGTTCGCGGGCCACTTCGAGCTTCACGCCCAGGCCAGCGTCGATGCTGGCAAACACGCCGATAGGCCAGGTTTCCATGGGGAGCGGTAGACAGAGGCCGAGTTCAATGATGAATGCTGAATGATGAATGATGAATGGAGGCAAGACAAGGGGCGGCACCTGCCCAGTCAGGGCCATTCGGTTTTTAAAAATGGCGAGGCGGGAAAATGGGACTGGCTCCGAGCATAAACAGCGCAAGTCCTTTCAGACCAACGTTGCGTCTCGGTGCCTGTCCCACTTTCCCGCCGGTGCGCCGCCGGCAAGCTTGAATCTGTGAACGGCCCTACCTGCCCAGTGCCCCGCCATTCATTCATCATTCCGCATTCATCATTGGCATCTAAACCGGCACGCTCGGCTTGACGCCTTCCGGCGTTTCGTCGCTATCGATGTCGAACCACTCGGGCTTGAACTCGATGCGCCGGCCTTCGCGCATGGCGATGTTGCTCGTCAGGGCAATCACCGCGTCGGCCATGGCTACCTTTGGGTAGCACTTCGGGCGGTTGTTCTCGAAGTCGAAATTGCGGACGCACCAGGCGAAGTGCTCCATCTCCTCGGTGTAGCCGCGGCTTGGGGGGCCGGAGTCGAGCGCCTTTTTCGCCACGGCGCCGCCGCCGCTGGCCGTGGTGTCGAGCGTTGGGCTGCCGTCCTTGCCCTTTGTGACCGAAATGGTGGTGGTCGTCGCGGCGTCCTTGAATAGCATGACCTCTTGCTCCCGCTCGAGGATCAGCGTCCCCTTCGTCCCCATGACGATCTCGCCATAGCCGCCGAAGCCGTTGCCGTTGATCGACGAATAGGTGACGACGATCTTCTTGTTGGGGTCCTTGTCGTAGCCGGGGGCCGGATACTCGTACGTGCAGTAGACGTGGTCCTCGCAGTCGCGGTCCAACGGGAAGATGTACCGCCCGCCCACGCCTGTCACCGACAGCGGCAGGGCCTTCTGCCCGTCGGTTCGCGTGGCCGTGCAAAAGATGCCAGACGCGTCGAGCTGGTGGCTCCCGAGCTCGGCCATCAGGCCGCCACCGGTGCGGTCCCACAGCCGCCAGCGGATCAGCTCCTCGAGCGGCGAGCAGACGTATTGCTGGCCGCCAGGACCGGTGAGGATCTTTTCCTGGTAGCCGTGAGCCGCGGCGTCCACATGCCTGTCCCGAAGTTGCAGCTCAAGCAATTCCTTCTTCTTCTGTAGCGCCTTGATCCGCGAGCCGCGGGCCGATTCCAGGTCCTTCGTCACCTTCGCCAGCTCGGTCCACTGCTTCACTTCCGACGGCATGTCGGCGCCGAGCGACTCGATCTCCTTGACCAGCTTTTCGAGATCCTTTTCCATCTTGCCGTCTGGAAGCGCGGGCGACCAACTGTCCTTGTCCGGCAGGTTGCCGCGGTGCCACTGGGCACGGATATGGTGGATGTCGCCGATCAGGCCGCGCTTGATCGTGTCGACAGCGTTGTCGTAGAGGATGCTGTAGTGCCGCTGGTGGCCGGTGGCCAGGTGCAGCCGCTTCTTGTGGGCGACGCGGGCCATGTCCTTGCACTGGTGGACGCTGTGGGCCATCAGCTTCTCGGTCAGGACGTGCTTGCCGGACTCCATCGCCTCGATGGCCACCTTGTCGTGCAGGAACAACGGCAGCGCGATGATCACGGCCTCGACCTGGTCGTTTGCAAGCAGTTCGTGATAGTCTTCGTACACCTGGACGTGCTTTTTCGCCTCGTCCTCGCTCTTCCAGCCGTACTTGGACATGAGGCCGGGCCGCACCGCCAGCACGCTGGCGCTCGACTGGTCGCCGTGGAACGCCCGATGGACGTTGTACGGGCGGATGTCGGCGATGGCCACGATGTTCAAATAGTCGGGCGTGTGGGCGCCGATCAGCACGCCCCCTTCGTCGCCGGTGCCGATCATGCCGACGCGGACGGGGTCGCCGGTGAGCTTCTTGTAGCCGAAGTAGAATCCGCCCAGCCCGACGCCGGTGGCGGCGGCCGCGGCGATACTGCCTTCGAGGAACTCGCGGCGGGTCAGCTTGCTGTCGAGCGCCGCATAGAAGTTCTCTTTGCCGATCGTTCGTTCTTCGGGACTCAGATTCATACGGTTCCCTTTCGCCCCAGCAGCGGACGCACGACGAGGTTGTGTACGAAATAGTCCAGGCCGCCCCACCGGCCCACCGGCAGAAACGCCAGGGCCACGAGCGCCATCATTTCCACGAACTCCTTGTTCACCACCAGCGACCGCCCGGCCGACGGGTGCGGATGCGGATAGAGCCCCGGCCAATCGGGCTGGGCGGCCACGATCTGCAATAGGAACAGCGCCCCGGCCAGCGAGGCGAATCGCGTGAACAAGCCGGCGATCAGGCAAACGCCGATGGCGATATTGGTGCACGTCACAAAGGTGTCGAGCTGGTCGAGCCGCGGCTCGTCGCGGGCGACGTCCTTGGCGTCCTTCGCCACGTCGGCAAGCTCGCCCTTGAACTCTTGCCAGATCGCGTCGATCTGCTTGGACCAGCCAGCCGCCTGGGCACGCAGTTGCATTTGCTCGTCCCAGGCACGCTTTTGTTCGTAGGGAATGGCGTGGGTGGGCGCTTTCTTGTGCTCGGCCAGACGATCCAGCTTGTGCAGATGGTCCTGAAATTCCTGCTTGAGGACCGGTTTCTTGGCTGCGGGGTCTTCCAGGAGGAACTCTGCCAGCTTGTCCTGGTTGGCTTCCAGGATGACCTCGACCTCGGCCAGCTCAGCGTCCTTCAAGCGATTCGCCTTGGCGAACCCGTCGGCGTATTTCTTCATCGCCTGCCGGTTGGCGTCCAGGTCGAGGTGCTCGCGGCCGTCGATGTCCGGCACCATCTCGTAGAAGTGCTCGGCCAGCGGCCCCTTTGCCTGGCTCAAAAAGCCAGCCGAGCTGAACGCGGGCGTCTGCAGCTTCCAGATGCCCTGGTAGAGGAAGTGCCATCCGATCGTGACGCGCAACAGCACGAGCGCGATCACGCCTAATAGCCCGATCTGGAAAGCACGCCGCGCCAGGGGACACCTCCCGCGCGCTTGTCGCGGTGAAGCAGGGTTCGGGGACCGGCTGCTAGTCCGGACAGGGATCCGCACTTGCCGATCGCCCGTGGAATTCCAAGGCAGGAGCCTAGGACGGCCGGGCCGGCCACCCTCAGGCCTTATTGTAAGACTTGCAGTCTAATCGAGCCACTAAACGGGGACAACACCCGGCTTGGGGCGGGCAGGGGGCCATTCACAGATTCAAGCTTGCCGGCGGCGCACCGGCGGGAAAGGGGGACAGGCACCGAGACGAAGCGTTGGTCTGAAGGGGCTTGCGCTGTTTATGCTCGGAGCCAGTCCCATTTACCCGCCTCGCCATTTTGAAAAACAGAATGGCCCTGTTGGGCGGGCCGGAGTAGGCGCTAGTCCCCGGTTCCGGCGCGTGCCCTTCCGACTGGCGGACGTTATGTTTGTTGCGAGATGCTCCATCCGCATCAATCAATGAGGGCCCACCCGTGCAAAGCAAAGCCACCACCGTTCGCGAGTACCTGGCGGAGTTGCCCGAGGACCGGCGCCGGGCCATCGCGGCCGTCCGCGCGGTGATCCTCAAGAACCTCGACAAGGACTACGAGGAGGGGATGCAGTACGGCATGATCGGGTACTACGTGCCGCATCGCGTCTACCCGGCCGGGTACCATTGCGATCCCCGGCAGCCGCTGCCGTTCGCTTGCCTGGCATCGCAGAAGAACCATATGTCGCTGTACCTCATGTCGCTGTACGGCTCGAAGGCCCACTTGAAGTGGTTCGAGAAGGCGTGGGCGAAAGCCGGCAAGAAGCCCGACATGGGGAAAAGCTGCGTCCGCTTTAAGAAGCTTGAGGACGTGGCCCTCGACGTCATCGGCGAAGCGATCGCCCGCGTCCCGGCCAAGAAGTACATCGCGCATTGCGAAATGGCGCTCAAGTCGGTCGGCAATCGATCGAGCAAGTCAAAACGCGCAACCCGCAAGCCGGCCAAGTCGACGAAGGGCGCCAAGCCGGCTAAATCGCGACGCGCCTAGGGAGGGCGAGGCTCCCGCCGTGCCGTCGTCCTTGACAAGTCGCAATGCCTTGCCGAAGCAGTGGCACGCGGGCAGCCGTCCGTTGGCCGGCGACGTTACGGCCGGTCGGCGTTCCAGGACGGCTTGCGTTTGGCCAGGAAGGCCTCGATGCCTTGGCGCAGCTCGTCGGTCTCCCAGCGGTCGGCCAGTTGGTTTGCCGTGTAGGGGATGTTGGCCGCGGCGTCGTGCGTGCTGACGAAGTCGATCAGCCGCTTGCAATCGGCCACGGCGCCCGCCGCGCAGCGAAGACAGGCGGCGATCTCGCGCTCCACGGCCGCGTCGAGCGCCTCGGGCTCGACTACTTCGTCGAGCAGGCCCAATTCCACGGCCGTCGCGGCTTCCATTTCCGTGGCGTTGAGCATCACCCGCCGCGCGTTGCGGACGCCCAGCCGCGCCACGACGTACGGCGAGATCGTGGCCGGCACCAGGCCCAGTCGGACCTCGGTCATCGAGAACCGCGCGGTTGTGACGCCGATGGCGATGTCGCAGATCGAGATCAATCCGAGCCCCCCGCCAAAGGCCGAGCCGTTGATGCGCCCGATGACCGGCCTTGGCAGGGTATTGAGCTCGGCCAGCGTCTCGGCCAGGACGGTGGCGTCGGCGATGCGTTCCTGGCGCGACCGGGCCGCCTGCTGCTGCATGCCTTTCAGGTCGCCGCCCGCGCAAAAGTGGTCCCCCGCGCCGGTGAGCACGACCGCGCGCACCTGTGCGTCGGCGGCCAGTCGACGGCCGGCCGCGCGCAGCTCCTCGATCATCCGCTGCGACATGGCGTTGCGCGCCTCGGGCCGATTAAGCGCGAGCAGCGCGACGCCCCGAGGATCGACTTCGAGCTTGATCGTTTCAAAATCGCTCACGAGGGTCTCCGAAGTCGTCAGTCAGCGGGAGTGATCCGCGGATTACACAGATTTCCTAAAGGAGCGGTGGTTATGGATCGGCGCAGCGCTGCCTGCGGCGCCTTGCCTCTCTTCATTTCTGTTCTTCAAATCTGCGTCATCTGCGAAATCCGCGGATCAGTTTTCGCTCAGGCGGGCGGCGCCGCCTTCTCGCGGAGCACGCGGCGGAGGATCTTGCCGATGTTGCTTTTGGGGATGGCCTGCACGAAGTGGACGCGGCTGGGGGCCTTGAACCGCGCCACCAGGGTACACACGTGCTCGATGATCTCCGCCTCGGCCACCTGCGCGCCGGGCTTGGCGACCACGAACGCCACGACGTTTTCGCCGTAGACCTCGTCCGGCACGCCCACCACGGCCGCCTCGGCCACGGCCGGATGCTCGTGCAGCACCGCCTCTAGCTCGGCGGGATAGATGTTCTCGCCGCCGCGGATGATCATGTCCTTCATGCGGTCGACGACGTACAGGTAGCCGTCCTCGTCCAGATAGCCGACGTCGCCGGTGTGCAGCCAGCCGTCGCGGATCGTCTGCGCGGTTTCGTCGGGCCGGTTGTGGTAGCCCTTCATTACGGTGCGGCCGCGCAGGCAGATCTCGCCGCGCTGGTGCGGGCCGAGCGGAGCATCGTGCTCGTCGAAGATCGCCAGTTCGGTATTGCAATAAGCCCGCCCCGCCGAGCCCGGCCGGAACGGGTCGGTCCGCCGGTTGGCCGAGCCCATGCCCGTGCACTCGGTCAATCCGTAGACCTCGCGGATGCGTGCCGGGTAGCGTCGCATGAAGGCCTGGGCGAGCTCGACCGGCAGCGGCGCCCCGCCGCAGATGATCTCCGATAGCGACGTCAGGTCGAACGTGGCCGCTTTCGGATGATGCAAAAGCACCGCCAGGATCGTGGGCACGGCGGCCGTGGTCGAGCAGCGGTGCTCCTGGACGAGGGCCATGAACCGCTCGGGCTCGAACCATTTCATCTGCACCAGGTGCGTCTTGTCGGCCAGATGCTTGGGTGTCATCAACAGGTCGTTCATGATCGCCACGCCAAAGATGTGGGCGATGGGCATGGCCGAAAGCGTCACGCGCGGCCCCTGCCACGAGTCGAGCATCGAGGCCTCGGACACCGCTTCGGCGCCGGCCAGCAGGTTGCCGTGCGTCAAGAGCACGCCCTTGGGCCGGCCGGTCGTGCCGGAGGAATAGAGCATCACGGCCACGTCTTCTTCGCCGATTGCCGGCAGCTCGGTCCGCGGCGCGTAGTCCAAGAGCGATTCGAGCCGCATCTCCGCGGGCGCCGCTTGCGGATCGTCCTCGGCCCCCGGAGCGAGAATCCCCCGCACGTGCGTGAGGCCCGCCGCCGCCTCGCGCACCGTGGGCACGCGGTCGAGATCGGCGATGACGAACGCCGCCTCGGTGTCGGCCAAAATGTAGCGGAGCTCGGCCGCGGCAGCTTGCGGCATCACCGGAACGGCCGTGCCGCCGGTGCGAAAGATGCCCTGCATGATCGGGTATTGCAGCGGGTGGTTCATCATGAGGACCACCGCCCGGCTGCCGCGCTTCATACCGAGTTCCGAGAAGGCGGCGTGCAGCCGCTTCCCGCGATCGAGGATTTGCCAGTTGGTGAACCGGTGGCCGTCGATCTCAAGCGCCAGGTGTTCGCCGAGCCGCTCGGCCGATTGTTCCGCAAGCACCGCCAGATTCATCGCCACGAGTCTCCCGGATCGTTCCTCGGAAGGTCAGCAAACGGCCCGAAAATCAAGATAGCCGATCCGTGCGGGGGATGCCGCAAAAATCGCCAAACCCTCCGCGATGGCTGTTTCCGGCAGACTGCCCGCATGAATCACACGAACGAGTCGGTGCCCACCGGGCACCTCCACCGGGCACCTTAGGTGAACAGCCGGCGCAGATGATCGTTCAGGAATCGGCCGTCCGGGTCAAGACGCTGGCGAACGGCCTGGAAGCGGTCCCACCGCGGGTAGAGGTCGCCGAGCTCGCGCGCCGTCAGGCTGTGCATCTTGCCCCAATGCGGCCGGCCGGCGTGGCGGCGAAAGATCCGCTCGGCGTCGGCAAAGAACGCCTCGTGCGGCAGCGTGTTGGCCTGATGGATCGAGATAGCAACGGTCGCCCTACCATGCGCTGGACTTATGAGAATCTCGTCGGCCGCTACGGTGCGATATTCGATCGGCCACTGCACGTCCGTGTGGCGGGTCTGCATCAGGCGTCGGATTTCGAGAAAACACTCTGGCCCGTTTTCCGCCGGTATGGAGTATTCCATCTCGTTGAAGCGGTTCTCGCGGACGGTGGGGAAGATGCGCCAACTTTGGTCGACCCGCTCGCCGGTGGCGCTGGCCAGGCCCTCGGCGTCCGCCTCTGGGGGGCGGGCATCCTGCCCGCCTTCGGCCGACGGGTCGGTGCCTGCAGCCAGAGAGGACTCCCCAGCGTGAGAGGTGACGACCGGCTTGAGACCTCTGTCCCGCGGCCTGTCCCCTCTTGCCTGCTGCGAAGGCGAGCAGGATGCCCGCCCCCCGTCCACAGGATTCAGCGTCTTCGTGCTGGCAACGTCGCGGGCTGGGTACCAGAAGAACTCGAAGTGCCGGTTGGCGGCGATCCGTCTGTCGAGCTCGGCGAGGCACGCGTCGATCGGCTCCTCGCGAATCTGCTCGTGCAGCTTGTAAAGCGGCAGCAGCTTCAGTCGCACCGTCGCGATCACGCCGAGCGCCCCCAGTGAGACTTGCGCGGCGCGGAAGACTTCGGCGTCGGTCTCCGGCGAGCAATCGAGCACCTCGCCGGCGGCAGTGACGATCCGCACGCCGGCCAATTGCGTGGAGATGCTCCCCAGCGTCGGCCCAGTGCCGTGCGTGCCGGTCGCGACCGCGCCGGCGATCGCCTGCACGTCGACGTCGCCTTGATTGGCAAGCGCCATGTCGTGCTGGGCCAAGGGCTCGCCCATGTCGCGGATTTTGGTACCGCCGCGGATCGAGGCTTGCAGCTTCGCTCGGTCGGCCCACTGGACGCCCTGCCATTGGTCGAGCGACAGGAGCAGCCCGTCGGTGGCGCACAGCGGCATGAACGAATGGCCGGTGCCGGCGACGCGGACAGTCTGGCGGTGCGCCGCGGCCTGCCGCACGAGCGCGACGATCTCATCCTCGCTCTTCGGGAAGCAAATCGCCCGCGGCCGGCAGGTCACAGACCCAGACCAGTTTGTCCATTGTTCGGCCATGAAAACAATTCCAAGCTTTCGAACCGAGAGCTTGTAGGAGGCGACTCCCATCGCCGACCGAGCTGGCACATTGGCCGAACCGTGCCCTGATTCGTCGGCGACAGGAGACGCCTCCTACAGTCGGTCGTTCGCCAGCGCGCCATTTACATGCGGCTTTGCAGCCTCGGCACGGACGAGTATACTGCCACGTCCGGCGATCGGCATGGCAATTTCGCTCTTGGGGCGACGCGGGCGCAAGGGAGACATCGGCGATGGCAAGGGTGTGCGAAGTTTGCGGCAAGGGACCCCGGGTCGGCAATTCGGTTACGACGCGCGGCAAGGCCAAGTACCTGGGCGGCGTCGGCACCAAGATCACGGGCATCAGCCGGCGACAGTTCAAGCCCAACCTGCAGCAGGTGCGGGCGACCTACCAGGGTCGGAACCGGAGCATGCTGGTGTGTACGCAATGCCTCCGCTCGGGCGCGGTCACGAAGCAGGTCAAAACCGCGCCGTTCCGTCTGCCGAGCGATGCGGTGCCCAAGACCAAGGGGGCCGACAAGGCTGCGAAAAAGTAGGATCGTAGGGTGCGCTGTGAGCCCCGAACTTCGCAGGCGCCGATCACGTCCTATTTACATGTACATGCCCGCGCCATTCCAGTGTCCTGGGTGACACCAATTGACTCCGCGGATGGTGCTCACAGAGCACCCTACATGCATGCCGCTCACTCGCGAACAGGTCGAAAAGGTCTCGCTCCTGGCGCGGCTCCGTCTCGCGCCTGAAGAGCTTGCCACGATGACGGCCCAGCTCGACGCTATCGTGGGCTACGTCGAGCAGCTTGCCGAGCTCGACACAACGGCGGTCGAGCCGATGGCCCACGCCGTCGAGCAGACCAACGTCTTCCGGCCCGACGAGGTGCGCGCGAGCTTCGATCGGGCGGAGATGCTCGCCGGCGCGCCCAAGGCCGACGGTCAGTTCTACCTGGTGCCGGCGGTGCTGGGAGATTGACTTTCGCCCGAAGGCGATCGATTGGCCATGAGCGTCCTGGAACTTTCGGCCCGGCGGCTACTCGACGAAATGGCCGCGGGTCGCTTGACCGCCGTCGAGGTGACGCAGGCCTATCTCGACCAGATCGGGCGGCACGACCGCGACGTGGGCGCGTTTCTGCGCGTCGATGCCGAGGGGGCAATCGCCAAAGCCAGCGACGTCGACGAGCGTCGCCGGGCGGGTAGGCCGGTCGGCCGGCTTGGCGGCGTTCCCGTGGCCGTGAAAGACATCCTGGCCAGTCGCGGCGAGCTTGTCACGTGTGCGTCGCGGACCCTCGAACATTTCCGCGCGCCATACGACGCGACGGTAATCGCGAAACTCAAGGCGGCCGACGCCGTGCTTATCGGCCGCACGAATCTTGACGAGTTCGCCATGGGCGGCTCGACCGAGAACTCTGCCTTGCAGACCACGCGAAACCCCTGGGACCTGTCGCGCATTCCGGGCGGGTCGAGCGGAGGATCGGCGGCGGCCGTGGCGGCGCGGATGGCGCCCTTGGCGATCGGCACCGACACCGGCGGCTCGATCCGTGAGCCGGCCGGCCTGTGCGGGGTGACAGGCATGAAGCCCACGTACGGCGTCGTAAGCCGGTTCGGATTGGTGGCGTTTGCCAGCAGCCTCGACCAGGTCGGCCCGCTGGCCACCAGCGCCGAGGACGCGGCGCTACTCTTGGAGGCGATCGCCGGGCACGATCGCGCGGACTCCACTTCGGTCGACGCGCCCGTCCCGCCCTACAGCGAGTGGATCGGCCAGCCGCTTGAGGACCTGACGCTGGGACTGGTGCGCGAGCATTTTGGTCCGGGCCTCGACGCCGAGGTGGAGCGGGCCGTGCGCGAGGCAGTGCGCGTCTATGAGTCGCTGGGGGCGAAGGTCAAGGAAGTCTCGCTGCCGCACAGCAAGTATTGCGTGGCCACCTACTACATCATCGCGCCGTGCGAAGCGAGCAGCAACCTGGCCCGCTACGACGGCGCCCACTACGGCCACCGCACGGATGAGAAGGCGATGCTTGCCGAGCGGGACGCGGAGCGCCGCCACCTTGAGTCGAGCGGAGAGACCGCAGCGGTCGACGAGCTCGACACAGCTCTTGTCCGCATGTACCGCCGCAGCCGCTCCGAAGGGTTTGGCGCGGAAGTGAAGCGCCGCATCATGCTGGGCACGTACGCCCTGTCGGCCGGCTACTACGATGCCTACTATCTCAAAGCGCTCAAGGTCCGCCGCTTGATCCGGCGGGACTTCGATAAGGCGTTCGATGACGTGGACCTGATCGCGGGCCCGACGACCGCGGCTCCGGCGTTCAAGATCGGCGAGAAGGTCGACGATCCGCTGGCCATGTACCTGGTCGATCTGTACACGGTGAGCGCGAACCTGGCCGGCATCGGCGGCATCTCGATCCCCTGCGGCTTTACGGCCGCGGGCTTGCCGATCGGCTTGCAACTTCAGGCCCCGCCGCTGGAGGAAGACCGGCTCTTGCGGGCCGCGCATATGTTCCAACAGGCGACCGATTGGCATACGCGGAGGCCGCCGCTGTGAGCGAGCCTTACGCAATCGTGATCGGGCTGGAAGTGCACGTGCAGCTCTTGACGGCCAGCAAGCTATTCTGCGGCTGCAGCACGAAGTTCGGCGCCCCGCCCAACACGCAGACGTGCCCGATCTGCACCGGGATGCCGGGCACGCTGCCGGTGATGAACCGCCGGGCGTTTGAGCTCGCGCTACAAGCCGCCGTGGCGCTCGACTGTCAGATCGCCCCCTTCACCAAGTGGGACCGCAAGCAGTACTACTATCCCGACCTGCCGAAGGGCTACCAGATCAGCCAGTATGACTTGCCGTTCAGCCACGGTGGTCACCTGACGATCAGCGACGCCAAGGGGCGCTTCGAGGCGAAGCAGGTGGGCATCATTCGCGTCCACCTGGAAGAGGATGCCGGCAAGAGCGTGCACGACGAGCAAGCCGGCGAGGCCGACAGCCGCATCGACCTCAACCGCGCCGGCACGCCGCTCTTGGAGATTGTCTCGCAGCCCGATATGCGCTCGCCCGCCGAAGCGAAAGCCTATCTCGACGAGCTCAAGCTGCTGTTGGTGTACCTGGGCGTGTCGGACTGCAACATGCAAGAGGGAAGCTTGCGGGTGGACGCCAACGTCAACCTGCACATCGCGGGCGCGGGCGGCGAGAAGATCGCCACGCCGATCGTGGAAGTGAAAAACATGAACAGCTTCCGCGCGGTCGAGCGGGCCCTGGCCTACGAAGCGGATCGGCAATTCGAAGTGTGGCGTGAGACGGGCCGGAAGCTGGGGGACGTGCCGAAGCAAACCCGCGGATGGGACGATGCTGCCGATATCACCCGCGGCCAGCGCCACAAGGAGGAATCGAGCGATTATCGCTACTTCCCCGACCCCGACCTGGTGCCGGTGACGGTGTCGGCAAAGCAAGTTGAAGAAGTGCGTGCCGCGCTGGGCGAGCTGCCGGCGGCGTTGCGGCGGCGCCTCGAAACGACCTACGGCATCACTCCCTACGACAGCGACGTGCTCGTGAACCAGGGACAGGAGCTGGTGACCTACTACGTCGAGCTGGCCGAGGCCTCCGGCGACGGCAAGATGGCTGCCAACTGGGTGCAGCAGGACGTGCTGCGGACGCTCAACGAGCAGGGCGCCTCGATCGGCGCGTTCCCGATTCGCCCGCCGCAACTGGCCGAGCTATTGCAGAAGGTCCGCGCCGGCGAGGTCGACACAACCCGCGGCCGCGAGGTGTTCGCCGCGATGCTCGCCTCAGGCCGCTCCGCGGCCGAGGCGATGCGCGCGCTGGGGATCGAACAGGTCGACGAGAGCCAGCTTGTGGAATTGTGCCGGCAACTGGTCGCCGCTAACCCGAAGCTGGTGGCGGACGTCAAAGCGGGCAAGCTGCAAGCGGCCGGCGCGTTCATCGGCCAGGCGAAAAAACTCAACGCGAACGTCAACCCGAACCGCGTGCGGGAGATTTGCTTGGAGTTGATAGCGAAGGGGTGATGATCCCGTCCTTACCACCGACCGCAGCCATTTGCACGCCCATGCGAATTCCGACGGAACAACCAAAATGGTGGTGGCTCGCGCTCGCTGTTGGCGGCGTCCTAGGGTACCTTGTTGCGCTCGGGCAGACGCAATGTAACCAGTAGCTTAAAAAACCGCCGCCAAGACGAGCAAAGGCGGCAGGATCAGGAGCGGGACGCCGCAAAAGAAAAGCGACTGACAAAGGAAGTACTTCCGCGTCTTGAATACCAGGGCGGATCAAAGCCAGGAGCTCCAATTGCTCGCTCCACCGGTCCACGGCGCGCTGCGGAACCAGCATCTCCCGCTTTTGGGCGTCCAGAATCCAGTACTCCTGGATACCAAACCGTAAATACTCCTCGCGCTTCTCAAAATAGTCGCGCTGCTCGCCACCGGGTGACACGACCTCGATCACGATCTCCGGAATCCACGCGGCCCAGAAATCGGCGTCCGCCGGCGGCGCGGTCTTGTAGATGGCCAGGTCCGGGTGCCGCTCCGATTCGGTTCGTCATTCGCGGCGGCGCCAGCTACAATCAATGGACTACTGCCCGCCCTTGGCCGGTGCCCCGACGATCCGCTCCGCGAGACTCATAGAGGCCGTCCATGCTTTCTGTGCTTGCCGCCGTGACCGTGCTGCCGGCGATCCTAGGCGCCGCGCCGGGCGTCAAGCCGGGGCAGATGATTGTGTACCACGGCAGCATTGCGGAACGCACCCCCGACGCGACGGCGGGCGAGCGGCGCGAAAAGACCTTCGACCTCACGTGGCTTGTGACCGAAGCGGACGAGAAGGGAGCGAAGCTCTACTGGCTCGTCGAGGAGCGCGGACGCGGCGCCTGGCCTTGGCCCGACCGGTTCGGCCAGCTCGTGCTCGACGCGAAGCGGCAGCCGCAGGGCGCCGACGCTCCATCGTTGCTCTACGACTACGCTAGCGGCGAAAGCCCGGTACCCTTGCCGTCGCCGATTGTCGCGTTCGATGCGCCGCTCGCGGCCGGCGCGAAATGGACGCAAAGCGGGCACGAGCACGAGGTCCTGGCCGACCGCAAGTTCGATGGACGGGACGCCTGGGAAGTGCAGCTTCGCAATCGCTACGGCCTGCGGCGGACGCTGCTGGTGGCCAAGGACGCGCCGCTATTAGTGTCGCTTGCCGAGCGCGTGTTCATGAACATGGGCACCGAGTACGAGCTGGCGATGAAGCTCGACGGAGTCGAGGAGCTCACGGACGCCCAGCGGGCCGCCACGGAGGAGGCGTTCTCCGGGCTGGTCGCGCTGCGGGCCAAGCTGCAGCGGCCGAGACTATCGCCCGACACAGCTTGGAACGCCGAGCAACTGGCGCTATTATCCACGGTCCTTCCCGGACTGGAAAAACGCGCGGCCGGCGGACTCTTGTCCCGGTTGGTTGAGTCCGCCGCGCGCGACGCGAAGTTGCAGACCGGTCGCGCCGATGAAGTCGCGCAACTTTTGGCCCGCTACGTCGGGCAGCCGGTCGAGTCGTTTTCTGTCGCCGGCCTGGACGGAGGCAAGCTCACCGCCGCCGATCTGGCAGGTCGGGTCACGGTGCTACATTTCTGGGACTACCGCAACGAGCCCCTTAAGGAACCTTACGGGCAGGTCGGCTACCTGGAGTTCTTGCACCAGAAGCGTAAGGACCAGGGCGTAAAGGTGTACGGCGTCGCCGTCGACGGCCGGCTGGCGGAAGGCGGCGCCGAGCGCCGGGCGGCCCTGTCGGGCGTGCGCAAGCTGAAGGCCTTCATGAACCTCTCGTATCCCTTAGTGCTCGACGCCGGCGACTTCGTGAAAGCGCTTGGCGATCCGCGACTGGTCGGGGCCACGCTTCCCTTGTTCGTCGTGGTGGGCCGGGACGGGAAGATTGCCCATTACCACGTCGGCTTCTACGAAGTCGACCGACAAGTAGGCTTAAAAGACCTCGACGCGGCGGTGGCGGCGGCGCTCGAAAAGAAGTGACTTGAGCTCGAACGTCACCCGCGGACGAGGCTCATTGCCTCTTCGAACACATAGCCGTTGGTGGCGATGGCCTCGCCGCCGTGAATCGTGGGCGTCCCTTGCCAGTCGGTGAACGTCCCGCCCGCTTCTTCCAGGACCGGCTGGAGCGCCGCACAGTCCCAGACGTTCATTCGCGGATCGACCATCAACTCGGCACGGCCGGTGGCCACGAGCACGTATCCGTAGCAGTCACCCCACGTGCGGCAAAGCCGCGAGGCGGCTTGCAGGCGCCCGTAGGCGCTCTCGCGGCCGATTTCACCAAAGCCCTTGACGTCCGAGGTGCAAAACAGGCCGTCGGCCAAGGCCCGCTTGTCGGAGACGCGTGCGGGCCGCGGCGGGCTCTCGCCGCGCGTGTGCCAGGCGCCACCGCCCACGGCGGCGTACACGGTTTCCGCGAGCGCCGGGATGTGCACAACGCCGACTACGCCGCGGCCGTCATGCTCGACCGCGACCAACGTGCCAAATAGCGGCACGCCGGAAATGAACGACTTGGTGCCGTCGATCGGGTCGAGGATCCAGCGAAGGCCTGAGGTGCCCGGCTGTTCTCCGTGTTCCTCGCCGAGGATAGCGTCGGCCGGGAAGGCGGCGGCGATCCGACGGCGGAGATGGTGTTCGGCCTCCCGGTCGGCGACGGTGACCGGCGAGGCGTCGCGCTTCCACTCCACCTGATAGTTGTCCTGGCAGAAATAGCGCAGTGCGATCGCGCCCGCTTCCAGGGCGATGGCTTTGGCCAGATGCAAACGGTCGGAAAACTGCTGCGCCATGCGGCGTCAAGCCTAGTCGCGCGCTTGCATACCGGCAAGTGTTGTGCTGGCCCGAACAACAAGGGAGGGCTCACGGCCCAGTCCCTCGCTGGCGGGCCAGTGTCGACGCCCGCCGGACTCGTTGTCTGCCTAACGGCGATGCGTCTCTGGCAGCAGGTGCGACAGCTTGATCTTTTTGAGCTCGGTCCGCGTCGCGGCCGTCACGTTGCTGAGCGCTTCGCGGAGCTTTGCCTGCGTTCCGGAAGACAGGGCCTGCGTCCGCGGCAGCGACGCCACGAGCGGTCCTTCGATCGCCTCGACCAGGTCCAAAAGCGTAATGTCCTCCGGACCGCGCTCGAGCGTATAGCCGCCATCCACACCGCGGGTCGAGTTGAGGATGCCATGCGTCACCAGGCTGCGCAGCACCTGCAAGAGAAATCGCTCGGGCATTCCCCCGTTCGAGGCAAGATGGCTGCAGGGGACCGGCCCGTTGGTCTTGGCTTGGGCCAGTTGCAGCGTCGCCTGAACGGCATATTCGACAGTGCGCGACAGTTTCATCGTCTCCCCCTCGCAATTCCGCGCGCGATCAGACACGAGCGAAGAAGTTGCGCGTCAGGGAGCAAATGACGCGGTGTACTCGGCTTCCCGCCTGGTTCCGCGCGGACCGCTTAACAATTACCCACTACCCACGAACTGCCATGCGACCGTCCCTTCCCAAGGACGGCAGGACGTGTGCGCATCATCCTTACGAAAACTTGGTGAAACGTCAACCGTGGCTGAAGAGAGACGCGACAGCGAGAGCGTGCGCCCCATGTCAAGCGCGCTGGCTGAGCGGCGATGCCTTGGCGTTTTCCTTGCCGGGCGATCCTTGCCACAATGCCTGGCACACCAAGAGCGTGATACCGCACACCAGCAGGCTGTCGGCGACGTTGAAATTCGGCCAGACCCACGGCGGCCACTGCACCAACACCCAGTCCCGCACCGCGTGGTGGCGAATTCCGGGCATCCCGGGCGCCTCCCACAGGCCAAGGCGATCGTGCAGGTTGCCGAGGATGCCACCCATAATGAGGGCAAAGGCGACCGTGAGCAGCCAATCGAGCGCCGCGCGAGCGATGAACAGCCAGTAGCAGATGCCCAATCCGGCGAGCACCGAAAGCGTGGCGAAGACCCACACCCAACCCTGCCCCATGCCGAAGAGCGCTCCCTCGTTCACGCTCGTCTGAAAGCCGGCGTAGGGCTCCCAGATCCACCAGGTGTCGCTCGGGGGCATCCCCAGGCGGTGGAACATCCAGCGTTTCGTTCCCAGGTCCACCAGGCAGCCCAACAGCGCGATCAACACAAACGCGCAGTGACGGCTCAAGGGGACGGTCTTCATGGCAAGTCGCCGAGTCTTGAAAGAGCGGGAACTCTCTCCGTGGCGGCAGGACGGTCACCGCGGTCGAGGCCCATGCCAGTATGACGGACAGACCTTAGGCCCGCGATCCGCGGCGGTCAAGGCCCAGGAGAACTGCGAAGTCCTTGGAGAGGGGGTCAGGCACATTTTTCGGCCGAAGGTGCTTCGCAAGAATCGAGAGCGGCACGTGCCGAAAAATGAGCCAGACCCCGGACTTTGCAGTTCTCCTGGGTCAAGGCCGCCAACGCGCACCCCTGGCATCGCGCATGGCAAGCCACCGTGCTAGCGGCGCTCGATCTGTTGCGCGCATTTCACGCACAATGGCGCGTAGGGGATCGCATTCAGCCGCGCCTTGGGGATCTTGACGCCGCATTCCTCGCACTGCCCGTACGTCCCCTCCTCGATCCGCTCCAAGGCGGATTCGATGGCCGCGAGCGTGTCCTCTTCGTTTTCCATCAGAGAGAGGGTAAATTCCTGCTCGAAGTTGTCGCTGCCGAGATCGGCCATGTGGATGGGCATGGTCGACTGCTCGCCGGCCCCCTCAGGCCGGTTTTTCTTTAGCGCCGCGTCGGCCAATTGGCTCACTTCACCGCGCAAGCGGGCCCGCAGGGCCAGCAACCGCTCCTTGTAGACTTTCGACTCGGCCTTCTTCATCTGTGGCTCTCTCTGGCGGAACGCCCTACGAACCGGTCGCTGGAAGTTCACAGACTCGCCATTCTAAAAGGAGGGTAGTAGAGTGTCAAATTTGCGCGTAGCCACCATGCAGCCGCCGGCAGGCGTTACAGCGGCCGACAGGGACCTTCCAGGGCCGTTCACAGATTTAAGCTTGCCGGCGGCGCACCGGCGGGAAAGTGGGACAGCACCGAGACGCAACGTTCGTCTGAAAGGACTTGCGCTGTTTATGCTCGGAGCCAGTCCCATTTTCCCGCCTCGCCATTTTGAAAAACAGAATGGCCCTGAGGGACCTTCTAGCGCGCTTGATGGCGGCTGACGACCGGCGTAGACTGGGATTTTCGTCGTCGCTTACGCCGGCCAGGCCACCCGGGCCAGACCGGCAGCCGTCGATTCCTGCGCGCACCAAAGCGAGCCACGCCCGGCGCACCAGAGGCCTTAACAATCGTCCCGTTGGCCTGTATCCGAGGGGCTATCTCGCGAGCGCAGCAATGAATAGCGTCGCCGCCAAGACCGACCTCGCCTTCCAGAAGTGCATCGCGCCCCGCTGCGGGGCGACCTACGGCATCGACGAGATTCGCGTCCAGTGCGAAGTGTGCGGCGACCTCGTGGACGTGGTTTACGATTGGGACCGCGCGCGGCCGCCGGATTCGTTCGCGTTCTTCGAGCAGAAGTGGTCCCGCCGAGCCGACCCGCTTTGCGCCAGCGGCGTGTGGCGGTTCTTCGAACTCTTGCCCTTCGCGCCCCCTTCACAGGTCGTCACGATCGGCGAGGGGCAGACCCTGTTGCAGTCCGCGCCCCACGTGGCCAGCTACGTCGGCCTCAAGCCCGGCCGACTGCATTTGCAATACGAGGGGATGAACCCTTCGGGCAGCTTCAAGGACAACGGGATGTCGGCTGCCTTCACTCATGCGCGGACCACCGGCGCCGCCCGGGCGGCGTGCGCCTCGACCGGCAACACGAGCGCCTCGCTGGCCGCCTACTGCTCGGTCACGCGGCTGATGAAGGCCGTGATTTTCGTCGGCTCGGGCAAGATTTCGTATGGCAAGCTGTCGCAGGCCCTCGATTTCGGCGCCCTTACTGTGCAGATCGCCGGCGACTTCGACGATGCCATGGCGCGGGTCAAGGAAGCGTCGCGCGACCTGGGCATCTACCTGGTGAATAGCGTCAATCCCTTCCGGCTGGAGGGGCAAAAGACGATCATGTATCGCGTGCTGGAAGGGCTCCGTTGGGAGGTGCCCGACTGGATCGTCGTGCCCGGCGGCAACCTGGGCAATTCGAGCGCCTTCGGCAAGGCGTTTGCCGAGCTCCGCGAGATCGGCCTCATCGACCGGCTGCCGCGGCTGGCCGTCATCAACGCCGCTGGCGCCAACACCCTCTACGAGCTGTATCACCGCCGTGGCGTGCGGTGGAACCAGGGCTCGCCCGACACCGGCGCGATCGACGGATATTATGCCGATCTCGACAGCCGCGGCCGCCGCGCCTCGACCATCGCCAGCGCCATCGAGATCAATCGCCCGGTCAACCTCAACAAGTGTCTGCGGTCACTCGAGTGGTGCGACGGGGTCGTGCGCGAAGTGACGGATCAGGAGATCATGGACGCCAAGGCACAGGTCGGCGCCGGCGGCCTCGGTTGCGAGCCGGCCAGCGCCGCCAGCGTCGCGGGCGCCAAGCAACTACGGAGCGAGGGAATCATCGGCGCCGACGAGCGCGTGGTCTGCATCCTCACCGGTCACCAGTTGAAAGACCCCACGGCGACCGTCGCCTACCACACCACGGATCAGGACAAGTTCAACGAAGTGCTCGGCAGCCGCGGCGTGAAACGGGCGGCATTCGCCAATCGCGCCGTCGCCGTCCCCAACGACCTCGAAGAGATCATCAAAGCCATCCAGCTCTACAGCTAGCGGATCCATTAGCACTTGCCACGGCAATGTGCCACGGCTTCGCAGAAGCCGTGCCCCTTTCTCGGGCCGGCACGGCTTCTGCGAAGCCGTGGCACACCCGTCGTGGCACCCATACGCGGTCTCATTTACCGTTCTCGCGAACACACAACGCATGCCGCCGATTCGCATTGCCATTCACGGTGCCGCCGGACGGATGGGCCAACGCCTGGTCGCGCTGGCTGCCGCCGACAAGAATTTTGCCGTCGCCGCGGCGATCGATCGCGCAGGGCACCCACTATTGGGCCAGGACGCCGGCCGGGTGGCGGGCGCGGGCGAGTTGGGGGTGCCGCTGGCGGCCGCGATCGACGGCGCCGTCGACGTCGTCGTCGATTTCTCAAGCCCCGCCGGCACCGCCGCCGTGGTCGCGACGTGTCGGCAGCGGAAGCTGCCGTTGGTGGTAGCGACGACCGGACTTTCGGCCGAGCAATTGGATGATGTTCGGCAAGCGGCGAAGGACATTCCCCTCCTCTGGTCGCCCAGCATGAGCATGGCCGTTAACCTGGCGATGAAGCTAGCGGACGTGGCCGCCGCCTCGCTCGCCGATCATCCGGCCGGCGCCGACGTGGAGATCATCGAGCGCCATCACCGCTTCAAGGAAGATGCCCCCAGCGGCACCGCCCTGAAGTTCGGTGAGATCATCGCGGCACGGATGGGACAAACGCAAAAACAGCACGGCCGCCAAGGCCGGCCCGGTGAGCGCCCGCATGGCGAGATCGGCTATCACGCCGTCCGCACCGGCGACAATCCGGGCGAGCACACCATCCTCTTTGGTCTGCTGGGTGAGACGCTCGAGATCTCCGTGCGGGCAACCAGCCGGGACTGCTACGCCCACGGGGCGCTGGCGGCCGCGCGTTTCCTGGTCGGCAAACCGCCCGGGCTCTACGGAATTGCCGACGTGCTGGGAAATCAATGATGAATGCGGAATGATGAATGATGAATGAGAAGAAGGCCTACCACCCTGGATCGTGCGAATGAACGACAATTGCCTACCGCCTAATGCCTTCGGCCTACTGCTTCCCATTCATCATTCTGCATTCATCATTGTTAACGTAATCATTGCCCCCAATTCGTGACGCGATGGCCAAATGCGAACAAGGCTATCTTTGCGACGTGTGCGGCGGCGACGTCGAGGCCATCACCGACAGCGACCTGTACCTGCGGTTCGTGATCGGACTGGTGGATCCCGAAACGCTGCACACCACGGCGGAGCGGCACATCCGCTGCAACCCGGCGCTGGCGCAGTTCATCGTCGATGACGACTTCCCGGTGATCGCGGTCGAAGGGCCGTTCGACAAACGCGCGCTCGATCCGGCCTACGTCCACGAGCGCGAAGTGCTGGTGACCCGTGGCTGGCGGCGGCTGCGCGAAGTGTCAGGCCAGGAGATCCCGATCATCGAATACCCGCTGCCGGAAATCCGCGCCCGCAACGAACAGCGGGCGCTGTAGCGAAGCGTGCGGAACAAAGTCGAGTAGGAGAGGGGCCGCACGTTGCTGCCGCCTCTCCTCTCTTCAAACCGGACGGGCGGGTTTCCCGCATCCGGCTTACCCGAAAACTTGCAGTCCCAGGCATGCCCAGGAGTTCACGCGGATCGTTCATAGTGGGTGGCGGCCCGAGGGCGTGCAAGCGGGCGTAGAACGATGTGCCTTCCGGCGGCCGGAAGGGGCGTTGACTCCGACGATGCAAGTGGCCGAACGGCCAACGTGTCGCTCTTCCCTTCGCTAATCCCTAACCCCCAACCGCTGATTAGCGTGGCGGCGCGAGCGTCGGTTCGCGGGCTGCCGGCTGTTGCGGTACGAACGTGGGCCCGCTCGCGGACGGCGCGGGCGGGCTACCGACGCCCGGCGGCGCCGGAAGCTGACCAAGTCCGCCTTCTGGCCCCGCCAGCGGGCCGATCGCCGCGGCCTGGCGATTGGCGAGCGCCACCCGGTACCGCAGCAAGAGATCGTTCGCGGCACGAAACTCCGGCCGGTCGTACAGCGTCTGGTACTTTGCGTCCAGCGTGACGCGACTGTACCGTTCGAGCGCCGCATCGAGCGCGGCCTCGTTCGGCGCCGCCTGCTGGAACACCTGTGGCGGCAGCGCCAGGAACTTCCTCCAGTTGGCATCCAACAGCGGATCCAACCGCCGCCAGGCGTCGACCAATTGCGGGCGGACGTTCTCTACCGTATCGGCCATAGGCGCCATGGCAACCGCGTTAGGATCGACGGTGGCGCCGAGCTCCCCGCCCGATGTATCGCGTGCCACCAGCGACATCAGTTGCAAGGCCGGCTCAGGCACCACGGCTTGGTTGCCGTAAAACATGGCGTTGGCGCGGTTGTCGACTTTCAAAAGCGAGCCATCCAGCGCGACGCCGGCGAACAGGCCGCGGCTGCGCGAATACGAATAGATCTCGGCGTTCAGCTTCCAATCCGTGCCAGCCGCCGCGTTGCGCCCGACGGGGCCAGCGGCAATCGAAGCGTCTGCGCCCAATGTAAACTCGCTGCGGGCCATGAGCTTCTCGATTCCCTTGCGGTTTTTGAACACGAGCACGACATCGGTCGATTGCAGCCCGATTTGCCAGCCGATGCTGCCGCCGGTGAAGGTGACGAAGATCGGCGTCCGCCACGTGCCGTCGGGATTACGAATGAGCACGACGCCACGGCCGAACCGTCCGGCTAGCACGAAGCCCCCTTTCACGACGTTGGGGATGATGGCGATCGCCTGAGCGTCGGCCAGTAGCGCCTGGGGGATCGACTGCTCGCGAAAAGTCGTAAAGCCCTGCAGCACCTCGATGGCGTCGATGACCGTTTGCGTCTGAGGGCTTTGCGCGCGGGCGGAGGCCGACGCGAGCGACAGGCAAGCGGCGGCGGCCGCGGACAGAAAGCAGCGAGAGGGGCGCATGGCAGCCTCCGGAGCGTTCGAGTGCAAGCAGCCCCTGGCAGGGATCGGCGCGAGCTGCGCCGGGGGAGGGAAGTTAGACCAGATGGGAGAATTGGTCCAGGGCAATCGTCCGTGCCGGCCCCACGCGTCCGTTTCGAGCGGCTTTGGACTTCCTGCGGTCCCTCATGTCCCGGCCCATTCAGGCGCGAGTATGCGCTCCGCAAGCTTAGGTGGCGGTTCAATCGGACGAACTAGCAATCATGCCGCGATCGAATCTGCTCGGCTGAGGCGCTGGCGACCATTGTCAGCGTCGGGCGTGCGAGATCGCCTCTTTGCGGAAGGCGAGATATTCTTCCCAAAGGCGGAGCATGTGCTGAACCTCATCCGTCAGGTCGAGAATTTCGTCGTTACCGCCGTGGTGAGGATTCCCTCGGCATCTTCGCGCGACAGTGTTCCGGCACGAATCCGCTTCTGGAGCTCGTAGGCCCAGATTTGTGGCATCGCTTGAACGCCAGGGATACGACCCCAGTAGGCGCCCATGCTGGCATTGCGAAGTCCACCCAAGAGCCCGCCGGCGGCGACGCCTGCCGCCGCGCCTGCGCCAGCACCGGCCCCACCGGCGATTCGGGGCAGCCACGGGGCCGATGGGCGATACGTCGGCCGGGGCATTGGCGCCGCGCCGCCGGCCGCGATGAGTCTCGCGTTTGCGCCCGCGCCGCCGGTGGTTGCCCACCAGCCGGGATTCGGTGGGCCGCCAAGCCGCGGATGCTTGGATGCATCCCAGGCCTCCTGCGCGATCGACTCCTCGACCAACGGCTCGTGCCGACGTCGTTCGTCAAGGGCTTCCGCCTCATCCCGCAGAGCGCTGCGTAGGTGTTGCTCGCGTTCCGTCGAGATATGGCCCAACCACTGCAAGAGTTCGCGCTCATGGCGGGCTTCCGCTTCCGCGCTCTGCGGGTCGCGGAGCCGGTCCTCATGCCGTGTCGATAATTTGGGCGAGCCATTCCAATTGTTCGCGCTCAGCCCGAGCTTCGGCCGCTCTCCTGGCTGGACTGGGCGTCGGATTCCCAAGAATGGCTTGGGCGAACAGCCACGCCTCGTCCGACTCTCGATCATCGTGATTGTGGAAATTGCGATTCATGCGGAAACCCCTCAGTGGCCACAAAAAAAAGAGCCCGCAGCCGGCTTGCGCTTAAAACGCAAGACCAGCTACGGGCTCTTTGGATACGCGTTGTCCGCGTCGAGCTCTTCAGATACCCCGGTCGACTCGCGGCGACCGTGGCCAGCGATGGTTTCACTGACCAACGGCGAGCCTACGAAATAACGTCGCCAACTTCAATCCGCAAAAGTAGCCACAGGAAAGTTTGGCCGCGCGATCACTCCCACACCACGATCGTCTTGATCGGGCTTCGCCACACGCGACAGAGGGGCTTCGCCGAACGCACGAACGGTTTGGCAGCGTCGTCGGTCGAATAGATCGTCGCACCTGTAGCCGCATCGGTGTGCTCGTAAAGCGGCGCCGTGCTGGCGGGCAGCTCCTTTCCTTCGGCCGGCAGGGCATAGAAGAGCGGTTCGCCGGCCTCGCCTGCGCCTTCGGGCTTCGACAACGACAGCTTCACGTCGCCGTCGGCTTCGCGCGCCGCAAACACGGGTACGAGACCATCGCCCGGCCGCACGGCCGCGAAGAACGCGATGCCGCGGTTGGCGTGCCGCGCCATCGTCGCGCGCGCAAGCCCCTCGTGCCCGCTTTCGTCGCGTGTGCGATACACCGGCGCCGGCAGCGACAGCCACGGATCGGCCAGGTCGAGCCGGTACATGATCTGGTTGTAGTCGTATCGCGGCGTCGCGTGGTCGTTGCCGGAGAAAAACGTCGAATACGTTCCCTCGAAATAAACCAGCCGGCCACCATCCTGCGCGAGCGCCGGGTGCTGCCGCGGGTTGTAGAACGAATACTTCTCGTGCGTCACTACCTTGCGGGCGAAGACCCACGGGCCCCGGGGCGCGTCGGCCTCGGCGTACCAGATTTCGCCCAGGGCCGACGTGCCGCCCGACTCCTCGGCGATCATGGTCCACGCCTTGCGATAGTCGTTCCAGGCGACGCTGCCGGCGTGCGCCTTCACCGGCTTGTCGGTCTCGATATCGCGCAATGCGTAGAGTGCTTCCCCCTCGCGGAGTTTGCCGGTGGTGATCAGGCTCGCCTGCTCCTCGGGCATCACCGGCGGCGCGTTCTTCTTCCACGCCCAGTGGACGGCGCCCGAGCTGTCGCGGTCGACCTTCGCCCCAAGCACGTTGATGCCCGGGATGCGCGGCATCTTCAGCCGGCTTCCGGGCGTAAGGCACGTGAACGCCTCGTAGGCGCTCAAATCGGCGATCGCGGCCGCGTGGGCCCGCACCCGCACCAGCGGATAGGGGTTGCCGAAATAGATATAGTCCGCGCCGTCGACCGCGTGGTGAAACGTGTGGCCGTGCGGATGCACCGGCGCGTCCATGTCGAATTCGGCGACGTGGACGAACTGCTCGCGGCTGTCGTCGAAACGGGCCAGCCCGCGCTTGTACACGTTCAAAAAGCCGCGGACTTTCACGTAGGCGGCGTACATCTCAGCCTCGCCGGCGGCGTTCTTGACGACCGAAAGTCCGTCGATCCACGTCGGCCCGTCGCCGGGCATCTCGCAGGTCCGCTTGGCAAAGCCCTCGTCGTCGACGAAGTACGCCAGCTCGACGCCGGCGCTCGGGTCGAGGCCACCGTCGGCAGGCAAGCGCGACGTGGCGCCGGGCACCTGGAAGTTGCCCAGCGGGTAGCGCGGCCGATTCGTGTCTCCCCAGAACCAGAATAGCCGGCCTCGATACACGACCGACTGCACGCTGTCCGAGCCGCTGACCTGGGCGTTTAAGAGCGGATGCTTGATCGGCGCCGCGCGGCCCACGAGCACGCTGTCGCGATAGATGCCTTCGCCGGTGGCACGATACAACCTCTCGGCGACGTTCGTCCGTTTGATCGCCAGCCGCTCGCGGCCGCCGGGTTTCACGTCGAGAGTCTTGCCGTGGAAGCCAAAGCCATCGGCCGGATATTCGTACCCGTGGCTGGTGATGTAGAAAAACACCTTCTGCCCCATGAGCTCCGGCTCGCGAAAAGCCACGATGCCCGCCGAATCGGTGTAATAGCGGGCGCCGTCGACCGTGCGCAGCTCGACCAGCGGCACGCCCCGGCCGGTCTGCTCGTCGACGACTTCGATCGTGAAGTATTCGCCGGCTCCCGGTGGCGCGGCGGGCGCGAGAAGCAGAACAAAGGTGCCAATGACAGTGGACATGCGCACGATTGTAATCGAACCGGGAGGGAGAGGCTCCCGCCGAGCCGCACCAAAATCCGCTGCCGGCAGGCAGGCGGCGGCGACGTTGACGGGCGGGTATGATGGGGGGCATGAACTGGTACGAAATTTGGGTCGAGGACGGACTTGCAATTCCCTACATACTTCTCGTCATGCCCGCTGACGGGGATGCGGTGAACGTCCTTGACCCACTAAACGGAAACATCGTCGCCTATGCGGCGTCAGACTAAGAAGCCGCACGTCTTTGGCTGCTTGAAGATGAATACCAACAGGTGGGGCAGAGAATGGCACGATAATCAGGTCGCGGCCCCGCGCGCTAGCCGGAGGAGATAATGACAGCATCAACCCACTCGCCATTCAATCGTCGTCGATTCCTTCGTAGCGCCTCGGCCCTTGCTGTTGCGCCGGCCCTCGCGCGACTGGCGCACGGCGACGACAGTCCCGACCCCGATCGCCGGGCGACGTCCGGCGATCCGGTCGAGCCGGACTGGAGCGAACGGCTCACCATCACGGTCGGCCAGGACAAGGCCGACCTTGTGGGCGCGAATGAAAAGGTGCTGCAGGCCGCGGTTGACTACGTCGCGCGGCTCGGCGGCGGCACCGTCCGCGTGCTGCCAGGCACGTTTCGCCTGCGCAACGCCGTGTACCTGCCGTCGCGAGTCCGCATCCTGGGGAGCGGCGGCGATTCGGTGCTCGTCAAGGAGCCGTCCGTCTCGACGAAGCTGGCGGCCGATTCCGATTGGTTCGATCAGGAGATCACACTCGCGGAAGCGGCCGACTTCCGAGTCGGAGACGGTGTTTGTCTGCGTGCCCGCAATCCGCACAACGGCGGCGCAAGCGTCTGCAAACGGACGCTCATCGCTGCCAGGGGTCGCCGCTTCAAGCTCGACCGGGCGCTGCGCGAGAATTTTTGGCTGTCGGGCGAGGCCACGGCCGCCACACTGTTCCCCATTTTCAGCGGCGAGAACATCGCCGACGTCACGATCGAGAACATCACGCTCGACGGCAATCGCGCCAACAACGACAACCTCGACGGCAACTACGCCGGCTGCGTCTTTTTGCAGGATTGCAACCGCATCACGCTGCGCAGCGTCACCGCCCGCAACTACAATGGCGACGGATTGAGCTGGCAGATTTGCCACGACGTGGTTGTAGAAGACTGCCACAGCCACGATCACGCGGGCTTGGGGTTGCACCCGGGCTCCGGCTCGCAGCGGCCCGTTATGCGCGGCAACCGCCTGGAGCGGAACGATATCGGCATCTTTTTCTGCTGGGGCGTCAAGCGGGGCCTGGCCGAGAAGAATCAACTGGCGGACAACCGCAGTTTCGGCGTGTCGATCGGCCATCGCGACACCAACAACGTGGTCCGCGACAACCAGATTCTGCGCAGCGGCAAGGCGGGCGTGCTGTTCCGGCCGGAGCGCGGCAAGGATTTCGCCCCCCACCGCAACCGGATCGAGAAGAACGAGATTGTCGATAGCGGCCCGGCCGACGGCGTCGCCGTGGACGTGCAGGGAGAGACCGAGTCGATCGCCATCCAACGAAACGACATTCGCGAGACGCGCGAGCCGATGTCGCGGATCGGCGTCCGCATCGGCCCACAAACGGCCGACGTGCGGCTGGCCGAGAATCGCATCGAGGGTTTCGCCACGGCGGTGGCCGACCTGCGCACGCGATGATCGCTCAGCGTAGGGTGCACTGCGTGCACCGCACGCTCCATCGCATTCCACGTGTGCCACTGCTTCGTAGAAGCGGTGTGAAGCGGTGACGGACGTCGAACGGAATGGCGGCTCTTCCGCGCTGCGGCACGGCTTGCCCTGTTCGGTCAAGCCGTGGCACACGCGCAAGGCAATGGTGCCGCCGCCCGGTGCTCGCGGAGCACCCTACACGCGCCGGTCAGGGCGCGTGTACCACCAGGCCCACAGGATCAGCACGCCTTGCAGGGGAAGGCGCACGAGGTGCATGGTCGGGCCGAAATCAGGGATCAACTCTTGATTCTGGTAGACGTAGATGTTGGCCGGGAAGATGGCAATCAGTAGCGCGATCAATCCCCAGGCGGCCAGCCGCGTGGTGAGCGGGATCAACAACAGCACGCCCAGCGCAACCTCGAATACGCCGCTGACGAACACCAGCTCCCAGTGCCACGGCAGATAGGGCGGCATGATCTTGAGATAGAATTCGGGCCGCAGGAAGTGCATCTCGCCCGCGCCCACGAAGAACAGGCCAAGCACAAATTTGAGCACGGTCTTCACGATGGCCATGGGCGTTGTCCGGTGCGTAGTTTTGAGCAAGCGGCGCGGGGAGCGCTTCGTTATAGTTCCGGAGGGCGTCGGCGATAAGCGCCAATTTCGGGCCGAAAGATGAATCGTCATCGCGGCCGGCTTGTATGACTCGCGGCGACCGAGCTAGACTTCGCTCGCGGCTCTATCGGCTCAAAACAGAGGGATCAAGTCTTGGCTGCCGACACGCCACCCGCCGTCGAGATTCGCGGCCTGCGCAAGGTCTTCGGCGCCGGTCACACGCGGGTCGAGGCTCTGGCTGGCGTCGATCTCGATATCGCGCCTGCGCGGTTCGTGGCCGTCATGGGCGCATCGGGCTCCGGCAAGAGCACGCTCTTGCACCTGGTGGCAGGGCTCGATCGGCCCGACGGGGGAACGATTCACGTCGCCGGACAGGACATTCTCGCGCTCGACGACGATGACGTAACGCTGTTGCGGCGGCGGCGGATGGGGCTCGTGTTTCAGGCCTTCAACCTGCTCGATGCCCTGACCGCCGAGGAAAACGTCAGCCTCCCACTGGTGGTCGACGGCATCCCCGATGCCGAAGCGACGCGCCGTGCCGCGGAAGCCCTGGCCCGGGTCGGCCTGGCGCGGCGCGGCAAGCACCTGCCGCGCGAGATGTCCGGCGGCGAGCAACAGCGCGTGGCCATCGCCCGGGCTTTGGTGATCGAGCCGGTGCTGCTGTTGGCCGACGAGCCCACCGGCAATCTCGACACGCACAACGGCGAAGCCGTAATACAGCTCCTGCGACACCTTGTGGCCGAAGGGCAGACGATCCTGATGGTCACCCACAATCCGGCCCACGCCGCCATGGCCGATCGCATCGTCACGCTGCGCGACGGCCAGGTGGTCGACGACCGGTTGCTCGCCGGCGGCTCACCGCTCCCAATCGTCGGACGGAGCGAAGCGTTGTGATCCTCGGCCATTACACGTACAGCGAGCTGGTGCGGCGCCCCGGTCGGACTCTGTTGACCTTGGGCGGGATCGTGATCGGCGTGGCCGGCGTGTTCGCGATCGCGCTCGTGATCAACACTACGCGCGACGCCTATCGGGCGATGTTCCACGACCTGACGGGTTGGGCGGCGCTCGAAATCGTGGCCGAGGGGAGCGGCGGCTTCGCGGCGAGCGCCGCCGGCGACCTGGCCGCCGTGCCCGGCGTCAAACGCGCGGTTCCCGTCATCCAGACCGTCGCGGCGCTGCTGACGGCCACGGGGCCCAGCGGCGTGATGGTGCTGGGCACGGGGCCGGACGGGGAAACCGCGGCGCCGAGCGGGCGCATCGTCGCCGGACATGCGCTGGCGGCCGACGACGAGATCATGCTGGTGGAGAACTTTGCCCGCAGCCTGAAGATTGGCACGGATGCCAAGGTGCGGTTGCTGTCGGCCGCCGGAGCGCGGGAGTTTCGCGTGGCGGGCCTGCTCGAGCCGACCGGCGCGGCCGGATTCAACGGCGGCGGGATCGTCTTTGTCACGCTCGCGGCGGCGCAGCGCTTGTTCGGCATGCCCGGCCAGGTGACCGCCATCCAGCTTGCGTGCAACGAAGGGGCCGCGACCGGCGACATTGAGCGCCGATTGGCCGAGCGCTTGCCGGCGGGATTGACCGTCCGAGCGCCAGCCACGCGCGGACAGTTCGCGCAGAACAGCCTGATGGCGACCGAACAGGGCCTGTCGACGTTAAGCGCTGTCTCGATCGTGGCCGGCGCGTTCGTGATCCTCAATTCTTTCTTGATGAGCCTGGGCGAGCGCCGCAAGCAGCTTGCCATCCTCCGCGCGATCGGCGTTACGCGCCGCCAGGTCACACGCCTGCTCCTACGTGAGGCACTTTTGCTGGGCATCGTGGGGATGGCGGTGGGGATCGCCGTCGGGTTATTGACCAGCATGCTTTTGACACACGGCATGCAAAAGCTGCTGGGCGTTCGTTTGCGGGGGATGGAGCTCTCGCTGGCGCCGTTCCTGCTGGCCGCGGTTTTCGGGCCAGGGATGGCCGTGGCCGCCACGCTCGCCCCGGCGCTGCGGGCTGCCAAGCGCCCACCCCTGGCGGACCTGATGGGGTGGAAGGAGCAGGCCGGGGACGGTTTTCGCCGCCGGCCGTTTGCGGTGGGCGTAGTGCTGTTGGCGATCTCCGGCGCGTTGATCGTGGCGCTACTGGCCAATTGGCTGCCCGGTGCCCTGGTGAAGATCATCCCCGCACCGTTGATGGGCATGTTCCTGGTGAGCGGCGTGCTTTTGTCGCCGGCCATATATCCGTATGCCTCGCGCGCGGTCGCTTTGCTATTGCGGCCGCTGTGGGGCGTCGAGGGTCGGCTGGCCGTGCGGCAACTCGATCGGAACGCGACGCGGACTTCGTTTACCGCGGCGGTGCTCTGCGTGGCCTTGGTCGTCACGATCGCCATGGGCCAGACCATCCGCAACAACATAGGCGACGTCGAGGAGTGGTCGCTGCGGACGATCACGGCCGACTACCTGGTTCGCTCCACCTTGCCCGACTTGGGTTTCTCGATCGGCGCGCTACTGCCGGAGAGCATGCACGACGAGCTCGCGGCGATCGACGGCGTCGAGCAGGTTCACGACTTGAATTTCGTGCAGGCCACGGCAGCGGGGCAACCGGTCATCGTGCTCGCCCGGTCGTTCGACCGACAGGCGACCGGCGCGCTCGACGTGGCCGAAGCGGATCGCGAGGCGGTTATCCGCGGCCTTTGGGCTGGCGAAGCCGTGATCGGCACCGCGCTGGCCCAGCGCATGAATCTGGCGGCGGGCGACTCGCTGACATTGCGCACGCGGAAAGGGGAACGGACGGTTCGCGTCGCCGGCAAGGTGACCGAGTACGTGGCCGGCGGCGTCGCTGTGTACCTCGAACGGGGAGTCGCCAAGGAGCTTTTCGCCATCGACGGCGTCGATGTGTTCATGGTCTCCGCACGCCCCGGCGCCGCCACGTCACTGGGCAAAACCCTGGCGGCATACTGCCAGGAGCGCGGGCTGCTGTTGCAATCCAATGCTGAATTTCGTGAAAGAATCCACCAAATGATGGGGGGCGTAGTAGGCTTCCTCTGGCTGCTTATGGCGCTGGTGTTCGTCGTGGCCTCGCTGGGGATCGTCAATACCCTGACGATGAACGTCATCGAGCAGACGCGGGAAATCGCCGTGTTGCGCAGCGTGGCCATGCAACGCCGCCAGATTCGCTGGCTGGTCCTGTTCCAGGCTCTGGGCCTGGGCCTGAGCAGCCTCCTGCCTGGAACGGCCATGGGGCTGGTGCTGGCGTACCTGATGAACCTGTCGACCCGTGTTCTGGCCGGGCAGATCGTCGATTTTCGCGCGGATGCGTGGTTCGTGGCGGCCTGCTGCGGGGCCTGCCTGGCGACGGCCCTGGCCGCCGCCTGGTTCCCGGCCAGGCGCGCTTCGCGACTCGCAATCGTCCAGGCGTTACAATATGAGTAGAATATGGTGGGCAGTTGGCGCGGTCAGGGACGGACCGTGCGGGGTAGACCAGAGCTCGGGAGGAGCGGAGGCGACGATGTCAGAAAATCGGGCCGCAGAATTCCGCGGAATTGAGCCTTGGCGCGGAAACTGCTCTAAAGCACGGCGATCTCGCCGTTTGGGCACCCCCGCGACTTGCCCGGCCGTAATGCGCGCCGGCGCGGCGGAGGATGATTGATCTTGATGCAGAGCACCGAATCCTAGTAATTTCCTGCCCGGAGTCCGCGTGGGGTCAAGCCCGCGCGGTGAGGGCGTGCCGGGTGGCCAGTGTCGAGGTCCACAGGAGCAAAGAGAATGATGATGCCGAGATCGAGAGTGGCCGTGTTGGGCACTTGTTTGATCTGCATTGCTACCGCGGTCCGGGGGGACGAGACGCGTGGGACGTTGGTGATCATCGGTGGCGGGCTTGCCCCGCGCTCCAACGAAAGCGAGATCTGGGACGAGATCGTCGAGCTGGCCGGCGGCGATGAGGCCAAGATCGCGGTCTTCCCCACGGCCAGCGGCACACCGGTCGAGAGCGCCAGGCGGGCAATGGCTGCGCTCGATAAGGCCGGCGCCGACCCCTTCATGGTGCCGCTTGCCCTATTGAATTTCGATAGGGACTTCCGCCAGGTCGTCGTCGACCAGGAGACGATCGATAAGGTCCGTTCATCGGGCGGTATTTTCTTTACCGGCGGCGATCAGAAGCGAATCATCAAAGCGCTCAAGACGCCCGATGGCGAGAACACGCCGCTGCTGGACGCCGTGTGGGACGTCTATCGCAAGGGGGGCGTGATCGCCGGCACGAGCGCCGGGGCCGCCGTCCTCAGCCGGGTCATGTTCAGTGACCCCGGTACCGTGCTGACCACGCTCCAAGAGGGCGTCAAGCTCGGCAAGGAGATCGACGAGGGGCTGGGCTTCCTCGACCACTCCTGGTTCATCGAGCAGCATTGCCTGACGCGCGGCCGTTTCGCCCGGGCACTCGTGGCCATGCATGCGCAAGATCTCAAGTTCTGCATCGGCGTCGACGAGAACACAGCCGCCGTGGTCCGCAACGATTGTGAAGTGAAGGTTGTCGGCGACCGCGGGGCCGTGGTCATCGACTTGTCCACCGCCAGTCACGACCCGGCCGTGCGCGGGTTCAATCTCAAGAACGTGCGGCTGACGTACCTCGGCCACGGAGACACGTTCGATCTGCGGAACATGACCGTGACGCCGGCCAACGACAAACAGAATGGCTCCATCCCCTTACCGAAAGGATCCGAGCTGGATTCCGAACCGGCGCGCATGATCGTCAACTATGACATCCTGGGCAACACCACGATGAAGAACGTGTTGCAGGGGCTCCTGTCGCGGCGCAAGGTGGAAGCGATCGGACTGGCCTTCGACGGCGCCGCGGCGCGGAGCGGGCCCACCCCCGGCTTCGAGTTCCGCTTCTATCCGGCGGCTGACACGGCCGGATGGTACGGCGAGGAGGGCTTCACGGCCCACAACATCCACCTCGACGTCCGCCCCATCAGATTCTCCGGCGCGATGTACACGGCCCTGGACGTCGAGGATTCGGACGAGGTCCAGGCCCCCGTGGCGGGGCAGTAGTCTCGCCAGGATCGATTCGCCTTTGTGCGCCACTGGCTGCGCCAGTGCCTTGCACACCTTTGATTTGCACTGGCATAGCCAGTGGCACTCGACCGTTGACTCTCTCGCGTTGTGCTGTAGCCTGACCTAAGCTGCGGCGACGCAGCCGGCCATTGGCGCGGGAGGGACAACCGATGCGTGTCGATATCCCCTATGGCGACGATCTGCTCGCGGTCGACCTGCCCGAGCGGACGCAAGTCATCTCCGGCGGCCAGCAAGCGAAGCTGCCGGCGGTCGACGATCTGTCGGCGGCCGTTCGCGCGGCGCTCGATGCCCCACTGGGTTGCCCGCCCGTCGAACGGCTAGTGCGTCCCGGGGCGCGGGTGACGATCGCCTTCGACGATCCGACGGTCATGTCGTTCGGCCCGGTTCGGCAGGTCGTGATCGAGGAATTGCTCCGCCGGCTGGAAGCCGCCGGCGTGAACCGCGGCGACGTGACGCTCATCTGCGCCAACGCCCTACACCGCAAGTACCGGCACGAGGAGCTGGCGCCCTTTGTGGGCCAGGCGCTCGTGCGCGAGTTCGGCCCGCGGCTCTTCTCGCACGATGCCGAGGACGCCGATAACCTGGTCTATCTCGGCCGCACGGCGGGCGGATACGACGTCGAAATCAGCCGCTACGTCGCCGAAAGCGATCTTACGGTGTACGTCAACGCCGGGCACAACCGCGGCTTTGCCGGTGGGTGGAAGTCGGTGTGCGTCGGTCTTTCCACCTATCGCTCGATCCGCCACCACCACACGCCCGACGGCATGTCGATGTCGATCTCGAACAATCGCATGCACCAGATGCTCGACGAGATGGGGGCGCTCGTGGAAGCGAAAATCCCCGGCAAGATATTCAAGGTCGACACGCTGTTGGCCAATCCGTTCGAGGTGGCCAGGATTTTCGCCGGCACGGTGGACGAGACGCGCAAGGCGGCGCTCGCGGTATTGCGGCAGCTCTACCCGGACCGCCGCGACCTGAGCCGCGAGCGGTTTGACGTGGTCCTGTACGGCGTGCCGAATTGGAGTCCTTACGCGATCTTCTCGTCGATGAACCCGATCCTGACGCTCATCTCCTCGGGCCTGGGCTACCTCGGCGGCACGGTGGCGGCGCTCGGGCAGCAGGGCTGCTCCGTGATTATGGCCACGCCCTGCCCTGACGCCTGGGACCGCGTTCACCACGCGTCGTACCCGGTGGTGTGGGAGCGCGTGCTGGGGCGGACGCGCGACCCATACGCGATCGAGCGCGAGTACGCCGACCAGTACGCTCACGACCAGCCGCTGGTGGAGAAGTACCGGCACGAGTACGCGTTCCACCCGGTACACGCGATCCTGGCCTGCTACCCGCTGAAGCGGCTGGCGCAAATCGGCCAGGTGTACGTGGCGGGCGCCAAGAATCCCGACGTGGTGCGACATGTGGGCTTCACGCCGACCAAGTCGCTCGACGAGGCGCTTGCCTTGGCCGGCCAGCGCCACGGCGCGGATTTCAGCCTGGCGTATTTGGACCAGGTGCCCGTGGCGTCGAAGACGCCGATGTAGGGGAGACGCACCTATTGTAGGGTGCTCTGCGAGCACCATGGCACCGTGCGAGGACCGTTCGCGCGACCCGGTGCACGCAGTGCGCCCTACGTCGGAAAAGTGGCGCGGTGCCATGCACCCGGCGACACCTTTTTAAGCCAGACGCGGCAATAGGGTGGACACACCAGATGGACACACGCAAAAACGCAGAGCACCGAGAATGGCTGGCACGCAGCGGGCGGCAGCTCCGGCTAGTTGCTAATCGCCAATCGCTGCTCAGGTCAACTGCCAGAGGGCCATTTTCAGCGTGTCGCCCAGTCGCTTGTTGACGCCCAGCACCGCCGCCGGCTCGAAGCCGCAGTGCACCATGCAGTGCTCGCACCGCGGGTCGTTGCCCCGGCCCAGCTTGTCCCAATCCGTAAGCTGGATCAGGTCCTGGTAGGTCTTGTGGTGCGCATCGGTGATCAAGTAGCAGGGGCCCTTCCAGCCGCGGACGTTGCGGGTCGGATTGGCCCAGGCGGCGCACTTCAGCTCGCGCTCGCCGCGGAGGAATTCCAGGTAAATCGGCGACGTGTTGAGCTTGAACCGCCGCAGCAACTGCTTCGCCTGGCGGAACTTTGCGTGGATCTCGTCGCGGGTCATGAAAATCTGCTGGGCCGCCAGCGGATTGGTCTGCTCGACCGCCGCGTAGCCGTAGGCCGGCGACATCATGAAACCATCGACGCCCAACTCGGTCAGATAGGCCAACAACACGGCGATCTCATTCATGTCGGTTTCTTTGTAGATCGTCGTGTTGGTGCAGACCAGGAAGCCCGCCGCCTTGGCCGCCTTGATCCCCTCGATCGCTTCCTGAAACACTCCCTTGCGCTCGACGGCCAGATCGTGGGTTTCTTCCATCCCGTCCAGGTGGACGTTGAAGAAGAACCGGCTGTCCGGCCGGAAGCCCGCTAGCTTCTTGCGGATGAACATGCCGTTGGTGCACAGATAGATGTGCTTGTTGCGGGCGAGGATCGCGGTCACGAGCTCTTCGAGGCCCGGATAGATCATCGGCTCGCCACCGCAAATGCTGACGACCGGCGCGCCGCACTCGTCGACGCTCGCCAGGCATTCGTCGACCGAAAGCTTGTCGCGGATCGTGCTCGTGTACTCGCGGATGCGTCCGCATCCGGTACACGTCAGGTTGCAGGCGTGCAACGGCTCGAGCATCAACACCAGTGGGAACTTCGCCTCGCCGGCGAGCTTCTTCTTCAGAAGGTACGTCGCCATCCGGCGCGTCAGAGAAAGCGGAAACCGCATGGGAAGCTCCTCGGCGGATGGTGCTTGGATGTAAAGGTAGTCTGGCGATAACCGGGTCGCTGCCGCGCGTCACGTTCGTGTGCCCCTGGCCCTGCCTGTGCCTGCTCTCTCGCACGGCACGCACGGGCGAAGCCGGTGGCACGCGGAACAGTGGTCAGCAGGTTGTCGGCCTCTACGCGGCGGCGGTCGATGGGGCGGTTGTCTCGTCGTCGCCAAGTTCGGCGTTTGCCGCCGCAAAACGGGATAACGCCATCAGCGGAAAGTAGATCGGGTACCAGTGGTAGCGGAGGTAGAACACGCGCGGGAAGCCCGTGCCGGTAAATTCGTGCTCGGTCCAGGTGCCGTCGGGGTTCTGCGTATCGGCCAGATAGCGAGCACCGCGAAGCGTCGCTTCGTGGCTGTGCCAGCCGGCCGCCACAAGGCCCAGCACGGCCCACGCCGTCTGCGAGGCGGTCGCCGGCCCGCGCCCTTTGTGTCGCGGATCGGCGTAGCTGTCGGGCGATTCGCCCCAGGCGCCCGACGCCTTTTGGTGCGCCACGAGCCAATTAGCGGCGGCGACGACCGCCGGATCGGCCGGATCGACGCCGACGGCCCGCAAGCCGGTCAGCACTTGCCATGTCCCGTAGATGTAGTTGACGCCCCAGCGGCCGAACCAGCTTCCGTCGCTCTCCTGACAGGTGCGCAAGTAGGCGACGGCGCGGTCGATCGCCGGCTCTCCCACCCGATGTCCAAGCTGGCCAAGCGCCTCGATCACGCGCGCCGTGAGGTCGGGCGTGCTGGGATCGATCATCGCGTTGTGATCGGCGAACGGGACGTAGCAGAGGAACTGGCGGTCGTTGTCGCGATCGAAAGCGCCCCACCCTCCGTCGCGGTTCTGCATCGCCAGCGCCCATTGCTCGCCGCGCTCGATGGCGCGCGTGGTGCGGGCAAGGATGGCCTCCGCGTCGGCTTCGGGACGTGGATCGCGATTGTCGCCGCTCATCGCGCCCGTGGTGGCGACGCCGCCGGCCGACGGCGAAAACTGCTCCGCCAACGCCATCAGCACCATCGCCGTGTCGTCGAGGTCCGGGTAGAACTCATTGCGATGCTCGAAGCACCAGCCGCCCGCACTGGCCGGCGTTGTCTTGGCCCAGTCGCCGGCGCGATCGATCTGACGATCCAGCAGCCAGCGGACGGCCGGCACCACCGCGTCGTGCCGCGGCGAGACCCCGCGCGAGGCCAGGGCCCGCAACGTGATCGCCGTGTCCCAAACCGGCGACTTGCACGGTTGCAGCCGCACGGTCTCCTCTTCCTCGATGATCAGCCCGTCGAGTTGCTCGTAGCAATAGCGCAACTCGGGCGAGTCGTCTTCATAACCTAGCGCGCGCAAGGCGACGATGCTCCACACCATGGGTGGAAAGATGGCGCCAAGTCCATCGCTTCCTTGGAAGCGTTCGCACATCCAGGCCAGGGCGACCGTCAGCGCGCGCCTTCGCGCCGGGAGAATGTGCCACCGCTGGCAGGCGTGCAGCAGGCGATCGACGACACGGAAGAAGCGGTCCCAGCTCAGCGGGCCCGTGCCCCCCTTGAGGCCAGGGCACCGCAGCACCGGCCAATCGCAGGGCTCTTTCCAGAAAAGCTCACGGATGCCCAGCTCGGGCGCGATTTCAGCCACCGGCTGGCAGGCCGACATGATTGACAGCGGCACCAGGATTGTCCTCGTCCAGGCGCTCACCGAGTACAGATTGATCGGGAACCACTTGGGCAGGAGCACCACCTCCGGTGGAACGGCCGGGCACTCGTCGTAGGGAATCTGGCCCAAGAGCGCCAGGTAGAAGCGCGTGAAGCTGTTGACGACGTCGGCGCCCCCCGCCGCGCGGATCGCCGAGCGGGCCCGCACCATATAGTCCGCGTTCGGGTCGTGGCCCGTCAGCTTCAGCGCGAAGTACGCCTTGACGCTGGCGCTGATGTCGAGCGGGCTGCCGGGATACATCCCCCATCCGCCGTCGGCGCGCTGATGCTTCTGGATGTACTGGGCGGCCTTGCGGGCAATTTTTGTCCGATGTCGTCCCAGGAAGGCGAGAAGCAGGATGTATTCGCTTTCGAGGATGCTATCCCCTTGCAGTTCGGCCACCCAGTAGCCCTCGGGGTGCTGCTGGTCGAGCAGCCACCTCTGCGTGCGCGCAATGCTCGCGTGCAACTGGGCATCCAGGCCGTCGGGCCGGGACGAAGCTTCCAGGGCGAAGGTGAGGGGCTCCGACGGAACCCCATCCCGGAAATCCAGCGTGTCGGCTCGGCTCGATTCCATTCGATGCTCTCGTCTTCCGTGGCGGTCGATTCAGGGTCCGCGGCGACCGCCGAAGCCGGTCGCTCGCGGCAGTTTACGCCAGACGGCGCGTGGCGGACAATATCAGTAGCGCACGCGGAGGGGGGAAAGGGGGGGCCTGCTATCGCGCGGCAGGCCCCGTCCCCCGGTGCACTGGGAAGACCTGCCCCAGGTGTCCCTCGATCATCGGAAGAGGCGCGGCGAGCACCTGCTGGCTGACAAGTGTCTCAAACAGGCCCGGTGTGACGTACTCCGTGAATCCGTAGTTTCCCGGCGAGAGGTAGCGGGCGATTTCGCCCCAGTGAACGTAGACGAACGCGACGTTCCGATCCGATAGCTCGCGTCGCCGCTCTTCGGGCGAGCGCCCCTTCATCAGCGACTCGAACAGGTTCGGATCGAACACCGTGCTGTAGAAGACGGGCATCGAGAGGTCGAAGACCTGGGCGTCCCCAACAGCCAGCACGGCCGCATCGTGCGGGACATGCTCGTTGAGGTAGAGATGCCAAGGGTCGACCCGCTGGGGATCGGTGCGCAGCCGCGCGGTACTGACGAAGTACGCGTCGTCCGCCGCGCCGGCCGCGATGAATATCCAGTTTGCCGCTATTCCCAGCCCGAGGAAAAGCCCGATGGCGACGCGCGGCTCGCGCCGTAGCGGGGCTGCCAGCACCACCCCGCCAAGAAACGCTAGCACCGGCAACACCGGGACCCAAAAGCGGTCGATGCGATGCGTCAACAGCCACCAGGCAGCAAGCACAAACGCCGCGTACACAGATAGCGCGACGATCATCGGGCGGCGCCGGTTCCACGCGACTCCCGCGATCCCCAGTGGGAGCACCAACACACTTTGCCACGGGCTTTGCAAGGCAAATTTGTTGACGGCGCTAACCAGCTCGCGGGGACCGTAACCATCGGGCCGATGAGCGCGCCGCCACTGATCATCGAGCTCCGTGGTGCGCGTCCGGCCATCGAAGATTCCATACAGCAACGGGTACGTGGGATTGCCGGTGAGCACCCAGTTCTTGGCGAACCAGGGGCCGCAAGCGGCCGCGGCAGCTAACGTAAAGAGGACTACCGGCGCCAAGCGCGCCACGAATGAGCCGCCGCGTCCCACCGCTACTCCACTGCGCAGCGAGCGAGCCGCGACAAACGTGCCCAGTGGCAACAGCACAAACACTGCGGCGGGATACTTGCACGCCACGGCGGAGCCGGCGAGGAAGCCGGCCAAGAGCGCGCGCGGTATGCCTGGGGGTCGAGCATCCTTCCCCCCTTGGTCCGGTGTTCGCGAATCGCTGGCCCCGGCCTGGTCAGCGTCGTTCCACAGCAGCACCGCGTACACGGCTGCCCACAGATAGAGCGCCGAGACCCCTTCGATCAGCCCGGCGACCGAAACGCGTGCCACCCACGGGATCGACAGATACACAAGCGCCGCGACGACGCCGGCCTTCGGGCCGAAATAACGGCGACCGGCGGTGAACAATCCCAGGGCCGTCACGAGGGCGCAGCCGGCGATCATCGCCTTGCCCACAAGAGCACCGAACCACCAGTCGTCGACGGCGACCATCGCCGCCAGGCTCACGATCTCGCTCGCCAACGGCATGTTGCCGTAGGCGTTGTCGGGCAAGAAACCGATGCGCCCGCTCAGGAAAAACTCCTTGGGCACTTGCAGGTGATACTCGCGGACGTCGAAGTCGATCGGCGGCAGGGCGCCGCCCAGAAGGATCACGGCCGCAAACGGCAGCGCAAACCACAACCAGCGGACCGTGCGGTCGTTCTTCCACTCCGGCTTGTCATCCCACAAGGCGTCGGATTCCCGCACATTCACTCGCGTCAGCCGCCATGCGCGGCACGCCGCTCCCAGGATGACGCCTAGCGCGGGTAAGAAAAGCATCCATCGAAAGTGCAACAGTCCCAGCAAGCCGATGCCCAGCGTGTACAAGGAGACCACGCTAAACCCCACACAGCAGGAAAAGAACAGCGTCTCAAGCCGCGAAAGCCCGCGATCGGCCCGTACGCCCCCCATCACAAGCCATCCGGCCAGGGCGCACACGCACCAGAGGGCGGCCGCGACCGACAACACGCTCAGTCGATCCGCAAGCGCGAACTGCGGCGGATCGCCGAACCACCACGACACGAAACCTTCCGGCACCAGGACATACTGCCACAGCATGGCCGCCCGCGATTGGCCCTCCAGCTCCTGCACGGGGAGCAAGTAGAAGAGCAAGGCGTAGCCCAGGCACGCGGCACCCACGACCGCCGTCCACGCACGGCCGGGGGCCTCAGCCGCTGCGTTCTGTCGCTGTGTCGTCTTGCGGGTTTTGGCCATCGTGTTGTGAGTTTTGGCTTGGGATCGACCGAAGAATAACTTCTCCTCAATACCCAGGGCCATTCTGTTTTTCAAAATGGCGAGGCGGGAAAATGGGACTGGCTCCGAGCATAAACAGCGCAAGCCCTTTTCGGACCAACGTTTCGTCTCGGTGCCTGTCCCACTTTCCCGCCGGTGCGCCGCCGGCAAGCTTGAATCTGTGAACGGCCCTGCCTCAATACCCTCGCCCCTTGCGGGAGAGGGCACCCGTGAGGGGTCAGAGAATCAGGAAGTTATTTTTCGGTCGATCCTTATCCGGATACTTCGGTCGCGACGCGGCCCAAATCTGGCCCCCCGCCCCGTGGCGAATCCGTGCCGCCGCCGGCCGGCTTTCAGACTACGATTGAGTGCATGGACCCGCCATCGACGGAAACCAAATCGCCCCCGGCCCCTATGGGCCGTCTGCCGACGATCTCGGTGGCCGGGCACGAATTGACGCTGTTCGTCGAATCGTCGCCGATGATCGCCGCCATGGCCGCCGACATCCGGGCCGCGCGCGAGCGGGTCTGGCTCGAGTCCTATATCTTCGCCGCCGACACGGCTGGCCGCGACATCGCTAGTGTACTAGGCCAACAGGCCCAGGCGGGCCGCGACGTGCGACTTTTGTACGACGCCATCGGCAGCCAAGGGACGCCGGGCGGGTTCTTCGGGGCCCTGGCCGCGGCCGGAGTGCGGGTCCATGCCTATCACTCGCTCTTGTATGCTTTGTCCCGGCTCTCCTCGTTTTTCGACGTGCTCAACCGGCGGAACCATCGCAAGCTCCTGGTGGTCGACGACCGCGTGGCCTATTTCGGCGGGATGAATATCGTCGATACCTGCGACGCCGAAACGGCCGTGGAGCAAGGGGAGGGCTCGGTCGCCGGCGGATGGCGCGACGTCCACGTGCGGATCGCCGGCCCGCAAGTCCCCGAACTCGCCGACAGCTTTGATCGCTCGTGGCGCCGCGCGCTGCACGAGCCCGTCGACCGGCGACCCCGCATGTACCGCCGGGCACAACTGCCGCGGGCCGAGGAGTTCATCCGCTTCTTCGACAGCGGACCGGGCCCGTACTACTCGCGCGCCGAGCGGGTCTACACGCGCGTGATCCGCCAGACGCGGCGGGCGGTGCTCGTGTCGATGGCCTACTTCCTGCCCACCCGCCGCGTGCTGCGGGCCATGCTGAAAGCCCGTCGCCGTCGCGCCAGCATCCGCGTTGTCGTGCCCGGCAAGAGCGACGTGGCGCTCGTGGAGCGAGCGACGCGCTTTCTCTACGCCCGGCTGTTGAAGCGAGGGATCGAAGTTTTTGAGCGCGAGCGGCAAATGCTGCACAGCAAGGTGATGGTGGTCGACAGCGAGTGGACGATCGTCGGCTCGGCCAACCTCGACCCGCGCAGCCTGGAGATCAATCTCGAATTCCTGGCGGTGATCAGATCACGGCCGCTGGGCGCACTCGTCGCGCGGATCTGCGAAGAGGAAATCGCACATAGCCGCCGCGTCACGCCCGAAGACACCGATCGCCGCGGGCTATGGCAGCGATTCCTGGACCGGCTGGCGTACCTGCTCCGCTGGTGGCTGTAGCATTGTAGGTCAGTAGTTGTACGTCAGGCACCCCCGTGCCTGACGAGGTTTGCTGTTGGCCGCTCCAGCGGCGCGCGGCCTGCGCGAGTGCGAATGGCGTTCAGCGTTTTGAGCACGCGCGGGTTGCCGACGATGCGGCGTTCAAGACCGTGCTTGCCGGGGAAATCGACCAGCATCAGGCCGACGAGGATGGACAATATCCCCTGCCCAGGAGTCGCCAGCATCACGACGCCGGCCGCCAGCAACAACACGCCGGCCACGTTTTTGAGCACTAGTAGCGCCACGCGCACCGCCGGATGGCGAGACCGCTGAAGGCGGGCGGCCGCGGATTCCCGGCGGGCGAAGTAGTCGGCGGGAATTCTGACAATCAGCAGCGGAATGACGATCAAACTGCCCACGAATGCCACGGCGGACACCGCGACCGCCCAACCGAGTGCATCGTGCCAGTCCATAGCGTCGTGCTTTCGCGTCTCGACCAACAATGGATTGTAGGCGGCGAGGGTCCTTGGAGGGAACGAACCGCGGCGCTGGGGCAGGGCCATTCTGTTTTTCAAAATGGCGAGGCGGGAAAATGGGACTGGCTCCGAGCACAAACAGCGCAAGCCCTTTCATACCAACGCTGCGTCTCGGTGCCTGTCCCACTTTCCCGCCGGTGCGCCGCCGGCAAGCTTG
>JACPPG010000026.1 GCA_016191115.1 Planctomycetia bacterium | reverse complement strand
TGGCAAGGACAGCGTCGAATTGATACGCTCGGCCATGGTGGCGTACTCCTGGGGAATTGGCTTTGTGACTAAACCAAATTCAAACCCAAGTACGCCGCCTTTTTCAACTCATCTCATCCACAACTTTCGGTTATAGCTCCAAATCGGCCTGCCGCACGGCAAAACAGAATCGCGGCCCTCGGGCAGCGCATGATCCCCGCGCAACAGCGAAGCGGCGGCCACGGTCCTGACTACACGCCAGCGCCCAGTTTACGTTCAACGCCATCTTCGGCGACTGGGGAGGGGCTTAGCTACCCGTCCGGAAACCGGACGGGGTTGTCCGTGCCGGCGCGGTTGCATGGTCGTTTCCCAATGGTTGACTTGCTCCTCTCTTCCTTCGCCGCCGTGCCACCATTCCTGACTGCATCACTTGCCCAATGCGGCGGACCATGTGACCTTTCGTCTAAGAACGGGCCGCGGCAGCCTTCCACGGATCGGGCCAATCGCCCCAGCGGTCGAGATACATCTTGTACGCGGGCACGTCGGCCGTTCGCGCCAAGAGCCACGCCTTTGTCTCCGCGATGAGGCCCTGCTCTTCGTCGAGTTTCAGCCGGCCCAAGAGAACGCGCGTCCGCAGAAACACGAAGTACGTGTCCAATACGTCGCAGCGGCAGTAGTCGTGGATCTCCTTCACGCGCCCCTTGTCGTAGAGGTCCTGCACCATGTGGCCTTGGACATCCATTTTTCCAGGCTTTCCCAAGAGGTTGGCGGCGAGATTGAGCCCGCCGGTAAAGCGCGTGCTGCCGAAATTGGTGAGCAGCTCTTGGAGGTCAAAGTGGGCGTCGAGGTTGAATCGGTTGCGTGCCTGCTCGAAGCTCTTGGCCGTGGTGTTGAACCAGGCCGGCACGCTCAGGCCATAGCGAAATGCGGCCAGTTCCAAAAGCGGGATGTCGAACGTGCGGCCATTGAAGCTGACGAGCGTCGGGCGTCCGTACTTTTCCCAGCCGCGCCAGAAATGCTCGGTGATCACGTGCGGCCGCGACTCGGCCTCGTCGAGCACGGCCAGATCCGCCAGGCGGAACTCCGCGTCGACCTTCGCCACGGCGATCGACATCGGCACCTGGTAGGTGTACGGAATGAAGTCGCTTTCGTACTTCGCCATCAACTCCGCGCGGTACCGGGCAACGGCATCGGCGGGACTCAATTGCTGGCCGGCGTAGACCAGCTTCGACACCAGCGCACCGTCGGCAATGCTTTCGATGTCGAAGACGAGATAGCGAACCGCGGGCATGGCACGCCTCCTTGGCTGACGACACGCGCACGTCCCTCGGCGCGCGTGGTCAGCGTTGCAATAAGGCTACCAGAACCGTACGCAAAGCAACGAACGACCGCCTGTCCCTACTTCCCCGGTCCCCTGTCCTTAATCCCCGATCCCCGACCGCGAAATGCCTAATTCGCGTAATCTGCGACGATTTTGCGGGCCGGCGGTGCCAGCGGTATTTGGAAATTCTGGCACGAGCGGTCAATTTCACCGCCCCGGACAGCCGAGTTACACGAGCAGTGGCGCGAGAGCGTCGCTCTCGCGGCAGAGTCGCCGACAGGCCGGAGGATTGGCCGATTCGCTGGCGTTCCAACCCGGATCGTTTGCGCGGCGTGCACCAAAGCCGCCGTCCGGGCCAGCCCAGGCGAGCACTCTGCTCGAGCCCACCACGAGTGCCGGCAAGGAAGCACGGACGTGCTCAAACTGTCGATCATTATCCCTGCGGACGACCAACAGCTCATGGAGACGAGCCTGGTCTCGATCTTGCAAAATCGTCCGCGGGACTGCGAAATCGTGGTCGTTCAAAATGAGGGATACCAGGATCCCTACGACCTGGCGGGTGAGGTCGCCTTCGTGCCGGTGCCGCCGGCGAGCAGCCGCCTTGCGCGGATCGAGCGCGGGCTAGCCGCGTGCCGCGCTCCGGTGGTCCACGTGCTTGCGTGCGGCGCCGAAGTCGTCGAAGGCTGGACCGAGCCGGCGCTCGGCCACTTCCGTGACCGAGCGGTCGCCGCGGTGGCGCCCTTGGTCTTGGCGCGCGATCAGGCGCGCGTGGCATCCACTGGGCTTGCCTACGGTCGCGGGGGCGTGCGCGTCGAATGCCGCCGCGGCGAGCCGGCCGCGGCGATTCCGCCCGAGGCCGTGCCGGTCCTGGGACCGGCGCTGGGCGCGGCGTTCTACCGCCGATCGGCGCTCCAGGCGCTTGTGAATCCATTGAGCGAGATCGTGGGGGACCGCTGGGCCGACGTCGATCTGGCGTTGCGACTGACGCGTGCGGGACACATTTGCCTGTTCGAGCCGCGGTCGCGCGTGGTCGCGGCACCCAACTCGCCCGAGCACTCCTCGTTCTCCGATGGCTGGTTCGCCGAACGCCTCTTCTGGCGGCACGCGAAGGAGCAGGGCCTGGCCCGCTCGGCGATCGGCCACCTGGCCGTCGTCACGGCCGAGCTTGTGCGTGCGGCCGTGCGGCCGTGGGAGGTGGGACGCGTGATCGGCCGTATCGCGGGCACGATGGAATGGCTGGCGCATTGGCGCCAGATTGCGATGGAGCGCGACGCCGACGGGACGTGTCCGCGGCGCGAGACGGACCAAAGGGCGCACCGTCAAAACGCGGTTCCGCGCGATCATTCGCCGAAGACCGCGCGCCGCCCCGACGCTTCGCCCGTCGCGTAGCCCGCGTCGCGGGAGTGATCGAGCTTATGTGGCTTGCTGTGCGTACTCCGCCGGAAGGGGCTCGGAAGCCGAGAACGCCGCCGAGGGCCGCTTGCCAGGGAAGAACAGTTCGCACACCGCGTCAAAGAGCTCGAGTTGCCCGGTGTCCTTGATCTGCGCGTGCAACGCCTCGCTCAGTCGGTTCACGAGCGACTGACCTTGGGGCCACCGCACGCTCATCATCGCTCCAACGTCGTTGAGGAGTTGGTAAACGCGGGCGCGCGTCAGCCCCAGGCGGCGGGCGACCTGTCGCACCGTGGCCCCCGATCCATCGAGCCGCAACCGGCTTTCGGCCAACCGTGCGATGTGCTCGCCGGCGTCGACGTAAAGCTGCGCCATCAACGGATTGACGAACGAACGGCGAATCGCCTCCGCGTCCACGGCCACTGTTTGTTCGAGCACGCCGGTGACCCATCGCTCCAGTTCGAGGACGAACTTCGGTTGCACCTCCACGCCCAGGTGCGATTGCGGGCTCACCCGCGCCAAGAGAGCGTGCAAGCCCCCGAAGACTTCCAGCACGGCCTTGACGCGCTTCTCGCCGTGCGTCTTCAGGGAGCGGATGTCTTGCAGCGTGAGCTCGGTGTAGGCGTCGAGCGGCGTGTTCCATATGACGCGCGGCAAGTTCTGCAGCGACGGCGAGAATCGCCCCAACGTCTCGCGCCCCAGGGCATGATCGCGGACCGTCTGCTGCCACTGAACCCAAAGTGCCTCGGACACAAGCGACGTGTCAACCGATCCGATTTCGACGCTCGCCGCCCCAGTTTCTCCGTCGTCGTTGGCGGCGTCCTCGATCGCGCCGGGCGGAAGCGGCTGCGCCGCCCGATTCAGAAGCTCGATGAGCGAATGAATCTTCTTCTGCCCGATGCCGGGCGTGGCAAAGATCTGCTCGAAGGGCGTGGCCAGCAACTCCCGCAATGTGCGGCCCATCAGGGCAATCGGCGAGGAGCGGTCGCTGGGCAACGCCCAAAAGGCCAGCGGCTTGTCGAGCCGATCGGCAAGCTCCTCGCTCAGCAGCTTTTTGCTGACTTCGTCGAAATTGGATACGAGCCGATATTCGTACGCGACGCTCGATCGGTTCATTTTCATCGTCGATGTCTCCTACATACCGCAGCGCCGGCGCCCCACGTAGGGGCAGACCGAGACTTCCCTGCGCGACGAACTGCGAACAGTTATGCCTCTTATAGGACAACGGGCGTGTGAATGGAGTGCGAAGCGTTTCCGGCGGCTAGTCAGGGCGTTTGAGCCGGCGATTTCGAAGATGCAACTCCGGGTGCCGTTTCCTGTGATGAAAAAATGCAGGTACGATTCCGCTGTTCCTTTACGCTAATACCCCCCCACAATGGCTGGATTGTATTCCCCCTAGCAATTATTCGCAATGTAAGAATTTTTTTCTAGTTGCCTTTCCCCCGCCGAGGCCTCTGTACTTCCGGGATGTCCGTGCCCAAGTTCTTGGCATTTTGCCAAACTTTTAGTGGGCGGTTTTCGACGCCGATTCCCGCTTCAACCCGATCTGTTACTTCTTACGACGGCGGTCTTTGCGCGTTCTATGCCTGCCCGACCAAGCCGCGCCAAACTGCTTCGCGCATGGGGTCCGGTGCTGCTTCCTCCGCGACGATTGCAATGCCCGTGCCGCAATTTTGCCCCGCGCGTTCCTCCGCGCGGCGCATCACGCCCTCTCTGGCCCTACGCGGCGGCTTGTGCTTTTGTTCTTTTGTGACCCGACGGGAGGCGTTGCCCTCAGGGTCATTCTGTTTTTCAAAATGACGAGGCGGGAAATGGGACTGGCTCCGAGCATAAACAGCGCAAGTCCTTTCAGACCAACGTTGCGTCTCGGTGCCTGTCCCACTTTCCCGCCGGTGCGCCGCCGGCAAGCTTGAATCTGTGAACGGCCCTGCCGTTGCCCTGGCCCATTCCCTGCCGACAGCGCGCGGAGCGACTCCTTCTTCGACTTTGGGCCCGGGATCAGAACTCGATCTGGGCGCCGTCGAATCCCAGCTCGCTCGCCGGAAAGATGGCCCTCGCCGTGGCCAGGCCGATAGGGTCATCGGCGTTGACGAGCGGATTGAGATGCACAAGCACCAGTCGCCCGACGCCGGCCGCCCGGGCCACTTGAGCGACGGGAGTAACGTGGCTGTGGCCCGTCTTCAGAGCCAGGTCGGCTTGCTCGTCGGCGAAGTAGCACTCGTGCACGAGCACGTCGACGCCGCGGACGTGCTGGATGTAGTCGGCGTCAGCCTGTGCAAGAGTGTCGGTGACGTACGCGAGCGATCGCCCCGGCCAATCCAGGCGAAAGCCGATCGAGCCGCCGGGATGCGCAAGGGGAAAGTACGTCAGCCGTCCACCTCGCGGGAGTGGGACCGGCCCTTCGAGCGCGCGAAACTCGCAGGGTGGCTCGACCGGAAACAGTAGCTCGGCGAACAGGTGCTGGCGGATCGCGGCCAGCTTGTCGGCCTCGGCGTAGACGGTCGTCCGCGCGATGTCCTTGCCGTAGAGCACGTCGAAGAGGAACGTCAGGCCAAAGACGTGATCCAAGTGCGCATGGGTGAGAAAGATGTCAAGCTCGCGCGTCGCCAGGTGATCGCGGACGCGAAACATGCCCGTGCCGGCATCCAGCACCACGCCGATCTCAGGCAGCATGAGGCAGGCCGTGTGCCTGCGCTCATTCGGATGATATCCGGTCGAACCGAGGATCAGCAGTTTCATCGGACGTTTCGCGTGCGTGCTTCCACGACGACCGGGCGGAAACGAAATGCCATCGCCGTCACGATGCCAGACAAGCGCGCCATAACCGGTCCGCCATTAGGCCGCCGGACATTATCGGTTGGGCGCGACGAGAGCGGAAGGACCTCTGCCATAGGCCGCAGCCGCGCCGGCTTACTGCTTGGGCGCCAAGGGCTCGAGCAACCGGTCGAGCTGGCGGCCCAGTTCGTTGCGCAGCAGGTTCCCGCCCGCCTCGCGGATGAATTGACGCTGCAAGTCGGCCAGCACCCGGCGGTCGACTTCCGGCTTCTCTAGGGTCCCGGCGATCGGCAGGCGGATCACCTGGTCCTTCAATGCCGCGCCGACCAGATTCTCCTTGAGCCACTTCTGCGGGACCGGCATCTCGGCCATGATCGCCAGCGTCTGGTCGAGCCCGACCGATCCGTACGTGCGGATCGTCACCTCCGGGAACTCGAGCTCCAGACCGCGGTGATAGACGCGTCCCTCGACCATGCGGAAATCGACGTTCGATTCCCTCTTCAATTTGACGCCCGACGCGTTCCCCAAAAGCAGAGCCAGCTCCTTGATCAACGGGCCGGGCCCGATCTCGACTGTGTGCACGGTCATCTGCCCGGCAATGTCTCCCTTGGCCATTTCGGCCAGCGGCAACCGGCAGCCGGCCAGTTGCACGGAGAACTTCCCTTGCGCTTCCGTAACGCCGGCGACGACCGGCGCCACGTACATCAGCCAGTTCCGGCACATTTCGGGCGTGATGCTGACCTGCTCCACCAGCGGCCCGGCCGGCATCATAAGCTCCGTCGGCGTGGGCGAGAGGCGCAACTGCGGCGCCAGGGCCAGCGTGCCTCCGCTAAGGTTGAGTTTGGTTGGTGCAACCGAGAGCACGCCGCCGGCGAGCGACGCCTGCAGCGAGCCCGGCCCCACGTCGAAGCCGTAGAGCGCGGCCGACTGCCAACCCACGTCGGCCCGGCCGGCGAGCTTTCGCAGGCGGTCGTTCACTTCGGCGGGCGGCGCGCCACCTTGAGCTGTGGGTGCACCAGTCGCGGAGGCGATTGGCCCGCTGAGCGTGAACGAGCGCGACTCGCGTCCGGCAAGGCGGATTCCCTCGCCGAAATACGGCTGCAAGATGAGCGTGACCTTTTCCAAGTCGTAGTCGGTCTTGCCGGCGATCGACAGCGTGCGGTCCTTCGACCAGCGGTCGATGCGGCCGGTGGCGTTCAGTTGCACGGCGTCGGAGGCCAATTCCAGTCGTGCGAGCTGAACGGCATCGGCCTTCTCATCATACGCGCCCTTGGCGATCAGGCGGACCTGACGTTCGCGCCAGGTCTGGCCCGATTTGGGCGTGGCGGCCAGGTCGTCGATCGTAGCGTCAAGATCGAGCGACGGCGCGTTGTGGCTCATGTCGGCGCGGAGCGTGCATGCCACCATGCCCTCGACCTGCCAGTTGGCCGGCTGCCGAGGGTCCTGCGTCCAGCGATACAGCGTGGCGGCGTTGCCTTGCAGCGTGGCCAGAGCGACGCGCTGCGGCGAGCGATCGTCGCCAAAAACAATCGTCGCGTCCTGCATGCGGGCCGTGACGTCGGGCGCGGTGAGCGTCGCCTCCTTCAAGTCGAGCTTGCCATGGGCCACGGCCAGGCTGCCGGTCCCGGCGACGCGCAGCCGCGGCTCGTCGATGACCAACGACGGCCCAACGGCATGCAATTGCTCGACGTCCGCCTGACATTTGACGACGTCGATGTACTCCGCCGAGTAGTTCACGGTCGAGATCACGTTGGCGACGCCGGCGACTTCCCAATCGGCGGGCAAGCCGACCCACGGCTCAACGCGAGCGAGCCACCGGGACAGCTCGCCTCGCAAGCTCGCGTCGAGCGGCCAGCGCGTCTTGCTGGTCGGCTGCTCGACCGGCGTAACAAGCGCCAGCGTGAATTGGTCCGATGCCGATTCGACGTCGACCGTGGCCGTTTCGACCCGCCTGATCTTCTGCCCGTCGAGCTGTCCCTTGGCCGCCGCCATCACGGTCAATCGCTGGTCATGCCACTGGGGCTTGCCGGGCCGCGCGAGTGCAAAATTCGTGGCCTGGATTTCGGCGTCGGCCTCGAAGGCGTCGTCGGCGTGGCGCTGCCAGTTCAATCGGCCCCACCCGTCGCCGCTCAGCGCTAGCTCGCCCAGGTCGAGAAACTTGCCCAACTCGTTGCCGAGCCGTCCGAGCTCGAAGTTGGCCGAGAGACTGAACGAGTCGGGCGTGCCCAAACCCTCGAATTTGAGGAAGTCCGATTCGCCTTCGAGCCGCTCGACGATCGGTCCCTGGGGGCTGTCGTGCCCGGCGACGGTGATCGACAGCGGATGGTCCCACGTGACCTGCCGCCCTTCCTCGGTGGCCACCAGCCGCGTGGTTTCGACTTTGCCGGTGCAGCCCCAAGCGCCGTTTTCGGGTCCGGCCTTCACGTCGAGATTGACCGCGCCTTCTTGGATTTGCATTCCGTCGCGCACGTGAAGCGTCGAAGGCAGCACGCCGGCGAGCTTCGCCAGATCGACGTTCCCCTTGATTTCGCCGGCCGAATGCGGCAGCACGTCCCACAGCGAGCGGAACCACGAAGGGCCCAGCCGGCTGATATCTTCGATCGTGCCCGAACACGTGAGCTGCGCCACGTCGGACTCGATATCGAACCGCTGCACTTCCAGCCGGTCTCCTTTGCGAACGACGCTGCACGGCACGTGGATGCGAAGGAGCCGCAGCCGATCTTCCGCCAGCCCGGCACCGGCCAAGACGAGCCGCGTCACCGTGGCCTGGCCGTTGAGCTCGGCCGCTGGCGCCTGCGCGGCGTCGGGTCCCCAACGGGCCGTGAGGTTCGCATCGAGCAGGCCGGCCAGCTCGCATCGCTCGGCCACGCGCCGCAGGAGCGGTTCAAAAAGGTCCAGGGGCAGCACTTCGGACGTCACGCTGACGTCGCCCGAACCGGCTAGCAGGTTTGTTGCCGCTGCGCCATCTTTTTTGCTATCCGCCCCCGCGGCTTTCGCGGCGGCACCTTCTGGTCCCGGTTGCAGCTTCATCCGCACGGAAAAATGCCCGGCCGGCTTGCCCGGCGTGACGCGGCCCGATGCTGCCAGCTCGATCGGTTGGTCGGTCGCGCGCGGCACGGCGACATCGCAGTCGAGTTCCTCAACTTGCCATTGGCGGCTGGCGGCCACGTCGTCGATGCGCGCCACGCCGCCGTTGATCGCGACGCTGATCCCGAGCGGGCTGTTCGGCTTGTCCTTGGATTCGAGCCATCCGGCAATCGCGTCCTCGACGTTGCTGCCGCGCTCGCGGAGCACCACGTCGAACTGCGGCCGATCGAGCTGGAAGGTTCCCAGGTCGCGCATGTTCAGCAAGATCGCCAGCAGCGTCTTGCTGCTCGTCACCGCCGGAACGACGGCCAGCGGCTTGCCGGCCAGGTCGCGGACCTCCACGTTGCGCGCGGCCACGGGCGACAGCCAGCCCAGCGACGCGCTTGAGACCGAGACCGTGCCCCGCAGGTCGGAAAAGATCATCGCCACCACGCGGTCGCAAAGCGGGCTGTGGGCGACGATGGCCGGCGCGAACCATAGCACGGCCGGCAAGCCGACCAGCACGATCATCGTGAACAGCCAGCGTCGTTTGCGCGGCTGCGGTTCGTCGAGCAGCTCGTCGTCACGGCGACGGGCGCGGCGGTGTGCTCGGCTGACGGTTGCCATAGATTGCTTCCTTGCCCGGGGTTCGCGGGGATGGTTGGCCGGCGCATCCCTTACGGACCGGCCAGGGGAGACATGACAGGCCGCGGCATTCTAACGGCAAATCCGCGGCACGGCCTAGAGCGCATCGCAGCGGAGTGGTACAGTCGATTGGGCGCCACAAGTGGAGAGGACCACCCATCGAGCCCGGCGAATGCACCCCGTGCAACGAGGGGTCGGCGGTTGGTCCCGCGATAGAGCCGTACCCATTGGGACCAGTGCCCGGGGCGTGATACGCTAGCACTCATAGCCAGGGAGAAATAGCGGCCGATGATCGACTACCCGAAAATGTTTCGCGTGCGTCAGAAGTTCGACGGACCCAAGGTCGACGACTTGGCCGCCGCCGTCGACCAAGAGCTCGCGCGGCTCAACCTGGCCACGCGCGTGCGGCCGGGCCAGAGCGTGGCCATCACCGCCGGCAGCCGCGGCATCGCCAACATTCGCCTCGTGATTAAGGCCGCCGTCGAGCACTTCCAGGCGCTGGGCGCCAAACCGTTCATCGTGCCCGCCATGGGCAGCCACGGCGGCGGCACGGCCGAAGGGCAGCGGCAAATCGTCGAGGGTTATGGCATCACCGAAGCGTTCTGCGGCTGCCCGATCCGCGCCAGCATGGAGACGGTCGTCGTCTGCCAGACGAAGGAAGGCTTCCCGGTCCACTTCGATCGCCAGGCCTACGAGGCCGATCACGTGCTGGTGGTCGGCCGCGTCAAGCCGCACACCGATTTCGTGGGCGACATCGAAAGCGGCCTGATGAAGATGATGCTCATCGGCCTCGGGAAGCATAACGGCGCCAAGGTCTATCACCGCGCGATCAAGGATTACAACTTTGCCCAGATCGTCCGCAGCGTGGCCGGGCGGGTGCTGGCCAACTGCCGAATCGTCGCCGGGCTGGCCGTGATCGAGAACGCCTACGACGAGACGGCGAAGATCGCGGCCGTCGCGCCCGAGGAGTTCGAGGCCCGTGAGAAGGAGCTATTGGCCCTGGCGAAGAAATGGATGGCGCGGCTGCCGTTTCGCCTGGTCGACATCCTGTTCATCGACGAGATCGGCAAGAACATCAGCGGCGCCGGCATGGACACCAACATCGTCGGCCGGAAATTCCAGTCGCACGCGCCCGCGCCCGACGAGTATCCGAAGGTCAAGCGGATCGTCGTTCGTGGGCTGACCGAGGAGACGCACGGCAACGCCGCCGGCATCGGCATCGCCGAGTTCTGCACGTCGCGGGCCGTGCGGCAGACGAACCTGAGCTTCACGCGGATCAATTGCCTGACCGCCGGCCACGTGGCGGCCTGCATGCTGCCGGTCGATTTCGAGACCGACCGCGAAGTGCTGAACGAGGCCCTGCCGACGATCGGGCTCACCGAGCCGCCGGACGCCAAGATCCTGTGGATCAAAAACACGCTCGACCTGGCCGAAGTCGAGTGCTCGCAAGTCTATCTCGAGGAAGCCCGCGGGCGCGACGACCTGGAAATCCTCACGGAGCTGCGCGACCTGCCGTTCGATGCGGCCGGCAACCTGCCGCGGAGCGTGCACGAGTTTGCCGAGCTGGCCGCTAAATAATAATGGACAGTGGTCGGTGGTCAGAGGTAGGGTGCGCTGTGAGCACCGTGGTCCCGGAGCCGGCCAGCGATCCATCATGGCGAAACGCGTTACGCGCAAGCGGGGGGCCGCTCCAAAATCTGCCGCGCGGATGCCCGTGGCGATCGGCTTTCGGGCGCATTCCGGCTGGGCGGCGGCAGTGGCCGTGGCCGCGCCGGCCGGTTCACCGACGATCGTCGACCGGCGGCGCGTCCAGATCGCGGACTTGTCGCGCTCCGAGGAGGTGCAGCCGTATCACGCCGCGGCCGAGATGAGCTTGAAGCACGCCAAGGCCTTCATCGCCGCGCGGGTCAAGCGGACCCGGTTCCTCGCGCGGGCGGCGATCCGAGCGGTTGTTCGCGACACGGAGCGGCAGGGCCACAAGATTGCCGGCTGCGGCATCCTGCTCAGCTCCGGCCGGCCCACGACCTCGCTCGAGGCGACGCTTGCCTCGCACCCGGCGATTCACACCGCCGAAGGCCATCTGTTCCGCAACGCCATCGTGCACGCGGCCGAGCAACTTGGCATCCCTGTGGTCGGCGTGCGCGAGCGGGAGATCGCGGAAGTTGCGGCTAACGAGCTGGGCATGGCGCCAGGCGTGATCGCGAAGACCGTTAGCGAACTGGGGCGAACACTTGGCCCGCCGTGGCGGCAGGATGAAGAGCTGGCAACGCTGGCGGCGTGGCTGGCGCTAACCGCGGCCCTGCGAGACTAGCGACGGTCTTCTGCCGTCGGCACGTCAATCTCTTCGGGCGGGATCCACCGCACCGCGCCGTTCTCCCAGACGGCGATCGGGTTGCCCGAACGCTTGTGCATGGCGAGGGCTTTATCGACCCCCTTTTGTGCTGCCGCCAGCACCGCAGCCGCCTGTCGACGGATGCGTTCAACGTCTGCGTTTGTCGAATGCTGTGCCATTTCAGAGTGCAGCCTTAACGCGGTCCCACGCGTCGGCGTCATTAGTTTCCATGAGCTCGCGTCCACGGCCGGCGGCGATTGGGCGCATGCGCCGCCTACTATTATCTACCATCTGCCAGCTCGCGGCCAACGGCTGGTAAATACCGAAGAAGTTCCGCAGCCCGGCCCAGTAGCGCCGGCGGACCGTTTCGTCCGGGACGTGGTGCCCGCCTTGCTTCACGCGTTGGGCCACGCGGGCGATCGCAACCTCAGGACTGGGCAGCCACAGGAATACCAGGTGAATCTCGTAGCGGTGAGCGGCCAGCGACGCCAGCCACGGGCCAAACGACCGCGTGGCGAGCGTCGTTTCAAAGGCGAAGTCGACGTGCTCGGATGCCAACTGGCGTATCCGGGCAAGCATGATGCCCCCGCATCCATTGCCGCGCTCTGGGGCGCAAGCGCCGACAAGCCAGCCGCGATCGAATCGGCATTGACGAACTCTCGGACCCGGAGCGGGCCGCGCAGGATGGCCGCGGCCGTGGTTGATTTTCCCGCGCCGTTCGGACCGGCGAGAACGACGATGCGCGGCGGCTTTGTCTTCCTTGGGCGTGCGGCCATGCGGCGAAGCCTAGCCCCGGCAATGGTCGCGGGTCAAGAAATATCGCAGCCGCAAATAATCGTGGCAAACCTTCCGTCGCGGCGGTTACGTGGGTGGCCCGCAAGCCCGCTTCCGGCCTTGACGCATCTCCCGGCCGCGCGTATCGTTGCGGCCCATTTTCGGCCGGTTCTTCTTCTTCTGCTTGCTATCGGTCATCCCCGTCGGACCATTCAACGTGGAGGCGTTCATGCATTCTCCGTCGACCAGCGCGACTCCCGTCTCCCAGCCGCAGGCAGCCGGCGTGCCGCTTGTCGACATGCAGCGGCAATATCAGTCTTTGAAGGAAGAATTGCACGCCGCCGTCAACCGCGTGCTGGCTTCCGGCCGGTTCGTGCTCGGACCCGATTGCCAGGAACTGGAAAAAGCGATCGCCGCCTACTGCCACGTGCCGCATGCCATCGGCTGCGCCTCGGGCAGCGACGCCATTTTGTTGGCGCTGATGGCGCTCGACGTGGGGCCCGGCGACGAGGTGATCCTGCCCAGCTACACGTTCTTCGCCACGGCCGCCGCGGTGGTCCGCTTGGGCGCGAAACCGGTCTTCGTCGACATCGACCCGGCAACCTTCAACATCGACCCGGCCGAGATCGCGGCCGCCGTCACGCCGGCCACGAAGGCGATCATGCCGGTGCACCTATTCGGCCAGTGCGCCGACATGAACGCGATCCTCGCGCTTGCCGCGCGACACAAGCTGGCCGTCGTCGAGGACGCGGCCCAGGCGATCGGCGCCGAGTACAAACGCCGCCCAGCCGGCGGCATCGGCGACGTGGCCTGCTTCAGCTTCTATCCGACGAAGAACCTGGGCGGAGTCGGCGACGGCGGCATGCTGACGACGACGCGCCAGGACCTGGCCGACCGGTTGCGCCTGTTGCACGTGCACGGGATGCAGCCCCGTTACTACCATCAGGTGATCGGCATCAACAGCCGGCTCGACAGCCTGCAAGCGGCAGTCCTGAACGTGAAACTGGCCCACCTGGATCGCTGGACGGCCGAGCGCCAGTTGCACGCCCGCCGCTACCACGAGCTTTTCGCATCGCACCGGCTGGCCGACGTATTGGGCCTGCCGGTGGAAGCCGCCGACTGCCGGCACGTGTGGAACCAGTACACCGTCCGCGTGCCCGACGGCCGCCGCGACGAGTTGCGGAGCCACCTTGCCACGCACAAGATCGGCACCGAAATCTACTATCCAGTGCCGCTCCACGAGCAGCAGTGCTTTACCTACCTGGGCTACAAAGTGGGGAGCCTGCCGCGCACGGAACAGGCGGCGCGGGAGACGATCGCGCTACCGATCTTCCCGGAGCTTTCGTTCGACGAGCAGCGGTTCGTGGTGGCGCGGATCGCGGCGTTCTTCGGGGCCGGCCAGCACGAGCACCGGCCGCCTACCCCAAAGTTCCTCAAGCATCCGCAGGGCCGCGAGAACGAGCCGAGCGGCCGCAAGTCGGCATGAGGTTGGTCTGAACTGCCACGGCGCGTCATGCGGCGGATCGGTCGATGCGCCTGGCGGCGGCGACCAGCTCGTAGAGCACCGCGTTGCCGCGTTTTCCGACCGGTTTCGCGGCTCCCGCCTCGCGCAGACAATACGCGATTCGCTGTGCCAGGAACCGCGGCACGTCGAGCCGGTCGGCCAGGTCGCCGGAATGAAACGGCGCGGCTAGCTCGCAGGCCAGAAGGGCGACTAAGTCGCTGGGCGTGCGGACCACGTGGCTTTCGCGGACGCGCACCAGCCGCTGGTCTTCGACCTGGTGATCGTCACGCCGCCACCGGCGGCGGCGCCCGTGGCCGGCAAAGCGATGCTCCTCGATATCCACCAGCAATGCTTCGACCGTTAACCGCGGATGCGGGAAGACCTTGGTGAAGTAAACCAGTTCGTGAAACAAGTCGAGCACCCGGCCCCGCTTGGGGCTACGCCGGTGGGAAACGATGCGGCCGCCGCTTCGGCGGCGTTTCACCAGCAGTTTTTCGCACACGATCGGCTTCACGATCCGCACCCGGTGACCGGCCAGCAGGTCGCGAATCTTCACCGCGATCGCTCCCAGCCGTCCATGCTGGATTTCGACGAGCTCGCCACCTGCGACCGCGTCCACGCGGTATCGGCCCACGCGCACCTCGACCCGCGCATCGTCGTCCGCGTACAGCGCCTTGAGCTCTCGGTGCAGCGAAGTTTCCATCCGTGGACGCCGCGCTATTCCTTGACGATCTCGACGCAGATGCCGCCGGCGCGGAGCATCTTGTGCATCCGCGAGAACCACAGCTCTTTGTTCCACGCTAGCCCCAGGTCCCGGCACGTGCGGAACAGCTCCTGGCGGTTGTAGGTGCGGCAGAACCAGAACCGGCTCGTCCATGCGCCGGAAAAATTGTCCTCGGTCGTAAGAAGGAGCATCTTCGCGCCCGGCCGCATGACGCGGGCCAGCTCCGACAAGCCGCTTCTGGCGTCGGGCAAGTGCTCGAGCACATAGCCGCACGTGACGCAGTCGAAGGCGCCGTCGGCGAACGGCAGCCGCGTCAGGTCGGCCACAAGGTGCCGGGGGGAGGCGCTCTTCAGCCGCGTACGCGCGCGGCGCATCATCTCCAGCGACAGGTCGAAGCAGGTCAGCCGCGCGTCGCGGTCGGCGTATTTCAAGACATGCTTGGCGATCTGGCCGGCGCCGCTGCCGACATCCAGGATCTGCCGCGCCCCGCGCAGGTCGAAGCGGCGCTCACGCAGCAGGCGGTCGCCCAGGGCGATATGGCCCGAGAGCAAGCTGCAAGTGGCCAACAGGGCGCCCTGCGGCCCGTCGTAGACGTCGCGGACTTTTTCGCGGTACTTCTCGTAGCTGACCCGGTTGATCAGCTTGTTCTCGACGATGTTGTTGAAGACCTTTTTGCGCGGTTTCGCCGTTTGTTTTTTCTGCCGCCGCCGCAGCAGGGGTTTTTTGAGCATTGCTCGTTCGCTTCCAGGAGGGCCGGCCGCTCTTTGGGCCGAAAGGCAAACGAAGGGATTAAAGGTAGGCGCGACGATTGTAGATATACCACTCAAACAGCAGAATTGCCAAGGCCGCCAGGAGGATGAATTTCCAGGCATCGCGGCGGGCCGGCTCCCAGGCGGTGCCGCTCTCGATCTCCACGTGACCGATTTTCAGCTTGCGGTCGGGGTTGACCTTGATGTCGCTTTCGGCCGGATTGAAGAGATTGACGGCAAAGCGGTCCACGTCCTTTTTTCCTTCGCGGACCTGGTACACGCCGACCCGGCCCGTGCCCGCGAAGTGGAACACGTTGTGTCGCCCCCGGGCGACGTCGACCGGCGCGTCCGGCGCAGGCGGCACAATGGTCAACTGGTTCGCCGCCGTCTCCGGCCGAAGCGCCACGGGGCGGCCGGGCTGAACCGCGTCGGAGTGCTGCAGCTCCCGGTTACCGCCCAGGTAGCCCAGCGCGTTGAGGACAAAGACCGGGAAACTGGGACGCACGGGCCAGTTGGTGCCGATCTTGTCGGCGCTGACCAGCTCGAAGGATGTCACGACGTCCTCGAACCCCTCGCGCGGCGCCAGGGCCAATAGCGGACCCTCGGTCGACTCGATCAACAGCGCGCTCCCCGACGGCGGAACGAGCGGCTTCGCCTCGAGCACGAGCACGTCCGCCATGTCCAACCATTGCATGAGCGGATGGGCCCGATTGACATCGATAATCTGTGGGGCGACGACCTTCTCGCGCTCTTTCCACACTTCGCCGGGCGGAAGCTGGCCGACGAAGATCGTGTTGGCCTGCGGCATTGCTTCGGGCCGGCAGCGATCGTAGATCACGAGGTCCCAGGAGCCGCCGGCCGCCTCCTTCTTATACTGCGGGGTCGTCAGAAAGTCGGGGCTTTTCTGCACCACTTCCGCGACCTCGAGCGCGCGCTCGGTGCGCAGCGCCACCTGGAACGGCTCGTCACCGGCGGTGACGAATAGCACGCGGCTGCGGCGCGGCGCGTGCATCACCGTCCAGGCGCGGTTGTCCACCGCCAAGGCGTCATCCTTTGCCAGCCGCAGCTCGAGGACGCCCGTCGACGCGTGCTCGAGGTCGAAGGCCACGCCGCGCGACTTTCGGGCCGGTATCTCCACGCGCTGTGCGTCGACCAGCTCGTCCCCCACGCGCAATTCGACGTCAATCGTCGCGTCGCGCAGTCCCGTGTTTTCCAATCGGCCGAAGGCCTGGAACTTTTCCGGGTCGATCTCGCTTCGCGCCGTGCTGAAGGCGACGATCGCCACGTTGTCGGCGTCCGTCGTGCCGATCCACACGGGGGGCGTCGGCTCGAGGTTGCCCAACGAGAACTCCGTGTCGTCCGAGAAGTTGCCGTCGCTGAAAAAGAACAACTGCGCCGGCAGCGCCTCGGCGACTTGCGTGTCGCGGATGTCGGTGGCGCTGCGGCCGGGGTTGGCCAGAACGCTGGCCACCCGCAGGGCCTCGGCGATCGAAGTCGGCTTGTCGGTCGGCTGGATAGCGTCCAGACGGCGGCGAAGCTCACCGCGGCTGTCGGTGAACATCTGCTCGACGCGGGCCCCGTCGGAGAAGCTGACGATCATCGCCACGTCGCCGGAACGCATCTCGTCGATCAGACCCAGCACCCGGCGCTTGGCCTCGTCAAGCCGCGTCGGCTGCACGTCGGTCGCCCCCATGCTGGCCGAATTGTCCACCAGAAAAATCAGCCGGTTCTGCGACAGCGACGATCCTTGCCAGGACGGCCGAAAGAGCACCGCCGCCAACAGCGCCAGAAGCAGCAATTGCAATAGCAACAGCAGGCTTTGCCGCAGCCGCTGCCAGATGCTGTTGACGTGTAAATCTTCGATCGACTTGAGCCACAGATACGTGCTGGGCACCTCCAGTGGCTCACGCTTCAGCTTGAGGAAGTAAAGCGCGATGATCGCCGGCGGCACAAGCGCCAGCGCGGCCCATTGCCACGCCGAAAGCATGCTCGATAGTTGCGGCCACGCCATCATCGGATCAGTCCTCGCCGCCGCAGGTAGCCGCTGACCAGTTGGTCGACCGGCTGGCTGCTGCGGGCCAACAAGCACGCCATGCCGCGGCGGGTGCAGAAATCTTGCACGCCCGAGACGAACGACGCCAGCGTCTGCTTGTATCGCTTCAGCAACGGAACGCTGACCGATATCTCCGCCACGTCGTCGTCCTCGCAGTCGACCAAGCGCAAATCGCCCTTCATATCCGGCTCCAGCTCTTCCTCTGAGAGGACCTGAACGATGTACGGGTCCATGCGCTGCGCCATCAGGTAGCGGAGACCGTCCTCGTAGCCGTTCTTGTCCATCAGGTCGCTGATCAGCACCACGATGCCGCGGCCGCTATTGCGGAGGCAGAAATTCTTGATGCCCGTCGTGAGCGACATCGTGCCGCCGGCCTCGATCCCGTTGAGGTAGTCGAGCATTCGCCACACGCTTTGGCGGCCGCGGAGGCTGGGGCCGTGCTGCGAGGCGGACTGGGCCAGCGTCTCGATCCGCACCCGGTCCGAGCGGATCAGGCCGATGAATCCCAGCGCCGCCGCCAGCCGCTTGGCGAATTCGAGCTTGCTGGGCGTGCCGAAGGTCATCGATTCGCTCGTGTCGACAAGTGCATAGAAATGCAGGTCTTCTTCCTCGAGAAACAGCTTCAAGAACAGCCGGTCGAGGCGCGCGTAGGTGTTCCAGTCCACGCGCCGCAGATCGTCGCCGGGCACGTAGGCGCGGAAATCGGCGAACTCGACGCTCTGCCCCTTGCGCAGGCTGCGCCGTTCCCCTTTGATCCGGCCGCGGAATATCTTGCGGCTCACCAGTTCCAGCCGCTCTAGCTGGGCAAGCAATTCGGGCGACAGGAGTGGGATCGATTCGGTGGACATGTCGGTGGTTTCGCGTCGAGTTGGCTGTGATGTCGTTATGCGGCGGCGGCGTCTTCGGCTTTCTCCGGCACAAGTTCCAACAGGTCCAATAGGATGCGGTCGCTGGCGATGTTCTCGGCCTGCGCCTCGAAATTGGGTATCACGCGGTGCCGTAGCGCCGGCAGGTAGACCCGCCGCACGTCCTCAAAGCTGACGTTATAGCGGCGTTCCAAAAGCGCCCGCATCTTCGACGCCAGGGCCAACGTCTGGGCAGCCCGCGGGCTGGCGCCCCACCGCAGATACTTGTTGGTGACCGGGAAGGCGAAAGGGCCGTCGGGGTGCGTGGCCAGCGTCAACCGCACGATGTAATCCTGCACGTGGGGCGCCAGGATCACCTCGCGCACCAGCTTCTGCCACTTGAGGATTTCGGCGCCCTCCATCACTTTCACAGGCTGGACGTCGATGCCGCGCGTCGTGCGATCGATGATCGTGGCCAGCTCCGCCCGATTGGAATAGCCGACCACCAGCTTGAAGAAGAACCGGTCGAGCTGCGCCTCGGGTAGCGGGTAGGTGCCTTCCTGCTCGATGGGATTCTGCGTGGCCAGGACGAAGAACGGCTTTTCCAGCACATAGTGATGCCCGCCCGCGGTGACGGAGCCCTCCTGCATCGTCTCGAGCATGGCGGACTGGGTTTTGGGCGTGGCGCGGTTGATTTCGTCGGCCAGGCAGATTTGCGTGAAGATTGGCCCGCGCTGGAACTCGAACACCCGTTTGCCGTCGGGCGTCTCCATGACCATGTTGGTGCCGAGGATGTCGGCGGGCATGAGATCGGGTGTGAACTGGATGCGGGAGAAGTCCAGGTCAAGGACCTCGGCCAGCGTGCGCACCAGCAGCGTTTTGCCCAGTCCCGGCACCCCCTCCAGCAGGCAATGCCCGCCGACGAACAAGCACGTCAGCACGCCGTCGACGATATCCTCGTGGCCGACAATGACGTGTCCCAACTGGTCGCGGACCTGGCTATAGCGAGCGAGGAATTCCGCGCTCTGTCTCTCCATCGATTCGCCGATGCTCATGCGTTAGGGTTCCTTGGTGTGCTGATCGTTGAAATGGGTTGGGTTTGTTGAGACGGGACCGCGAGAATAGCCGCGAAAGCGGCGGCAGCACGTAGCCGTGGGCGGAAGCCCACGGAATGCGCGGGCCAATGCGCTCGTCTGAGCCCCGCCAGGGGCGACATCGGGGTGCCGCCGAACGTCTCGTCGCACCGCCCTCTGTCGCCCCTTCGGGGCTTTGGAGAGTCTTTGCGCGCGGTCGCCCGTGGGCTCACGCCCACGGCTACGTGCTGCCGCCCCTTGCGGGGCTGAGAACTTCGTTGCGACGCCTGGCGCAATGGCAATCCCGACGACGCGCTGACGCGCCGGGGCGACTGTCGTACTCGGCCTCTTCTATCGCAAACAGCCATGGCGCTCCGCGCTCACTCCTTGTTCTTGTCGCGCTCTTCCCACACTTTTTTCTTGGCCTTCAGTAGCCGGCTGGTGTAGCTTTCCTGCTCCGAGGGGGGCGGCGGAGGGGGGGCCGCCGGGCGGGGCTTCGCGGCGAGTGGCTCGCCCAGCGCCGTCGGCTCGAGCACGCTTGCGTCCGATGGCGGCGGGGCAGCCGGCTCGAACCGGGCCGCCGATCGCTGCTGCTCGAGCTTCTCCGACACCTCCGCCTTCTTGCTTCGCAGTCGATCCATGTACTCGCTCGCTTGCGGCTGCGCTTCGCGACGCAGAATCCGGTCGCGCAACTGGACCGCTAGTGGCACCGCCCATGCCAGGCTGATCGTCACCCTTCGGATGAACACGTCAAAGAAGAACAGGCACGCCGCCGACAGCACCAATATATGCCACACGTCCTGACTGGGATTGGCCGGCTGCAGATCGCGGCGAAAGCTGTCGATCTCCAAGAGCGACTCGACTCCGCCGGCGTCGAGCGAGCCTTCCATCACCACGCCCGGTTTGCCGTTCTTGGGGGTCAATTCGGCCAAGGATTGCAAGAGGGCCACGTCGGCCTCTCGGTCGGAGAACTCGGCCGAGTACGGAACGTTGACGCCGGTCCGCAGCGGTGCCATGCCGGCCCCGGGATTGAGCATCATAAAATAGCTGCCGGCGTCGGCGGCGTCGAATTCGCCCACGTAGCGGCCTGGCGCCGTCTGTTGGAGCTTCAGCTCACGCGGCTCGACGTCGGGTCCGATGACGCCGCCCGACAGATCGAGAAAATTGAGAAACGCGTCGTCCTTGTCGAGCGCGGTGACGAAGACCTTGACTTTGTTCCCCTCGACCTCCGTGGCCACGGTGAATTTGCCGGTGTCGGCCACCGGCCGCATGGACCAGCGGACGAGCTGGCTGAAAAACTTGTCGTACTCGGGCCAGGTGGCCCATTGCTTGGCCCACCGCGCGCCGTCGTCGGTGGTGAATGCCACGGCCCGACCCGACCCATACGTCCACGTGGCCAGGATCGTGGCATTGGCTTCGTCGATCGGGACGGACGCGGTCATCGCCAGCTCAACGAGCGGATTGCGCTTGATCGTCGTTCGCACGAAGCCCGTCAAGGGGGGCAAGGGGCCGGTCAGACCGCTCGTGATCTCGTGCGGATAGCGCAGCGCCGCGGAGAAACCATCCGGCTTCTCGTACACCAACGGCTGCGCGACGCGACGCGCCTCGCGCTGAAAGATCTTGGGAAGCGCCTGCGGGCTTTGCACCGCGTAGTACTTGCCGCCGGTCGCTAGCGCCAACTGCTCCATCACCTTGCTCTCGGCGGGCCCATGGCAGCCTACCGCGACCGTGGTCACGGTGACCTTGAGCCGCTTAAGAGAGTTGATCACCGGCAGGGTGGGCGGCGAGGCATCGCCGTCCGAGATGACGATCATGTGCTTCACGGCCGCGTCGGTTAGTTTGACGAACGCCCGCTCCGCCAACAGCAAACCGGGATCGAAGGCGGGCATGTCGCCGGGGGTCATGCGGTCGATCATTCCCAGCATGCGTTCGCGTCGGTCGCGGATGGCGATCACGCCACCCCACAGCCACTGGTCGGTCCCGTTCCAATGCAGCAGGCCGCAATAGTCCTCGGTGCCCAGTGCCTTGACCGCCTCCTTGGCGATGACTTTTTGCCAGTAGTTGCCGTCGGCCAACTCCGAAGCGTGCATGATCAAAGCCAGGGCCCCCTTCGGGACGACCTGGTTGCTCTTGATCTGGAAGTCGACCGGCATGGCCTTTTCCAGCTCGGTGTTCGTCCAGCCGCCGGCGCCGAAGCTGTTGGGCCCGCCCAGGAGCACGAGTCCGGCGCCCATGGCCTCGGTGTTGCGGACGAGCATTTTGATCTGATCGTCGCTGAAGTTCGTGATCCGCGCGACGTCGTCCCCGCCGGAGCGCGGCACGTTCGCCAGAATCACCGTGTCGAACGGCTGCAGCTCCGGCAGGCCCGTAAAGAGCTGGTTGCTGGGCCGGACGGTCACCTCGAGATCGTTGGCCCGCAGGCGATCGACCAATTGCTGGTGCTCGCCGCGGTTCTCGTAGTTTTCAATCAACAGCACCTGGCCGCTGCCGCGAACGTGCGTGAACGTCGTCGCGCGGTTGTTCTGCGACATGGCGTCGGCCGCCGGATCGTCGGGCACGAACAGCGCTTCGTAGGTGTAGAAATCGGGGTCGTCGATCTGCTGCCTCACGGTGAACACGCTCTTGCCCGGCGGCAGATCGACGTGCTGGCTCGACAGCTCGTTGGGCTGGTCGCTCGTTCGCTGCGACACCCGCAGCGTGCCGCCGACCACGCCGGGGTCGCCGGGCCGGGCCTCGTTGGTGTTGTTCACGACGATCCGCAGATCGAAGGGCTGGCCTTTGCGCACGTCGGGCGGGATGGCGACTTTCTCGACGATGATCTCGCTCCGCACGCCGTAGCGGACCGGCAACACGTCGATGCCGATGCCGGCCTCGGCGGCGCCTTGGGCCTCCTCCAGGGCGTCGCCGATGTTCTGGTTGCCGTCGCTGACGATCACGATGCGTTTCGCCGCGTCGTGCGGGAAGGCGGCCTGGGCCAGCTTGATCGCGGCCGCCATGTTCGTGTAGTTCGGATCGATCGAGCTTTCTGTCTTGGTGGGCACTTGCACGTTGTCGTCGTAGGGAGGGACCTCGATCGCCGGTTCGCGGCCAAACACGATGGCGCCGGCCAGATCCTGTGGCTTGCGCTGGGTTAGGATCGCCTTGTTGACGAAGTCGATCATCGCCAGGCGTTTCTGCTGCGGTATGCTCAGCGACTGATCCAAAAGGTAGACCACGGCCACCCGGTCGGTCCGGCGGATGAGCTGCATCTCGGCCATGGCCAACACCAACAGCAGCACCATCACGCTGCGGATCAGCATGACGGAGAACCGCCGAAATCGCCCCAGCGCGGCCAGGCTCCGCCGTCCCCACCACCACAAAACCGGAATCAACAAGAGCAGCAGCAGCCAGGCGGGGCTGTCGAAGCTGATTCCGTAGGCGGACATGTGTAGGGGTTAGGGATTAGGGGGTTAGGGGTTACGGAACAGGGGGAGCGGTGCAGAACTTGCCCTTGCGCGGCGGCTTACATCACAACGCGCTGGACGCGGTGGTTGTTAGTGTCCAAAACGTGGATCCGCCCTTTGCTGTCTCGCACCAGCGCCCACGGGTTGTGCAGTTCGCCGGGTCCGCGCCCCTCGTGTCCCCAGCATCCCAGCGACTGGCCGTTGCGCGTGAATTTCTGCACACGGTGATTTCCGTACTCGCAAATGTAGACGTTGTCGCGACCGTCGAACACCAGGTCGTACGGATAGTAGAGCTGTCCCGGTTCGCTGCCGGCGGTGCCCCAGATCGACAGCAACGTGCCTTCGGTATCGAAGACCTGGATGCGGTGATTGCAGGCGTCGCAGACCCAGATGTGGTCTTCCTTGTCAATCGCCAGGTGCTGCGGGCGCACGAACTGGCCGGGCTCCGAACCGTGGCCGCCCCATTGCATGACGAAGGTCCCGTCAGGCGCGATCTTCTGAATGCGGTCGTACTCACCGTACTCCGAGACGTACAGGTTCCCCTTTACGTCCTCGACGACATCGGTGACCAGACCGAACTCGCCCAGCGCGTTTCCCTTGGTGCCGCCGATGCGCTGGAGTAATTCGCCCGTGGGCGAGTAGATGAGCACCTGAAAGTAGTGCGTGTCGGCCACGAGAACGCGCCCCTGGCGATCGATCGACAACCCGGTGGGGCGACCGTTTTCGTGCACTGGCGTCTGCCACGAGTGGCTGAATTGGCCGTCGGCCGTGAACACCTGGATGCGGGCGGTCATGTCGACGATGTAGAGCTGGTCCGCGTCGTCGATGGCCATGGCCCGCGGCTTCTGCAAGCGGCCGTCGGAGATGCCGCGACGCCCCCAGACGATATCAAGTCGGCCGATCGAATTGCCGGACTCACGGCAGCCGGTGACGAGCAGACACACAAGCGCGACGCCGCACAAAAGCCGCCCGAAGGGCCGCCGCGGTGCCTCTGGTCTGTTTCGCATCGGGCGCCCCGCCTGGATGATTCGCCGTTCGACGTGCCGCACCAACGTCCTCCCGCAGCTATCCATCGTGGCGGAAATCCTGGCGATGGCAAGCGCCGGCTGCCGACCGCCGCGCCGCGGCGGACGGCATTTCGCTTGACATCCGATGTCTGTGCGTTACCGGCCGAAGGTTGCAGCAGCCCCGTGGCGGAGTCGGGCAAGGTGTCCGCCCCGCGCAGGAGAACTGCAAAGTCCGGGGTCCGGCTCATTTTGTCGGCACATGCGGTTCTCAATTCTTCCGAAGACCTTCGGCCGACAAATGTGCCTGACCCCCTCTCCCAGGACTTTGCAGTTCTCCAGGCTCGGGCAGGGCCGTTCACAGATTCAAGCTCGAACGGCGGCGCACCGGCGGGAAAGTGGGACAGGCACCGAGACGCAGCGTTGGTATGAAAGGGCTTGCGCTGTTTGCGCTCGGAGCCAGTCCCATTTTCCCGCCTCGCCATTTTGAAAAACAGAATGGCCCTCTTGGCCCGGGGCTTCGCCTTGGATTGCCGCCAATGAGCCGGTACGATCGATTGCTGGCGGCGATCCCGGGCCGGCCACAAAGGGGCCTTGAGCGAAGACGCGCATGTACAAATGGCTCGGCCAATTCGTGGCGCGGTGGTGGCTGGCGATCATCATCGCTTGGGCCGCGCTCGTGCCCGCCGCCGCCTGGTTCGCCCCGGCCTGGGATTCGGTGACCAACGACGGCGACCTGGCCTACCTGCCCGAGCGGATGACCAGCGTTCGCGGCGAGCGCCTCATGGCGCAGGCCTTCCCCGAGAACCGGGCGAAAAGCCAGTTCGTGATCGTCGCCCAGCGCGCCGGCGGAATGACGGCTGAAGATTTGCAGGCCGTCGAACGGCTGGGCGCGCGTTTCGCGCCCGAAGCGGTGCCCGACCTGCCGGTCGACAGCGTGTGGACGCCTGAGAGTGAGGTGATCGGCCGCAAGCTGGTAAGCCGGGACCACCGGGCGGCCCTGGTCATGATCAACCTCGCTCGCGAGTTCATGACCGTCGCCAACATCCGGGCGCTGAAGCGTGCGCAACAAGTCGTTGAAGAGGCGCGTCAGTCCGGCGAGGTGCCGGACGGGCTTACGATAGGCGTCACCGGCTCGGCCGCCATCGGCGGCGACATGCTGGCCTCGGCGGCCGAGAGCATCCGCAACATCGAATGGTCGACGGTCATCTTGGTTGTGATCATCCTGTTGGTCGTCTACCGGGCGCCGCTTCTGGCGCTCATTCCGCTGGCGGCGATCGCCGTTTCGCTGGTGATCGCCATGGACTTGGTGGCCCTATTGACGCAGGTCCCTCGGATCGACGGGATGCAATGGTTCGATTTCAAGATTTTCAAGACCACGAAGATATTCATCATCGTGATCCTGTTCGGGTCGGGCACCGACTACTGCCTGTTTCTCATCTCGCGATACCGGGAAGAGCTGCAACGGGGATTGAACCGCCGCGACGCGCTGGCTACCGCCGTCGAGCACATCAGCGAAGCCGTGCTGGGAAGCGCGCTAACGACCATTTTCGGGCTGGGGATGATGTTCTTCGCCGATTTCGGCAAATTCAGCAACAGTGGGCCGACGATCGCGCTGTGCCTGACCGTAACGCTGGCGGCGTGTCTGACGCTCGCGCCGGCGCTGCTGCGCGCGGCTGGAAGGCTGGTTTTCTGGCCCGCGGGCGTCGCGGCGCGCGGCGTCATCGCCCGCATGTTCGACAGCGACACGCAAGACGGCGGGCTGTGGGATCGGGTGGCCCGCGCGATCATCGCGCGGCCGGGCTTGATCCTGGCGGGAAGCGTGCTTGTGCTCTTGCCGTTTGCCTACAAGGGGTGGCGCGAGGTGCCGATCAGCTACAACCTGATTGGAGAGCTGGCGCCCGACCGGCCGAGCGTGTCGGCGACGAAGGCCGTCCGCGAGCATTTTCCCGGTGGTGAGCTGGGGCCGATCACCATCCTGGTCTATCACGATCGCGCCAATTTCCATACCGAGGCCGGCGAGCAGCAGATCGCCCGGCTTACCAAACAGCTTTACGATTTGCCGGGCGTGGCCAGCGTCCGCAGCATCACCGAGCCCCTGGGCGACAAGCCGGGCACGGGCAACACGCCGCTGACGGCGGCCGGCCGGCGGAAACTGGCCGCCCGCAAACATCCGCGGACCGAGGCCACGTACCTGACGCAGGTGCCGGACCTCGCCGGCCAGGTGGCGCGGCTGGACGTGGTGACCGAGTTCGATCCGTTCTCGCGGGCGGCGGCGAACCTGCTCGACGATCTGGACGGGCGGTTGCAGCAGATGGCCCGTGACCCCGACTCGCCATGGTACGGCGCGGAATTCGACTACTGCGGCACCGCCGCCGGCACGCGCGACCTACGGGCAGTGACCGAAAGCGATCAGAGACTGATCGAGCGGCTGGTCCTGCTGGCGGTTTACTTCGTGTTGATTGCCCTGCTGCGGCGTCCGCTCATTTCCATCTACCTGGTCCTGTCGGTCCTGTTCACGTACTACGTGACGATCGGCGCCACCGAGATGCTGTGCGTCTGGGTTTATCCAGACTTCGACGGACTCGACTGGAAGGTGCCCTTATTCTTGTTCGTGATCCTGATCGCGGTGGGCGAGGACTACAATATCTATCTGGCCAGTCGTGTGCTGGAAGAGCAGCGGAATCGCCGCGGCCTGATCGAAGGATTGCGCGTGGCCGTGGTCCGCACCGGCGGCATCATCACCAGTTGCGGCGTGATCATGGCCGGCAGCTTCGTGTCGATGATGACCGGGACGTTGCGGGGGATCGTCGAGTTGGGCTTTGCCCTGTCGCTGGGCATCCTTCTGGATACGGCCGTGGTTCGACCGGTGCTCGTGCCGGCGTTTCTGGCGTTGCTTTGGCGGCGCAGGGACCGAGAGTCCGCGACGGGGGCGGAAGACGGAGCGGTGGGCAAAGCGGCGGAGCCGGCCGGATCGCGGCACATGGCGGTCGCCGTTCCCCCCTCGGCACGCGAGCAAGGCCGCGGCCAGCGGGCCACGCTGCGGTGAGCTGCCCGCGTCAAGCATTCCCAAGCGTTGCGCCGCGGCAGAGCGGCGCCGCAATCCTTGCCGCCCCGCAAGTTTCCCATGAGGCAGGGGACAGTTTCTGCTGCAACGGACGTCAAGGGATGCACAAGCCGCGGGCATCGGCGGCGCCTGCGGCTTTTTCTCCTAATTTTTCGTAAGCGAATTGCAAACAGCGAATTAAGTCCTATCATTCGGGTTCGGCCGTGGATGGCGGCACTGCGTTTGCTTAACGGGATTGCCTGCTTTTCGGCCTAGGATCGGGGGGTATGCGCTGTTGCGCGGCGCGCCGGCGCGGACCCCGAGTTTCCGGGCCTCACTATCCTTCTGGGTTTCTTGCCATGGGAAAGAAAGGAGACAACGTGACTCCGAAAGAAGTACTGGCACTGTGCCGGGAAAAGGATGTCAAGGCGGTGGACCTGCGGTTTATGGACTTCCCCGGGATCTGGCAGCACTTCACCATCCCGGTCAACAAGCTGGACGAGGACGTCTTCGAGGACGGCCTGGGATTCGACGGGTCCAGCATCCGCGGGTGGCAGGCAATCAATGAAAGCGACATGTTGGTCGTCCCCCAGCCGGAAACGGCCGTCCTGGACCCTTTCACCGACATCCCCACGCTGTCGATGATCTGCAACATCCAGGACCCCGTCACCCGGGAGGACTACTCCCGGGACCCTCGCAACGTGGCCCGCAAGGCCGTCAACTATCTGAAGAGCACGGGCATCGCTGACACGTGCTACATCGGTCCCGAGGCCGAGTTCTACATCTTCGACGACGTGCGGTACGATCAGCGGCAGAACGAGGGTTACTACCACCTCGACAGCGTCGAGGGGGAATGGAACCGCGGCCGCGACGAGAAGCCCAACTTGGGCAACAAGCTGCGGTACAAGGAAGGTTACTTCCCCGTTCCGCCGGCCGACCAGATGATGAATATCCGCAACGAGATGATGCAGACCATGATCGATTGCGGTATGGACGTCGAGGCCCAGCACCACGAGGTGGGCACCGCCGGGCAGTCGGAAATCGACCTGCGTTTCCAGGACCTGGTGAAAATGGCCGACCGTATGATGATGTACAAGTACATCATCAAGAATGTCGCCAAGAAGTACAACAAGACCGTGACCTTCATGCCTAAGCCGCTATTTGGCGACAACGGCTCCGGCATGCACACGCACATCTCGCTGTGGAAGGGGAACGAGCCCTTGTTCGCCGGCAGCGGATACGCCGGACTGAGCGACATGGCGCTGCACGCGATCGGGGGCTTGCTGAAGCACGCCCCGAGTATCCTCGCCTTCGCCTGCCCGACGACCAACAGCTACAAGCGGTTGGTGCCGGGTTACGAGGCGCCGGTGAACCTGGCGTACTCGCAGCGGAATCGTTCGGCGTGCTGCCGCATCCCGATGTACAGTCCCAGCCCGAAGGCCAAGCGGGTCGAGTTCCGTTGCCCCGATCCAAGCTGCAATCCGTATCTGTCGTTCTCGGCGATGCTGATGGCGGTGATCGACGGCATCCAGAACAAGATCAATCCCGGCCAGCCGCTGGACAAGGACATCTACGACCTGGAGCCGGAGGAATTGGCCGAAGTGCCCAAGACGCCCGGCTCGCTCGAGGAATCGCTCGCCGCGATGCGGGCGGACCATGAGTACCTGCTCCGCGGCGGCGTGTTCACGGCCGACGTGATCGACACCTGGATCTGGTACAAGTCGGACAAGGAAGTCGACGCGATGCGGCTGCGGCCCCATCCGTACGAGTTCTGCCTGTACTATGACATTTAGTAGGCAGAGGGCAGTAGGCAGCAGTTTAGCCGCCGCGGCCACGCGGCGCGAATCGTAGCTTGACTCTCGGTGCCGGGTTGGTAGTCTTGGCTGCCAGCCCGGCTTTTTTGCGCCGCGGACGCCGCGGGGGCCGAGACGTCGTCGCGCGCATTGCGACGATGCGGCAGCTCACCGTTCGGATCCATCCACGATGCCCTTCACGCAAGCCACGCTCGACAAACTGCGGCAGTTCGACACGCCGACCATCTGCAACGTCATTGAGCTCTTCGACGTCGTGCCGCGCAACCGCGGCTATATGGACGCGCGGATCAAGGCCAACTTTCCCGAGTTGCCGCCGATGGTCGGCTTCGCCTGCACGGCCGCCTTTCGCAGCGACGCGCCTCCGCCGACCGGCGACGCCTACGGCTCGATCGACAAGCAACTGGCGCTATTCGCCGACCTCCCTGGCCCGGCCGTGGTCGTCTTTCAAGACCTGGACGACCCGCCGGTCGCCGCCACGTTTGGCGAAGTGATGTGCTCGACGTACAAGGCGTTCGGCTCGGCGGGCCTGATCACCTCAGGGGCCGGCCGGGATTTGGAGCAGGTCCGGGCGATCGATTATCCGGTCTTCACCGGCGGGACAATCTGCTCGCACGGCTACTGCCACTTGTTGCACATCGGCCTGCCGGTCCGCGTCGGCGGCCTCGTGGTCTCGCAGGGTGATCTTTTGCACGGCGACGTTAACGGCGTAGCGAGCGTTCCAGTGAAGATCGCCGCGGCCGCGGCCGACATCGCGGCCGAGTTCGTCACGGCAGAGAAGATCCTGCTCGACTACGTCCGGGCGCCCGGGTCCCAATCAGTGACCGGCTACGCGGCCGCCCGCAAGGAGTTCTCCGCCGTGGTCGCCAAGCTAACCGAGCGGGCAAAAGCGAGCCGGTAGGGGGCATCGTTCCCGCCTCCCGAAGACTGCCCGCGGCCGGCCGCCGGCTGCCAGCTCATTTGGGCGCCATGCGGATGGCCCCGTCCAGGCGGACCGTCTCGCCGTTGAGCATTGTGTTTTCGATCATGTGCTGGACCAGCGCCGCGAATTCGCGCGGCTGGCCCAGCCGCGGCGGGAAGGGAACCTGCTGGCCGAGCGATTTCTTGGCCTCTTCCGGCAACGCCTGCATCATCGGCGTGTCGAACAAGCCTGGCGCGATCGTCAAGACGCGGATGCCGAAGCGGGCCAGCTCGCGGGCGATCGGCAGCGTCATGCCGACGACGCCGCCCTTGGACGCCGAATAGGCGGCCTGGCCGATCTGCCCGTCGAACGCGGCCACGCTGGCCGTGTTGACGATGACACCCCGTTCCCCGTCGGTCAGCGGGTCGGCTTGCGAGATGACGCCCGCGGCCAGCCGAATCACGTTGAACGTGCCGATCAGGTTCACCTCGACCACGCGGCTGAAGATATCGAGATCGTGCGGGCCTTCCTTGCCCAGCACCCGTATCGCCACTCCAACGCCGGCGCAGTTGACTGCCCCACGAAGCCCGCCATACGTGCGCTGCGCCTCCTCGATCGCGGCGCGGACGCTCGAGGCATCGGTGACGTCGGTCTTAACGAAGCGGGCTTGCTTGCCAAGCTCCGTGGCCACGGCGCCGCCAGCCTCATCGTTGACGTCGGCGATGATCGCGTTGCCGCCGGCGGCGACCAACTGCCGCACCGTGGCTGCGCCTAAGCCCGATCCGCCTCCGGTCACCAGAAACGTCGCGCCTTTGATTTGCATGGCAGACAGGCTCCAGGCTACAGACCACAGGTTACAGCCGCTCGATGATCGTGGCCGTGGCCATGCCGTGGCCGATGCACATGGTTTGCAGGCCCAGCCGGCCGCCGGTGGCCTCCAGCCCCGCGAGCATCTTGGCCAACAGGCCCGCGCCGGTCGCGCCCAGCGGATGGCCGTGGGCGATGGCCCCGCCCCACGGGTTAACCTTTTCCATGTTGGGCTTCAATTCCTTGGCCCAGCCCAATACGACGGTGGCAAACGCTTCGTTGATCTCGATCCAGTCGATGTCGTTGATCGTCAGGCCGGCGCGCTTGAGGGCCTTTTGCGTCGCGGGGATGACGCCGGCCAATTGCAACGTGGGATCGTCCCCCACGGCCACGCGGGCAAGGAAGCGGGCCCGCGGCCGCAGCCCGTCGGTCTGCGCCACCTCGCGATCGGCCACGAGCACGGCCGCGGCCCCATCGGAAATCTGACTGCTATTGGCGGCCGTGACTACGCCGTTTCCGTCCGGCCGAAAGACCGTGGCCAGCGAGGCGATCTTGGCCGGATCGAGCACTTCGCGAATCCCTTCGTCGCGCGCCAGCGTGACCTTTTTGCCTTCGCCGTCCAAGCCCTCGGTGGGCAGGATCTCCTTGTTGCACTTGTCGCGCGCGGCGCGTGCGGCCCGCTTGTGGCTCTCCATCGAGAAGGCGTCGACGTCGGCACGGGTGATCTTGAACTTCTCGGCCATCCGCTCGGCGCTTTCGCCCTGGTGAATCAGGTCGTATTTCTGGAACAACTGCGGGTTCATCTTGTCGAGAGTGCCGATGTCGCTAAACATCGGGGCGCGGGTCATGTGCTCGACGCCGGAGCCGACCGTGTAAGCGGCGTCGCCGGCGGCCACCTCCTGCGCGGCGAAGTGAACCGACTGCTGGCTGGAGCCGCACATGCGGTTGAGCGTCACCGCCGGCACCTCGACGGGAAAGCCGGCCAGAAGCACGGCCAGCCGCCCGACATTGGCGCCCTGCTCGCCGGCCTGCGTCACGCAACCGTTCACCACGTCCTCGATCTTGGCGGGCGGGATGCCGGTCCGCTCGACAAGCCCGGTGAGCGCGCGGGCCAAGAGCGCATCGGGGCGGATTTCACGAAACGCGCCCTCCCGGCGGGCAAAGGGAGTGCGCACGGCGTCGATAATCACCGGTTGCGGCATGATTTGGATTCCTTGTCAGAAGAGGAATGCGATGGCTGTATTTTGTTTCAGTGTGCCACGGCTTGACCGACCAGGGCAAACCGTGCCGCGTGGAGCCGCGGCGGTCAGTTACGATCGACGTCGCTCGCCGCTTGACACTGCTTCTGGCGAAGCAGTGGCACGCGAACCGCTCAGGCTGGCTGTTTCCGCTCCTTCATCGCGGCCCCGTTAGTTGCGTAGTAATCGCGGTATCGGTCGCGGAGCGCCGACTTGAGGAACTTGCCGGCGCTCGTGCGCGGGATCTCACTAGCGAATTCTACGGCGTCAGGCAACCACCACTTGGCGAAGTGCGGCGTTAGGAACTCGATCAACTCCTCGGGCGATGCCTGTTGATCCTGCTTCAGTACCACGACGGCCAGCGGCCGCTCGGCCCATTTCGGATGCTCGACCGGGATCACGGCCGCCTCGGCCACGGCTGGGTGCCCCATGAGCGCGTTTTCCAACTGCACCGAGCTGATCCACTCGCCGCCGGACTTGATGACATCCTTCGCGCGGTCCTGCAACTGTATGCACCCGTCGGGAAAGATGGCCACGATATCGCCCGTGCGGAACCAGCCGTCGTCGGTAAACGACGCGGCGCCCTCCGGACACTCGTAGTATCCGGCGGCGATCCACGGTCCGCGCACCTCCAGCTCGCCCATCGCCTGGCCGTCCCAGGGGATGATGCCGTTCTCGTTGCGGCCACGGAGCTCGACCATCGGCACGGGCCGCCCCTGCTTGGCGCGAAACGCGTATTGTTCCTTCTGCGAGGCGCCGTCCAAGCCGGCCGGCAGATTGGCGACCGTGCCCATCGGGCACAATTCGGTCATGCCCCAGGCGTGAACGATCTTCAAGTTGTGCCGTTCCTGGAAGCCTTGGATCATGCTGGGGGGCGCGGCCGAACCGCCGACCACCATGGCGCGCAGGCTCGTCAAGTCGAACGCCTTCGGGTCCTTGTCCAGGATTTGCAGGATCCCCAGCCAGATGGTCGGGACGCCGGCGGTGATCGTCACCCGTTCCTCTTGGATCTGCTCCAGCAGGCCCTGCGGATCGAGATGCGGACCGGGAAAGACCTGCTTCGACCCGACGAGCGTGCAGCAGAAAGGCAGGCCCCAGGCGTTGGCGTGGAACATCGGCACCACGGCCTGCGCCACGTCGCGCTCGCAAACGGCCAACGTGTCGGCCATGCCGTTGGCCAGCGAGTGGATCACGATCGCCCGGTGCGAGGCGACCACCCCCTTCGGCTTTCCCGTGGTGCCTGACGTATAGCACATGGCGGCCGCCTGCCGCTCGTCGAGGTCCGGATACTCATAGCGGGCCGGATCGGCCGAGGCCAGCAGCTCTTCGTAGTCAAGCGTGCCCGCGGGCACGGGCTTGCCCGTCGTGGGAATGACCACCACGTGTTCAAACGGGACCTGATCCTTGAACTTCTCAAAGAGCGGCCACAGCACGTCGTCGACCAAGACGATCTTGTCCCCCGCGTGCCCCGCGATGTACGTCAGGTCGTTCGGGTGCAAGCGGAGGTTGAGCGTGTGCAAGACGGCGCCGGCGCCCGGAATACCGAAGTACGCCTCCAGATGCTGGTAGTGGTTCCACGAAAACGTGCCGACGCGGTCGCCGTTCTTGATGCCCAAGTTCCCGAGCGCCAGCGACAACCGTTTGGAGCGCTCGACCATGTCGGCGTACGTGTAACGGTGATACGACTTGTCGGGCCGTCGCGTGACGATCTCGCGGGCGAAGTGCAACTGCTCCGCGCGGCGGAGCATGGCGGGGATCGTCAGTTGAAAGTCCATGATCAAGCCGTTCATGGGGTCTCCCTCAATGGTGGCGGATTATCGGCGTCTAATGTGCGCAGGGGGGAACGGTTCCCCTTCGCACCGCCGGCAACGCTAATCCCGCGCGCGACGCCTCGCCAGGAAAGGCGCGCGGACGCTCGCACCATGTGTGCCGACACGGTGGAAAGGGGCGCGTCGGCGAGAGCGGCCCAATGCCCGCGCCGACCGAGCCGCTATTGTAGCCCCCCGCGACAGGGCGCTTCAACCGGCGCGCCGGCAGACTTGGGAAGGCGAGGCCCGGCGAGGCTCCTGCCGGGCCGCCCGTGTCAACAGAACGATTCACCGCGATTCCGGCTCGGCCGGAGCCTCGCCCTCCCGACGCTGCTCGCCCTCCGACGTGAAGCGTGGCCGGCTGCGCGGCAGGAGAACTGCAAAGTCCGGGGTCTGGCTCATTTTTCGGCACATGCCGTTCTCAATTCTTCCGAAGGACCTTCGGCAAGCTTGCCGGCGGCGCACCGGCGGGAAAGTGGGACAGGCACCGAGACGAAACGTTGGTCTGAAAGGGCTTGCGCTGTTTATGCTCGGAGCCAGTCCCATTTTCCCGCCTCGCCATTTTGAAAAACAGAATGGCCCTGGGCTGCGCTGGCAGGCACTTAACGTGCAACATAGAATTGAGCAAGCGGCTCGATTCTTGTTACGGGGCCATGTCGTGCCGTCCGCCAAGGCCGACGATCATCAAGTTTCACCGCCGCGCCGCGGCCATGCGGCCAAGGACCTACCCATGACGACCTCCGCAAGCTGGTTCCTGGCAGGATGTCTGGTATTGGGGCAGGCCGAAGCGCCTGCGGCGGATGATCTGGCGCCGACGGTCCAAAAGCTGGTCCGCCAGCTCGATGCGGACCAAAAGGCCAAGCGGGACGAAGCCGAACGGGAGTTGGTCAAGCTCGGAACGCGCGTCCTGCCCCATTTGCCCGCCCCCGACAGCGGCAGTGCCCAGGTCAACCTTCTGGTGGCCCGCATCCGCACGACGCTGGAAGAGCTGCGGGCCAAGGAGGAGGTCGGCGCGACGAAGATCACGCTGACGGGAAACATGCCGCTCGCGGACGTGCTGTCGGCGATCGAGAAGCAAACCGGCAACAAGCTGGTCGACTATCGCGAGCAATTCAACCAGCAGCCCGACGCTAAAAAACTCAACGTCGCGTTGGAAAAGGCCGATTTCTGGCCGGCACTCGATCAGCTCTTGGATCAGGCCAGCATGACCACCTACGGTTACACGGGCGAGGATGGGCTCGCTCTGGTGGGGCGGGCCGGCTCCGAGCTGCCCAGATACAAGCGCGGAGAGTACGCCGGGGCGTTCCGCATCGATGCCATGAACGTCAATGCGCGACGCGACCTCCGCGATCCGGGCGGCCAGGTCCTGCGGGTGAACGTCGAGGTGGCCTGGGAGCCAAGGCTCCGTCCGATCGCCATCTCGCAAGCGGCCGATGCCATCACGGCCACGGGCGACAACGGCGCGACCCTTTCGCCCAGCGGCGAGGAGAACATGGAAGTGTCGGTCAATCCGGGCGACTACTCGTCGGAAATGTCCCTGGCCTTCGGACTGCCGCCACGGGAGATGAAAGAGATCACTTCGCTCAAGGGGCAACTGTCCGTGCTATTGCCGGGGCCGGTCGAGACGTTCCGCTTCGAGAAAGTGCAGCCCGGCGCCAAGGGAGAGCAGCGCCGGGCGGGCGTGAAGGTGATCTTGGAGCAGGTCCGCCAGAACAACCTGGTGTGGGAGGTCCGTTTGCGCGTCGTGTTCGACAAGGCCGAACAGGCCCTCGAATCGCACCGCACGTGGGTGTTGCACAATGAGGCGTTCCTGGAATCGGCCGACAAGCAGCCAATCGCCTACGCCGGCCTGGAGACCACGCGGCAGGCGGAGAACGAAGTGGGCGTGGCCTATCTTTTCGACGTGCCGGAGCTGGCCGGCCACTCGTTCGTCTATAAAACGCCCGCGGTGCTCATGAATGCCCAGGTGGCGTACGAGCTGCACGACGTAAAGTTGCCGTAGGGGAGACGACACAAATGATGAATGATGAATGCGGAATGATGAATGTGAAGAACGGTAGGCAGAGGGCGGCAGGCAGAGGGCAGTTCACGAGGAAAACGGGCACGATGCTCGCTCCTCTTATTCATCATTCCGCATTCATCATTCGTCATTCGCGCTCGCTCGTTGCGTTTCTGGCCCTCTCATCCGCGGCCTTCGGCCAGACGTTCGAGGCGCTGCGCACCGAACTCGAGACGATCGGCGCGCTCAAGCCGTCGGGCACGGTCGCCGCCAAGGTGGATGGCGAGCCCGTCGACGTGTCGGACGTCAATCGACTGCTCAAGATGTCGCTGCGGGACCGACCCCTTCCCAAGGATGCGATTCCCATGCTGGAGGCGACGGCGCTCGACCAGGTCATCAATCGCCGCCTGATCACGTTGTTTCTCGACCGCAACAAGATCTCGGTCACCGAAGCGGACATCGACAAGACGATCGCGGAGCGAGAAAAGGCATTCGTCAAGCAAGGGACGCCGTTAGCAGAGGCGCTGGGCCAAAACGGCCTGACAGCGGAGGAATATCGCGACCAGGTCGAGTGGGAGCTGCGGTGGGCAAAATATCTGCGCAGCTACGTCACCGACGCGGAGTTGGAAAAATACTTTCAGGCGCATCATCAGGATTTCGATGGGACCGAGGTCCGGGTATCGCACATCTTGTTCCGGCCCAGCGGCGAGGTGGATGAGGCGAAGGTCAAGGAACTGACCGACCGCGCCGGGAAACTGCGTGATGAAATCATCGGCCAATTGAGCACGTTCGCCGAAGCTGCGAAGCGATATTCCGATGGACCGAGCCGTGCCCACGGTGGGGATATCGGATTCATACCGCGCCACGGAATCATGGACGAGGCGTTTTCCCAGGCCGCCTTCTCGCTGAAAAAGGGAGAGATTTGCCTGCCCGTGGTGAGCTCCTTCGGAGTGCATCTCATTCAATGCACCGACGTGCGCCCCGGCAAAAAGACCTGGCGCGACGTGCGCAAGGAGCTCGAACCGACTTTGAAGCGCGACGCCTTCACTGACGTCGCCGAAAAGATGCGAAAAACCACGCCCATCGAGTACACCGGCGCCGTCTCGTACAAAAAGCCGGGGAGCACGGAAATCGTCAAGGCAGGCGCCGACGACGAGGCGGAGCGTAAAGCGGGGGATGAGGAGTCGAAGTGACCCGGCGCTCGCGGTAATGGTTCTCGATGAGCGGCGCTGGACCCTCGGGTGCGAGCGCCCGTCCTCTCCCGGGCCCGCATCATCTGTCGCATCGTCGGTGCTGCTTCCCGCCGCGGTCGGCGACGGCAAATGCCCTGTTCGATCGGCCTGGAATTGCCGATAATTGGGCCCTCCCTGTTGGCATGTACCGAGCAACAGCTTGAGGAACCGATGGCAAAAACGGCCCAGACCGCGGTCACACCGACCCGCGCCGAGGACTATCCTGAGTGGTACCAGCAGGTGATTCGCGCCGCCGACCTGGCGGAACCCTCGCCCGTCCGCGGCTGCATGGTCATCAAGCCGTGGGGCTACGCGCTGTGGGAAAACATCGTCCGCGTGCTCGACCGGATGTTCAAGGACACCGGGCACGTCAACGCCTATTTTCCGCTCTTTATACCGCTCAGCTTCCTGGAGAAAGAAGCCCGGCACGTCGAGGGTTTCGCCAAGGAGTGCGCGGTCGTCACGCATCATCGCCTGGAGGCAGGGGCGGACGGCAGGCTGGTTCCCACCGGCGAATTGGAAGAGCCGCTGGTCGTGCGGCCCACGAGCGAGACCATTATCGGGGCGATGTTCGCCAAGTGGGTCCAGTCGTATCGCGACCTGCCGATCCTCATCAACCAGTGGGCCAACATCGTGCGCTGGGAGATGCGCACCCGGCTGTTTCTGCGGACCACCGAATTCCTCTGGCAGGAAGGACACACGGCGCACGCTACCCGCGAGGAGGCCGAGGCCGAAACGCGCCAGATGCTCGGCGTGTACGCTACCTTCGCTCACGACTATATGGCCATGCCCGTCATCCGCGGCGAGAAAACCGCGGGCGAGCGCTTCCCGGGCGCCGTGAACACCTACGCGATCGAGGCCATGATGCAGGATCGCAAAGCCTTGCAGGCCGGCACGTCGCACTTCCTCGGCCAGAACTTTTCGCAGGCGCAAGACATCAAGTTCCTCTCCTCGGCCGGGCAGGAAGAGTACGCCTGGACCACGTCGTGGGGCGTCTCCACGCGCCTGATCGGCGCGCTCATCATGGCCCATAGCGACGACAACGGATTGGTTTTGCCGCCGCGGCTGGCGCCCCAGCACGTCGTGCTATTGCCGATTTATCGCGGCGACGAAGAGCGTGGCCCCGTGCTCGAATACTGCCGCAGGCTGTTGGCCGAGCTCAAGGCGGTGCGCTATGATGACGAGCCGGTGCGGGCCCAGATCGACGATCGCGACGTCTCGCGCGCCGACAAGAAGTGGCAGCAAGTGAAGCGGGGTGTGCCGATCGTCGTGGAAATCGGCCCCCGCGACCTGGCCGCGGACACGCTCATGCCCAAGCGCCGCGACGAGGCGGCGGGCGACAAGAAGCCGGCCATCGGGCGCGGCCAGTTCGTCGCCACGATTTCAACCGAGCTGACCGCGATGCAGCAGAACCTTTTCGACCGCGCGCTAGCGCTTCGCAAAGAGAACACGCGGACGATTCTGAGCCTCGGCGAGTTCGTGACGTTCTTCACGCCCAAGAATGCCGACAACCCTGAAATCCACGGCGGCTTCGCGGTGTGTCACGTGGCCGAATGCCCCGAGACCGAGGCCATCCTGGCCCAGCACAAGGTCACGATTCGCTGCATGCCGCTGGCCGACGATCCGAGTTTCGGCCCGCCTGGCCCAGAAAAATGCATCTTCACCGGCCGTGACACGAACGTCCGCGCCGTGCTGGCGAAAGCGTATTAACGGACAATGATGAATGGGAACATCACTGCACTTCTTCGAATCCGGTGAAGCCGAAGCGGCGGCCTTTGTAGAACGCCACCGGCTCGAGCTCGCTATCGCCCATGGCGATGCCGCCGGGCTTGAGGCTGTCGTCCCTCACTTCGATGCCGACGAACAGCAGGCCGGGTGTCCCACTGCGCGTGACGTAGAGAAATGAGGCCGTGGCCTTCGGATCGAAGGCCTGGGTCGCGTTGTTGAAGTGCAAGAGCAAGCCGCTGGCGGGCGTGCCCTCGGCCTGTAGCTCTTCGACCGTGATATCGTCGGATTTCATCTTCCAACGCTTGGCGTCCAGTTCCCAGGCCTGCATGGCGATGGCGCGTAGGGCGTAGTACCGCTGGCCGTCGGGGGCCGCGTACTCCGTGCCCACCAGATCGAATCCCTCGCGGAAGGCCCAGGCCAGGACTTCATCCATCAAAGGCGCGATGTTCCCCGCCTTGCGCCATTTTTCGGGCAGGGCGGCGACACGGCCGGTGTCCAAGTCGTAGAAAGTCTGACGCGACTTGGGTTCGAGGACGGATTGCAATATCCAGCCACTGGAGTTGCCGCTCGTCTTGTAGTGCGTGTCGGCCGCGGGGGCTTCAGCGGGCTCAGCAACCAGTTCCGGCAGATTGGCATGGGCGGAGGCGGCGTCCTGCGTGTGCTCGGCGGCGTGCTCGTCCCACCAGTCGGCCCACTTCTTCGCTTCGCGATAAAACAGCTCACGCTTCATGCGGCGTTGCGACGCGACGCCGTCCAAGGACATGTGGTACAGCTCCTTCTCGCTCATTTTCTGGCCGGTCAGCTTGTTGAGGGCCCCGAAGATCTCGCGCACGGGCCGGCCAAAACTGTACTGCTTGCCGCCATCCGACCCGCGGTCGAGATCGCGCTCCTGGGCCCACTTGGCCAGCTCGTCGTCGTCGCTCCGCAGGCCCATGTCGGAGCCGGCCGGAAGGAGCGTTTTGGGCACCGCGCGGATCAGTGCCGGCACGGCCCGCTTGTCGCCGATCGCGCGGAGCGTGAACCCGCAGCATCGCAGCATCATATCGTTGGTCGTGGCGTCCAACTCGGCGATAACTTCCGGCACCGCTTCGGGCCCTTGATCCACAATTGCCTTGAGCGTGCGGAGCCAGGTGTCTTGGAAGCGTGCAGAGCCGGCATTTTGTTCCTCAAGCTTGTCGAGCAGCCGGCCGGTGGGAGTGTCCGGGCGCACGCGCGCGGCCGGCTTCGGCGGGGCCGGCGCACCGCTTGCTTGGCGGTCCGCTTCCTTCTCCTCTTCACGGGCCGCACGAGCCATCTTTTCGCGCAGGATGAAATCGGGGTCATCGTAGACTGCCCGGTTGGTGCGGTGCTCGCCGGTCGTCAGATCGAGCTTCGTTTCTCCGCCATCCACGACGTCCACGTATTCGGAAGTCCCGCCGCTCATCAAGTACGCGTAGTTCCGTCCGGGCGCCACGCGGAGGCGATAGGTGCCGTCGGGATTGACCGCCGTCGACGTGACCGCCGCTCCCGTGCGCGGCCGGGCCGGGCCGTAGTGCGCCACGCGAATGGGCTTCTCCGCGGTCGGCGCAACAGGCTTGCCGGTCGCGCCATCGAGCACCGTGCCCACGACAAAGCCGCCACGGACCATGCGGACGTTGACGTCCTTGAGCGTTTTGCCCGGCTCGGCGGCCACGGCCTTGGCGGCGATGGCGATCCGATCATCGGCCTCGGCCCAGATATTGAAGTGCTCCTTGTTCGTCCGCAGCCGATACTGTCCAGCCATGTCCGTTCGGGTCCGGTGAGCTTCCGATCGGGCGATGCCCTGCGCCCTGACAGTAACGTTCGCCAAGGGTTGGCCGGTGACCTGGTCGACGACTTGCCCCTCGATGATCGCAGGCGGCACGAGCCGGGCGTTGACCTGTTGCGGAATGCCGGAATACTTGCCGCGTGCCGGCGCGTAATCGGGATGCCGCAACGACACAAAGCATGCTGACACCAGGAAGTAGGGCGTGCCGGTCTTCGGATCGGTCTGCTTCCTTTCCTCCCGCTTCCAGCGTTTGAGATCGCCGATGGCGTAGCGGCCTTGGTCGTCGGTGACGGCGGACATGAAATCCGGCACACATTCCGTCCCGCAACAAGGCAGGAACACCGTCACGCCCTTGATGGGCCGGCCCTGCTCGTCGGTGACGACGCCCGAGAGCGTGCCCGGGTTGCTCGCCATTTCCAGCGACAGCTCGGCCGCGGCCGCCGCCGGGTCGATCATCTTCGACGCCGAGGCGTAGCCGTCAGCCGTGGCCACCACCTGAAAGTGGGTCGTTTCCTTGGTTCGATCGGGATGGGCGTCGATCTCCACGTCGGGAATCGAAAACCGTCCATCCTCCTCGCAACGGACCTCGCCGAGCAGTGTGCAGGACGGCTCGTCATCGTACGAACAGCGGAAAACGCGCACCCACGGACGCGGGACGGGCTTGGACTCCTGATCCTGACAGGTCCCGTGGATCGTGACTCTCTTCATCTCGCGGGCCGGCGTTTCAGCCTTGGACGCTGCCGCGGGCGCGACAGTCGACTCTCGCGAATCCTCCGCCAGCGCACCCACGCCGCCGACAAGCGTACAGATCGCGGCCAAAAGCAGTGTGGCGATGGCCAGCGGTTTGCGGTTGGCGCACGTTGCGGTCACGCGCCGGGGATTCAGGATCGCCGCGACCCGCTTTTCCAGGCTATAGCGGTGCGAAAACATCCCCAAGAGCGACAAGGCCACACGCCCGCCGCCGCACTGCTCGGCCAGTTCCAGGAGCGTCTGCGAATAGTCGGACGGATTCGCGCCATGGAGCACGAAATTGTCGCAGACTTCCTCCCGCGCTTCCGCGATCTGGCGATTGAGCCAATGCACGCCCGGGTGTGGCCAGAAGACGATGCGGGCGACGTGCTGCGCGGCGTTGGTGGCCGGATCGTGCCGCAAGATGTGCGCGAACTCGTGGATCAGGACGTCGCGCAAACGGGCCGCCGAGCCAGTCTCAACCAACCGCCGCGGCAGCACGACGATCGGGCGCCACGATCCGAGCACAAGGGGCATCGGCGCCAAATCGGAAATGCCGACCGGCGGCAGCGCCTTGAGCCCCACCGCGCGGCGGGCCGCTGCTGCTGCGGCGCCTTCCATCGAGCCGGTCTGAACCGAACGCGCCAAAGCCCGAAGTTGCCGCCGCACCGACAACGATCGGAGGCAAAAAATTGCGACGCCGGCAGCCCATATCCAGAAGGCCAGCGCAAAGACCTTCAGTAGCCAAACGTCATCGCCGGCGCCGCTCGACGGGGTCCCGTTGCCGCGCGGTGCGTTCAGCCCGGCCGCAACAGTCGGCGTGGGAGGATCCTCGGGCTCACTGCGTGGCGTGACAAACGCGTCGGCCGTGTCTGCGCCTTCGAGCGGCTGATGGCCCGCGGGAACGACGGTTTCTGGACGATATTCCGGTTGGAACCGGTAGCGAACGAGCGGCGCGGCTTCCTGGCTCGCGTCGCTTTGGGCGCCGCCGCCAAGCCAAGGAGACCTGGGTAGCAAAGCCGCCAGCACAGGGCTCGCCAGCACAAACGCCAGCGCCACGACGCCCAACGCGTGTCGCAGCGCGGCCGATCGTCTCGCCACGGTCATGGCGATCGCGGCACCAAACGTGATAACCGTCACCTGCGCCAGAACGGTCGCCAGGAAAGATTGCCAGGCGTTCATGTCTTCCTCGCTTTCGCACTAGCGATGAGCTGTCGGATACGGGCGGCTTCGGCTTTCGTAAGCCGGCCGCCGCCCAGCAAGGCCAGGACCAGGCCTTCGGCCGAGCCGTTAAAGACGGTTTGCACCATTCTCTCGACGGTCCGCTGTTGGGTCCGTTCGCGCGATACGCTGGCGCGATACAGAAACGCACTATCGGCCTCACGGTGCGACAGCCATCCCTTTTCCTCCAGGCGCGCGATCAGCGTGTGGACGGTGTTGCGGGAGACGCGGCGGCGCTCTTGAAGCATCTTCCAGACGGCGGCCACAGAACATTCCCCGTGGTCCCATATGACGTTCATGATCTCTAGTTGCGCCTCGGAGAGCGCGGGCAGGTCGCGATTTTTCGGCACGTGGAACCCTCGCGGAAAAAAACAGCGGCCGCGCTTCCAGCGCGGCGTACTGACAACTGTAGGCGCAGATCATACCTACACTCGTAGGCGCACGTCAAGAGGGTGGTTGCCCGGAGGGGCGATCGAGCCGAACACGATGCCCGGCGGTGCTGGGATCGAGGGCCAGCAAGCGCGACTCGACCTCGCGCGCGGGCGCTTCGCTTCCTAGTTCACGCAGGCAATGCGCCAGTCCTTTGCCGGCCAAGAAGAAGCCCTGATTCGAGGGTAAACGACAAGGGAGCGTCCCCGTCCCCTTGGCATCGGGGATGGCCGCCAGCCCCAGGTCGTAGGCGTAGCCGAAATGCCCGCGCGCGAGCCGCACGTCCCCCTCCACTAGCGCCAGTTCACCCAGCAGGCGATGGGCGTCGAGGCAGTCGGGACAGCCGTTCAGCAGCCATCGCAGCTCGTCGCGGGCGATCTCGGTCTCGCCGGCTTCGATCATCGCGGCGACCTCCGCCAGGTCCTCGGCGCGCTGCTGCGCGCAGCGCGGGTGGACCAGCTCCCATTCGTTCGTTTGGCCGACGCGGCGCAGCCCGAGCGCCGGCCGGCGGCCCCGCGCGGGGCCCGCGCCGTCGCGCCGCGCCGAACGCGGCTTGGGCTTCTCGGGTCGGCGTTTTCGAGCGGGCATGCGCGTGTCTCAATCGTCGAAATGGATCGAGCGGATTATACTGTCTCGCTGCACGACCTGTAGATCAGGAGGCGACTCCGGTTTGCCGAAGATGTCAAGCACGACGCGACGAACACGGCCTCCCGACGGGTCGGCATCGGGAGATGCCGCCTACAAAGATGCTCGCTGGCGGGCCGCGTTGCGCCGTCGGCTGCTGGCCTGGTACCGCCGTGCGGCGCGGAACCTGCCGTGGCGGCGCACGCGCGACCCGTATCTGATTTGGGTCAGCGAGATCATGCTGCAGCAGACGGTCGTGGCGGCCGCCGTCCCGTATTTCGAGCGTTTCGCCGCGCGGTTTCCCACGATCCGCGCACTGGCCGACGCCGACGAAGAGGAGGTGCTGCGGCTGTGGGAGGGGCTTGGCTATTACCGCCGCGCCCGGCAATTGCACAAGGCGGCCCGCGTCGTGCGCGACGAGCACGGCGGGCAGTTTCCTCGCGACATCGCCGCCGTGCGCCGCTTGCCGGGCGTAGGGCGATACACCGCCGGAGCCGTCCTTTCGATCGCCTTCGACGCGCCGCACCCGATCCTGGAAGCCAACACCATGCGGCTTCTGGCGCGGTTGACGGCGTATCGCGGCGACCCTCGCTCGGCGGCCGGGCAGCAGTTCTTGTGGTCGGTAGCGGAGCTGTTGCTCCCGCGCCACGGCGCCGGCACGTTCAACCAAGCGCTCATGGAGCTGGGAAGCCAGCTCTGCACGCCACGAAATCCACAATGCGAAGCGTGCCCCGTGGCAACGCTCTGCGCGGCGCGGCGGCTTGGCCTGGCCGACGTTATCTCGGCGGCGCCACGGCGACCGGCGATTGCAGAAGTGCGCGAAGCGGCCGTGATCGTGTGGCGCGGCGGTCGCGTCCTGCTCGCGCGGCGCGAAGCCGGCGAGCGATGGGCCGGGCTATGGGATTTCCCACGGTTCCCGATTGCCGAGGGCCTCAACGGTTCGCTCGCGGCCGAGCTAGCGCGCCAGGTCGCGCGCGAGACAGGGATAAGAATCCGCAACTTAAGGCCGTTCGTGACGCTCAGGCACAGCGTGACCCGCTTCCGGATCACGCTCGAATGCCACGAGGCAACGTATGCGTCGAGCGGTCGCGCCGCCGTCACCGGCCGTACACTCCGCTGGGTGCCGCCGGCTGAACTAGCCGGCTATCCCCTCAACACAACCGGCCGCAAGCTCAGTCGGCTGGTCAGCGAAGCATAGTCGCGGCGCCGCTCACTCACGGCTCCGCGCGTTTCGCCGCGTAGTACCTGTCGAAGAAGTCGCATTGAGCTTTGAGTAGCTCGCGGTGCGGCTCGATCGTGTCGCCGAATTCCAGGTAGTACTGCGAGCTGGCGTCGTAGCTCGTCCACTGGGGCAAGCCGCCACCGTTGGGGTTGCCCGTGTCGGCGAAACGGATCCACGCGCTCGACACGTTTTCGGCCAGCTTGCGATCGGCGTCCGAGAAGGGCCAGTCGACCTTCGGCAGGTTGTTGAACACGTACAGGATCTCGGCGGCGTGGTACGCGCCGATCTGCGCGTGGTTGGGCGAAGGCGGCACGTGCGAAAAGAAGTACTGGTAGGCCTTGCCGCCGGCCCGCTCGGTCAGCCGGGCCCAGGTCCGCATTTCCCAGGTGAACCACTCGTCGCGCATGCTGGCCAGGAAGGCGGCCCGCACGTCGGCGTCCTCGTTGGCCGGATAGACCTTGAGAAACTCGTCGGCCAGATCGCCGTACTTCGCCCGGGCTCCGGCGACGTAAGCGTCCTTCGTCTTGGGCACAAGGGCCGCAAAGAGCGTGGTGCCTTCGTCAGCCGTCGAGCCGACGATCACCGGCACGTCGTTCTGCCGGCCGGCCGTAAAGATTCCGTGCACGTCGTCCGGGAGTAGCCAGCCGTCGACGTTGGGCCGCAGTCGCGCGCCGGTCGACTCGGCGGCGGACAATAGCTCTTCGGCCGTCTTCGCGCGCATGGCCGCGGCAGGGTCGTCGGCCTTGTCGCAGCCAAGCGCCGCGGCGACGCGCTCGCCGGTTTTCTCGGCCGACGGCGTGCCGTGGCGATCCTCCTTCAAAAACGGCATGAGCCCGAAGGCGCCGCCGCTCTGCCCGATCGCGCGATGGAACAATCCCTTCGCCAGCGGCGATGCAACCAAATAGCAGACGCTCCACGAGCCGGCCGACTCGCCAAATATCGTCACGCGCGTCGGATCGCCGCCGAAATGGGCAATGTTCTTTTGAACCCAGCGGAGCGACTCGATCTGGTCGAGCATGCCGTAATTGCCCGAGCTGCCGTGATCCGATTCCTTGCTCAGCGCGGGATGGGCGAGAAAGCCCAAGGGGCCCAGCCGGTAGTTGCAGGTCACGACGACGGCCCCGCCGCGGGCGAGCGACGTGCCATCGTAGGGCGGGATCGAGCCGGAGCCGCGCGTCAGCGCGCCGCCGTGGATCCAGACCATCACGGGCCGCGTTTCCTCGGCGCTTTTGGCCGCCGTCCATACGTTCAAGAACAGGCAGTCCTCGCTTTGTTTTTGCGGCGCTTGCGCATAGATCGAGCCGGCCGGATAGGCAAGTTGCGGGCAGACTGGGCCAAACTGCTGACAATCGCGCACGCCTGCCCAGGGCACGACCGGCTGCGGCGGCTGCCAGCGGCGCTGGCCCACCGGCGGCGCGGCGAAGGGGATGCCCTTGTAGCTCCGCACACCGTCAGCGCTGGTCGCGCCGCCAATTTTGCCGCCCTCGACTTGAATGGTGTCGGCGCCGTCGCATGACGCCTGTGCGCCGCTCCAAAGTGCCACGAAGGCGAATAGCAAGAATTGCGCGTCGATTGGCAAACGGCTGATGCGCTGCATGGCTTTTGTCTCCGGACGGGGTGGCGATGACGATCGGATGTGAAATCGCCGCGATCAATGGCGTGGCGCGCAATCGCGGCGTGCGCAGAGCAGCTACGATTATATCCGTCAAAGTCGCGGGAATGCGACGGGGCTAGCGAGCGCTCGCGTTGCGCCGCGGGACCGCGTACAGCGCAAGGATCGTCGAACTCGGTTGATCGGGGCTGACCTGCACCACTTGCGATTCGGCCCGCGGCCTCTCGACGCGAGACGCCTCGTCCTGGACCACCTCTTGCTGGGCAACGGGTAGCGCCTGCGCGCCCGAACCGGCCTGGCTCGATTGCGCCGCGGCCTCGTTCAGCGCATGAATGACGATCAGCGCATCGAGCGACGTGACGAAGTTGTCCCCCGACACATCGAGAAAGGGGGGCGAGGCGGCAGGCGCAGCCGGGATCGGTCCGCCGGCGCTACCTTTGAGCTCGTTGATCACCAGTAGCGCGTCGAGCCCCGTGAGGACGCCGTCCGCGTTCACGTCCAGCGGATTCAGGGCATTCTGCCAGGGGTGCTGGCTGGGCGGCGGGGCGGAGTCGAGCTTGCCGGCCGTGATGATCTTCCAGTCCGGCGACGCAAACGTCGTGAATCCGCTGCCCGAGCCGTTGCGGATGCCGCTGGGGCCCTGATAGTCGACGCCGATCTCCACGACGCCCGATCCGCTGACCTTGACCATGGCTTCGGCCCAGACATTCGTAGCTCCGGCGGGGATCGTGCCGCGGATATTGCTCCACCAGTGATAGCCCATGTCGGGCTGATCCGAGGGCTGGACGATCATGCTCGTGGCAGTGAAGCTCTTGGCGACATTGCCGTTCTGCTCGGCGAACCAATTGCTGCGCGAGCCCAGGTCGCCCGTTACAAAGGGCTGCTGGCCGGCTCCGGTTCCGTAGTCATCGAGTGCGATGATCGAGTCCTGGCCGTTGACGGTCGCGTGCAGACGCATCCAGGCGACTTCCACCGTGGCCGTGTCCTGCCTGCGCGTATCCTGCACGGCGATCATCCAAGCCAAGCCCTGCGGGAATCCGGCCGGCGCGGTGGGAAGCACGTTCCACGGCGCCACGTCATCGCCGATGCCGGTCAGTGGCGGCGTATCGGCCAACTGCCCCGACGCGACCAGGTTCTGACTCTGCGGGCTGGCAGCGCTCCGCACAGCGCCGTCGGCCAAAGCCAAGGCGGTCACATCGCCGGCGCCCGCGGCGCCCGACGGGCAGAGGGCGCCGCTTGTGACGTGGTCGTCAGGTCGGGCCGCAGTGGAGTTCGTAGGAAGCGGCTCGGCCGGCGCGACAGACAATAGATCGCGCCGCTCGAGGGCCTCGAACGTCAGCCGTCGACCGCAGCGACCGTCATGGCGACGGCTGCCGGTCACTTTGCGGCGGCGCAAGCGAAGAAATGGAGGAGGCGACACGCAAGTGCCTTGGCTCAGGAAGCTAACGTCAAAGTCGGCTGGCCCAACGCGCACCGCCCCCAAAGGCAAAAGTACACGCGAGAAAGCCTCAACGCTACCCCCTTCGACCAGGGCCGTTCACAGATTCAACCTGGACGGCGGCGCAGCGGCGGGAAAGTGGGACAGGCACCGAGACGAAACGTTGGTCTGAAGGGACTTGCGCTGTTTATGCTCGGAGCCAGACCCATTTTCCCGCCTCGCCATTTTGAAAAACAGAATGGCCCTGCCCCTTCGACCGCGGCCGAGGCCAATTCCCCGCTGGGCATGGTGCCGAACCGCGAACGATCGCGAAGCTAGCGTGCATCCCCCGAAGGGCGGGGCTGATCGTGTTCGTGCAGATCGCTCGCGAATTTGTTTGACGCGTCCGTATTGTCACACTACGATAGGCACTCAGTACGAGGGAGGCTAACTTCGTCACCCTTCTGTTAAGCGAGCCGCTAGTGACCGTCGCTCACAAAACGCCTCTGCTGGCGTTCGTGATGCAAATGCCGTAGGGCCCCTCGGGGCCAGCAACGCACAGTCGTTTCTGATTGCGGCATTCGGGCAGGCCTTTTTAACGAGCGCACGGTAGTCGCGTCCACTACCGCCTTCAAGGCTGGCGTTCGCGCTCTGGGCTTCTTCCGAAGTCGCGTAATCGTGCCTTTGTGCCGGGGCCTTCCCCGCCACGAAGGGACAAGTGCGCCCGTCAGCATGCTCGATATCTCGCGCCAGGGGCGAGTGCTATTGCCGTGGCCCGCATGTGGGCCGGAACAGCGTTTGGGACAACACGAACTGAGGACCAGGATGAAGCCAATGCGCGTATCAACGATTGCGTTTAGGGCCTTGTTTGCCATTCTCTCTCTTTCCCTTGCCGGCGGCTCTTCCGCCTGGGCCATCCCGCTTACGGTCGATGGAAGCGTGGCCGATTGGGGCTTCACCGTTGCCGACAACAACGGCAGCACGTTCGTGCCCGCCAAAGGGCTCAATCTCGTGGGCCTTTTCGTCGAGGATCAGAACGACAAGGCGGGCGAGTTCGCCAGCGTTGGCCCCGGTCTCGGCGGCCAGAACTACGACAGCGAAGCGTTTGCCGCCGCGCTGCAGGGCGGAAACTTATACCTCGTGATCGTGACAGGCCAGCGGCCGGACGACGGCTTCAAGGACTTCGCCCCCGGCGATATCCGCGTCAATACAACCACCGGCAGCTACGGCATCGAGATGGGCGGCGGTCCCGGGGGCGGACCGGGCGGCGTGCTCAATAACGGCGCCCCAGGCTCGACCTACACGCTGGACGGCAACGGATTGACCACGACGCACACGCCCGCGGCGCCGGACCACACGGTAGGTTCGGTATGGCTCAATCCCACCTGGATCAACGCGCCCCAATTCCCGTGGTTGCAGCCGCAAATGACCGGCGGCACGCGCGTGTGGGACGCGCTATCGGTCTACACCCGCGACACCGTGACCGCGCAGCACGCGATTATCGAGGTGGGGCTGCCGCTTTCGGTCTTCGACGGCACTATCAAGAGCATTTCCTGGTATCCGTCGTGCGGCAACGACGAGCTGTTGATCTCGCACCTACCCGTGCCCGAGCCGTCGAGCGCACTACTGGCCGTCATGGGCGCGGCATCCGGCACGATAGCGATCTGGAAGCGAAGGCGCGCGTGAGTTAGCCTGCGCTTTTCGTCCAGCGACGCACGCCCGCCGGATACGCCGCGGCAGGCTGGCCGGATTCGCGGCCGCGGTCGCCTTTCCGTGCCCGCTTGGCACGATACATCGCCTGATCGGCCTCGTGGAGCAGACTTCGGGCCGACGACAATGCGTGGCCGATAGCGACGCCCACGCTGGCCGAGACGCACAGCCGACGGCCATCGACGTCGACAGGCGCACGAAGCGCCGCGCGGATCCGCGCGGTAATGCGGCGGACCTCGCCGCGATTGCGGACATTCTCGATCAGGGCCACGAACTCGTCGCCGCCGTACCGCGCGACGAAGTCGCCGGGACGCACGCACGCCAGCAGCCGCTGCCCGAAGGTCCGCAGCACCAGGTCGCCTGTCTGGTGGCCGCTCGTGTCGTTGACCGTCTTGAAGCCGTCGACATCGATGAACAAGACCGCGAACCGGCCGCGTCGCCGCCGGGCGCGTCTTTCCGCCTTGTCCAGACGCAGGTCCAACGCTGCCCGCGTCGGCAAGGATGTCACGTGGTCGTGATCTCGAGCGGCACGCCCCGGATTATTCTGAGCGCGCGCAACGGCCACCAGCAGCGGTTGGGCGGCGCCCTCAACGAGCCGCAGGTGGACTACGACGGGAAGCAAGCGGCCATTCTTCACGCGTTGCCATCCCGGCACCGCTTCCTTGAGCGCCTGGCGATTCAGAAGCCGACGAATCGCGGTTTGCAAACCGCCAGGCGTTCCCTCGGCCAGAACGTCGCCAAGGCTCATGCCGCTCAACGTGCCACGACGGTAGCCCAGGCTACCAGCCGCGGCCGCGTTGACGTCGATGATCCGCGAGTCCGTGCTGAGGAAGAAGACCGCGTCGGTCGTCATGTCGAGCGCCGCCGCGAAGGCGACGCCCGGGGCCGGGCCGGGTGCGTCGACCCGGTAACTTCGTCGCGACAACGTCTGGGTCGGCGGCGAATCGGGCGCGAGGGTGGATGAAGGGTCTTCGACGAGGGGGCTAGCGGCAGTGTTCATGTCTCAGGGTGCAAAGCAGGGAGGTTTCACCGACAAGTCCGACAACTCGACTACCCATGCGAGAGATCCTGGGTCGGCGGCGCCGCGTCGTACGGGTCGAACGAGCGCAGACCGAGGGCCTGCAGGAAGACCAGGGTCGCGTACAGCGGATTCAAGAACAGATACCGCTTCCACAGGCGACACGGCTCGTGGACCAGGCGGAACAACCATTCCAGGCCGCGCCGCTGCAAGAAGGCCGGCGCCTGCGCTAGTTGGCCCGCATGGAAGTTGAACGCGGCGCCGACCGCCAGGATCGGCATCGACAGCGCCTCGCGCAACTCGTACGCCCACACTTCTTGCCGCGGGCAGCCAAGGCCAACGAACGTGATACGGGCGCCCGAGGCACGAATCTCCTCGACGAGCTGTTGACGCTCCTCGGCCGACAGCCGGCGGAACCGCGATGCACGGCACCCGGCGATCTTCAGTTTCGGGAAGCGGGCCCGCAGCCGCTCCGCCAGCGCCGACAGTAAGTCGTCGGTTCCGCCGAACAGGAAGATCGGCACGCCCTCGTCGGCCGCGCGCTGGCATGTTTTGAGCATCAACGTCGGGCCGTACACGCGGTCGCGCAACCCGGCGTGGTGCAGCGCGTTGAGCGCCCACCGCACCGGTTGCCCGTCCGGCACCAAAAGGTCGAGCCGGTTGAGCCGGTAGCGATGCGCGGCGTCGAGCACGCCGGTCATCAGGCCGTGGACGGCCAGCGCCGACACGGCCAGCGGGCGCCGGGCCTTGGCGGCCTCGACGATTCGCTGAACCGTCGCCTCGTAGTCGATGGCATTGACGCGAACGCCAAGGATATTGTGCCGGTCGCGATCAATCATGCTGAGACGGTCTCCAGCCAACGATCGGCGTTGGCTTCGTAGATCTCCGTGAGAATATCGTTGACGTCGTGCTTGAGTTGCCAGGCGGGATAGTCGGCGGCGAACTTGCCGACGTCGCTGATCCACCACATATGATCTCCTGCGCGGTTGTCCTCGGCATAGGTCCAGTTCATTTCCCGTCCGGTGATCTGCTCGCACAGGGCAATGGCCTCGAGCATCGAGCAATTGCTGTGGCGCGCGCCGCCGATGTTGTAGACGGCGCCGCTCTTGGGGGCCTTGAAGAACGCGGCGAACGCCGCGATCAGGTCGGCGCTGTGGATGTTGTCGCGAACCTGCTTTCCCTTGTAACCGAACACGGTGTACGGATTGCCCGTGGCCGCGCACTTCATCAGGTACGCCAGGAACCCGTGCAGTTGCGTGCCGGAGTGGTTCGGCCCCGTCAGGCAGCCGCCGCGGAAGACGGCCGTCCGCAGGCCGAAGTAGCGGCCGTATTCCTGGACCATCACGTCGGCCGCCACTTTCGAGGCGCCGAAGACGCTGTGCAGCGTGTGATCGATCGACATGTCCTCGCGGATGCCGCCGGCGTAGGTGTGCGCCGGATCGATCTCCCACCGCTTCTCCAACTCCACGAGCGGCAGCCGATTCGGCGTGTCGCCGTACACTTTGTTGGTCGAAGTGAAAATGAAGGCCGCGTTTGGAGCGAACTGCCGCGTCGCTTCCAGGACGTTGAGCGTTCCCTGCGCGTTGACGCCGAAATCGGTCTTCGGCTCGCGGGCCGCCCAGTCGTGCGATGGCTGGGCCGCGGTGTGCACGACGAGCGCGACGTGTTCGCCGTAGCGGCGAAACAGGGCGTCGATCGCGTCGCCGTCGCGGATGTCGGCCTCGACGTGGCTATAGCGCGAGCCAAGCTCGTCCTGCAATAGCGCCCTTTGGTGGCTGGTCGACGCCTCGGCGCCGAAGAACCGTCGCCGCATGTCGTTATCCACGCCCACGACCTGCATGCCCTGGTGGGCAAAGAACCGCGACGCTTCCGAGCCGATTAAACCGGCCGATCCCGTGATAATCGCAACGCTCATGGCCACTCCTATCGCAAACCGTAGGGAGTAGGTGGGGTTACTTGCGGAAAACGGTCGTCAATCGGTTTCGGGGCTCTCGGCAGCGCCTGCGGGCTGAAATTGATCTTCCGCTTCGTCGCGCCGGGCGCCCCAAGAGTCCATCCCCTCGCGCGTTTCGTCCGGGGAGCCTTCGGACCAGGTTTCGCCGCGTGCGGGTACGGCGACATTCGTCGTGGCACATGCCGATTCGGCGACGTTGACTCCCGAAGTTAGCGCGATCGCGCGGCTGTAGATCGCCATCAACCGGCGGTAGTAGCCCTCTGCGCCGAACTCGCGCTCGGCCTTGGCTCGTCCGGCCAGGCCCATTCGGCGGCACAGATCAGGCGAGTCCCATAGTTGCTTGATTTTCGTGGTCAATTCCGCCGCGTTGCCGGGCTCGAACAAGAATCCCGTCACGCCGTCCTCCACCAGCTCCGGCAGACCGCCAATGCGCGAGGCGATCACGGGCAATCCGTGGCTCATCGCCTCGGAGATCACCAAGGGACAACCCTCGAACCATTTGCTGGGCACGACGAGGAACCGCGCCTGGCGATAGAAGTCTTCCATTTCGGACGATTGCAACCGGCCCAGCAAGTGCGCCGAGGGCGGGGCCTGCCCCTTCAACTGGTCCAAGGCCGGACCGTCGCCGGCCAATCGCATGGGAACCTCCGGAAGCTGCCGCGCGGCCGCCAACAGCGTGTCGGCCCCCTTTTCCGGGCTCAACCGGCCCGAGAAAGCCACGTAGACGCCGCGGGCGGCATCGACGGGCCCGGCCGGCATGGCCACCATGTTCGGCACCACGACGACGCGATCCGGCGCGAAGCCTGCCTGCACGAGACGTCCGCGGGCAAACTCGTTAAGCGCGATGACGATCGTCACGTTGTCGCGAAAGAGCCGCCACCGCCTGGCCACGGCATTGCGCGCGGCGTAGGCGATGCTCTCGAAGATGTTCTCGCGGCAATTGTTCAGCACGCAGTGGTACTCGCGGCCTCCCACGCAGCGTTCGCAAAGCTGGCCATGTCGTAGATGATCGGAGCGGGGGCAGGTGTGAATGTGATTGTGCACGCTCATCACCACCGGCACGCCCGCCTCGCGGCAGGCCGAAAGAACCGAGGGGGAAAACAGCGGGTAGAGGTTGTGGGCATGGACGACGTCGGAGCGATCGGCCGCGAGTCGCCGCGCCATCTCGCGTTTGGCCGATCGGTTGTAGATGCCGCCGATGGCGGCGCGGGCCTTACCCACGGCGGACTTCTCCAGCCCGCGGCTGCTTTGCACCCAAAGTTGCGCCTGGCCGCCGTGCTTCTCAATCAAAGCGGCAGTCATGCGGACGACGGCTTCTTCGCCGTTGAAAAGGCTGCGGTATTCGTTGAACAACTGAAGCAGCTTCACCGTGTTTCACCTTGTTCTTTGTGTGCGACGTTGTCGACCGCGAGAGGGTTCGTGCGGTGCCTTATGAATGGCCAATGGTGCGGCCGACGCGCATGTCGAGCGTGGCGAAGAACTGCCGTTGCGGAAACAAGCGCGGGGCGATCAAAGCCAGCGCCTTGCGCGTGTAGCCTTCGGTCCGCCACAAGCGCGTCTTGCGACCCAGCACCCCGCCTGGATCGCGGCGCAGCCAGGCAATGGCCAGAAGCGGCACGTGCACCAAAAGCGATTGCGCGAGTCGGGCCAGGCTCAGAACTGCCACGCCTGCCCGCCCGACGCGTTTGAAATTGTGCGTCGCGGTGTTCTCGGCGCCCTGCAGCGCGTCCCAGCGGAAGTAGTCGGGGGTCAACCGGTGCGGCGGGATGCGATGGCGAATCACGGCCCGCGGCGTGTACCACGGCATGAAGCCCGCGGCCCGCGCCCGGCCGAAGAAATCGGTGTCCGAGCCGCCGCTGCGAAAGGTCTCGCCGAAACGGCCGATCGAATCGAAAACCTCCCGCGACACAAGCGCGTTGCCGCAGCCAGGCAGGATCTTGTCCGAGTACGGATGCAGGTCACGGTAAGGCTTAAGCTCGCGGAGCGCCTTGCGGCAGATGGGGCCTAGCCGGCGGGATTGCTCTTCGGTCAGGTCAAGGTGCACGGCGCCGCCCACGACCAATGCCTGCGCCATCCGGGCCGCTGAAAAGAGCTCGAGCAGCCAATCGGGCGTGGCCAGTTGATCATCGTCGAAGAAGGCGAACCAGTCGCCATGCGCCGCGGCGAGACCTTGATTCCGCGCCGGACCGTCGCCCGGGCGATCGCAAAACACGTAGCGGACCGGCACGGTCGACTCGAATCGCTGAGCCACCTCGCGCGTGTTGTCGGTCGAGGCGTTGTCGGCGACGATCACCTCGTAAGTGAATCGCCCGTCGGTCCGCAGGCGCACCAACGTCTCGAGGGCGTCCCGCAACATCTGGGCGCGATTGAACGTCGGCACGATCACGCTCACGAGCGGGACGTTCCTGGCGCCAGGGGCCGTACGATCGATTGTCGCATGAGTCTGTGTCATCGTAGCTCCAGTCGACTGCGAAGCTTGTAGATCATCCGGGCCGGCACGCGGACCGGCGCGTAGAAGCGCGACGAGCGAACGTGCTCGCGCGTGGTCCGCCATACCCGCCGCACCACGGCCGTCGCCGGGTGCAGGTCGACCGTTCCCTCCGCGACACACGCGGCACCGGTCATAAGTCGCCTTTTGAAAAGCTCCGGTCCCTTCCCCAAATCGATGCGCCGAATGCCCAGCGACGGGGCGGCGTCCATCATCTCCAGGAATTGCAGGACGCCGGGTGAATACCTGGCCAACTCATGGTTGTAGGCGGGGAACCAGCTATGAAGCACGCCGCTCGCGCGCATGCCGAAATGGATCGCCGCCAGGACGTCCCCCGCATAGACGGCCGACAGCATCGGGGCAAAATCTTCACCGTCGTACTCGAGCATCTTGTCGAGCAGGTCCCGAACCCACGCGAATTCAAAAATGTTGCGTAGGCCCGTTCGGTAAAACTGCGCGCCTTTCCATTCGATCAATTTCGACAGTACCGCGCGATCGGTCACGTGCGCCACGAAGCGAACCGGACCGATTTCGCGCTCAATCTTGCGTCTTTTCTGTCCGTGCTCGTTCGCGGCTCGGCGGCGCGAGGCATGCGCGGCGTGGCAGCCATTGAAACTGTCAGCCACCGAGATGAAGGGCGAGTCATCGTGCCGCCACATGTGCGGCCCAAATGAGTGCTGCGCCGTGAGCAGATGGTCAAAATGCCACGCCCAGAGCCGACAGGAGCGTAGCAGGTCAAGAGGCTCCCATGTTACGTCGGCCGGCGCGATAACCGCCTGGAAGTCCGACAAACGCCCGCCCACCGGCCGGCCGCTGTTCCACGGCGTACGCTGGTACGGAAAAAAACCGACCGACCGGCCCCCTTGCTCCAGTACGGCCACTTCGACGTCGTCGCGCACGGCAGCGACGGCCAGGGTGAACTCGGGACGGAAATAGGGGCTGTCCAACAACGGATTGGCGCGCTGGATGTTGCTCCAGGCGGCAATCTCGTCGCGCGACAATCGGTCGACGGATACAGGGCGGATGTTCATGAATCTCCGGCTCGTTTTTGGGGCGTCACGGAGGTCGCCGGAGTCGCGGCTGCCGCGGACGGGAACAGAACGAGGTTCCAGATGCCGCAGGCGAGGACGAACGCCAGAAACGTCGGCTTGCTTACGCCGGACTCCATGGAGGCGCTGATGGCGCAGTAGACCATCAGGGCAAACAAGAAGGCGTGCCCGGCGTCATGGGTGGCACGGTAGGCCACGGCGGAATCTTTGATAGCCAACCACGCCGCCGTCAGAAACGCGGCCAGCCCTACCAAGCCAACTCCCAGCATGGTTTCGAGATATGCCGAGTGAGCCTCAGCCATGGGCCACTCGAGAGTTTCGGCAACGGCGTCCGTGCGGTCGATGTTCCAAAAGCCGTCGTAGCCATAACCCAAGACGGGGTGCTCGAAGGCGTAGGGGAGCAGCTCGTTCCACAGCGGAACGCGGCCGTTGAGCGAAAAGGGCTCCTCGCTACGGGTCAGGAGCACCCGGTCCACGACGGCCTGCTCAACGTCGGAGCCGCCCATCAGGGACAACAGCAGGACGCTCGACGCGAGCCAGACGATGGCGGCCACGGCAAAGGCGGCGATCTTCATCGGTCGTCGCACGGCCCAAGCGGCAAACAGCGCGGTCAAGAGCGCGGCAGTGGTGGTGCGGGAATCGGCCAGCACCAGCGACCCTAGCCCCACACAGGCCAAGGCAATCCACAACGGGCGTAGACGCGACTTCTCCGTGGCAAGGCATAACGCCGCCAAGGTGAGGCAAGCCGCGAAGTCGGACTGCGCGTTGGGATGGGTTGTCCCGGCAAACCGGTAGTCGGCCGCCCAAGGCGTGAACGTGCCGAGCGACAGCTCGGTGACTACGCCGATCGCGGTGAACGCCGTGGTAATGATGACCACCAGCATACATAACGACCGCAGCGACAGCGCTCGGGCAACGCCCCAGGCGCCTATGAGCGTGAATCCGACCACCATGAAGCGGCGGAACGATAAGCCGGGCTCGGCGGACCAGACGGTGCTCGTGGCGCACCATGCCAAGTAAAACAGCGCGGCACCCGCCAACAGTCGATCGCCGCCGCGGGCACGCCGATCGCTCAAGGCCACCAGCAACAGTCCAAGGGCGGCGATGGACGGGAAGGAGAGCATGCGGAACAAGCTTCCGCCCCCGGCCGCGAGCTCAAGGTCCGCTTCCGAGGGGAGATAGTCTTGCGCCAGGCTGATGAGCGGGTCGTGGGTGCCGAAAAAGAACGCGGCCGCGATGACGATCGCGGAGAGCCACAACAAGACGTGACCCCGGACCGGCGACGAAGTCGCGGCGATCGGGAACGTCGAGGTCAGCGGGTGGTCGACGCTAGCTTGCATGGGCCTCCAGCCTTGTAGGGTCCAAGGCGCGGACCAGGATGACCGTTCGCACGATTGCCGCCACGAACGTGCCGGCGAGCGTGGCAAGGGCGGCGCCCAAGGCGCCGAAGGGAAAAACCAGAAACACCGCCGAGACGAGCGTCACAACGATCCAACACACGTCGGCCAGAAAATTCGACCGGGGCTGCTCGATGGCCCACAGCCCGGTACCCGTCGTCATTCCAAGAGCCGTCATTAGCACGCTCAGAGCGAGCGTCGTCAGGATGGCTCCGCAGCCCTGGAATTGATTTCCGTAAACAAATACCGCCAGCCGGTCGCCAGTCACCAACAACAACACACAAAACGAGCCCAGCACCAGTGCCAGGATTGCCGCCGTCCGCCTCAGGAGGCGGCTCAGGTCCGCGCGCCCCCCGACTGCGAACGCGTGCGCCGCCTGCGGCGTGAGAACATTGGCCACGCCGGCAAGTAATATATTCGTCACTCCCACCAGCGTACCGCATGCGCCCAGCACGCCTGTAGCGGCTGTCCCCACCGCCAAATTGAGGATCCAGGGCATGATGTAGAAGGTCGTGTTCCCGACCAAATAGCTCCGTAGAGCCCATTTGGAGAATGACCAGTTATGCCACCAGTCGGGGAAAAACCTGCGGTGTTGAAGTCGGGCCACGGGAGGATTGAGCAGATACCACCCCAAGCTGGCGATCGCGCAGGCGCCGCCCATCATGGCATAGATCGTGAAGACCGACAGCCTGTCGAAATGAGCCAAGAGGAGCAAGCCGCTTAGTTGCGCCAGGGCGACCGAGGCATCGACGGCGATGGCCGACACGAGCTGCAGATTGGCAAAAGCGAAGCGGCGGATGCCTTCCCGCAAGAGCAAGAGCGGTCCCGCCCCCACGAGCGCCCACAGGCCCGGAACGATGTCCGCTGAGCCGGCGAGAGACAACGCCGCGATGACCGCGAGCAGAACCACGATGCTGACGGCGGTTAGCGCGAAGTGATGCAACCAGGCACTGCCGGCGTAGAGGGCCAGCTCGGTGCCATGGCGTCGTTTGGAATATACCGTGTACGGAGCCGCCACGAGTTGTTCTTGAATGCCCAGCGCGACGAGCACGATGCTGAGCGTCAGGTAGTACAGGCCCAATTGATCGGGCGACGTGGCGCGGCCGATAATGACGGCCGTGACGAAGCTGGTGCCGCTGACAATCGCCTGATCGAAGACCGACAGCAAGCTTTTGGACGCCAGCGGAAATCGCTCCCACAAGTCCCGTAGGCGCGCAGGCATACCGCTGGAAGTAAGGCAATCTTGCGCCTCGCACAGTTTGGGATGATCGATCAGGTCGGCCTTCATATTCCCACAGTTTCCTCCCGATTGTCACAGTGGCCCGCTTTGGGAGCGGCTCTCGTCCGTCCGCTAAACGTGCGCCACCTCGCGATCGTTCGCGCGGTGTGCCGATCGCGCGACGGCCACGATGGGATGGCTGATCGCCTTACGCGCAGTGTCCGCCGCCGTGTACCAGCCCGAGAGCTTCGCGGCCAGCAGGGCGGGCGAGTCGCCGTCGTTCACTTGGAATCGCCCCCAACCGTAGGCGTCGTCGCCACGAAAAACGCGCGCCGGTCGCGTGGAGAAACTGCACGTGACGCCGCGTTTCTTCGCCACGGCGATCAGTTCCGGGCTGCTCGCCCCGAAGGGGAAGGCAAACACGGGTTTCGTGACGCCGAAGCAGGCGCTGAGCACGTCGAGCGAGCGGGCCAAATCGCCGTCGAATTCATCTTGCCTGCCGAGGAAGCGCTCGTGCGTGTGCGTGTGCGAGCCGAAGTCGATGAGCCCGTCGTCGAGCATGTCCTGGCACTGCCGCGTGGAGAGGGGGCGCCACGAGCTCGGCGGCACGCGGGACGAGCCGGCGGCCGACCAGTCATCGAAAGGAAACGGCCGGTCGGAATTGAGGAAGGCGGTCGCCAGGAAGATCGTAGCCGGGACTTGCAGCTCGCGGAGGATGGGCCACGCTTCCGAGTAGTTGTTCTCGTAGCCGTCGTCGAACGTGACCGCGAACACGCCGTGCGGAATGGGCCGCGCGTCGCGCAACGCGTCGAGCAATTTGGCGAGCGACCAAGGCACAAAGCCGCGGGCGATGAGGCCCGCTAGCTGCCTGCGCATCTGCGCGGGGGTCACGTTCCATGTGGGAGTCGCGACGCCGTCGAAATGGTCGGTGACGCGATGATACATCAGGATCCCGAAGGTCTCACCGGGACGGGGACCGAAAAGCGCGTTAAGCCCCGTGGCCGTCCGCGCCGCTGTCCACTCCATCGCCCCTTGGAGCGATTTGCGCAGTATGCGGCCAGAGCGACTGAGACGCTGAATCGTGTGCAAGGCTTTGCCGACGGCCGGCTCGCCGGTCGAAAGCAAGGGCGACCCGCCCGCCGCGGAGTTCGCGTCTGACAGTACACGGCGATAAATCTCGGCCATGCGTGCCCCCTGTTGCGACCAGTGGTAATAGCGGGCACGAGCCAACGCTCCGTGGCTCAATCGCTCGCGCAAGATGGGGTCTTGAGCCAGCCGCACGAGTGCGTCGCGCAAGTCTACGACAACCTGGCGACGGTCGGTCACCGGCACCTTTACGCCGCATTCGTCGGTAACGACGTCGTGAACGCCCTGATGGTCCAGGCACACGACGGGCAAGCCGTTGGAAAGAGCTTCGAGCACGACAGTGCCCGTCGTATCGCGCAGGCTGGTAAATGCGAAGACGTCGGCCCAGGCGTACTGCTTTAGCGCTTCGTGGTGAGGCACCCAGCCGAGCCATTGCACGCGTTTGTCGACGCCCAGTCGGTTCGCCAACCGTTTCCAGCGGCGTTCCAGGGGTCCGCGCCCCAACACGCGGACCTCGCAGCGAACCTCTTCCGGCAACTGCGCAATGGCTCGCAAGAGCAAGGACAGCGCCTTGCGCGGAATGAGTTCTCCACACCACAGGATGCGCAGAGGACCGGAGCGCATCTCGGTTCGGGCCGGTGCATCGGCGACGTGGCTGACGCCCACCTCGAGCATCACAGTCGGCGTGATGCCGTGCGCCGCGGCGAACTGGGCCTGACCGGTGGAGTTGGCGGCCATCAACGCGGCGGCGCGGTCGGCGGCCATGCGCACGCGGGGGGCGAAGCGCAGTTGCAAGGAGTTCGTGATGCTGCGCAGCGTTTCGACGAACCCGTCACGCACACCCGCCTCGGCCAGGAAGCGCCACGGATAGTTGTGCGTGCCGCCGATCGGTCCCCACACGAACGGCGCGTCCAGCTTCCACAGGTAGCCCGGCTCGCGAAAGCCGCAGAAATTCAACTGGTGCACGAGGTCGAATCGAAGCTGCTCGTGCAGCCGTCGTGCCACGCGAAACGCGCGGCGATGCCACAAGTTGTAGGAGATATAGCCCATTCCCGGCGCGCTCCACAGATGCCCTTCCCACGTCTTGTGGGGGACGAAGTGAAAGTGCAGTCCGGGAATTGGCCCATAGTCGCGAAGATAGCGCTCGACTTCCTCCTTGTTTTGATAGGTCTGGCAAATGACCCAGGTGTCAAAGTGCTTGGCGCACTCGACGGCGCGATTCCAGCCGACCCCGCCTTCGCTTCCGCGATCGGGACTGCAGCCGCAGGCCAGCAGAAGAATCCGCGGCCTTGTCCGCCGACCTGTCGTGACCGTGGAGGTCATGCCATCTCCGAGAACTCGTTAGTGGTTGCGCCGCTCTAGCAGGCGCCACGCCGAAGCACGACGGCCGGAACGGTCTGGGCGATCAGCTTGACGTCGTTGGCCAGGGATCGCGACCGGATGTACTGGATGTCCATGCGAATCCAGTCCGCGAAGGAGACCTTCGATCGGCCGCGCACCTGCCAGATGCAGGTCAAGCCGGGCGTCACGTCCAGCCGCCGCTGCTGCCACGACGTGCAACGCCTCGATTCGTCGCACGGGAGAGGCCGCGGGCCGACCAGCGACATATCTCCCAAGAGCACGTTGAACAGTTGGGGGAGCTCGTCGATGCTCGTGCTGCGCAGCACGCGGCCGAGGCGCGTTATCCGTGGATCGTGTTTCATCTTGAAAGCCGGTCCGTCCTGCTCGGAGAACTGCCGCAACGACGCCTTTTGCGCCTCGGCGTCGACGCACATCGTGCGGAACTTGTACATCGTGAAGCCGCGCCCGCCGATCGTGTGGCGGCGCTGCCGGAAGAAAATGGGGCCAGGGGACGAGAGCTTGATCGCCACCGCCACGATGACCAACAGAGGCGCGGCCACGACCAGCGCCGTGCCGGCCACGATCACGTCGATCGCCCGCTTCCAGCCTGGCAACGGTTGCGCGAAAAGCACTTGCATCGGCAGCGCTTCGCGGCCGTCTTCCTCCGCCGCGTCCTCGGAAGCGGCCTCCAGCCCCGGTTGCTCCTGGGTTGAAGGGTACACGTAGACGTCGCATTCAGGCCGCGCCATGTCGGCGGGCAAAAGCTCGCAAATCCGTTCCGCCAAGGTCCACGCGCCCGCGGCGGGCGTCTCGGGCAGCACGATGCCGACGCGCCGCGGGCTCATCAGCCCTGCGTCGTCGGTGGCCCGCAGCCGCTCGCCGAGGATCCGCGCGAGCGTCGAGAGGGTCGCGTCATTGCACGGGCCGGGAAAGGTGAACGTCACCAGGGCAAAGCTGGAATTCCCGCGATCGGCGCGCATCCGCTCGCGCTCCAGGATGGCGCGCATCCGATCGACGGAGTGCAGCGTGTCCTGCCAGTCGGCGCGGTTCGTCGAACTGCCCCGCCGACGGAAGAGATTCGTTAGGCGGATCATAGTCGTGCCGTCGAATTGCTGGGGGAGGGTTTAGAGTCTCTGATACAGCCAGTCGGGAATGTGCTGGGGCCGCTTGTTCAGGATGACCCCCAAGACATTCGCCTGGGCGTGGAGCAGCCGCTCCTTGGCTTGGACGGCCGATTCCAATCGCGTCCGCTCGGCTTCCATCACCAAGAGCACGGCGTCCAACAATCCGGCAGTGGCGAAACAAAGGCTCGACTCCGTGGCCGGCAAGTCGACAACGATAAAACCGAAATCTCGCTCGAGCGATTCGAGCACGTGGTTGATCCGCGAGCGATCCGCGCGCAGTGCGTCCGGGTCGCCCGCTCGATCGGCGGCCAACAGCGACAGGTTGGCGATGGGCGTCGGCTTGACGCAATCGCTGGGTGGTTGCCCTTCGACGAGCGCCTCGTGCAGCCCCAGCTCGCGCGACATGCCGAACCGGGCGGCCAGCGCCGGGCGGGCGATGTTCAAGTCCACGAGCAGCACCGGCTCTTGGCCGATCTGGGCGGCCGCCACGGCCAGGTTGGCGGCCATGGTGGTGGCGCCTGCCCCGCTCGCGCAACTGGTAACGCCGAGAGTCTTCACCACGTTGACCGACAGGTCGCCGGCGGCGCGGAGGCGCTGTACCAGGGCCTGGTAGCGCTCCGACAGCGGGTCACCGCTGATGCGGCGCGGTTCGAGCGCCGCAGCGGATTCTTGCGTAAGAGTAATCATCGCAGGTGGTCCTCAATTCTGGAGCAACTCGTGCCGAAAGCCACGAGGGACTGAGAGCAGAACCGGAATGCCCAACTCGTGCTCGATCTGTTCGGGGGTCTTCAACGACCGGTCGAAATACTCGGCGATGAACGCCACGAGCACCGAGCCCAGCGCCCCCACGATCAGCCCCAACAACAACGTCAGGCGAACGCGCGGGCTGGCCGGCTTGGCGACGAACGTCGCCGGCTGCACCACGTTGACGTTCGAGATCCGCCCGGCCTCGAGCGCGGAATCGATGCGCGCCTGCTCGCGATGGTTCGTGTAGTTGCGATAATCCGTCTCCAACAGGTCGACGCGGCGGGCCAGCTCGGTGATGCGGAACTCGTTGTCGTTGAGCTTGCGAATCTTCGATTGAATCGCCGCGTACTGGTCCTGGAGCGACTTCGCCTCGGCCTTGTACGACGCGGCGAGCGCCGTCTCGGACATCAAGTCCGTTTCCACGCTCTGATGGACCAGGTTGACCTTCTTCGTCGTCTGGGTACGGCGGGCCTCCTGCTCGTCGAGTATCTTCTGCGTCTCCGCCACCTGGCGCCGCAAGGCCTTGACGTTCGGATGCTCATCCGTGAAGCGAGACGTCGCCTCCTTTTCCCGCATTTGCAGCTTGTAGAGCTCGTTTCGCATGGCGTCGGCGGCGACGTTCGGCAAGCCGGCCGTCTCTTCGGCGCTGACGTGCGACGGCACGTCGCCGAGCTCCTTCTGCAGGGCCGCGATCTTCGATTCCGCCGCGGCCAAGGACCGCCCGTTGGTGAGCATCCCGGCTTCGATCGCGTCGAGCTGGTTCTGGATGTTCTGCCGCTGGCCGGCGATCGACACCAGGCTGCCCTCGTTCTTCGCGTCGCGCAGCTCGCTCGTGGCCTTCTCCAATTGCTGGCGGAGCAAGTCCGACTGTTGAACGAAGAATTCGTACGATCCACTCGTCCGATTCGATTTCACGTGCCATACCTGATAGGCGTTCAAATACGTCTCGAGGATGCGCTGGGCAAGCTCGGGATCGCGGGCACGGCATCTGATCACGATGACGTTCGACTTCCGCGGCGAGGTAACCTTGATGCTCTTCTCGAGCTTCGTGATGGCGCGCTCGTCAGGCCCCACGTTGCCGGTCTGGAACAGCCACGACGCGACGGCCGTGACGGGTGTGAATGCCGTCGCGATCCAGCCGCGCTTGCCGCCGGGCGCGGTCCCCAAGATGGTCTCGGGTCCCATATGCTCGACGACGTCCTGGAGCAGAGCACGGCTCCGCAGGATTTCCAGCTCCGAGTTAATCTCGGTCTCGCGCGATCCCTCGATGTCCACGGTCTGGCTGAGCGTGGCCGTGGGATCCAGGCCCACGCTTTCTTTGCCCAATCGCACCAGCAGCCGTGCGTCGGAGACGTACGTCCGTGGATAGAAAATCAGGCCGACGATCACCAGGGCGACGACCGTTCCGAAGAAGGCGATCATTTTCCGCTGGTGGCGGAACAGGATACGGAGAGCGTCGCGCGTGCTGCGCGCGCTCGCGGAGGGGTGTCCGTTAGTGGGGATGCGGCTGACCATACTTGGCCTCGTGGTGTCGGTTCGATAGAGAGGGGGTTGAATAAAGATTTTGCCTCAAGAATGTCGGTCAGCAACGGACTCTGTGTGGGAGCTGTGGAGACGATCTGGGGAATCCTCGCCCGTGCCCGCGGTGGATGCGGAACCATCGGACCGATCGAGCGGCGCACGGGCGGCGCCCGAGTCCGCGCAGCCGTTGTCTTCGTCCGAGTTGGTCCTTTCGTTGTTGGGTTGCCGACTGAGTGAGCGCGCGAGCGCATTCATGTCACAACGGCAAGTCAGGCGTCTCGAATTCGCCCGAATCGATCCAGCCGGGATGCAACAGCGTCCAAAAGTCGACGGCGAGCTGCTCCTCGACGTAGGCGTAGGGGAGCCAACCGTACCCTTCGTCCCCCCAGGCTGGCCCCCACGAGCTGCGCACTAAGAGTGCCCCGCGGGAGCCGCGCAGCCAGCGGTCGTCGTAGCCTACGGCCAGCAGGGCCTGGCCCCCTTGGATGGAATCGAAGGTGGGCCGATAAGGGATGTTGGCGTCGGAGGAGAGCGAATTGGGAACGGGGAACCCAAATGCCGCGACGAAACCGGCTGCAAGGAAGGCCTTGACCGTCTCCAGGTTCACGTAGCCGGGCGACTTGCGGCTGTCGAGCCGGACGTAACTTGTGGACCGATACGGCTCGACGAAAGAATACAGGAAGGCGTCCTGCTGCACGTGGAGGCGTTCGACTTCATAGGGCCAGTACCGCTCTGGGGGCACGCCGCAGCGAGTCATGGCCTTTAGCGTCGTCCGCAAATCGGCCCCGCAATCCGCGGCAACGCCGGCGAATTTCAGCGTATTCTGGTACAAAAACAGCCGTGACGGCCGTAGCAAACGCCCGTGGGCCCGCCGCTCGAAGTACTCGACCAAACCGACGCAGGCATGGGCCGTCGAGGCGTTCAACGTCTGCTGATCGTAAACGTCGAGGAAGTATTCTCGCAGATCGACGCTCGTGGCCCGCTTTGCGCTTGTCGCCCCCGAATCGCGCAGCCGCTTCAGCAGGTAGTCCGCCGGGGGCGTTCCGGGCGCATAGTCGCGAAAATCGGGTGCGCTGGGGAGCCAGCCGAGCCCTCGTGGTTCGAAGTGTGCCATGCGTCGATCCTGAGAGTGCTCCGTGACGATCGATGCGTCCAAAAACGGAAGCCCGCCGCGAAAGCTTGTTGCGGCACGGGATCACTCCCCGCGAGGCACCGTCGCGGGCCGTCAATCGACTCGGCCCCAAGCGCTCAGAATAGTCGGGGAGCGCGCGCGGCCAAGGTGAGCTAGGGGGAAGGTCTGGGGAAGCAGCCGAGACTTCGCTTTCGACGTGTCGTTGTTAGTACAACGATCGCGCCAAGCACAAGCCGCGTTATCCCAACGCCGCTGGTCCGCTTGTGCCGTCGCCCGAGGCCTGGCTCACCTCCCACCGGATGCCCTCGCCGCTGCCGTCTCCCATGAAACGGATCAGCGGGGCTTTTTGATTTCGGTTCAGCGCCTTGATGGTGTCGTGAAGGCGCCGGCGCGGATCGAGGGGCGAGACGGGCGAGAGTGGGTCGTCGATCCGCGCCGGCCATCCTTCTTCCTCGAAGGCCACGAGCACGGTCTCCTGGTTCGGCGAAGGGAGTTTGAATTCCTTGACGATGCGGCCGCCGACGCGCAACTGTCGCCGTTGGTGATCCCACTTGGGGACGGCCCGCGCGTCGGGCGCGGCAGGCCCCAGATGCACTGGCTCAACGGGGCGGGCCAGGGCCAGCACCGATTCCGCCGAACAAGCGTCGCGCGCCACCGCGGCGCCATCGGGCGTGAGAACCGCGCACGTCGAGTCATTGATGCTGAGCGGTCCCGTGTTGTGGAAACGGCGCGTGGGATCGTCGCGATCGGCGATTTCCACCGCCAACTCGATGTAGCCCTTGCACGCCAACCAGCGGAGATCGCTATTCGTCAGTTTCACCGCACGGAGAACATGAATCTCCACAGCCAGGTCCCATGGGTCCTGCCCTAGATCGAGGGCGTAGTCATGGGCCTGCAGGAGCAGGGTGAGCCCCTCCCGCAGGTGCGACGGCACATCCAGGCGGTGGCTGCGCGCCGGATCGGTCCCCGGCGACAGCTCGATGCGCGGCACTGGGTCGCTTGATCCCATGCAGGCGGTCCCCTGAAACCGTCAGACTCACTAAGCGCGCGAGTTGCTGTCATAGTAATACGTTAGCGGCGACTGTCGAGACGGCGAATCCACCATTGCGCGCGGAATAGCCCTTACCACCCGCACGATCTGGCTCGATTCCATCGCCCTGCAAGCAGCCAACGCCGGTCGGGGTGGGCGGCAACCAAGGCCCCAAGTTCCCAGCGACATGGCCCCCGCGTATCATCAAGAATCGCTTTTGGGCCCGTAGCTCAGCGGTTAGAGCAGGGGACTCATAATCCCTTGGTCGGGTGTTCGAATCACCCCGGGCCTACTTCCGCCGACGGCCGCCCAACAGGCAGCGCGACGCCCCTTCCGTCATGATTGGGGGCGTTGGCCCCGACTGATGAATCCAAACCTCGACTTGAACCGTAGTTCACTGCGCTGAAGTACGACGCGGTGACTGCGTGCTGGCGACCGGCAATGTCACGGCCAACAGTCCTGGCTCGCCCGCCGGCCTGATCGATCCATTGGCCCAGTACGATCGTGACGAAGGGGTTGCCATCATCGGCGGTTTCGTCTATCACGGCACGGCAGTCCCGCAACTGACCGGCAAGTATGTGTTCGGCGATTTTTCCCCGCGGCTTCGCCTCGCCCGACGGGCGGTTGTTCTATGCCGATCTGAGCACAGGTCTGATCCAAGAGCTGATTCTGGGCTTGAATGACCGGAAGCTCGGCCTGTTCGTCAAAGGTTTTGGACAGGGCGCCCAGGGCGAGCTGTACGTGCTGGCCAGCACCGTCTTGAGGAAATGAACATGCGACTGCGGAACATCCTTTGTGCGTTTATCGGCATCGCGGCAATGGCCTGGGCGGGGCGCGCCGATGCCACGTTTCACCTGTGGCGCATCGAGCAGGTTTATTCCAACAAGACCGGGTCGATCCAGTACGTCGATCTTGTGTTGCCCTTCACGTTCGACGATGAAAGCCACCTGACGGGGCACCAACTGATCGCGGGCCTGAACTCCAACACCCTGACGTTTGGCAGCGATCTTCCCCAGGTACCCGTCGCCGGTCAGCATTTTCTGGTGGCCACTGCCGGCTTTTCTACAGTCGCCGGCGTGATGCCGGACTACACGTTTCCTTCATCTTTTGTCCCCTTCTTCAATCGAGCAGGCGACTCGCTCAACTTCGCGTTTGTCGACTCATTTACGTTTCCCGCGTTGCCATCGGATGGAGTCCACGCTTTGAATCGCGACAACTCGATTGTGGTCAATGAGCCGGTCAACTTCGCCGGGAAGATCGGTTTCATTACCGACAATCCGGACACGAACAACAGCGGGTTCGTCGATATCAGCGACATCCAAGTCGTCGCCGCCAATTACTTGATGACCGGGCTGACCGGAGACGCGAACCACGACGGGCTAGTGGATATCAGCGACATCCAGGTGATCGCCGCGCATTGGCTGCAGACGTGGCCGCCGGCCGGCAACGGAGCCGGGGCGGGCGTCCCGGAGCCGGCCACCTTCACCCTCTTGATTATGGGCGTTGCCTTAGCGCTATCACTTGGATGCCGGCGCTTGCGCTGAGCGGCGCGGGACGTGGGCCGCGACTACTTGGCGGCCGCTTCGGTTAGGCCAATGGATGGCCGCGCCGATGTTTGCCGGGCGTATGCGCGTCGAGCGAATCGAATTCGGCCCATACCGCGTCGAGAACGCGCTCGGACCGCGTGTGCGGCGCTGCCGCCGCTGGGTCCGCCAGGGCATTGGCCACAGTCCGGCCGTCGTCGGCCGGAAATCGTGCGAACGGCTTTGCGTCGAAAGTGCGCCGCCGCGAGCCTGGCAACGCATCGGCCATAAGGTTGACCGCGGCCGATTGACTGGCGAGGAGATCGGCGGCCGATCCAGCGACGCTGCCGATGGCCTGGACCGCGGCCAAGTTGCCGGCGTCGTCGAACGCCAAGACCTCGAACGCCGCCCGCGGGTCCGCGCCGGCCACAGCCATTGCGGCGCCAGAACCGCCCCCCGCGCCGCCAATCGGCATGTTCATATCGCTCTGAATTTCGCTCACGCTTAGTGCGCGGCTGTAGATGCGGACCTCGTCGATCATGCCCGCAAAGAACTGCGCATACAGGCTGTCGCCGCCGATCGAAAGGGCGCCGGTCGACACCTGAATCGACCCGGTCTGGGCGCGACTGGCGACCTGCGTCCCGTTGACGTACAGCCGCATGGTCGTTCCGTTGTACGTGGCGGCCACGTGCGACCACGTATCGACCGGCAGCGCCGCCGCGCCAAATAGCGAGTTGGCGCTGAACGTGCCTCCCATGGCCGGCGCTCCTGACGGCGACGACGAGCCTTCCAGGTAATAGACGTCGCTGGCCTTGTAGATTACGTCTCGCCATCCGCCGCCGAGCGAAGGATTGACCCACGCCTCGAGCGTCATTCCCGTCGTCAAATCCAGCGACGCGCTGTCGGCGACGGTCACTAGCGCGCTCGAGCCGTTGAACACAAGCGCGTTGCCGTACTTGCCGCTCGTGGACCAGGTCGCGCCGCTGAGCGTGCCGGTGTTGCCATGCCCGGAGAGGTCGCTCGTGGTGGTTCCCGTGGCCTCCTCGAATCCCATGGCCAGGACCAGACCATTGGGAACGGCGTTGGAAACGGTCACGTTGATCGAGGCGGACAGCGTCGTGTTCCCGCCTGTATCCCGCGCGCGGGCTCGGAGGACGTGGGTCCCACTGGAGGTGGTAAGCGTGTTCCAACTGAATGAGTACGGTGCGACAGTGTCTTCCGTCCCGACATCGTTGCCGTCGAGCAGGAACTGCACGCCCGCGATGCCGATGTTGTCGGAAGCCGTGGCGTTGACGGCGACGGTCCCGGAAATTGACGCCCCGTTGGACGGACTGGTGACACTCACCGACGGCGCGACGGTGTCGGCCGCCACGGTGGCGCTCGCCTGACCAGACGCGGGGCCGACGTTTCCGGCGGCGTCTTCCGCGGCGACGCGGTAGTAGTACGTGCCTGCCGCCAGACCGGTGTCGGTGTAGTTGATGGTGGTCGGCTGGGCCACCAGGTTGGCGACGCTGGGGGTGAATCCGGCCGTCGTCGAGCGGTACACGTTGTAGTGGGCGACGCCATTGTTGTCGGTGGCTGCGTTCCAACCGAGCGCGGCGGTGCCGACCGCGCCGGTCGCGGCCAGGCCCGTGGTCGCCGTCGGCGGCTGCACGTCCTCGTACACGGCGGGCAGGTGCACCATCGGCGCGATCGACGGCACGCCGTTATGGTTGACGATGAACAGCATGTACTCGCCCGGCGGCGCCAGGTTGGCGTCGGCCGGCGCTTGCACGTTGAGGCCGCCGGACCCCTGCGTGAACACTAGCGGCACGAAGCGCTGATCCATGTCGTCGGCGTGCGTGACCGAGCCGTTGCGGATGAGCGATACCGAGGCGATGTCCGTCGCGTCCGGCGTCTGAACGAAGAAATTCGAGCCGTAGCTGACAATGTCCGGCGCCGACGTGACCGTGGGCCGTGCGCCTTTATAGAGATAAGGCGGAGAATAGATCTCCGCGTTCAAATAGTCGGTCGCTCCGCCGTCGCGTCCGCCTCCCGCCGACAGGACGCGACCGTCCGGCAGTAGCAGTGCGGTCGAGTGATACATTCGCGGCGTCTGCATGCTGGCCATCGTCGTCCACGTTTTGGTGGTCGGAGACCACATCTCGGCCGGCAGCACGGCGTACTGGTCACGCTCGCCGCTCATATCGCTCGATCCGCCGATCGCCACGACATTGCCGTCCGGCAGCACCGTCAAGTTGAGGTGCGTGCGCGGATTGGCCATGGACGCGGTCTGCTGCCAGGCGGGAGAAGGCTGGGTCATGTCCAGCACGTACGTCGTCGCCGCGGAAGGAACGCCCACGTAGGGTATCTGAACGCCCGGCACGTACGAGCTGCCCGTCTTCATGACCTTGCCCGGCAGGTACATCACGCCGCTGCCGGCGTTCAGAACCGTGGGGTCGACCACACTCCAGGTGCGCGTGCTGAGGTTCAGGGAATAGGTCGCCATGGGCGACTCGTCCGAGCCGGCTGCCAACACGTTCCCGTTCGGCAGGACGTAGACAAAGGCGTAGTTGGGAATGGCTTGATCGGCGCCGGTTAATTGGCTCCAGGTGTTTGTGACTGGGTCGAAGATTTCCGGCGTCGGGATGTAGTCGGTGAAGCTGGTGTCCGAACCGCCGATGGTGATCGCGCGGCCATCGGGGAGCGCCGTCGCAGTGGGATACCAGCGGCCGTACGCCATGTCCGGTGCCAGAGTCCACTGCCCTGTCGCTGGGTCGAAGATATTGGACATGGCGGCCCCCACCAAATCGGGGTTGTTGAGCGCGTGGCCCCCTACAAGCAGGACCCTGCCGTCGGCCAGAACGGTTTGTCCCGCGCAGAATATGTCCCTCTCACTGCCGTCAGGGTTGGCAACGGGGACGTCGGTGAACGTATTGGTGGCCGGGTCCCAAATCTGCGCTGATTGCCCGCCTTGGCTGAAATCGGCTCCCCCATCCCACATGAGAATCTTGCCGTCGTTCAACAGCACCATGTTGATCGCCACGAGCGGCCAATCCATCACCGAGGACCAGTGGCCGACCAACGCGGGATTGTTGACATTGCTCACATTGATCGTGATGGCGGTCGATAGCTTGCTATTTCCCGCCGCATCGCGGGCACGTGCCGATAGCGTATGCTGCCCGTTGGCCACCTGCGACGAGTCCCAAGAAAGACTAAAAGGAGCGGTCATGTCTTCCGCGCCCATTGGCACACCGTCGACCAAGAACTGCACGCCCACTACGCCGACATTGTCCGAGGCCGTGGCATTGATCGTGACATTGCCGCTGGCGTTGGCGCCGTTCGCCGGCGCAGTGACCGAAACCGAAGGGGACGTCGTATCCGGCGTGGGGTCCACCGGCGTGGCCATGTCGGCCTGAATTTCGCTGGGGCTCAGGGCCCGGTTGTAGATGCGGACCTCGTCGATCAGGCCGGCGAAGTATTGGCCGTTCAGGCTGTCGCCGCCGATCGATAATACCCCGGAGGACGTCTGAATCGGCCCGGTCTGGGCGCGACTGGCCACCTGCGCGCCGTTGACGTAGAGCCGCATCGTTGTTCCGTCATAAGTGGCCGCCACGTGCGACCAGGTGTTTGTCGGAAGGCCCGCGGTTCCGGCAACAACGCCCGAGCTGAACGTGCCGCCCGTGGCGGGCGCTTCAGCTTGAGGCGAAGAACCTTCCAGGTAGTAGACGTCGCTTCTCTTATAAATCACGTCGCGCCATGCTGCGTCGATGACCGAGGGATTCACCCAAGCCTCGAGTGTCATTCCCGTCGTCAAATCGAGCGAAGCGCTGTCGGCTACCGTGACCAGGGCATTCGATCCGTTGAACGACAGGGCATTGTCGTACTTGCCGCCTGTCGACCACGTGGCCCCGCTCAATGCGCCGGTATTGGCGTAGCCGGAGAGATCGGTAACGGTCGTCCCACTCCCCTCGCGGAAAGCGTAGGCAGCCACGAGCCCCACTGGCGCCAAGGTCGTGGCGGCCGCCACCGGCGAATACTGCCCAAGGTTGCCGGTCGCGTCGGTGGCACGGACGCGATAGCTGTAAGCGGTATTCGGGATCAAACCGGTGTCGTTGTACGTCGTGCCGACCGCGGTGCCGATCTCCACGAAGCCGCCGCCGCCAGGCCCTTGTCGCTCGATGCGGTATCCGGTAACCGCCACATTGTCGGTCGCGGCTGGCCAGCTCATGTTGATTTGCGTCGTGCCCGCGGCCGTGGCGGTCAAGCTGGCGGGCGCCGAAGGGGGTTGCGTGTCGGGAGCCGTTGCCGCGAGCCATGCTTCCGCGACGAGCTGCACCTCGCTGATGTCGACAATGCCGTCGGCGTTGCCATCCCGCAGGGGATTTCCTTGCAGCCAGGATGTCGCGACTTGCTGAATATCCGAGACGTTGACCGCCCCATCCTGGTTGAAATCACCAGGGAGCGCGTGCCATAAGAGATTGAAGTCGCCGCCCGCCGTGCCGTCGCCCGAAGGAAAACTGCTTGCGCCGTTGGTCCATTCGCCGTTGAGCAGGTTGCCGCCGGTGTCGCGCACGCCGGTCGCCGAATGGCCGTCCAGAGCGAGCGTCACGTTGTCGTTGCCGATTGCCGTCGTCAGGGTCCAGGTGCCCGTGAACGTTGCCCCGTTGTAGCTGAAGCCGTTGTAACCATAGAGGGGCACCGCCACGCCGTTGACGGCAAGATCGTCCTGCTGAACGTTCACGTCCTCGCTGAACTGCACGACAATTTGATTGAGGCCGCTCCAGGGCAAGGACTTCAGTTGGTTAGCGCCGGCCGGGATGGCGTAACCAGCCGTAGTTCCCAAGCCGCCGGCCACCAATTGCCCTCGAAACAGGCTCGACCAGTCAGTGCCGGCCACTAGCAGATTTGTGATCCTGGGGCCGGCGGCATCGGCGCCGCCGCCGGCATTCGCCGACAGAAGCGCGGAAGGATTCGCCGCATCGATATCATCGAGCGGCAGCCCGGTGGTCTGCGCGAGCATCCAGCGGGCTTCCAAGACTTCGCCCAGTAGCATGCGCTTGCGGCGCGATGTGCAACGAGCGGCGCGACGGGAGCGCACGGAACTTCTGCCCGCTTCTCTGGTGCGAATCATCGTCTGTTGTCGTGCGGAATCGGCGTGAAGCAAAGACCGGCCAGCATTGGTCCATGCCGGAATTCCCGCGATCGTCCGTCCCTTCGCGAGGTTTTCAGGGCTTTAAGCTATCGCCCGGCTGGGGAATTCTCAAGGAGATTACGGCCAAAATCCCAGCGGCCGTCGCGGCCCCTCCAACGAGCCGCCGTCCGCACCCGGCCGTAAAGCTCGACCTGAGCACCAACTTCTCCTCTACCGGCACCATCCGCGCGACCGAAAAGAGTATTGGGTTCTGCCCTTCGTCAGGCAGGATTGCGATTCATCTGGCCCAACTCCCCCTTCCCTGCTAGACTCCTCCGCCCCGCCACGCAATCTAGCGTTCTCCCACGTGCATTCCACACGGGAACGACCTTCTGATCGGCCGGTGCCGATTTGGCGGTAGCACCGCGCCTGATTGACGGAAATTGTCGACGGCCGGGCGGCGCTTGAGTACTCGATTGTGGCAAGCCCTCAGGAGGAGGGCGACGCATGGCGACCGCCTTCGACCGCAGCGGCGACAGCCCGACGCTAGCCCAATTGCGCGCCGCACACGTCGCGCGAACGCGGGTCGAACTCATTCGCGACTATCAGGTGAGCCTCCAGCTTCGGGCGAGTATCGAGGGCACCGGCAGCTACCTGCCCGAACGCGTGCTCGACAACTTCGAGCTCGAGCGGATGGTGGACACGAACGATCAGTGGATCATGGAGCGGACCGGGATTCGCGAACGGCGAATCGCCGCGGCGCACGAAACCACTTCGTCGATGGCCGTCGAGGCCGGCAAGATCGCTTGTGCCGACGCGGAAATCGATCCCGCGGAACTCGACCTGATCATCCTGGCGACGATCACCCCCGACCAACTTGTTCCCGCGGCAGCCTGCCTCGTGCAAGACGCCTTGGGCGCCAAACGGGCCGCGGCGTTCGATCTCAACGCGGCGTGTACCGGTTTTCTGTACGCATCGAACGTGGCGGCCGGCATGATCGGTTCGGGCATGCACCAGCGCGTGCTTGTCATCGGATCGGAGACGCTGTCACGCTTCACCGACTACACCGACCGCAATACGTGCGTCTTGTTCGGCGACGGAGCCGGCGCGGCCGTGTTCACCGCGCGGCGCGACGGCAGGGGCGTTCTCTATTCCAAGATTTACGCCGACGGAGAACACGCGAAACTGATGCAAATTGTCGGCGGTGGAAGTGCGCGACCGTCGTCGAACGCCACGGTCGACGCGCGGCAGCATTACCTCCGCGTGGCGGGAAGGCACGTCTTCAAGTTCGCCACGAACATCTTCGTGCAACTCATCGAAGAGACGCTGGCGGCGTGCGGATTGGCCTTCGAGGACGTGGCCATGGTGGTCCCCCACCAGGTCAACGAGCGCATCATTGACGCGGCGATGCGCAAACTGGGAATGCCGGCCGAAAAGTGCTTCGTCAACATCGATCGCTATGGCAATACCTCGGCCGCCAGCGTGCCGATCGCGCTGGACGAGGCTCGGCGGCAGGGCCGACTGAATCCCGGAGACACGGCCATTCTGCTGGGCTTCGGCGCCGGTCTAACCTGGGGAGCGACGGTCGTCAGAATGTGAAGGAGCGCTTGCGACGCCTCTCTGACTACCCCGGATAGATCCGCGGGATGAGCTCCCCCCCATTGATCGTGGCCCGTTCGTCGCGGCCGTTGTGCAGCCACGTCAGTCGTTTGTGGTCCAGGCCCAAAAGCGCCAGAATCGTGGCGTGCAAGTCGTGGACGTGGATGCGGTCCTGGATGGCGAACAGCCCCATCTCGTCCGTGGCGCCGATGGTCCGTCCGCCCGCGAGGCCGGCCCCGGCCATCCACATGGAGAAACCGTAAGGATTGTGGTCGCGCCCGTCCCCTTTTTCCGACATCGGCGTGCGGCCGAACTCGCCGCCCCAAATCACGAGCGTTTCGGCGAGCAGGCCGCGCCGCTTGAGATCCTGAATGAGTCCCGCGATCGGTTGGTCGCTCGCCCGACACAACTCGCTGTGGTTCTGTTCGATCTTGCTGTGCGCGTCCCAGCGACTGCCCGAGCCGCAATAAATCTGCACAAAGCGCACGCCTCGCTCCACCAGTCGCCGCGCCATCAAACAAGACCGAGCCATGTTGGCGGTGGGGGCGGAGTCCAGCCCATACAGTCTCCGCGTTTCGGCGGTCTCCGCCGCCAGGTCGATGGCTTCCGGCGCCTCGGCCTGCATCCGATAGGCCAATTCGTAGCTGGCAATGCGGGCTTCCAGCTCGGGATCGTCGCCGCGCGCAAGCGCGTGTTGCCGATTGATCTCCGACAACAGCTCAAGCTTCCGCCGTTGTTGCTCCGGGGCGACGCGGGCGGGCGGCTGCAAACTCAGCACCGGCTGCGCCCCGTTGCGGAAGCGCGTCCCCTGGTAGGTGCCAGGCATGAAGCCCGTGCCCCAGTTGCGGGCGCCCCCCGGCGGTTCGCGCTCGCCGTCGGTCAGCACGACAAACGACGGCAGGTTCTGGTTCTCAGTCCCCAACCCATAAGTGACCCAGCTTCCCAGGCTAGGCCTGCCCGCCAGCACCGAGCCGGTGTTCATCTGGCACACGCTGCCCACGTGATTCAAACCATCGGCCCAGCAGGAGCGAATGACCGTCAAGTCGTCGGCGCACGTGGCGATGTGCGGCAGCCAGTCCGAAACGGGGATCCCGCTGCGGCCGGCCGGGCGGAAGGTGCGCCGACTCGCCAAAAGCGCGTTGTTGGAGACGCCCATCGGGGTGATCGGGCGCTTGATACTTGGCGGCAGCGGCTGGCCGGCCAGCTCGTTCACCTTAGGTTTGGGATCGAACGTGTCGAGCTGGCTGGGGCCGCCGTCCATGAAGAGAAATATCACATGCTTCGCACGGGGCGCGAAATGCGCAGGCTTAAGCGCGAGTGGCGAGGGGTTCGCCGTGTTTCCATCAAACGCCCAACCGCCTTCGCTCAAAAGCGCGACGAGCGGCAACGCGCCGAATCCGGCCCCGCAGCGCACCAGAAAATCGCGCCGCGAGCGGACCGGCGGCCGGTGCGATGGGAACCGCGCGTTCTCGTCCAACGAGTCGTGCATGGATAAAATCCTGAAGTCCGTTGGCCCGGCGGTTACAGCCTCAATCGACGTACAAGAACTCGCTACTGTTCAAAAGCACATGACAAAAGTCGACCAATGCCGCGGCCCCCGTTCGATCCGCAAGCGCGGCCGGCGGCGCGCCCCGCGGCAAGAGAACCGATTGGAAGACCGGAATGCCGCCAGCGAGCCGGTCAGCGATGATCGCCCTTTGGTCCACGAAGAAGCGCTGGCTAGCCGCCAGCTCGTGGGCCTCGGGGTTGCGGGCAAAGGCCATTCGGTACGCGCACGACACCGCCTGATCGGGATTGCCGCCGCACGCGCCCAGCACGCGGCCGGCGAAGGCCCGCGCCCGGTCGAGCGACCACTGGCCGTTCATCAACTGCAGGGCCTGCGGCGCCGTTGTCGTCTCGATTCGCCGCGTGCAGCACTCGTGCGGGTCCGGCAGATCAAACACGTCTAGAATGGGCTCTCGCAAGTTGCGGCGCGAGAACATGTAGATCGAGCGCCGGTTGCGCTGCGTCTCGTCGGCGTCGGCCTTCCAGGCATATGCGGCACTGATCCCGCGGGGAAGCTCGGAACGGGCGCTCTCTCCGCCCATCCGCGGATTCAATTCCCCGCTCGTGGCCAGCATCGCGTCCCGCAATTGTTCGGCCGACAGCCGCCGCCGCGCGAAGCGGGCCCAATAGGTGTTGTCGGGGTCTTGCTCCGGCGTTGCCGCCCCTGGCGCCGCGCAAGCCCGACGGTAGGCCGCGGACGTCATGATCAAACGATGGAGCGGCTTTTGGCGGAAGCCGCCGTCGATAAACTGCGCCGCCAGCCAGTCCAGCAATTCCGGGTGCGACGGCTGTTCGCCCTGCGCGCCGAAATCGCCGCTGGTGGCCACGATGCCACGGCCGAAATGCTGTTGCCAGATGCGATTCACGGCCACGCGGGCCGCGAGGGGATTGTCAGGGCGACCGATCCACCGCGCCAAAGCCAGCCGCCGACCTGTGCTCGGCTTGGATACGGGGTCGATGCGCGCGGGACCGGCGTCGAGAATAGTCAAGAAGCCCGGCTCAACGGTGACGTTTTTGCCCGGCACTACCGTGGGGGGCGCCACGGCGCTTATGTCTTTAGCAATCATGACTCGCGGCAAGGGCGTCGGGCGCGACACCCCGCATCCCGTTAGCTTCGTCTGCAACTCCTCCCATTGCGCGCGGTCTTCCGCGGGCATCCGCTTGACCAGCTCCTCTGTCGGGACAATCAATTGCCGCTCGGCCAAAGCCGCCATCTGCACCTCGAGCGGCGCCCGCCGATCCACGGGCGTGTCGAGCACGACCTGCACGTAGTCGGGGAACACAACACGCTTTTCCGCACGAATCTTCGCGCGGTACGGCGCCTCGAGCTCGGCCATTTGCTTCCGCACTTCGTTCGTCGCGGCTTCCCACGCCGTGAGGCGCTCCTTGTAACGCGTTTCCTCTTCGCGGCTTGCCAGCGGCGCGTCCTCATCGAACGACAGCGCCGCGAAGAACGCCTGCAGCCGGAAGTAGTCCTTCTGAAGGATCGGATCAAACTTGTGATCGTGGCATCGTGCGCAACCGATGGTCAGGCCGAGGAACACCTGTCCGGTAACGTCCGTGATGTCGTTGAGAATGTTGCTCCGCTGATCGGCCACGTCGCGGCCATTCTCCTCGTAGGGCCCCAATAGCAGGTAGCCCGTGGCCGTGCGGACCGCGGGATCGTCGCCGTCCAACTCGTCTCCGGCCAACTGCTCGACAATGAACTGGTCGTACGGCTTGTCTAGGTTGAGGGCCTGGATCACATAGTCGCGGTATCGCCAGGCGCTCGGCCGAATGTCGTCGGATTTGAAGCCGTCGCTCTCCGCGAAACGAACCAGATCGAGCCAATAGCGGGCCCAGTGCTCGCCGTAGCGCGGCGAATCGAGCAGCCGATCGACGAGCCGCTCGTAGACGAGAGGTTTGTCATCCGCCACGAACGCGGCGACCTCTTCTGGGGTGGGCGGCAGACCGTGCAGGTCGAAGGTCGCGCGGCGAATGAACGTTCGGCGGTCCGCCTCCGGCGCCGGCGTGATGCCAGTCGTCCGCCACCGGTCGCGCAAGAAAGCATCGATAGCGCACTCGTTCTCAATGGCGAGGTCCGGCACCCGCGGGCGATGAACCGGCTGCCAGATCCAATAGTCGCGGTCCGCGTCGCTGAAGGCGCCATCCACGTCCACGGCAGCCGCCAGCGTTGGCGACTGTAGGCAGCAGGTGCACGACACTGCGAGCGATGCGACCGCTAACGCTTGCCACGAGTGCGACTTTGCGTCTCCGCCCCGAACGACGGACAGCAGTGATCGAATTCGCGTCATAGGCGATATCGGTCGCATGAGACGAAGACTCACCGGTAACCCGGACAAGAGTCGTGGCGGGCCACCCGCTAGCCTAAGGAGATTCGCCCCGGCGTTCAACCGTGCCCTCGTCGCGAGCACTGCTGGCCGGGGTGAGATCGGGGTAGGATCCGCGGGCGGAGGCCGCTGCTCACCGGAAGAACCAGCACATTGAGAGCGTACAAGTCACCAGGACGACGGCCCACAACTTGTCGTTTTGCCACCACAGACGCGGCGGTCCCTGTCCCTCCTGCCGCCGGCCCTTGAAGCGTGACCAGGTGAATTGCTCCCGCTCGTTGTCGCGCTCGCCCTGCGTCGCGAGGCTCACAACCACCAGCACCGCGTAGCAGCCAAGCGTGGCCAGGGCGGCGCGATGGAAGGCTTGCAGTTGGTGATCGAAGCCGTGGTAGGCGCCTTGCTCGAACAAGATGGACAATAGTGGACCGGCCACTATGCAGACGAACGAGGCCGTCCGCGTCACCAGCGGCTGCAAGATGCCGGCCACGTAGGCCACGATCACGCCCGGCACCAGGTAGGCGTTGTAGTCGGCCATGCGATTGAAGATGCCCCCCTTCGTCTGGCCGAAATACAACGACAACCAGATCGCCGCGCTGACCATCAACATCATTGCCCCGCGGCCCACCCAAATGAGCCGCATCTCGGAAGCCTGCGGGCGGATGTATTTCTTGTAGATGTCGAACGTGAAGAGCGTGGCGGTGGAATTCATCATCGAGTCGATCGTCGATAGGATTCCGGCCACCAGCCCCGCCATCACCAAGCCCACCAGGCCGTAGCCGGCCGGCAGCAGCTCGCGCGTCAGGCCGGCGAATGCCGTGTCGCTTTCCGTGGCCGGATCGATCGCCAGGATATAGCCCGCAGCCATGCCGGGCACGATGCACAAAAATGGGATCAACAGCTTGAAGAAACCGGCCGTGATCGTCCCCATCCGCGCATCCCAGTCGCTGCGTGCGCCCATCGTGCGTTGCACGATGAACTGGTTGGTGCCCCAGTAGTAGAGGTGCAAGACCATCAGCCCGCTGAGCACGCCGCTCCAGGGAAGCTCGGGGTGGCTGGCCTCGAAAAAGACGTGAAACTTTTCTGGCTGCCTTTCGAGCAGGCCCGAGAGCCCGCCGACGTTGGGATGCCAGATGGCCAGGACGGCGAGCATGCCGCTGCCGATCAAGAGCAACACGCTCTGCACGACGTCGTTGAAGATGTCCGCTTTGAGCCCGCCGAAGAACGTATAGCCGGCGGCGACGGCGGCCAACAGGCAGACGGCCAGCTCGTAGCTGATGGCGTAGTCAGAATCGGCGGTCAAGGTGGCGATCGTGAGCGCGCCCAGGATCATCGTGCCGACCATCTGGATCAGAAGGAACGCCATGTTGGTGATCGAGTACAGCAGCCGGCTGCGATCGTCGAAGCGGCGGCCCAGGTACTCGGAGAGCGTGTAGAGCCCCATGCGGCGATAGAAGGGCAAGAAGAAGTAGCACAGCATCAACAGGCCGAAAATGGCGCCAAACTCGAAATTGGCCTGCGCGAATCCCTCCTTCAGCCCGGCTCCCATCATGCCCACCATGTGGTGCGAGCTGATGTTGGTGCCGAAGATCGATCCGGCCACGGCCCACCAGGCAACAGTCTTGCCGGCCAGATAGTAGTCGGTCGTGTTCTCTTCCTTGCGTCCGATCCACATGCCAAACGCGGTCACGCCCACGACGCTCGTGGCCAGCACCAGCACGTCGAGCCACTGCAGCGGCACGCTGGCCGATTGAGCTATCAGAATCGGGATGCAACCGGGCATGAGGTTCTCCGTCACCGGACAAAGCTACGAAGAATCTAGCGAGCCGCGGGGCAGGCCGAAAGGTGTTGCCGCACAAGGTCGGCCGCTGGCTCTTGTGTGCCACTGGCTTCGCCAGTGCTCGCCACCGCGAGGCTCCTGCCATGGCCGCGGCACGCAAGTTGGGTTTACAGCACATCCATCCGCCAAGAGCCTTCCTCGGGGGGACGGCCGCTCCTCAACGCCTCACGGCGAGGTCTTGATTAGCATCGCATCGCGAGGTGGGTATACTGAGACGCGTCTGGCTGACCGCCACTGGGCGTTGTGATTCCCAAGCTTGGCGTCCGGAGCTTGCGATATGCGATACCTTATTGCCGCGCTGAGCTGGTTGGGCTGGTCGGCGGTGGCGCTGGCCGACGCGCCTCCCGCCCCGCCGCCTGACGCCAACGCGGCCATCGATCGCGGACTCGCCTTTCTCGCCAAGGACGCGATGGCCTGGAAGAACGAGCACAACTGCGTCTCTTGTCATCACGCCGGTCTGGTCGTGTGGTCGATGCGCGAAGCAAAAGCCCGCGGCCGTGCCGTCGACGAGCCGCTGCTGGCTAAGCTGACCACCTGGATTGCCCAGTCCGGCGACGGCAAGACGGGTGTTCCCCGGCCAGCCAACATCCCCCGGGCGCTCAACGAAAAGGCGGTGTCCCTGGCGCTCGCGCTTGAGGCCGACCCCGATCCGGACGACGCCTCGCGTGAGGGGCTGAAGCTCCTTCTGGCCACGGTGAAGAGCGACCAGATCGAGAACGGGTCCTGGGCCTCGTGGCCTGAAACCCGGCCGCCAATCTTCGGCAACTCCGACGATCGGACGACGGCGGCTGCGACTTTGGCGTTATTGCCAGCGGCCGCGGCCGGTGACGAGTCGGCCAAGGCGGCCCGCGATAAGGGCGCGCAGTGGCTCGCGGAAACCAAGACCGATGACGACCCGCAGTCGGTCGCCCTGCGCCTCGTGCTCTGGCAGCGGCTGGGCCGTCCGGCCGAAGAATGCGAACCGCTTGTGAAGCGGATCCGCGAGCGGCAGAACGCCGACGGCGGCTGGAGCCAGACGTCCGAAATGGCGAGCGACGCTTGGGCGACCGGCCAGGCCCTTTATGCACTGGCGCACGCGGGCATCAAGTCCGCCGATCCGGCCGTCCAGCGCGCCCACGCCTTCCTGATCAAGACGCAACGCGAAGATGGCTCATGGCCGATGACCTCGCGCCCGATCGCGCCCGGCGGCGCAGGATCGACGAGTCTTATTCCCATCACCGGCGCCGGCAGCGCGTGGGCGGTCATGGGATTGGCGCGAAGCCTGTGAGCAAACCGGCCGCCGACTGACGATCAGTGCTGCGCGGCGGCGAAAGCCAGGCAGCAAGGGAGCGCACCTGATGCTGACCGTGTTGGGCCATCCACAGCGCGTTTGCACCGGGTTGACGCGCCGCAAACTGCTGCAAGTCGGCGGGGCCGGGCTGTTCGGACTCAGCCTGCCCAACGTCCTGGCCGCTGAGGAGGCCCAGTCGGCTCGCAAGGCGCGGGCAAAATCGGTCATCTTCGTGTTTCTCTTTGGCGGGCCAAGCCAGTTGGAAACGTTCGACATGAAGCCGGACGCCGCCAGCGGCATCCGCGGACCGTTTCGGCCGATCGCGGCGCGCACTCCCGGCCTGCGAATCTGCGAGCACCTGCCCCGGCTGGCCGCCGCCTCCGACCGATATTGCGTCGTCCGCACCGTGAATCACGCGGAGAACAGCCACAACGCCTGCCATCACATTCAGACGGGCCATCCGTTGCCGCCGGCCGATCGCGGCGCGGCCAATGTCGATGCCACCGACAAGGACTGGCCGGCGATGGGTTCGGTCGTCGAATACCTGGACCAGCGCGCCGCCGGCGATACGCCGCGAATGGTGCCCAGCTACGTCTACCTGCCGCAGCGGCTGGGACATTTTGCCGGCTACGACTACTCGGGCCAGTACGCGGGCTGGTTGGGCCGGGCGTACAACCCGGTGACGACCGACATTCGCAAGCGCGACGCGGCCGACAATCCCTATTTCCGCGCGTGCACTGACGCCGAATTGGATTTTCGCCTTTCCGGCCTGGCAACTCCCGTCGACGTGACGCTCGATCGGCTCGATCGTCGCAAGGGCCTCCTCGAGCAGTTCGACGACCGGCGACGCCAACTCGACGCGCCGGCTGCCACGCGCGACTTCCAGCGATTGCGCGAGCAGGCGCTCACGCTCGTCACGTCCGAGCCGATGCGCGTCGCATTCGACATCCGCCGCGAGAGCGACCGGCTCCGCGACCGTTACGGCCGAAACCTGTTCGGGCAGTCGTTGCTGATGGGCCGGCGCGTGGTCGAAGCCGGCGGACGCTTCGTCAACGTCCTGTGGGACGTCGCCGTGCGGGGTGACAATTTCGCCGGGTGGGACTCGCACGAAGGACTTCAAGCAACGTTGAAGGACCACTTGCTGCCCGGGCTCGATCAAGGATTGTCGGCCCTGTTGGAGGATATGAGCGACCGCGGACTTCTGGATGAGACCTTGGTGGTCTGCCTGGGCGAGATAGGGCGGACGCCAAAGTTTCAGAATCGTGGCAACGCCGACGGACGCGACCACTGGAGCTATTGCTTTCCGTGCCTGCTGGCCGGCGCCGGCGTTCGCGGCGGTATTGCCTACGGCCGGTCCGACAAGGACGCCGCCTATCCTGTCGACCGGCCCGTCAGCCCCGAGGACCTGGCGTCTACGATCTTCGACAGCCTGGGCATCGATCCGCACGAGTTCATCCAAGACAAACAAGGAAGACCCGTGAAGCTCGTCGAAGGGGGCCGTCCGCTCGCGGTGTTCGGGTAAGGTTGAGCGCCACCGGTCTTTCCCTATTTCGACACGCCATACCCGAACCGCACGCGGTCGATTAGGAAGCGTTGGTAGGTCGGATAGTTGCCCACGCCCCAGCCGCGGTCCCCTTGCTTCCCTTGCATCGAGGCCAGGCATGGGTAGCCGATCTTGGCGATCCGCCTGCCGAGCGTCTTTTGCGTGTCGAAGACCTGCGAGAATCGCCACGCGTCGCCGCTGGCCGCGCGGAAGCCGACCCGCAAATGCGCGTCGTCCAGCACCTGCACCAGCATCGAAAGCGGCTTAGCCGCCAAGAGCGACTGCGGCGGCGGCTCGGCGAACTCGACGTTCAGTAGCGGGCTCGCGACCACGCGTTTCGGATCGAAGCCGAAGTGGTTGATGAACGCCCGCCCTTGGCCGGGCACGTTCTGCACGCCGGGGTTCCAGCCCTGCCCCAGGTTCTTGCCGTCGGTGTCGAACAGGTTGAACGTCCACCACAGGTTCCAGGGGATCGCGTCGTCGGGCGCAATGAACGCCGTCTCGAATTCAAAGGGCGGCTTGTAGCGGGCCAGGTCGATCCCGTCCCCCGAGACGATCGGGCACATCGCCCAACCGCCGTTCATGCCCAAGAGCGTCACGGTGCAGTAGCCGGGGTTCGAGTACGTCTCGGCGATGCCGTTCCCCTCGATGTACCACTTCTGATCGGCCAGGAAGCCCGGCACGTCGAACTCGTCGGACAGGTGATCAAAGTTCTCCGGCCCGTTGCCGTAGAACACCGCGTAGTCGACGTAGTATTCAAACGCCGGATCGGGCGGATCGACCTTGAACAGGTCCTCGATCCGCTTGACGAGCGCCGCGTCGGTCGGGGCCGATTTTCCCTCGACCGGTAGCCGCTCGCGAAAACTCTTCAGCCACTCGGGCGGCTTGTCCAGATCCAGCTCCGCCGCCAGCACGTCGGGTATCCAGCGATCGGCCGAGATCACCGGGCCGATCTCCCAGATGCCGGTCATCTTGCCGAAGCGCGACACGTCGATCGTTCGCATCCGCCAGCCTGCATGGTCGCCGTAGCCGACGCCGACTTGCAGCGTGGTGGGGTTGAGCACGCCGGTGCGGAAGCGCAGGATCGAATTGGCCGGTCCCTCGCCCTTCGACCACGAGCCCGACACGCTCCCCTCGAAGCCCAGCCACGTGTAGTTCATTTTCCAGTTGCCGTTGGCCGTAGGCGCCAGGTCGCCGCGACCGTAGACGAGATACACTTCCGGCGACGGGTCGAACTGATTGAGCGCGGTCCCTTTCACGCGCGGCACGCCGGTGCGATAGTTCTCGCCGACGTTGCCCAGGTGCACGACCAACAGTTGCAGCACGTGCGTATCCGGCGGCGTCTGCTCGCGATCGGCCGGCCACGTGGCCGGGTCCGAAAAGGTCACGGCCAGGTTGAGCCCGATGGCGTAGTTGATCTGCCGCTCGCTCAAGCCCTTCATGGCCTGATAGTTCTGGATCAGGCCCAGGTGGAACTCCCAGGGGAGCGGGTAGTCGTCGATCTTGATCGGCGCGTCGAGCACGCCCTTGATGTCTTTCCCCTTGCCGGCCTCGGCGATAGTGACGACGCCGGCATGCTCGCTGGTCGACAGCCGGGCAATATTCTCCGCCGGCACGAATTTCCACGGCCCGGTCGCATCGTCGCGCGCGATGAAATGCTGGCTGAGCTTACGGATATCGCGGGCGGCGGGCTTGGCTGTCAGTTCCTCTGAATTACACCGGCGAGCAACACAAACTACCAGCATCGCAATGGCGATGGTGAGCCTTGACATGCTGTTGGCCTCCACTAGCGAATTCGGGGCATGCTGGCCCGCGAACTACAGAAATCACCAGCTTCGCGCAGCGATGGTTCTCGCGTCATCACGACATTCCTCCGGCACATAGTACCGATATTGTTGGCTGCGCGCGCCGGTAACGGGCGCAAGTCGCGGAAGGAGAGTCGAAATCTCCCGAGGTCGCCCTTCGCGCGCCGGCTGAATGAAGATCGCGTTGTACGGGTCTTGCTCCTCCTCGTCTTTTTCAGGAGTGTAAGGATCGTAGATCGTCAGGCGCAGGTCATCACGGAGGGCATAGTAGTCAGGGTTGAAGCCCTTGGCAGAGACGACTTGCCTCAGCTCGCGCTCCCACGCTTCGCGCGCGTCGGCAAACCCGGCTTGCTTGACGGGGTCATCAATCGCTCGCAGCCGATCCCGCTCCAAGAATCGTCTTGCTAAGTCGCGGAGGGTGGAATCCGGATGTCGCTGCCATACTTGCATCTGATAAAGGAGCGTTGCGTCCTCAAGGGCAAGGTATTGCTTCACCGTCGCCGGTGCCGCATCGAGGAATTCGGCAATCTCGTTTACGAGATAAGCGTCACCGCCGCTCGCCTTGATATCTTTCGCGCATCTCCACGACGCGTCAACAAGCTTCTCAAATCCCCTGGTCGTCTTGTGTTGGTACACGTTGTTGTACATGTAGAAGCGTGCAAAGATGTACTCCTCGATCGCATACATCGCCGACGCCGGCCACACAAGAACTTTGAACCCATCGTCGTTCGTTTGCAGCGTGAATGAGTTGAGGATGCGATACAGTCGAAATGGCCGTAACCGGACCCGGTAAAATAGCTATCGCGGCGAAGGTAGTCTAGGCGGTCGACGTCTAGTTCGCTGGATAGCAGCGTTTTCGGCCAGGGTGGCCGCGCTCGATTATTCTTTTGAATCAGCGCGGCCACTTGGTCGGCCGGGATGTCGTGCTCGTCTAGCTTTTGACGCACCGCTGTGTCGGCTGATCGCAAGACTTCGCACGACCAATCCTCATGCTGGGTGCCTAGGGATGGTTCGAACAGATGTGAAAACGGCCCGTGCCCCACATCATGAAGGACAGCAGCGGCAAGAAGAACGTGCCGTGCGCGCTCGACTGCAGGTCCTTCTTCGAGCATTTCGACACGATGCCACGCCTGCTGCATCAAGTGCAATACACCAAGCGTGTGACATAGCCGACTGTGGTCCGCACCGGGATACGTGATGTCGCTCACACCGAGTTGGCGAATCCGACGCAGCCGCTGGACCTCCGGCGTATCGATCAGGTCAAGCAGCCATTTGTCTCGCCCTTTGTCCACCGCGACGTAGTTGTAGAGCGGATCGCGGAAGATTTTGTCCGTGTCAGCCATCCGCGCATCCAACAACGCTCTGAGCTAGCGCTTGCGCGTCGCGCATGTTCGGCGACTCAGGTGGTTCGCCCTTGAACTCGGCCGCCTTTGTTGAAGCGATATTCCAGTCTCGCCCCGATCCAAGAAAAAACTCGACGATCGTTGAGGCAAGTTCAAGCACACGTGGCCTTGCGTCGTAGAGCATGCGCAGTAGCGGCTCGCGTCTCTCCAAATCCTCCTTCGCGCGTTTTCCCTCTGGCGTTGCCTCGTACGCGTAGAAGCTCTCTCTGAAATGATCGCTCAAGCTGTACGTATACTGGGTCCCTACCGTCGTCACTTCTGGCGATTCGCTGAGCATCTTCGTGGCACTCATTCGATCGAGGCGTGCCGCTAGTTGTGCACTGTATGGACCATAGTAGTGCATTCGGAAGTCATCGACATTGAGCGCGCAGCCGGAAGCTTTGAGCAAATGAACGGTCTTTTGAATCCGCTTGCGCGAGCGCAATCCGCCGGCACCCGCCATCACGACAAGTTTTGCAAGCTGATAGTTCGTCACCGCGACGCCCTCCATGTGTACGTATGGACACTATCCTAGATTCGTCCAGCGGTCTTGTCCAGCTTTTGCCGAAGCTCCCAATAGCCGGCTGCCAGCATAGTCGTGCCACTACCGGACGGCAACGCTGAGCCGACGTCAGCAAATCGGGGCCTTTAACCCACCAATTCCGCCACCACCCGCCCCTCGCCGCCGATCGGTAGTGGCCGGCCGAGGCGGTCGGTGATTAGCGTGTGTGGGTCCACCCCCAGGAGGTGATAGGCCGTCGCCAGGATGTCCTTGGGCGAGATGGGCGTGTCGGTGACTTCGCCGGCGATGGCGTTGGTGCGGCCCACGACTTTGCCCCGCGCGGCGCCGCCGCCGGCCAGCACCGATGAATAGGCCCGCGACCAGTGGTCCCGCCCGCCCCCTTGGGCACTGACGATCTTCGGCGTGCGGCCGTGCTCGGTCGTGCAGATAATGAGCGTCTCGTCCAACAGGCCACGGGCTTCCAGATCGAGGATCAAGGCACTGAAGGCCCGATCGAAGCCAGGGCAAAGCTGCCCGCGCATCAGCGAGTAGTGGTAGAAGTGCGTGTCCCACGCGCTATTCACCATCTCGTACTCGTCCCACAGCACGGTGACGAAGCGGGCGCCCGCCTCGACCAGCCGGCGGGCCACCAGCGTGCTCTGCCCGAAGAGCGTCATGCCGTATTGCTCGCGGATGGCGGCCGGCTCGCGGTCGACGTCCAAGGCATCGCGCATGGCGTCAGTCGTGAGATACGAAAACGCCATTTCCTGGAAGCGGTCGAAGCCCTGCTCACGCCCGCGCCGGTCAAGCACGCGCCGCGCGTCGTTGAACTGCGACAGGAGCGAGCGGCGATGGTTCAACCGGTCGAGCGTCACATCGACGGGCAGCTCGGCCTCTTTCGCCAGGCCGAAGCGGGCGCCGGGCTTAAGCGGGCCGTACGGATCGCGGCAGGTGATCGTCTTATTGTCGAAGGTGTAGGTCGATTCGCGCGTCCCTTCACCCTCGAAATCGGTCCACACGGGGTCCCACGCCGAGCCGAGGAACGCGGCATACGGCCCGGCGTTGTCGCCCGCGGCGTACTGCCGGCGCGAGCTCAGCCGCCAGGGGAGCCCGACGTTGCGCGCGATGCCCGATCGCGCTCTGCCGCCTGCCGCGCGGCTGTCGAGATACTCGATCACCGAGCCGATGAACGGCCAGTGCCGCGGGTCGCGCGGGCTCATCTGCAGCGGCACGTCGATCGTCGGGTTCGACGTCATCGTGTACGCACTGGCGTGCAGCGGGTAGGGGTGCGTCATCGAGCGAACGATCGCCGTGCGGTCCACGATCTGCGCCGTATGCGGCAGTAGCTCGCCGATCTGCACGCCGGGCACGATCGTGGGAATCGCCCCCAGCTCGCCGCGGATTTCGACGGGCGCCTGCGGCTTCGGGTCGAAAGTCTCGATCTGACTGGCGGCGCCGTAGAGGTAGAGCAGGATGCACGACTTCGCGCGGCCGAACCCGCCGGGCGCTCCGGCGACCGGCGCGGCGGCAGCCTGCCGCGGTAGCAGACAATCGAAGCCGGCAGACAGCGCGCCCAACGTGCCGACCTTCAACAGATCGCGGCGCGAGAGCCCATCACACAATCGTTTTGGTGAGCCGAGGATTCTCAGCATCGCTGCACCGCCGGCGGAATCAGCCAAGAATCTCGCGTATCGGTTCGCCGCGGGCGATCGCGAACGGCCGGCCCAGCGGGTCGTGCATCTCGGTCGACGGAGATATCCCCAGACTATGGAAGATCGTGGCCAACAGATCGGGCGGGCGAACCAGGCCGTCCTTCGGTTCGCCACCCAGCGCATCCGAAGCGCCGTGGACGAACCCGCCGCGAATGCCGCCGCCGGCCAGCGAGACCGAGAACACGCTCCCCCAGTGGTCGCGCCCGCCGGCCGCGTTGATCTTCGGGCTGCGGCCGAACTCCGACATGCACACGACCAGCGTTTCGTCCAAGAGGCCGCGCGATACCAGGTCGGTCAACAGCGCGGAATATGCCTGGTCGAACGGCGGCAGGAGCACGGTCTTCAATCGCTTGGCCTCGCCGACGTGCGAGTCCCAGCACGGCGCGTCCGACGGTTCGTCGGCGCCGCGGAACCAGTTCACTTGCACCAGCCGCACGCCCGCCTCGACCAGACGCCGGGCCAAAAGCACGCTCTGCCCGAATTGCGAACGGCCGTAGCGGTCGCGCGATTCGTCTGGCTCGGCCGAGAGGTCGACCGCCCCACGCGATTTGGCCGAGGTCAACAGGTCGAACGCTTGCGCGGTCGCCTTGTCGTACGGGCCGGTCGTGTTGGCGCGTCGTTCGGCGGTGGCGGCAAGTCGATCCAATTCGCCCAACAGCGAGCGGCGCTGCTCGAAGCGGTCGAACGGCAACTCGGCCGGCAGCGCAAACTCGGGAATGCGAAACTCAGGCGCGGCCGGCTCGCAGCGGAAGAGCCACGGATCGACGGCCCGGCCCAAGAAGCCCGCGTCCTGACCGGGCCACACCGATCCATCGGTGTTCCAGATGTGATGCGGCAGTCGGACGGCGGCGGGAATCGTCGAGGCGCCCGATTGCAGGTGGCGGACGATCGAGGCGAAGTGCGGCCAGTTGTTCGGCGCGCCGGGATTGGCGTTCTCCATGTTCATCGGCTGGTGCGGCACGCCGGTGAACATGTAATAGCCGCTGGACGAATGGGCGTTGTCGCCGGTGCGCACCGCCCGCAGCAGGCACAGGTGCTCGGCCAGGGTCGCCGTCTTCGGGAGTAGCTCGCTGACGGAGAGGCCGGGCACGCGCGTGGCGATCGGCGCAAACTCGCCGCGAACTTCGGCCGGGGCATTCGGCTTGGGATCCCACGTCGAATGCTGCGGCGGCCCACCCATCAGCACCAGCACGATGCACGAGCGGGCTTTGCTTGATGGTGCCGCGCTGGTGCCCGGCGCGGCGGACGTCGTCGCGGCGTCGGCCCGATGGCGGATCAGATCCACGAGCGACAGCCCGACCGCCCCCAGCCCGCCAATCCGCAAAAACTCGCGGCGCGAGACGTGGTCGCAAAGGCGAACAGGCGCGGTGGTGATGCGCAGCATCGGGCGGCTCCGGTGGCAGGCCGCCTTAGTATAGCCATTGCCGCCCGGGTGCGCCAAACCGAGCGGATGGCGAGGCGGGAAAATGGGACTGGCTCCGAGCATAAACAGCGCAAGTCCTTTCAGACCAACGTTGCGTCTCGGTGCCTGTCCCACTTTCCCGCCGGTGCGCCGCCGGCAAGCTTGAATCTGTGAACGGCCCTGGAAAGGCCGGTGTTATACCCTTGGAAACGGTGGCCGATGCAACTCAACACTAGCCCGAAGCGCAAGAGCGCAAGCGAGTGTGCAGCCGCGTGTTGCGTAAGGTCCCTCGCTTGCGAGTCGGGCTTGTGTGCGGCCGGGAATGCGCAAGTCACGAGTGGAAAGCCCGCAATGACGGCGAACAAACAGCCGAAAGGCGAAACAATTTCGCACCACCCGAGGGCCGGCGACGGAACGGGTTCTCACACCCGCGCCACCAGGTTGCCGCTCACGCGCCGCACCAGGTGGCGCATTTCGAGCACGCTGACGGTCGAGAGCACCTGCGGCGTCGGCAGGGCGCTCGTGCTTACCACCTGATCGATCGTCGTTGGGTCGATGCCGATCGCCGCCAGCACCTGGCGCTCCAGGTCGTTGAGCAATAGCTCGGCCGGGTGATGCACGCTTTGGCCATCGGCGTCGCTCGTGGCCTCGACCAGCGGGCCCAGCTCTTCGAGCACGTCCTCGGCCGATTCCACCAGCTTCGCCCCGTCGCGAATCAGCCGGTGGCAGCCGTGCGACATCCGGCTATCCACCCGGCCCGGCACGGCGAACACGTCGCGCCCCTGCTCGGTAGCATGCCGGGCGGTGATGAGCGCCCCGGAATGATTCGACGCCTCAACGACAATCACGCCCAGCGACAGCCCGCTGATGAGCCGGTTGCGTTGCGGAAAGGCGCCGCTTAAGGGCTGGCTGCGCGGCGGGGCTTCGCTGAGCATCGCCCCGTGGGCCACCACCTCCTCGGCAAGGTCCTTGTGTTCGGGCGGGTAAATGTTCAAGAGTCCGCTTCCCAGGACGGCGATCGTCCGCCCACCGGCCGCGAGCGCCCCGCGATGGGCCGCCGCGTCGATGCCGCGCGCTAGGCCGCTTACGATCGTGAGCCCCGCGCGGGCGAGGCTGCCGGCCAGCCGCTCAGCCGTGGCCAGGCCGTACGGTGTGGCGTGCCGCGAGCCGACAATGGCCATCGCCAGCGAATCGCGCGTCTCGACCGCCCCGCGCGCAAACAGCACGCCCGGCGGGTCCGGTATCTCGCGCAAGAGTCGCGGGTAGCCTGTGGTGCGGGGCGTGAGAATGGCGATGCCCGCGCCGCGGCACAGTTCGATCTCGCTATCGGCGTCAACCTGCTCGCGGGCCTCGGCGATGGCCTGGCTCAGCTTCCGGCCGATCCCTTGCACGCCCCGCAGCTCGCTGGGCGGGGCGGCCAGCACGTCGGCCGCGGTGCCAAAGCGATCCAAGAGCGCCACCGTCAACCGCGGCCCAATGCCTGGCACCATCGCCAACCGCAGGGCGGAGTGCAGGTCGTCTTCGTCAGTGGGCGCGCCGGCCGAACCGGCTGAATCGTCGTGCGATTGCTCTGGCAGAGGTTCGCCGGACGTACGCGGATGGGAAGGATTCATTTGCCCTGGACGACCGGCTACTGAGTGACGATTCGCGTCCGTCCAGCTTACTCGCGCGCCATGCGCCGCGGTAGCATCCGGCGAGAATCATTCCGCAACGGCCGCGCGGATATCCGCCGGGTCGATGCCGCCGACCAGCTCGACGTGCCCCATCCGCGTCGGCAGGACGAAGCGCAATTGCCCGGCGGCGACTTTCTTGTCGTGCGACATGACCGCGAGCAACTCATCGGCGGGGACACGGGGCGGCGTTGTCGGCAGGCCCAGTGCCGTCAATAGATCGCGCTGCCGGCGGGTGAAGGCGGCGTCGACGCGTCCGAGTCGCTCCGCCAGGCGCGAGGCGCACAGCATGCCGATCGCCACCCCCTCGCCGTGCAGAAGCTGCCCGTAGCCGGTCACCGCCTCGAAGGCATGGCAAAACGTGTGGCCGTAGTTGAGCACGGCGCGCAGGCCTGTCTCCTCGCGCTCATCCTCGGCCACGACCGCCGCCTTGAGCTGGCAACTGCGGGCGATCACGTGCCGCAGCGCGTCGTCGCGCCGCTTCGCCAGATCGTCGACGTGCGATTCCAGGTAGGCGAAAAACTCGGCGTCCAGGATCACACCATACTTCACCACCTCGGCCAGCCCGGCCCGGTACTCGCGGTCCGGCAGCGTGGCCAGGACGGCGGTGTCGATGAGCACGCCGCGCGGCTGCCAGAACGCGCCGACCATGTTCTTCGCGCTCGCCAGATTCACGCCCACCTTGCCACCGACCGAGCTATCGACTTGCGCCAAAAGCGTGGTGGGAACCTGCACGAAGGCCAGCCCGCGGGCGAACGTGGCGGCGACGAAGCCGGCCACGTCCCCCACGACTCCGCCGCCGACGGCTGCGACGACGGTGCGACGATCGGCGCCGATGTCGAGCAGCTTCTGCCACAGCCCCTCGGCCGTGGCGACGGTCTTTGACGCCTCGCCCGGCTCGATGGCCAACACGTCGACGTCGATTTGCGCGGCGGCCAGGCTGTCGGCCACATGGCGGGCATGAGTGTCGACGACGTTTTCATCGGTCACAAGCGCGACGTGCTTTGCCGGCAGCCGCGCGGTGACAAAGCGGCCCGCGTCGGCCAGGTTGCCCGTGCCGATCTCGATCGTGTAGCCGCGCTCGTGGAGAAGAACCTCGACGACGGTCATGGCGTAGGGGTTAGGGATTGGGGGTTAGGGGAAATGATGAATGCGAAGAGGGGGTCGCGTCGCCCTCGGATTCATCGTACATCATTGCGTTCCCTAACCCCCAACCCCCAATCCCTAACCCCTAACTTTCACCCGCTCGACGTCCGCCGCGGTGACGGTGATTTGGCGGCAGAAGCCGGTGTGCAGGCGGACGTAATCCATCTCGGCGGCCGCTTGGGGGTCGGCGTGCAATAGCTCGGCAAGTCGGATCTTCTCGCCCGGCTCCCAGGCGTCGTACTCCTCGGGCCAGATGGTGGCGGTCTCGACGACGAGCGCTTCCCGATAGGGGTCAAAGGCGTTGGCCATGGTTCGATGCGGTGAGTGCGTGCTCTTGGTCCGGTACAATACCAAGCCAGTATACTGACGCAGCGGGCAGCGTGTAGGGGTTGGGGGCTTGGGACCTAGGAGACCATGATCGACATTGATGCGGTCTAGGCACCCATTCATCATTCCGCATTCATCATTCATCATTATTTTGCAGCCCCCTAACCCCGAACCCTTACGTCGATGACCAACCGCGGCTACCCGCTGTCCGGCATCAGGGTGCTCGACCTGTCGCGGGTGCTGGCGGGGCCGGTGTGCACGCAATTGCTGGCCGACCTGGGGGCCGACGTGGTGAAAGTCGAGCGTCCCGGCACCGGCGACGACACGCGGCAATGGGGGCCGCCGTTTCTCGATGGCAACGGGCCGAGCGCCTACTACCTGTCGGCCAATCGCGGCAAACGGTCGCTGGCCCTCGACCTTGGCGACGCGGCTGCGCGGGGCGTGCTCGACGGACTGCTCCGCACGGCCGACGTAATGGTCGAGAATTTCCTGCCCGACGCGCTTGCAAAGTTCGGCCTTTCGCCAGAGCGACTCGCCGAGATCAACCCGCGGCTGGTGAGTTGCTCGATCTCGGGCTTTGGCCGCACGGGTCCGCAGGCCGGCGAGCCGGGCTACGACCTGGTGACGCAGGCGGGCGCCGGCTTGATGGCGATCACTGGCGAGCCGGACGGCGCGCCGATGAAAGTCGGGGTGGCGATCACCGACGTGGTCGCCGGCCTGTACGCCGCCGCGAGCGTGCTGGCGGGCCTGATCGGGCGCGGCCGCGGCGAGCCGGGGCTAGCCTTTGACTTGTCGCTCGTGGATTGCACGCTGGCGAGCCTGGTAAATGTCGCCCAAAGCGCCCTCGTGACCGGAGAGCGCCCCGCGCGGTGGGGGAACGCGCACCCGCAGATCGTCCCCTACGAACTCTTCGCCACGTCCGACGGACATATCGTGCTAGGCGTGGGCGCGGACCGGCAGTGGCGGAAATTCTGCCACGCGGTGGGCCGCGGCAACTGGGCCACCGACCCGCGCTTCGCAACCAATCCGAAGCGGGTCGAACACCGCGCGGAGCTGGTCGCGATCTTGCGGCCGCTGGTGCAGTCGAAGGCCACGCGCGAGTGGCTTGATCTGTTGGCCGGCGTCGACGTGCCGCATGGGCCGGTGCTGGCAGTGGACGAAGTGCTGGCGAACGACCACGTCGCGGCCCGCGAAATGGTCCTGCCGGTAACCGACAGCCACGGGCGGCACTACAAGGTCCTCGGGGGCGCCGTTCACTGGCGGGGTGAGCCCCCGCGGCGGGCGGCGGCCCCGCCGGACCTCGGGCAGCACACCGCTGAAGTGCTGCACGACTGGCTCGGCTATGACGCAACGGCGATCGAGGCGCTCCGCCGCCGCGGGGCCGTGGGCTGAAGGATTGCCGCAGGGGCTAGGGATTGGGGGTTAGGGGGTCGGGAATCTCGAATTGCAGATGTCGGGTGGTGACGCAGTTGGTTTCGGATGATTTCAGACAGCAGGCAACGGTGATCCGCAGTTTTCTTCGCCTCTAATCCCCAACCCCTAGCCCCTACCCCCTACCCCCGACGATGCCGCACGCGAGCCGGAACTTCCCCGCGGACGCAACCGACGCCGGGCAGCTCGTGCGGGGGAAGTGGGTCATTCTCGCTATCGTGGCGCTGGCCGTCGCCGCGGGGGCGTTCAGTTGGTTTTACTTTGCTTGGCTGCAGCGGCGGCCGCTCGCGCTGTGGGGTAGCCACGCCGCGGCGCTCATGATGCGGGCTCCAACCGCGCGGGCGTATCGGTTGGAGCCAATGGCCGACGCGGCGGCCGGTGACGCCGCACCGGGCCAGCCCGTGTTTGCGGTCGACGGCGAGCCGTTTCGCGGCACCGCGGCGCGCGACGTGAGCCGCGCGAAGGGCTTCCTGCACATCCGCCAGAGCCTGGTGCACAACGCCAGCTTCGCCTGGGATGAGCCGGCAGGCGACTGCCAACCGAAGTGGGAGTATGCGATCGAGTTCGAGGACCGCGGCGAGCGCGCGGTGGTGGCCTTTGCCTTCAACTGTGGGCGGATCGCGCTCGTCGAGAGCGACCGCACGGCCTCAATCCGCCCAGCAGCCGCCGAAATCAAAAGCTTCCTCGTCGAGCAGTTCCCCGAAGCGGCGCGATGACGAAGCGCTTCCGCCCCGCGTGCTTCCCTCTGCCGGCTGCCCCCTGCCGCCTACTGTCCCTAATGCCTACTACTGTTCTTCCGGCAGGCTGCGGAGGCTGAAGCCGATCATCACCCAGAACCAGCCGTTGAACAGCATATCGATGCCGATGAACAGGCCGATGATGTACAGGGCGGAGTCCGGCCATTCGGCCAGCACGAGCAATCCCAAAAGCGCGGTGACCACGCCGTTGAGCAGCATCCACCCCCAGTGGTGCAATCGCAGCGTCATCGCCGCCACGATGCGGAAGATGCCGCCCACGAGGAAGAACGCGCCGATCAGAAGCGTCAGGGCCAATCCGGACTCGAGGGTGCGGGCAACCATCATGCCGCCGACGACCACGTACAGGATGCCGGCCAGCAACGAGAGCAAAAAGCCGCTCCAGCGGCCCGCCCAAAACGAGCTGACGATTTGAGCGCCGCCGGCGATCAAGAGCAAGAAGCCGAGCAGCTTCACCGCGACGACCGTGGCCATGAACGAATGGCCGATGGCGACGGTTCCAGCGAGGATCAACAGGATGCCCAACGCCAGGAACCAGTACCATTCCTTGCGCAGGCGATGCAGCTCGTGCTGGAGCATTTCGGCGGGGCGGATCATGTTCGCGGCCATGGCGGCACCTCACTAGCGTTTGGGTGTGTGGGGACGGGCGATATAAGGCGGCCGCGCCAGGCAAGCGCGGATGCAGTCGAGTTGTGCCGGCCCCGGCGAGGGGACTTCGGGTCCGCTTGCGCCGCTGCCGTTAGTTATATAGGCCGCAATGGCGGCGCCGGCAAACCGCGAACCGTGGGCGTCGCGGCCGTTGGCGGGCAATGGCGTGCAAACGCCAGGACCCGCACAAGTGGACCATTCTTAAGTCCCGCTCGGCCTTGGGGCCGGCCACCGCCATGTCGCAATCCTAGGGCAAGGGATAGGATAAGAGCGCGCCCGAGGCCCCATTGCGTGTCCACCGGCCGATCCGGGACCTTTTGAAAAGCGCGCCACGTTCAGGAACCACCCATGAGCATTACCCGATCCCGGCCCAAGCGCGCCCGTCGCGTTCCGCCGCCCCCGCACGTCGTCGCGCCCGAGCCCGACTTGCGGGCCGCGCAGAAGCTCGTCTTATCGCTATTGGGGATTCCCGGCACGAGCGGGGGCGAGCGGCAGGTCCGCGATTTCATAACCGACCAATTGCGCCGCGCGGGGGCGCCCCCCGCGGCCATTCGCAGCGATCATGCCCATCGCCGGACGCCCATCGCCGGCGAAGTGGGCAACTTGATCATGCGGCTTCCTGGCACGGCGCCCGGGGCGCGGCGGCTGCTGGTCGCGCACATGGACACCGTTCCCTTGTGCGTCGGCGCGAAGCCGGTCGTGAAGGGGCAGTTTGTTCGTTCGGCGAGCAGGCAGACCGGGCTGGGCGCGGACGACCGCGCCGGTTGTGCCGTAATCCTCACCGCGGCGCTGGAGATCCTGCGTCGCAAGCTGCCGCATCCGCCGCTGGTGTTTCTCTGGCCCGTGCAGGAAGAGATCGGCCTCTACGGGGCGCGGAACGCCAACCTGGCCCTCTTGGGCGGGCCCAAGCTGGCCTTCAATTGGGACGGCGGGCCGGCCGAGAAGCTCACCATCGGCGCCACGGGCGCCTACCGCATCCAAATCATGATCGAAGGTCTCGCCAGCCACGCCGGCGGCGCCCCCGAACGCGGCGTCAGCGCCATCACGATCGCCGGGCTCGCCATCGCCGAACTGGCGCGCGACGGCTGGCTGGGCGACGTCCGCAAGGGGGACGCGCGCGGCACCAGCAACATCGGCGTCATCCAGGGTGGCGCCGCGACGAACGTCGTCACCGACCGCGTCGACATCAAGGCCGAGGCCCGCAGCCATGATCCCGAGTTTCGCCGCCAGATTCTGGGCGCGATCGAGCAGGCCTTCCACCACGCCGCCGGAGAGGTCCGCAATGTCGAGGGCGTCCGCGGGCGCATCGTCTTCGAGAGCCGGCACGACTATGAGGCCTTTTGCCTGCCGGACAACGACGCCAGCGTGCTGGCGGCGGATAAAGCCGTGCACGCCGTCGGCGGGCAGCCGTTCCGCGCCGTCAGCAACGGCGGCCTCGACGCCAATTGGCTCACCGCACGCGGCATCCCCACCGTGACGCTCGGCTGCGGACAACTGAACGCGCACACCACGGCCGAACAACTGGACCTGGCGGCGTTTCGCCAAGCCTGCCGCGTCGCATTGCGATTGGCCACGGGCACCGAGTAAATCGAGCGGACAATGGAACTCGACGACGAAGTCTGCTTGTGCTTTCACGTAACCAAGCGAAAGCTCGTGAATTTCCTGCGCGTCGAGAAACCGCGCCGGGCGGGGCAAATGAGCGAATGTTTCGGAGCAGGCACCGGCTGCGGCTGGTGCCGCACGTACTTGAAGCGGATGTTCCGCTCGGCCGTCGAGGGGGGAGTGACCGAGGCGGAGGAGCCGACACCCCAGGAATACGCACGCGCGCGGGCCCGTTACGTTCGCGCGGGCGGGGGCACCCCGCCGCCCGGCGCGACGCCGATCGACAACGTGCCGGAATAGGGGCCGCCCGTTCGATTGTCGGCATCCATTGTCTTGTTCGCGAGAAATCGAGCAAATGCTGCACTAGCCCGAAGCGCTTGCGAGGGAAATGATGCGACCCTCGCTTGCGCTCTTGCGCTTCGGGCTGGTGTGATACCCAGACGTTCCTTCACGGCCCTGCCCATGCTTGCTCGCCTTCACGCGGTACTTTATCCTTAAAGCATCCCCGCCTTGCCAGGACCGGATAACCGGACCCCCGTGAGCCTCCCTTCCATGCCAGCAAAACTGATTGCCAGACTGTTGACCGGCGCCGTCGCCCTCCTGGTTCTTGCCCTGTTGGTCACCAGTGACGCGGCGCAGCAGGGCCAGCCGGCCCGCCGCGCGCGTCAGGCCCAGCCGGCACGCGTCCAAGCCGCCGCGCTCAAGCCCGTCGAGCAACCCACCGCCGCGGCCGTCAAAAAGATCGATCCGCTCGATTGGCCCAATTGGCGCGGGCCGGAGCAGAACGGCATCTCCCGCGAGACGGGCCTCATCGACTCCTGGGACCCCAAGAGCGGCAAGAACCTGCTTTGGAAGAGCGCCGAGCTGCGGACCCGCAGCACCCCCATCGTCATGAACGGCAAGCTGTACACCCTTGCCCGCAGCGAACCGGCCACGCACGCCGAGGGCGAGAAAGTCATCTGCGCCGACGCCGCCACGGGCAAAGTGCTGTGGGAGAACAAGTTCAACGTCTTTTTGTCCGACGTGCCCGACACCCGCGTCGCCTGGAGCTGCTGCGTCGGCGATCCCGTGACCGGCCGCGTGTACGCCATGGGCGTGTGCGGCTACTTTCAGTGCATTGACGGCGAGACGGGCAAAACCATCTGGTCGCACTCGCTCAATGAGGAGTACGGCCTGTTGAGCACGTACGGGGGACGGACCAACGTCCCGATCCTGTTCGAGGACCTGACGATCATTAGCGCGGTGATGACCAGTTGGGGGGAGCTGGCCCGGCCCGTGCATCGCTTCCTGGCCTTCAACAAGGCCACGGGCGAACTGGTGTGGATGAGCGGCACGCGGCCGCTGCCCGATGACACCACCTACAGCACGCCCACCCTGGCCGTGATCAAGGGGCAACCGCTGATGATTTTCGGCTCGGGCGATGGCTCGGTGTGGGCCTTCCAACCGAGAACCGGCAAGCCGGTGTGGAGCTTCCGCTTCTCGCTCCGCGGCATGAACGTTTCGCCGCTGGTCGATGGCGAAACGATCTACATGGGTCAGAGCGAAGAGAACTGGGACGACAGCACGATGGGCGCCCTGGGCGCGTACAGCGGCGTGCTCCCCCCGCCGGACAAAGTGCCTGCCGCCACGAACAAGGCGCCCGGCCAGCCCGGCGGCGTCGACATCACCAAGACGAACGAGCTATGGCGCGTCAAGGAGTTGATGGTCGGCAAGAGCTCGCCCCTCCTGGTCGACGGCCGGCTGTACGCGCTCGATGACTCGAACATCGTCTACGTGCGCGACGCCAAGACTGGCGCGGAAGTCGGCAAGAAAGCTCGCCTGGTGGGCACAATCACGCGCGCCAGTCCCTTGCACGCCGACGGCAAGATATACGCTTGCACCACCAGCGCCTGGCACGTGCTTACACCAAGCGACGACGGCGTGAAAATAGCTCAGCGGTTGCGCTTCCCCGACGGCGAGGAGATTCACGGCTCGCCGGTCGTCTCGCACGGCCGGATCTATCTGCCCACGACGGAGTACCTCTATTGCCTGGGCAAGGCCGACGCGAAGCCGGCGGCCACCAAGCGGCCTGAGCCCGCGCGCGAGGCGCCGCTCGCCGCGAACGCGCAACCGGCCCAGGTGCAGGTCATACCGGCCGAGGCCCTCATCAAGCCGGGCGAGAAGGTGAAATTCCGCGCGCGGCTATTCAACGCGCTCGGCCAGTTCATCAAGGACACCGACGCCATGTATTCGGTCGAGGGGCCGGGCCAGATCGACAAGCAAGGACAGTTCACCGCCGACAGCTCGGCCGGCCACGCGGGCGCGATTGTCACGGCGAAGGTGGGGGACTCGACCGGCACGGCCCGCGTGCGGATCGAGCCGCCGCTGCCGTGGAAATTCGATTTCGCCGACAAGCAGGTGCCGGTCACCTGGGTCGGCGCCCGCTACCGCCATCAGATACGCGAGATGGATGGCGAGCAGGTGATGGTCAAGATCACGACCATCCCCAAGGGAACGCGCAGCCAAAGCTGGATGGGGCCCACCGACCTGCACGACTATTGCGTGCAGGCCGACGTGCGAGGCAGCATCGCCTACATCGACGTGCCGGCCGCGGCCGGCGGCGAAAGCAGCGGAGAGAAAGAAGGCAAGATGCCCGACATCGGCCTCATCGCGCAGCGGTACACGTTGGACTTGATGGGGGCCAGCCAGCAAGTGCAGATCCGCTCGTGGACGGCGATGCTCGATCGGTTCAGCAAATCGGTGCCGTTCGCCTGGAAACCTGACACCTGGTACACGATGAAGTTCCAGGCCAACGTCGTCGATGGAAAGGCCCTGCTCCGCGGCAAGGTCTGGCCGCGCGGGCAGTCGGAGCCCAAGGAGTGGACGATCGAAGCCGTGGACGAAACGCCGAACCTGACGGGCAGCCCGGGCCTGTTCGGCAACGCCAGCAACGCCGAGTTGTTTTACGACAATATCCTGGTGACGCCGGCGTCCGCAAAGTAGCGACCAGACGGCCCTACGATGCCATCTTTCAAAAACTTCCCTTGTTAAGACGTGAGAGACATGAAATTGAAGCGCAGCGCGACCTTTACCGTGGGCCTCTTGATCGCGGGTCTTTGTGGTGCCGCGGCACTAGTCGCCGAACAGCCGGCAGCGAAGCAACCGGCACCGAAGCAGCCCGCTCGAAAGGTCGCGGCCGCGGTCAAGGCCGACGCCAAAAGCGATGCCAAAGTCGCCGCCGACACGCCCAATCGTTGGTGGAACCAGTGGGGCGGCTCCTCGATCCGCAACAACACGCCCGTCGGCAAGAACATCCCCGCCGAGTTCCAGCCGGGCGACTTCGACAGCAAGACGGGCGACTGGAAGAAGGACACGAGCAAAAACATCAAGTGGGTCGCCAAGCTGGGGTCGCAAAGCTACGGCAACCCCGTGGTTGCCGACGGCAAGATCTGGGTCGGCACCAATAACGGCGCCGGCTACTTGAAGCGCTATCCGGCCGACACCGATTTGGGATGCCTGTTGTGCTTCAACGAGGCCGACGGCAAGTTCCTCTGGCAGCACTCGAGCGAGAAGCTGCCCACCGGCCGGGTACACGACTGGCCGCTGCAGGGCATCTGCTGCGCCCCATATGTCGAGGGCAAGCGGCTGTGGTTCGTCACCAGCCGCGGCGAGGTCGTGTGCCTCGACACCGAGGGCTTCCGCGACGGCAAGAACGACGGGCCGTTCCAGTCCGAGAAGAGCCAGGAAATCGACGATGCCGACGCCATCTGGTACTTGGACATGATGGGGCAGCTCGGCGTCTCGCAGCACAACATGTGCAGTTGCTCGATCACCGCCACGGGCGACGTCCTGTGGGTCTGCACGTCCAACGGCGTCGATGAATCGCACGTCAATATTCCCGCGCCTCAGGCGCCCAGCTTCCTGGCCGTCGACAAGAACACGGGCAAGGTGTTGTGGAGCGACAATTCGCCCGGCACGAACATCCTGCACGGCCAATGGTCGTCGCCCACGTACGCCGTGCTGGGCGGCGTGCCGCAGGTGATGTTCGCTGGCGGCGATGGATACCTGTACAGCTTCCTGGGCGAGGCCAAGCCGGGCGGCAAGGCCGAGCACTTGTGGCAGTTCGACGCCAATCCCAAGGAATCGCAGTACATCCTGGGCGGGCGCGGCACGCGCAACGAAATAATCGGAACGCCGGTCGTCTACAACAATCTCGTGTACCTGGCAGTCGGCCAGGATCCCGAGCACGGCGAAGGGCCCGGCCACCTGTGGTGCATTGACCCCGCCAAGCGCGGCGACGTCAGCCCTGAGCTGGCCTTTAGTTTGAAGGACCTCTCGAAGCCGATGCCGCACAAGCGGCTGCAAGCCGTCGATCCGAAGCTGGATGAAGTGGCCCGGCCGAATCCCAATTCCGCGCTCGTTTGGCATTACGGCGGCTTCGATCAGAACGGCGACGGCAAGATCGACTTCGAGGAAACGATGCACCGCACCTGCGGCACCGTGACGATCAAAGACGACGTCCTGTACCTGTCCGATTTCAGCGGCCTGTTCCATTGCCTGGACGCCAAGACCGGCAAGCCCTACTGGACGCACGACCTGTTCGCGGCCACGTGGGGCTCGGCCCTGATCGTCGACGGCAAGGTTTACATCGGCGACGAGGAAGGCAAAGTGACCGTGTTCAAGTTCGGCAAGGAGAAGGAGATTCTGGCCGAAAACAACATGGGCAACTCCGTCTACAGCACGCCAGTCATAGCCGACAACATCCTCTACGTGGCCAACAAGACGCACCTGTTCGCGATCCAAGCGGGCGACGAGTAGAGCAGGAATGTCGAATGTCCGAAGGGGTGCGTTCGTTCGTCATTCGACCTTCGGATTTCGGATTTCTTTAGCTTAGACATTTGGCTTTCGACATTCGTCATTTCGCCGTGAAACCACCAGGGCCATCCTGTTTTTCTAAATGGCGAGGCGGGAAAATGGGACTGGCTCCGCGCATAGACAGCGCAAGTCCTTTCAGACCAACGTTGCGTCTCGGTGCCTGTCCCACTTTCCCGCCGGTGCGCCGCCGTCTAGCTTGAATCTGTGAACGGCCCTGGTGAAACCACGCCGGAGTGTGCGGTATGCCAAAGCGGATCCTGGACGTCGGGCAGTGCCGGCCGGACCACGCGGCGATCCGGCGCTTGCTCGAAACGCGGTTTGGCGCCGAGGTGGTACAGGTCCACGGCACGAGCGACGCGATCTCGCAACTGCGCCTCGGGCCGTTCGCCCTGGTGCTGGTGAACCGCAAGCTCGACGCCGACTATAGCGACGGCCTCGAGGTGGTGCGGGCCATCAAGGCCGATCCCGATTTGTCCCGCGTCCCCGTGATGCTGGTAAGCAACTACGCCGAGTACCAACGCTCGGCCGTCGAAGCGGGCGCGGTCGAAGGCTTTGGCAAGGCGGAACTGGCCACGCCTGCGACCGAAGAGAAGCTAGCCCGCTTCCTGGCGTGATCCCGCGAAAACCTAAAAGGCCCGCCCGTCGAGACATTTTGGCCCCGCGATGCTACCCCGCCGCCGCGATCCGCTCCGCAATCGGCGGGTGGCTGTGAAACAAAATCACGGCCAGGCGCGGTGGGTCGGGGTCGTCTTTGTTCAGCTTCGATAGCTTGCGGAACGCCGACACGTACGCGTCGCGCAAACCGGTGCGCGTTAGCGCGAAGCGGTCGCATTGTCGCTCAAAGCGGCGGCTCATCACGTTCTGCAAGGGCACCAGCACCAGCGAAAACACCGCCAACACCAGCATCAACATCGGCATCGCGTACACCGGCATCGTGTGCGGGTCGTACACCGCCGGCCCGATCCACACCGCCAGTGCCCGATCGCACAGCCAGAAGCCGGCGAGGCTGTACAAAAAGCCGACGGCCATCAGCTTGGGGATGTGGCGATAAACGTGATGGCCGATTTCGTGCGCGAACACCACCTCGATCTCGTCGAGCGTGAAACGGTCCAAGAGCGTGTCGCCCAACAGCACGCGGCGCGTGCGGCCCAGTCCGGCCAGCATGGCGTTGGCCTTGGCCGTCTCGTCGCTCAAGACCATGCGGTACACGCCCTCGATCGACAGCCCGCTTTCGCGCGCGAGAGCGCCGACGCGCGCGGCCAGCTCTTCGTGCTCCAGCTTTTCGATCTTGTAGAACAGGGGCAGGATCAATACCGGCGCAAGCTGCCCGAGGACCACGCTCACCAGGAAAAACGCCACGGCCGCGGCCAGCCACCACCAGGCGCCGACGTGCCAGAACAGGGCGTACAGCGCCAGCACCATGACAGTGCCGAACACGACCGCCAGGGCGAACCGCTTTGCGTGCCGATAGAGCCACCCGGCAAACGACTGCCGGCTGAGCCCGAAGCGGTGCTCGACTGTGTATCCGGAGAACCAGGCGAGCGGAAACGAGACGCACTCGTGCAGCCCGATCATCGCACCGTAGAGCGCCAATAACCGTAGCAAATCGGACGGCAGGCGATGGGCGAGCCAGGCGTCGAGCGGCACCGCCACAAGCAACGCGAAAACGCTCAAATAGACGACGTCGAGCGCAGCGTCAGCCAGGTCGAGCCAGAGTTGCCACCGGCCGTACTGCTTGGCCTCGACCAGTTCGGTCGGGGACATCTCGGTCGGCTCCGGCGGCGGCTCGCCGGACTGTGGCTGGTCCTGTGGGTTGTCGGGCGGCTGCACTATGGTCGCATCGGCCACTGGTCATGGTCTCTCGAAAGAGTGGAAGCCCGATACTAGATAACCCCATCATACCGGCCCCGGGCGGCAGGTTATTCCGCTGCACCTGCCCCCCGGGTGCCGCTGCGAGCGTTTGGCAGTGCGAACGGTATCACTACTGAGCGTTTTCGCCGCTTGACCGGTGGCTGGAATGCCAATTAAGCTAAATACTTACCACTTCTCGTCGGCCGGCATGGAACAGCCGACCGCATTTGCCTAACCACGGCTGCCGACCTCATGCGATCTGTCTGCCGCTTGTGCCCATCCGCGTGCTTCGTCGTGGCGCTTTGCGTCGTCGCCGGAGAACGCAGTTCCGTTTCCGCGCAGAATCCCCCGGCCGAAAAAAAGCCTGCCGCGGCGACGGCGCCAGCACAGCCGGCCCGCAAGGCCCCCGCGGCCACGGCCGCTCGGCAGCGGCCCAAGTACCGCGCGCTGGCGCCGGGCGTGATGCGCGAGGTCGATCCCCGGCGGCAAACCTCCGAAACGTTCACCCGCCGCGACATGGTCGAGGTGCTCGCGGCCGATCCCAAGTTCGCGGAGCGCGATTGGTCGGCCGGCACGTCGCCTGCGAAGAACACGGTCATCCGCCGCGACATATGGACGCTCGATTTCGCCTTCAAACCGGTGCGATTCGTCCGCGTCGACGTGCCGGCGCCTGAAGGCCGCTTGCAGAACAAGCTCGTCTGGTACCTCGTCTATTCGCTGAAGAACACCACCGACGCTCCGATCACCTTCGTGCCGCGGATTGTGCTGATGAGCAAAGACACCGGCAAGGTGTATCCGGACCGGCTTGTACCGTTGGCGGTGCCCCTGATTCGCGGCCGCGAAGACCGCAATCGGCCGCTGCTGAACACAATCGAGATCACCGGCCGTATCCCGCCAGCCACGAAGGCTCAAGACGGCAGCGTGTGGGGCGTGGCCACGTGGGAAGACATCGACCCAACGACGGACCGTTTCTCGATCTACATTCAAGGGCTCACCAACGCCTACGAATGGATCGACCCGCCGGGGGCGTTCAAAGAGGGGGATCAGCCCGGCACGGGGAGGGAGTTTTTCGCCAAGACGCTGATCCTTAACTTCTGGCGCCCCAGCGACAAGGAATACGAGCACGAAGACGAAATTCGCTTCGACAACTACCAGTGGGAGTACGGGCAATTGACGCCGCAGGGTTTTGTCGCTAAAAAGCCCGATCCGGCCCCCAATTCCCAACCCCCAAACCCGAATTCCTAACCCATGGCACATAAAAAGGGACAAGGCTCCAGCCGCAACGGTCGCGATTCCAACGGCCAGCGCCGCGGGATCAAGCGATACGGCGGCGAGGAAGTCACCGCCGGCAACATCCTCGTCCGACAGGTCGGCACCCGCTACCTTGCCGGTCGCGGCGTCGGCCAGGGAAAGGACTACACGCTCTTTGCCCTGGTGAATGGCGTGGTGTCGTTCGACCGGGGAGGCCGCCGCGTGAACGTGGTCACGGCCGGCTGAGGATTCGTCAGAGCGCGCGATTCCACAATTCGATCGAAATACTCGGGGACGGTCCCAGCGGACGCGTCCCCGTTTCTGTTTTGCGTAGAATGCGAGCGCGTGTATCGCGCCGCGTGGCCGCGGCGGCTAAACCGCACGCCGCACTCTCACCGCCTACTGCTCCTCCCATGTTCGTCGATCGCGTAAAAATCCAAGTCGATGCGGGCGACGGCGGCGACGGTTGCCGAAGCTTCCGCCGAGAGAAGTTCATCCCTTACGGCGGTCCCGACGGCGGCGATGGGGGCGACGGCGGCAGCGTCATCATCGAAGCCCAGAACGGCGTCAATAACCTGGCCGCCTTGTCGCACCGCTACCACTGGCGGGCCGACAGCGGACAGGCCGGCAGCGGCGCCAATTGCCAGGGCCGCAGCGCCGAGGACCTTCTGATCCAAGTGCCGCCGGGCACGGTAGTGATCGACGCCGTGGCGGGACACACGATCAAGGACCTGGCCCGATCCGGCGAACGGGTTACCGCCGCCGTCGGCGGCCGGGGCGGCAAGGGGAACTTGCACTTCAAGTCGGCCACGAACCGCGCCCCGCGCCAATGGACCAAGGGACAGGCCGGCGAATCGCGCGAGCTGGTGCTGGAATTGAAAGTCATCGCCGACGTGGGCCTGATCGGCCTGCCGAACGCCGGCAAAAGCACGCTCTTAAGCCGCGTATCGCACGCCCGGCCGCAAGTCGCCGCCTATCCCTTCACCACCAAGTATCCAAACCTGGGCCTGGTACGGCTCGACGCGGAACGCTCGTTCGTCATGGCCGACCTGCCAGGGTTGATTGAAGGGGCGCACGCCGGCGCCGGCCTGGGACATGAGTTTTTGCGGCATATCGAACGGGCCGGTATTCTGGTGCATCTCGTCGAGCCGCTGCCGGCCGACGAAACCGATCCGGTGGCGAACTACCAATCGATCCGCAACGAGCTGGCACTGTACGACGAGGGCCTGGCCCGACGCCCGGAGATCGTCGTCGTGTCGAAGTGCGAGTTGCCCGGCGCCAGCGAAGTGCAAGCCCGCCTGGCGGCCACGGTCGGGCGGGACGTGCTGGCAATGTCGGCCGTCACCGGCCAGGGGCTTGACAAGGTGCTGGGGGCGATCGACCGACAACTGGCCGCAGGGCGAGCCACCGAGCCGGCCGCATGACCACATCAAGCACGCTTCCGCTGGTGGCCGTCGACGTGGGCAATAGCCGCGTGAAGCTGGGACTGTTTACCGAGGTCGACGGCAAGCCGCTGCCGCAGCCGGTGCGCACACTCGATATCGGGCCGGATGCCGCCCAGTTCGCCCAAGTGGCGACGTGGCTTGCCGACGTGCCTGTGTCGCAACCACCCTGGTGGATCAGTAGCGTCGAGCGGCGCGTGGCCGGACAACTGATCGGTTGGTTGCGCGACCAGGGGACCAACGAAATCATGATGCTCTCGGCCCCCGACCTGCCGCTTGCGGTAACGGTGGCGCGGCCGGACAAGGTGGGCATAGACCGGCTGGTCGACGCGGTCGCCGCGAACCGGCTGCGCCCGGCCGGCGAGCCTGCCATCATCGTCGACCTCGGCTCGGCGATCACGGTCGATCTGCTCTCGGCCGACGGAGCCTTTCTCGGCGGCGCCATCCTGCCGGGCATCGGCACCGCGGCTCGAGCCATGCACCAGTTCACCGATCTGTTGCCGCTAGTCGACATGGCGACGCTCGACGCGCCCCCCGCGCCCTTGGGCACGGCCACCGCCGAGGCGATGCGGTCCGGCCTCTTCTGGGGCGCAGTCGGCGGCATTCGCGAGTTGATCGAGCGGCTGAGCGTCGGCCAGGCCACGAAGCCGCGCGTGTTTCTCACCGGTGGTGCGGCCCCCTCGGTCGCGCCGCTCCTGTCGGAGCACGCCGAGTACGTGCCGCATCTGACGCTGGCCGGCATCGCGCTAACGGCGGCGCACCAGGCCGCGTCCTAGAATGTCACCCGACCGGTCGTTTGACGTGTCTGTGTTGACGCCGCCTGGGCGGGGCGCTCTGGCTACGGTCGTTGCCGCGGGGTCGGACGCGGCTGCGGCCCTCGATCGATTATTTCGCAGCGCGGCGGGCGTTTCGATGGCGAACGTGAAGGTGGGGCGCATCTCGTACGGCCATTGGTCGTCGCAGCAAGGCGAGGAAGTTGTCGTTTGCCGCGCCGGCGAGCGCGAGTTCGATATCCATTGCCACGGTGGAACCGCTGCCGTCGCCGCGATTGTCGAGTCGCTGGTCGATGCCGGCGGCAAGCTCGTCGACTGGCGAGCGTGGCTCGCTGGCCACGCGCCTGATGCAATTCGCCGGGCCGCCCTCGAGGCGCTGGCCGACGCGCGGACCGAGCGGGCGGCGGTCGTGCTCTTGGATCAACTCGCCGGCGCGCTCGCCCATGAACTACAGGCCATCCATGCGGAGCTCGCTCGGGGCGAACTTGCCGCGGCGGCTTCGGCCCTCCGCGAGCTCGGCACTCGCGCGAGCGTCGGCCTGCATCTTGTGACGCCTTTCCAGGTCGTGCTGGCCGGCCGGCCGAACGTCGGCAAGAGCAGCTTGATCAACGCGCTAGTCGGCTACCAGCGGGCGATCGTTTTCTCCGAGCCCGGCACGACGCGCGACGTAGTCACCGCGGTGACCGCCATCGACGGCTGGCCCGTCGAGCTATCAGACACCGCCGGGCTGCGCGAGACGTTTGACCCGGTGGAGGAAGCCGGCGGTCGACTGGCGCGCGAGCGGCTAGACCGTTGCGATCTGGTGGTGCTCGTTTTCGACGCGAGTGAGGCCTCGCCGGATGACGACCGGCGTCTGCAAGACGGCTTTCCCGAGGCGCTCGTGGTGTACAACAAATGCGACGTTGTTGGCGCGAGAGCGTTGGCGGATACCGCGTCCCAGCGCATGACAAGCGCCGTCTCTGGCGCCGGCATCAAGGCACTCGTGGCCGAGATCGGTCGGCGGCTGGTGCCGACACCTCCGCAGGCCGGCGCAGGCGTCCCGTTCACGCGCGGACAAGTCGACGGGATCGAGCGCGCCCTGGCGGCGGTCGAGCAGAACGATGCCGTGCTAGCGATGCAATCGCTGGAAACTCTGCTGCCGCCGGCCCGCGATCGGTGACGGACGTCTCACTGCTGCCCGCGCCACGCCGGAAGACGGTCGATTCGTATGGACTCCGGCCACCCCGCCGCTATACTCACGCGGCTTTTTCCAAGGCGACGGCCGGCTTGCGCGCGGCTATTGGCATCGCGCGGCCCATCATCTCCGTGTCCCGTCGCCCGGACGACTTGCGAGCGGGAACGGTCCGCCGCCCGGCGGACTCTACCACGAGGAGCATGCCATGCACTCCACCGCGGTTGGCTGGTTGAGCACTTTGTGCTGCGCCATCGCCTTGGTCCTTTGCGGCGGCACAACGATGACGGCCAAGGACCAGCGACGCGGGGCACCGCCGACGCGGGCGCCACGGCCGACGCCTCGGCAGGAAGACGCCGCGTTGCCGCCGCGGCCAGCCGTGCGCGGCGCCGTGCGGCCCGCGCCTGCCGAGCCGCTCGAAGACGCCACCGCCGAGCCCGACGCCTCGACCGACAATGCCAGCGGCGACGCGGCCGACTCTGACTTACCGGATGGCCCGGACGGCGACTTGACCAAACCCGGGCCGGACGACGCTGGCGACGCGGCGCCACCGGACGATGACGACGCCGAGGAACCGCCCGCGCCGGACCCGGCGGGCACGAGCCTCTTGGACAAGATTCGCAAGGCCACGGCCGACTTCGCGCCACCGCAGCCGGCCGAGTTTCACGGTGTGCGGCCGGGTCGCACGAAAATTGCCGAAGTCCAGAAGACGTGGGGCACGCCGCTCGACGTCTTGAAGCAAAAGGACGTCGTGCGACAGACGTACCGCGTCGAGGATTTCGGTCGCGTCGAGGTCCGCTCTTACCGGGACACGGTACAGTCGGTCATCGTGCACTGCCACGAGAAGCCAGCCCTCAGCGACCTGGCGGAAAAGCTGGGCCTCGCGGAGATCGAGAGCGTCGACGTCACCGATGAATTTGGCGAAGCCCTCGGCGCGGCATTTCCCGAGGCGGGTGTGATGGTCGCGTTTGAGCCGGGCAGCCGCGACCGCAAAGCCGCGCAAGCGATATTCGAGCCGATCGATGCCCAGGCTTTCCTCCTACGCGCCGAGCAAAGACTGGCCAACGACTACACCGGTTGCCACAGGGACCTCGACATCGCCCTATCGATCGATCCGCAACTGGGCCGCGCCTATTGGCTGCGGTCGCGGGTGCTAACCGCTATCGGGCAGGTCGATGCCGCGACGAAGGCCGCCGAAGAGGCCTTGCGCCTCGAGCCCAAGAACGCCGAGTATCGGTTGACGCGCGCGTCGCTGTTGGCGGAGCGGGGCCAGTTCGCGGCGGCCATCGGAGAGACGAAGGAAGCGATCGCGCTGGCGGCATTGCAGCCCGAACTCAAGGCCCTTGGCCTCGCTCAACTAGGCGACCACCTCGCCGCTGCCCCCGATCGGGACTACAAGCAGGCGCTGCAACTGCACACGCAGGCAATCAAGCTGGCTGAGCCCTTGCTGCAAGATCGGCGCGTCGCCGTGCGTCACATGGCGCAGCAGGCGGCGGTCGCGGCGCACCTGGCCGCGGCGCACGACATCGCCTGGGGACACTGGAAGATGAAATCCAAGATCGTCCCCCAATGGCTCGCGCGGGCCGAGGAGCTGGCCGATCAGGTAGCCGCAACGGATACGACCGCCAACTACGGCATGCGGCTTTGTCGAGAGGCGATCGGTGCCTGCGTCGGCATGGAAGGTGACTTGGACCCGACGCCGTGGGTCGAAAAGGCCCTGGCGGTCGGCGAGCCGATCCTTGCCGCGGCCAAGGATGATTTGCGGCGCCAGCAGCTCCAGTGGGAACTGGGCGCTTTGCTGTACGATGCGCTGCAGGTCTATCACGTGGCCGACGACGCGGAAAAAGCGCTCAAGTACGGCACGCTCGCCGTGGAACACATGGAAGCCGGCGCGAAGGACCGCCAACTCGAACCGGTCGAAGCGTACATGCTGGGCCGCTTGTACTTCCGCGTTGGAAGCGTGTATGCCCTGCACGAAAAGCAACCCACCACGGCCGTGGTGTGGTTCGAGCGGGCGATCCCGCTGTTGGAGCGTCCGGTGCCCGTCGCGGCGCTCTCCGACGGCGGCCGGCAGGGGGAGAGTTTCGTCAGCATGGCCGTCACGTACTGGACGGTGGGGAGTCACGAGGAATCGATGCGGCTGACCCGGCAAGGCGTCAAACTGATGGAGCGGGCCGTCAAGGATGGCATCCTCGAGGAAGCGGCGCTCAAGGTGCCGTATACCAACCTGATGACCATGCACCGCTTCCTGGGGGATGACGAGCAGGCCGAAGCGTTCGCCAACTTGGCCGCCCGCGCCGGCGGCGCCCGGCGGAAGTGAATCGCGATCGGGAGCGGTGAGGTTGCGACCGAGCCGTGCCTCGGCTGGGAGACCTCCGGGATAAACCCGGAGACTCGCTTGGCGGACGTGCTTGGCCCAGTTTTGCGGGTTGGAGCGGTCAGTCCGATGAGGCGGGATGCCGACGGCCGCTAGTCCGGCTCACAGCGTGCCCCTTGGTTGCAGGGGTCGATGCCCGTCGCGGAGGTTCCGCCGTGCGACGCGGAAGCAGCCGGGAGCTACGTTTCGGTAGCTTCGCTCCCCGCGTCGTCCCCCCCGGTGACGTCGATGATCGGCCGTGGTCCGCACTTTGATGTCCGCCCGCCAGCGCGCGCCTCGTGGCCAGTCCGCATCCTAGTCGACGATCGGGCCAGCCTGAGAATCGAGTATGCGTTGTTGCTCGCGACGGTGGGCGTGCTCGCGCTTTTGGCGACGGTGATGATCGTCTCGTTGCGGCAACGCACGTTCGAGTCGCTCGCCGCGCACATTACGCCCATGGACGATGTCGGCAGTGGCTACTACGTCGTCGATGTCCCCACCGAGCCGGTAAACCCGGCGGCGGCCACCAGTTGGATCAAGTCGATCGGAGTCGCGCGCCCGGGCGCCATCTCGCTGGGCACCATCGGGGTCGCCCTGGCGGCATGGTACGTCGTATGGAGCCGTCGCCGCGCTACCGAGCGGCAAAGCAATGGACAGGGGCGGGCAAGGTCGAATCATCCGCCCGCGCTCGTGGCCGCCAAACGCGACGCCGTGCGGGCCGCGCTCGGCCAAAGTGTGAACGACTTGTGCCAAAGTCGCCTGACCGTGCGGCAGGTAATGACCGACAGCGTACTTGTGGCCCAGGCCACGGCGACAATTCAGGCGCTAGGAAACATGCTGGTGTCCACGCCGCTGCGGCACGTCGTGATCTGTGACGACGCCAATCGCGTGGTGGGCATCGTCAGCGGCCGCGACCTGCGTTTGCGCACCGGGAAGACCGCCGCCGACGTGATGACGCGCGAGCCAATGTGCGTTCCACCGGGCGCCCTCTTGGGCCCGGCCGTGACGATCATGGTCGACAATCAGATTTCGTGCCTTCCGGTGGTCGAGAAAGGGTGCATCCGCGGCGCGCTCACCTTAAGCGACCTGGCCGTGGCATTGCATTGCCTGCTCGAGGCCGTGCACAAGCTGGCGGCGCGCGAAGCGACCCGCGTGCCCGACACGGTCCTGATCTCCAATATCGAAACGCTCTGCACGAACGCACTGGCCGACGATTCCGTCATCGACCCCGAGTCGAGCGGCACGGTGCAGGAAGTGCGATCGTAGAGCGCGCGTCAAACGATCGAGCGTTACGCAAAATCCTGCGTCGTCGGCTTGATCACCAGGTCGGTCACATGGGCCCGCGGCGGCAGGCAGGCCACCATCACCACGGCCGCGGCCACGTCGTCGGGCTGCAGGATCCGCGCGCGGTGCTCGGCCGAGACAGGCACGGGCCGGTTGGCCAGGATCGGCGTCTCGACCTCGCCGGGATAAATGTTGGTGACGCGGATGCCGTGCTCCGCCTCTTCGCGGCCGACGGTCGCCCCCAGGCCAGTCATGGCGAATTTCGACGCCGTGTAGGCGACCCCGCCCAAAAGCGACGCGCGGATGCCGGCGATCGAGGAGATATTGACGACGAGGCCGTCCTTCTTGGCTCGCATGTCCGGCAGGACGGCGCGCATGCAATGGTAGGCGCCGGTGACGTTGATTTTTAGCATCGCCTCCCAGTCGGCCGGATCGAGCTCGGCCATGCTCCGCCGCGGGACGTTGACGCCGGCGCTATTGACCAGGATGTCGATGGGCCCAAACTGCTCGCGGGCCCAGCGGAACAATTGCTCGACGCTGGACGCGTCGCTGACGTCGACAGCGTGGCCGATCAAGCGTGGCTCGCCGTCGAACTGCCGGCAGGCGGCTTCGACTACTTCTTGTCGTCGCCCAGCGATGGCCACACGGCATCCCTCGCGCGCCAGGCCCACGGCAATGCCCAAGCCGATGCCCGTGCCGCCGCCCGTGACCACGCACGTTTTTCCCGCAAGACGTTTTGGCATGTCCTCCCTCCCGCACGACGAACGCTGCCCGACTGGTCGATCCAAGCCGATATACTACGATTTACGCAAGGAGCCACAGGATCACACAAACGCATCGCCGCCGCAAGCGCCGCGGGAGGCGGGAATGCGATCACGGTTGTGGACGCACCAGCTGACGCGCGGGTGGCTGGGGCAAAGCGCAGCGTGCCCCAGGGTGCGCGATGTTCTGGGGCACGCTCCGCTTTGCCCCAGCCACCCGAACATCGCTTCAAATTCGCCAGGTTAACCGCGAGAGCTGAACGCACCGGGAGACCGGCCTTGATCGCGCAACTGACCGACAACGACCTCTTGGCGATCGAAGCGTCGACCCGCGAAATCGGCCGCCATATCTTCGAGCATCTTTCGGACCGGCGGCCGGGCATCCTCGAACGCCGCTGGTGGGACGACCGCATCATGGCCTGGGCCATGCGCGACGAGTCGGTCAAAGTGCAGATGTTCCGCCTGTTGGACGTGCTGCCGATGCTCGATTCGAGCGAGTCGCTCGCCCAGCACCTGCAAGAGTACTTTCAAGACGTCGAGCGGTTCCTGCCCGCCCCCGTGCGATTGGGCCTGGCGGTGGGCACGCCGGGCTCGATCGCCGGCAGGGCGCTGGCGATCGCCGCGCGGCGGAACGCGCTGTCGCACGCGCGGCGCTTCATCGCCGGCACCAATACCGCCGAAGTGCTCGCCGCCGCCATGCGCGAGCGAAAGCTCCGCCGGGCCTTCACGCTCGACCTCTTGGGCGAGGCGGTCACCAGTGAGACCGAGGCCGATCGGTACCTTCAGGCGTACATCGACCTGATCCAGGGCATCGCCCCCACCGTCAACTCCTGGCCGGAAGTGCCGCAGATCGACCGGGAGTTCACGCACGAGCTGCCGCGGGTGAACGTCTCGGTGAAGCTCTCGGCGCTCGACAGCCAGTTCGATCCGATCGACCCGGCCGGCACCACCGAGCGCGTCGGCCGGCGGCTGCGGACGCTGCTGCGCGTGGCCCGCGACTATAGCGCCTTCGTCAACGTCGACATGGAATCGTACAAGACGAAGGACCTGACGCTGGCGATTTTCCGCGAGATTTTGGCCGAAGAAGAGTTCCGCGATTCGCGCGACGTCGGGATCGTCATCCAAGCGTATCTGAAGGACGCCGAAGCGGACTTGCGATCGCTTCTGGATTGGGCCCGCCGCCGCGGCACGCCGGTGTGGGTGCGGCTGGTGAAGGGGGCGTATTGGGACTACGAGACCGTGCTTGCCCGATCGCTTGGCTGGCCGGTGCCGGTGTTCGAGCAGAAGTGGGAGACCGACGCGAACTTCGAGCGGCTCTCTCGGCTCTTGATCGCGAGCCACGAGCAACTGCGGCCGGCCTTGGGGAGTCACAACATCCGTTCGCTCGCCCACGGCATCGCCGTGGCGCGGCGGCTGGGCGTGCCGCACAGCGAGCTCGAGCTGCAAATGCTCTACGGCATGGGGGATTCGGAGAAACACGCCCTGGTCGATATGGGCTATCGCATGCGGATCTACATGCCCTACGGCGAATTGATCCCCGGCATGGCGTACCTTGTGCGGCGGCTCTTGGAGAACACGTCGAACGATTCCTTCTTGCGGGCGAGCTTTGCCGAGCACGTCTCGCCGGAGACCTTGCTTATGAACCCGATCGAAACAGGCGGAAGCGGGCGTAAGCGGCGGGATGCGGCGCCCTCCCCCGCGGAGTCGCAACCGGTGAGCCACCACTTCGAAAACGAGCCGACCGCCGACTTCGCCAAAGAGCACAACCGCCGGGCGATGCGCGAGGCGCTCGAAAAAGTCCGCGGCGAGCTCGGCGGCTTCTATCCGCTCTCGATCGGCGGCGAAGCGGTCGAGACGGCCGATCACCTCACGTCGATCGATCCTAGCCAGCGTGATCGCGTCGTCGGCGTGGTCGCCGCCGCGGGGCGGGACGAGGCTGCCGGCGCGATCGCCGCCGCCCGCGCGGCGCTGCCCGCATGGCGCGCCCGGCCGGTCGAGGAGCGAGCTGAGTTTTTGCGCGGCGCGGCCGCGGCGATGCGGGCCCGACGCGTCGAGCTGGCCGCCTGGGAAGTGTACGAATGCGGCAAGGAGTGGCGCGAGGCGGACTCCGACGTGTGCGAGGCGATCGACTTTTGCGAGTTCTACGCCGCCGAAGCCGTCCGCCTGCAGTCCGAGCACGGCGTTGACGTGCCGGGCGAGGAAAACCGCTTCGTGTACCTGCCGCGGGGCGTAACCGTGGTGATCGCGCCGTGGAATTTTCCGCTGGCCATCCTCACCGGCATGACCACGGCCGCGCTTGTGACCGGCAACACCGTGGTGATGAAGCCGGCCGAGCAGTCGCCGGTCGTCGCCGCGAAATTGATGGACATCTTTCGCGAGCTGCAACTGCCGCCCGGCGTGCTCAACTATCTGCCGGGCAGCGGCGAAACGGCCGGCGCCGCGCTGGTCGAGCATCCCGACACGGCGGTGATCGCCTTCACCGGATCGCGGGCCGTGGGACTGGCCATCAATCGCCGCGCGGCCGAAACCTCGGGCCAGGGCACGGCGCCCATCGTGAAGCGGGTCATCGCCGAGATGGGAGGCAAGAACGCCATCATCATCGACGACGACGCCGATCTGGACGAGGCCGTGCTCGGCGTGGTCCGCAGCGCGTTCGGCTACCAGGGCCAGAAGTGCTCGGCGTGCTCACGGGCGATTGTGCTCGCGAAGGTGTACGACCAGTTTCTCGCGCGGCTGGTCGACGCCACGCGCAGCCTGAAGGTCGGCCCGGCCGAAGAGCCAGGCACCAGCGTCGGCCCGGTGATCGACGCCGAGGCGTTCGAGCGGGTCAAGAAGTACATCGAGGTCGGCCGCAACGAGGGGCGCTGCGTTCTCTCCGTCGAAGTGGGCGAGCTGGCGGCCCGCGGCTTCTATATCGGCCCGCACATCTTCGCCGACGTCGATTCCGAGGCTCGCATCGCGCAGGAAGAGATCTTCGGGCCCGTGCTGGCGGTGATCCGCGCGGGCAACCTTGCGGAAGCGCTCGCGATCGCTAACGGCACGGACTACGCGCTCACGGGCGGCATCTATTCGCGCAGCCCGCACAATCTCCAGATCGCCCAGCGCGATTTTCTGGTGGGGAACCTGTATCTGAACCGGCCGATCACCGGGGCCTTGGTGGGCCGGCAGCCGTTCGGCGGGTTCAAGATGTCGGGGATCGGCAGCCAGGCCGGCGGCGTCGACTACCTGCTGCAATTCATGGTGCCGCGAACGATCAGCGAAAACACGATGCGCCGCGGCTTCGCGCCCACGGCCACCGCGGAATCAGAAGCCACGGATCAACGCGGATGAACGCGGATCAAGGAGAAAGGAGCGAACCGCCAAGGCACCAAGGACGCCAAGACGAGAATGTCGAAGGTCTAAAAATAAATGTTTAGTGCTTCGGATTTCGTGCTTCTTTTGACATCCGAGCGTCGACATTCGTCATCTCTTTCCTTGGCGGCCTTGGCGCCTTGGCGGTTCCTCCCCTCGGTTCCGCCACTAGAAGACCGGCTGGATTTTTTTGAGGCGGCTTTCCGTTTCGGCCATGAGCGCGTCCTCGGCCCGTTCGTCGGCCGCTTCGTACGTGACCGAGAAGCGCAAGTAAGCGCCCGCGTCGTCCCAGGGGACCGTGCAGATTGAGTTCTCGGCGATGAGGTACTGGCTGGCCGCCTCGGCCGAGTCGAACTTTGGGCCGCCGGCGATGCCGCGCGGGCTGCGCGTGTACAGAAAATACGTCCCGCCCGGCATGCGGCAGTCGAAGCCGCACCGCGAGAGCGTCTCGACGAGCTTCTTCAGCCGCCGCTCGTACTTGGCCCGCACCTGGCGCGGGATCGCGTCGTCGTCGAGCGCGGCGGCGCCGGCCCGTTGGATGGCGATGAACTGGCCGGAGTCGCTATTGTCCTTGATGTCGGCGAAGGCCTGCACGATCCGCGGGTGGCCGCAGACCCAGCCCAAGCGCCACCCGATCATGTGAAAGCCCTTCGACAGCGAATGGACCTCGACGCCCACGTCCTTCGCCCCCGGCACCGAGAGGAAGCTGAGCGGCTCCCCTTCGTACGTGAGGAAGATGTGGGCCGCGTCCTGCACGACCACGATGCTATTGCGCCGCGCGAAGTCGATCACCCGCTCGTAGAACGCCCGCGTGGCCACCCGGCCGGTCGGGCTGTTGGGGTAGTTGAGCACGAGCAGTTTTGCCCGCTTGACGATGTCGGGCGGGATCGCATCGAGGTCGGGCAGGAAGCCGTTTTCGGCCACCAGCGGCAGCCGGTGTACCTCGCCGCCGTAGTATCTGGTGTGCGTGCCGGCCACCGGGTAGCCCGGCACCGTCATCAGCGTCACGTCGCCCGGGTTAATGAAGGCCGCCGGCAGCATGGCGAGCGCCGTCTTCGAGCCGATGCAGTGGTTCACCTCGGTCGCCGGATCGAGCTCGACGCCGAACCGCCGCTTCATCAACCGGGCCGCCGCCTCCTTGAACTCCGCGATGCCGTTATCGGCGTAGCCGCGGTTGCCGGGTTGATTGATCTCGCGGGCCATCGCGGCGCGGACGCTCTCGGGCGCCATTTCGTCGTTCTCGCCGATGCCGAAATCCACCAGCCGCCGCTCGGGATGCTCGGCCAGCGCCTTCCGCTTGGCCCGCTTGATCTTCTCGAACTTGTAGATTTCGGTCCCCTTGCCGTAATTGGCGCCGCCGATGCGGTTGGCGAAGAGGGGTTGGAAATAGGGATCGGTCATGGCGAGTGGTGCGGTTGGTTAGCGGCAGGTTGCGGTTGCTTCTGGCCGTGTGGATGTAACGACGGCGGCCGCGGCGGGCAAAATCGTACCTTAGCGGAGCGGTGATGGAGGGACAAGCAGGGCCGAAGCAGGTTCGCCATCGCGACCGGCGAATGTCCATTGGCAGTTGTCAAGCGGTTCGTTCGCTCGCTGCCGATAGCGCCGGGCGGGGTGGAGTTGGAGTTCAATGGCGCGGTGCTGTGCCGGGTTACGCCGCCGAACCAGCTTGCGCGCGACGAGATCGACGCACTTCTCGGCGGCGTCAAGAAGCAGTTGAATCGCTCGCACGAGCGCAACAGGGACGTGCCGGCCCGCGTGATCGAGCGCGAGATGCGCGACGCCGTGAAGAAGGTCCGCGGTCGACGCGCGCCATGACCGCCGCGGTCGTCGATACGAGCCCGTTGGTCGGCCGCGCGTCTCGGTGGGGTGAAGTGAATCCACCGTCTACCGCGTGCTCCGGCCAACGAAACTCGCGGTGCGCCAACAAGGCACGCTAAAAGGATCTCAGACCGCTACGCGCACTGCGGACTGCCGATGTACGACAAGCGGTTCGATTCATGGACCGAAGTTGGTATAGAGCGCCCGCAGATACGGGTCGTAGATCATAAGCGCTCTCTGATCGTCGATATACTCGCCAGGCTTGTAGCTATAGCGCCGCTCTACGCGTCGATTTGCGACGGTGGGCTGTTGCGTTCTGGGTAGGCTGGCAACCATGGACCGTTGCCCCAGCGTAACAAAGAAATGATTGGTCCAGCCATTGCGGGCAACCAACACGTCGACTCGTTCGCGGGGCTGGAAGCGATCGACCAGGTCGATCAGTTGTGCCTTGGTGATCAGTGCTTGTCCATTGATCGACAAGATCTGATCGGCCGTCCGCAGCCCTGCCACTTGGGCGGGCCCATCAATGTACAGGGAAGTTATCACCACGCGTCCGGCTTCGCTTGACACGACCACACCGAGCATGGCGCGCTCGTTGGGCACCGCGCGGTCGCGCGGAAGGGCCTCGCCTCCACTAATCGGTTGGCCCGCGGCACTTGCCGAATGCGCCGCCGCGGCGACTGCTAGCAGGACGTATAGGCCTCGAAGAAGCGGAGCGGACCCACGGCGGACTGAACAGCGACGTCTGAACATCGCACACCTCCCGGGACCTGCTTTTGGTCGCGGCACACCGCCCCGCCGCTGCCGTTAAATAACGGTCTTGTAATAATTGTATCGCCAAAAAACAGCGGGAATACGAATAACTAGGCAAGCGCGGGAGAATCGCTAAGCGGATCGTTAAAGTCAATGGGATGGGCGACTTAACGTAAGTGCTTATCCGCTAAATGGATCGAGGCTTGGCGGCAGCAACGTCGATCGTTGGAAGCTGGCGGCCGGCGCGACGATGGCCCTGCTGCGAGCCAAAGGTGTCCACGGAAAGAATGTGGATCTGCGCTGCCTGGCAACCGCGACATCAATCAAAGTCGGTGTACAGCGCACGATCGTTCACGTTGTACAGATCTTCCGCCCGTTGCTCATCGACCCAACCATCCGGTTGGACTTGCGAATCGGCTGCAGCCGGGGCATTGGCTTGGCCCTCGGCTTGGCTCGGCACTAGCATTTTAGGGAGCGCCGCGACCTGATCTCGGGCGGCGAGGGTCACGACCAAGGAACGCTGCCAGCCCGCGCGCTGAATCGTTAGATCGACTCGATCGCCCGGACGGCAATCGTTGACGAGCCCCAATAGTTGTGCCCTGGACTTGATGGGTTTCCCATTGAAGGCGACCAGTCGGTCGCCCGACCGCAGACCTGCAACAATCGCTGGTCCTCCCATGGACAACTCTCCGGCAACGACCGCTCCCGATGCGTCGCTGAGATTCGCGCCGAGCATCGCGCGCCCGGATGGCGACATGCCGGACGTTGGCGCAGCCGGCGTTACGTAGAGTTGGCGCGGGCCGGCTTTTGGCACGACGTTCATCACGATGCCGTGTCCGGGCTTGAAATGCTGGAGAACTTTGACGACATCTTGCAGCGAGGCAATTTTGTGCTTTTCGATCGACTGCAATGTGTCACCGGGGCGCACGCCGGCGCGTTCCGCCGCGCCGCCGCGCTTGACATGGGAGACGATCACCTGGCCGTCGCTGAAACGAAGCCTTGCGCCCAAGATGGATTCCGCAAGATCGTTCGACTTAGCCTGCTGCGTTCCCTCATCTTGCCCACGCAGGGGCGTGCCCGCGGTTGCTCCTATGGCGAGCGCGAGGGCGCCGAACGTCAACCAAGCGGCGCCCCGGCCATGAGTCCTTCTACGGTCTTTGCAACCAGTCATCGAGCGTCGCTCCGGACTAGGGTGTGCGGCAGAGCGCCTTTGGAGATTTGTTCGCGGAAAGAGGATTATAGTAGTTCCTAAGATATCAGGAAAGCGAATCCTCGCGATGGTCTGCGGGATTCGCGCTGGCCCGTTAAGAGACGTGTCGGGTGCCCGCGCGGGAGAAGCTCTCAACCGGAGTCGGTCGATGGTCCGCCGAACACAATGCGCGGCACGCGGCGGAAAGACATCGAGGCCGGTTTTGAACCGTCTTGCGAAGATGCCTCCGGCGGAGTCGCCGCGGTGTCTGCCGCGTTTGGTGAACTACGGCAACCCGTGGATAGCCAGGCGGTGCCCGCGAGCAGCGTGCAAAACAAAGTCCTGGTGTTCATGATCCGCTTCCCGGAGCCACGGTCGGCGACCCAGTCGACATGAGAGGGGTGGGATTGTAGGAGTGATGCTTGCCAAGGTCAACGCGGGAAAGCTTTGTCCCCGAGGGCCGTTCCCAGATTTAAGCTTGCCGGCGGCGCACCGGCGGGAAAGTGGGACAGGCACCGAGACGCAACGTTCGTCTGAAAGGACTTGCGCTGTTTAGGCTCGGAGCCAGTCCCATTTTCCCGCCTCGCCATTTTGAAAAACAGAATGCCCCTGAGCTTCGTCCCCGAGGGCGTGATGGCAAGACGACGCCGCCGGCTAGAAATCGAGCTGAAAGCGCAGGCCAAATGCGTCGGCCTGGCTTGTGCCACGGCCGGGGTCGTCAAGGATGGCGTGAACGTAGTTGAAGTAGCACCGCACGAAGGGATTCCAATACCAGTTAAGACCAAAGGTCAGGTCATTGAGGACTCCCGCGCGGATGTCGCCGCCGTTGAAATTGAGATACGACCAACGCGCGGCTACCTGCCAGGCGCCCTTCCCACCGCGGAGGCGCGGGGTGCCGCGCGCGCGGAAAAAGTCCTCGAAAGGTATCACGCGCGTAAGATTTCCGATCGTGCGATCGTAGGGACGGTGCTCGCCGGTAAGAAAATACGACCCCATGACGTAGGTTCCCCACAATGTCGCGGTCGGGCCGCCCATCATGTTGATGGGCACGGCGACGCATTCGGACTGGATCGACCATGGTCCGGCGGTCCAAATAAACTCGGTTCCGATCAATTGATATTGGCGGGCCGCGAACGCGCCCGTATCGAGGAAAATGGGCACGAAGTTGTTTCCGTTGATCAATTGCAGTTCAGGGGTCGTCGAGAATTGCAATTGATGATTCGTGACGCCGCTGAGGCTGTATGCACCGCCGAGATGAACGTAGTGCCGACCGCCGGAGGGCTCGTCATAGTAGGGAAGCCAGGTGACGCGACCGGCTCCGGCCCATCCGCCCACGTCGGTGAGGTTGCCGCCGAAGAAATCGTCGGCGCTGGCGTAGACGCTGGCCGCCCACGTGGCCGAGAGATCCTCGGCGACTCCGAACGCCATGCATCCGGTGCGGCGCGCCGGCGCGAAGACCGTCAAAAGCGGTCGCTCCATGAACACGTCGAAGCGGTTGTCGACGATGCGTGACATGCCAAATGGCTCGAAGAAGCGGCCCGCCCGGAAATTCGCGATTGCCGGCAGCGCGTATTGCGACAGATAAACGTCAAGGAATTGCGGTCTGCCCGGCAAAGCAAAATCCATCTCCAGCCGGTAGTCATTGAATTCCGTCAATTGTCCGACCGCGGCCAGTCGGGCCCGGCGGAAGTCGACGCCGTTCAGGGCGTCCCCTACTGCGGCGCGATTTAGCGCGTCCTGACTGAACATCGCCACGTCGGACTGCATCTCGCCGATCAACAGGTTGCGTGGAAACGGCAACGGCGGACGAGGGGGGCCGTGGAGGAGTTGCTGAGTCTTGGCAATATCCTGCTCGAGTTTTTGAAGCCGCTCTTGCAGGTCGATCGTGGACGGGCCGGGTGGCAGTGCCTCGGCGCCCGGCGCACGTCCCGGCGCATCCCCAGGAGATGGCAACGCCTCGGCAGGCATCGACGCTGCTTCGGTGGAAGGTGGCGGGAGACGAGCGACGTCAAGCCCGCTACGCGATGGCGCGACAGTCGGCACAGGCAAGTTGCGAGGAGGGGCCGAAGGCGCCATGGTTTGTCGCCCCGCTGGCGATGGCCCGTCGGCAATAGAAGGCGGGGGCAAGGCTCGCACGAGACAACGCCCTGGCCCGTCGCAGAGGATCAGAATCAGAAGAATCCCGCCGGCGCGCAACCACAGGCGCGCCTCGCTCCACGACAGCGCGGGCTTGTGTCCGTACGCGGGGGGCGGGTCGTGAAACAGTGGCAAATTGGAACCTGGGCCAACTCGGCCAAGAGGTAGCCGGCAAAAGCGGGCGCCGGCGCGCCATATTTCTCCCTACAACCCTTATTCATCGCCTAAATCCCCAAGTTTGGTTCGACCGCAAGGTTGGCGCCAGAAAGGATGCCGCAAACTCGTCAGGCCTCCCATTCTGTGATTCGCGCTCCGGGCAGCTTTGGAACTTTGCGAAGAGTTTTGCGCATATGCCGTGCGACGCGGCTGCTTTCCGCTGGAAAGGTCGATATCTCCAAAACGGGCTCCACTCCCTCGTCGCGGTATCATGTTTCACAGGAGATGCTTCCCATGAGCCGGTGGCTCCCGCCTGTTTTGCTCTTTGCCGTCTGCCAATGTGGCGTGGCATCTGCCGACCAACCCTGTTGTCAAGGATGCGGCTGCCGGCCCTGCACGAAGAAGGTGTGCCGCCTGGTCTGCGAAACCAAGGAAGTCACCAAGAAGGTCTACTCGTGCAAATGCGAGGATTTCTGCATACCGGGCCGAAGCATCTGCTGCAAGAAACCCTGCGATTGCCACGGGCTTTGCGGTCTGTTCTGCGACCACTACACGTACAAGCCGACCTGCGGCTGCGTCCGCACGCGCGTGGTGCCCGTGATTACGAATGAGACGAAGACGGTGCCATCGTACAAGTGCGTCGTCGAAGAAGTGTGTACCCGCTGCGGCCATTGTGCCAACAGGCTCGATTACCCGACGGCTGACGATCCGAAGGCCGCCGTGGCCATGGTCAAGGACCCGAAAGTGGAATTACCCGCTTGTCCCGATTCCGTGGCCGAACCATACCAGGCAAACCATGTTGTGGCGGCCGGCTTCATCGAGCGCCCGGGCGTTCCGAAGTAACCAGGCGAGGACGAACAAGGTTGTGCGCAGGCGGTCCGGCGCATGACGAGCAACCAAGTCGCGTGAAGAGGGGGGCCAGAACGCTGACGATGGTCTCGTCTGGCCTAGAACTCCGCTTGGAACCGCATGGCATAGATATCGGTCGCGTACTTGCCAAACAGATTGCTGTTGACCATCGAGTGGATGTAGTTGAACTGCACGCGCATGTACTGGTTCCACCACCAGTTCAGGGCGACTGTTGGTTCGTTGAGGACGCCAGGGTTGATTACCGGCGGAACGACCGCGGGCGCGGCAAGATAGTTCTCCGCGCGGATCTTTGTAGAGCTCAGATCCAGCCAGGACCAACGCCCGGCCAATTCCCAGGCGCCCCAGCCGCCCATCATTTTCTTGCGGCCGATGCCGAAGAACTCGCTATTCGGCTTCACGTTGTAGTCCAGCGCTCCCATGAGCTTGTTGTAGCCGGTGTTCTCGCCGGTGAGGAAATAGCCGGCCTGGATATAGCCACCGTCGTAGAACACCAGACCGCCGTTCCGCTGGTTGATGAATTGCGCCATGTACTCGGTCTGCCAATGGGCTTGCCCCCAGCTCCCGCCTAGTTCGGCGTGCAGCATCTGGTAGTTGCCCGCCAGGAAGCGGCCGGTGTCGACAACGTTGGGCGTGCCCGCCGCGGTCAAGAAACCGCCGGCCTGGTCGCCGACGAAGAATTCCGGGATGCTCCGCGCCTCGTATGCCTTGGCGAACGTGCCGGTCGTTCCCTTGCCGCCTATTTCGCCGAACACGTATCCACCGCCGACGTGTACCAGGTAGCGATTGTTGGCGTTGGGGTCGTAATAGAGGAGGTGCGTGGCGCGGGTGGCGAACGACACGCCACCGCTGTCGCCGATCTGCGTGGCGAATCGATTGTCGTTGCCCTCCGTGCTGTACGTCGTCGAAGCGCCATTCCAGAACGTGAAGCCCGTGCCGAACAAGCTGTACGCCCACATGGTCCGTTCATCTTCGCTGTTGTCCCAGCCCATGATGCCCACGCGCCGGAACGGATCGAAGGCAATGAACGGCGCCGACCGTTCCAGGAATTCCAAGTGCTTGATGTTCGTCCACGAGTCCATCGTCACGGGCTGGCGGAATTGTCCGATGCGAGCGTGGCCAACGAGGGGCAGGTTGGACTGTTCGCCCCACACGTCCTGGAAGCTCGGGCGGCCCGGAGAGCCGAAGTCCATTTCGACGCTGAACGTCGTAAATTCGGTAAGTTGTCCGAGACCTTGCAGACGCGCACGGCGGAAGCCGCTTCCATTTTGGATGTCCCCTAGCACGGCGTTGCTGTTGGCATCTTGGCTGAACATGCCCGTGTCGTAGTGAAAGAAGCCGCTGAGGCGAATGAGCGGGAGCGGTTTGTCGACTGCCTTGGCTTTCCGTTCGGCCTCTTCCAGGTCTTTCAGACGCTTGGCCGGCTCGAGTTCCTCCCGCATGGCGCGTAACTCAGCCTCGGCGGCTTCGAGCCGTTGCAATATCTCGGTGTCGTTGACAGCCCCGGCCGGCGGCGCGTCATCTGGGCCAACGCCGGGCTGGCTGGCGAACCGCGCGTTGTAGCTCGCCGCAGGCGGCGTGGGCGCTTGGTAACCTTGGAGAGCGATGGCGGACCGATCGCCTTGCCCCGCTTCACGCGGAGGCATCGGATCGGACACCGCGGAGGCCGGTGCGCCGCCGACTGTGGGACTGGCGTTTGGCCCAGGGGCTGCCATCGGTTGCTGGAACCCCACCGGCGCCGCCGGTTGCGATGGACCGCTTGGCTGGTACAGCGACCTTTGTACGCCTGCGGAAGTCGCGGTGTAGTTCGCGGGGCCTGTCGCAGCCGCGCCAGATGTGGTTATGGCGGGTTGTGCCACCATCTGCCGGTCAGGCGTTGCCGCTACCGCTTGCTGGTAGCTAGCCTGCCCAATTGCCGCGCTAGGCGGCGCCGCGCGATAGCCCGACTGGCGCCCTGCTGACGCCATTCCGCCGCTAGGAAGGCCAGGCGATGCCGTAGCCGGCGGGGCTGAAGGCAGATTCGCCGCCGCGGCTGGCAGCAGCGCAGGCGACGCGGGGACCGGTCCCTGTGGGCCCCCGATCGTGATGGTCTGCGCGCGGGCCATTGGGCAAGAGCATCCAACGGCGTAGGCCGCCGCGCAAAAGCACGCGACATGTTGCAGCTTGGAAAACGGAGGCCATCTACCCCGTCCAGGAAAGCTGAGAGAGCGGAACTTCGCCCGCAGCGCAGGGTTGGGCATCCTTGGCACACATTGCTGGATTGTCCCCCCCCGCAAGTGTCCGGCGGCCCCGTGAGCGCAGCGTCCGCCGTGCGTGGCTATATCGTCTACTCAATCCTAAAAGTTCACGCAATCGCCACAATCTTCCAAATTGGAAAGGTTTGGAGGCGTATCCCGACGCTAGCGGTTGCCGACCAGGCCGGACATGTGGTCGTGACGGAGCTGTATGTCGGAGGACCGCCAGGATATGATCCCCGGGGCGCAAGCCCGCCAGAACGGCGTGTGGGGCCGTGCCCTAAAACGACTGATAGTCGACTTGAAGTCGAATTCCAAAGGCATTCGCTTGGCTCGTGCCGCGAACAGGGTCATCCAGAATGGCATGGACGTAGTTGAAATAGACGCGCGTGTACCTGTTCAGGTACCAGTTCAGGCCGACGCTCAAGTCGTTCAGCACGCCACCGCGGACGTCGGCGCCATTGAGGTTCAGATAGGACCAGCGCGCGGCGACCTGCCATGCGCCCTTGCCCGTCATAAGGCGGCGACCGTTTCTGAGGCTAAAGAAATCTTCCAGCGGAATGACGCGCGCGAAGTTGCCTGTTTGGCGATTGTACGGACGGTGCTCGCCGGTCAAGAAGTAACTCGTAAGAAGATAGGCGCCGTGAAATGAGCCGTTTGGGCCGCCCAACCGGTCAACGGGGACGTAGACGAATTCCGATTGCAGCAGCCACGAGCCTTGATTCCACGCCGCTTCGCCGCCTACGAGCTGATAGCGGCGGGCCGCAAAGATGCCTGTGTCGACGAATATCGGTTCGATGAAGTTGCCTTCGCTCAGCCTGATTTCCGGAGTCGACGCGAAGCGCAACGAATTGTCGTCCACGCCGCTGTAGCTGTAGGCGGCGCCAAGGTGACAATAGTAACGGCCCCCCGATGGTTCGTCGTAGTAAGGGAGATAGGTGAATCGCCCGGCGCCGGCCCAACCGCCTGAATGCGCGATGGTCGCCCCGAAGTTGTCGTTGTTACTGCCATAGACGCTGGCCGCCCAAGTCGCCGTCAGACTCTCATTCTGGTTGAAGGCCATCACGCCCGTGCGCCGTGCGGGCGCAAAGACGGTAAGTAGCGGGCGTTCCATGAAAACGTCAAAACGATTTGACACGATCCGCGACATGCCAAACGGCTGAAAATAATGGCCCACGCGCACATTTCCCAAAAAGGGCAGTTCGCTTTGCGTCGCATAGACGTCCAAGAAGCTCGGCCGACCGGCCAAGGCGAAGTCCCACTCCGCGCGGTAGTCGGTGAATTCGCCCACGTTGCCGTAGCCTCCTAGTCGGGCCCGGCGGAAATCCACGCCGTCCTGCGCGGGGCCTACGGACTCGCGATTCAGAGCGTCCTGGTTGAACCAGGCGGCGTCCGTCTGAAATTCCAGCGTCGTCTGAAAAGTAATCGGGAATACCGCAGGTCGCTGGGATGGCGCCGCTTCTCGATCTGCAAGCCGTCGCTCCAAGTCGTTGATTCGCTGCTCGAGACTGAAGATAGTTTCGCTTGGCAGCGAAACCGTGGGTGCAGCGAGCGGCGATGCCTGTTGGGTTTCCGCGGGAACCGGTGACTGCCTCCTCGCTGGCGGCTCACCTGATGGGACGCCGTCCAGCCACTGAGGTGGCGGCCCCGGCGGTTGGAACTGAGGTAGCGCCATTTCAGAGGTCAACGGCGCGGTCGGCCCCCAACTATCTAGCATCGAGGGGGAGACACCTGACGTTCCCTCGGCCGTCGCTGTGTCCATGAAGAGCGACGTAACTAGCAATGAGACGACCGCTAAAACGCCGAGTCCGCGTTCAACTCGTCGCGCGCCATCAACGAGCGGCCAATGATGCGTGTCGTCCCGAAACAAAGTCAGATGGCCTCAAAATGGGCAGGCACGGGCGATACAATCCCTACAATCGGAGTTTTTCCCCCAATCACTGCAATCGCGTTGGTCCATTCAGAAGTGCCAACAACCTATTCCCCTCATTTTATTGCCCGCGCACGCCAAGTACGCCAGCCAAGTGGGCTGCGGAGAAACCAACGCGGCGAGGGAACCGCCAAGACGCGAAGAGCGCTAAGGGAGAAAATGACGGATGACGAAGCTCGAATGTCGAAAGAAGAACGAAATCCAAACCATTAGGATCGACCGCGGTGATGGGCGTCGGCGTTGTCCTCGCCGGTGCGGTTGTGGCGGTACCGCTCCGGCGACGGATCGAAGGGCGCCAGCTCCTCGAGCCATTTTTTATAGTCCTCTTTCAAGCCGGGCTCGTCGTCGTTGATGAACACGCTGGCGAGACGGGCGAAGTCGTGCTCACCGCGCCGGTGTGCTCCTGGTACTCCGTCGTCAACTGGCCGAGCGCATTGTAGGCGTCCTGCACCTGGTTGACGACGGTAGTACCGCCCGTGTTGCTGTAGCTGGTGATCTTAAAGGGAAGGCCTAGCCCGCCCCTCGCCGCCGTTGACCACAGAGAACGCCGGCAGGAAGATGGAGTCTTGGCCCTCTCCGCCGAACGAATCACGCTTGGTCTCTGACCGTGTCCGCATACGCCTTGACACTCGGCAATCGGCACTATGCGTTCGCCGATCTTCGGACGCTGCTGGCGAAAGCCAGCCGCCAGCGCAGCGGCGACGCCCTGGCCGGCGTCGCGGCCGAAAGTGCCGAGGAGCGGGTGGCGGCGCAGACGCTCTTGGCCGACGTCCCGCTCGCCCAGTTTCTGGCCGAGCCGGCCGTGCCGTACGAGACCGACGAGGTCACGCGGTTGATCCTCGACGGCCACGACCGCGCGGCGATGGCGCCGGTGGCCGATCGGACGGTCGGCCAGTTCCGCGAATGGCTGCTCTCTTACGACGTGGGCGCCGACGCGCTCGCCGCGCTGGCGCCGGGCCTTACGCCAGAAATGGTCGCCGCCACCAGCAAGCTGATGCGCAACCAGGACCTGGTGCTCGTGGCCGCCAAGTGCCGCGTTGTCGCGCGGTTTCGCGACACGATTGGGCTCGCCGGCCGACTCTCCGTCCGGTTGCAGCCGAACCACCCGACCGACGACCCGCGCGGCATCGCCGCGTCGATCGTCGACGGGCTGTGCTACGGCTGCGGCGACGCCGTGATCGGCATCAACCCGGCCGGCGACAACATGCCGGTGACGATCGAGCTATTGAAGCTCGTCGATGAATTGATCGAGCGGCACGCGATCCCCACGCAATCGTGCGTCCTGGCGCACGTCACCAACCAGATCGCCGCGATCGAGCGCGGCGCGCCGGTCGACCTGGTGTTTCAATCGATTGCCGGCACGGAAGCAGCCAACAAGAGTTTTGGCATTAATCTGGCCCTGCTGGCCGAGGCACACCAGGCGGCGCACGAGCTGCGCCGCGGCACCGTCGGCACCAACGTCATGTACTTCGAGACGGGGCAGGGCTCCTGCCTGTCGGCCGGCGCGCATCACGGCGTCGACCAGCAGACGCTCGAAGCCAGGGCCTACGCCGTCGCCCGGCGCTTCGAGCCGCTCCTGGTCAACACCGTCGTCGGATTTATCGGGCCCGAATACCTGTTCGACGGCAAGCAGATCATTCGCGCCGGACTGGAAGATCACTTCTGCGGCAAGCTATTGGGCGTGCCGATGGGCTGCGACATTTGCTACACCAACCACGCCGAGGCCGACCAGGACGACATGGACACGCTTTTGACGCTCCTGGCCGTAGCCGGCTGCAATTACATCATGGGCGTGCCGGGGGCCGACGACGTGATGCTCAACTACCAGTCGACGTCGTTTCACGACAGCCACTACCTGCGGCAGGTCCTTGGGCTGCGGCCGGCGCCCGAGTTCGAGGATTGGTTGCAATCGATCGGCGTCATGGACCAACAGAACCGCCTGCTGCCGATCGGCGAAAGGCATCGGCTGCTTGCCCGGCAGGCAGCAGGCAGCGGGCGCCGGGCCGTTGGAGAAGGAGGCAGCGCATCTGGCAAGAATCCACATTGAGCGCTCAAGAGCGCGAGCGAAGCTCACAGTCAACGATTCGATGGCGGCTGGAACGTTCCCGACAATGCCGCGGCGGTTGTTGCGCGCGGCGCGCTTCCTGGCGGCCGGCCTCCTTATCGCTCTCTTGGTCCCCATGCTGTTCGAAGAGTCGTTGATCTTCTTTCCCACGCGCTATCCAATCGGCGACTGGGAGCCGCGCGAGCTGGACTTCCAGGACGTGTGGTTCACGGCCGCGGACGCCGTCCGCCTGCACGGTTGGTACGTGCCGGCCGAGAACCCCCGGGCCGTCGCACTGTTTGCCCACGGCAACGCCGGGCACCTGGCCGATCGTGCCGACTTGGCGCGGGTCTTCGCCCGCGAGCTGGGCGTGTCGATCCTGATGTTCGACTACCGGGGCTACGGCCGCAGCGAGGGACGGCCCGACGAGCCGGGCATCCTGGCCGACGCCCGCGCGGCCCGCGTTTGGCTCGGCAACCGCGCCGGCGTGCCCGAGAGGGAGATTGTGCTGGTGGGCGAGAGCATCGGCGGCGCGGTGATCGTGGACCTGGCTGCCCGCGACGGCACGCGCGGTGTGATCCTGGAGAACACGTTCACGTCCATTCCCGACGTCGCGGCGTTTCACTACCCATGGCTGCCGGTGCGGACCGTGATGCGGACGCGGCTGGATTCGTTGGCTAAGATCGGCGACTACCACGGACCGCTACTGCAGTGTCACGGCGACGCCGACAGCATCATCCCGTTCGCGCTCGGGCGGACTCTTTTTGAAGCCGCCAACGAGCCCAAGCGGCTGATCGTCGTCCGCGGCGGCGACCACAACGATCCACGAACGAGCGAGTGGCTGGCGGCGATGGACGAATTTTTCGCGGGGCTTCCGAAGTAAGGCTCCATGCAACCTGGCCGCGCCAGCACGACCGCCGAGTTCATGGCGCTGTTCCGCGCGATCGAGTCGTCTCTGCCGGCACGAGAGCGGCTGTTCGAGGATCGCTTCGCGCCTTTGTTCCTGCGCCAGTCGCTGCGCTTCGTCTTGGGACTGCAGCGCGTGCCGCTGTGCCGTCGGGCTGTGGCGGCGCTCATCGATGCGCGGTGGCCAGGAGCCATGTCGGCCGGCATCGCGCGGACCAGGTACATCGACGACGTCGTTGGCGCGGCCCTGGTCGAGGGTACCGAGCAAGTCGTCATCCTGGGGGCCGGCTTCGACTGCCGGGCGTATCGGGTACCCGGCATCGACCGGACGCGCGTCTTCGAGGTCGATCACCCGAGCACGCTTGCCGAGAAACGGCGCCGCCTGGCCGCGGTCTTGTCGCCGCCGCCGCACGTCTGCTATGTGGCTACGAACTTCGACGAGCAGCTCCTGGCCGCGACGATGGCGCAAGCCGGTTTCGATCTTGGCAAACGGGCACTTGTCATCTGGGAGGGAGTCACGAACTACTTGACTGCCGAGGCGGTCGATCAGACGCTGCGGTGGTTTGCGGGCGGCGCTGCGGGGAGCCGCATGGTGTTCACGTACGTCGACCGGCGCGTGCTGGATGATCCAAGCGCCTTCGCCGGCACGGAGAAGCTGTTTCGCACGCTCCGCCGCTCGAGCGAGCCGTGGACATTCGGTCTCGATCCGCTGGCGCTCGCCGATTTCCTCGCCGGGCGTCGGCTCGCGCTGGTAAGCGATCTGGCCGCGCGCGAGTTCCGTGCACGTTACGCGAGCGCCAACTATCGCCCGGCCACCGGCTACGAGTTCTATCACATCGCCGAGGCCCGGGTGCCGCAGCCGGCCATGTTTGGCACGGGCACAGCCAGTGTAGGACCATGTGGCGGTGCGTTTGGGCCCACGTTAGCATGAATGAGCGCTATGAAGTCATTTACGTATTCTCGAATCGCCGCGCTGGTGATCGGACTTGCGGCACTAGCCGCGAGTCTGCTGGCCGGTGTGGTCACCGGCGGCGCGCCCGGTTTTGGCACCGGCCGGATACTTTTTCAAGCAGGTTTCCCGTCAGGTCGAAGGCAAGGTCCGTTAGCTGAGACAGCGTTCGACCAGTTCCCACCGCGAATCCCGACAGGGTAGATCGGTTTCCCGTGGCCAAGTCAACTCGCGTGATCCCAACGCTCCGACCGAAGTTCGCCACCAGAACGTCATTGCCCGATTGAAGAAGTGCAACCGGCTCAATAAAAGAATTGATCCCGCCGGAGCCAACAACTCCCGGTTTTGAGAACGGGGTGAGGACGCCCGTGACAGGATCGAGGCTTATCACGCCGTTGTAAGCAGCGTCCGCCACAAGAAGCCTGTTTCCGACCTGCTTGATCCCGTACGGAGTATCCAATGGGGAGCCGGAACCGACAATGGTCCGATCGCCCGTCGCCGGATCGACGCGAAAGACGGCGGGATAGTCCGGGTCGGCGACGAAGATGCTGCCGTCGGGTGAAAGTGTGATTCCTTGCGGAAAACTGAGCGGTGGCCCGGCGCCGTGCGCATCGTCCGAGATGATCGTGCGCTCCCCAGTCGCAGGGTCGATGCGAACTATGCCACGGTTTACGGGACCTGGAGTGCTGAGCGCGGTGAACCCCGCGACCACAATGTCGCCCGGATGCAGCTCGACCGCATGGGAATAAGCCGGCCAAACAAAGAGGAGCGACGTGATACCGGCGAACGACAAGAAAGCGACAAAAGACGTGCGACGGTTGCCGCAACCGTCGATTCGGGGAGTTGTCACTAGCTGGCCCTCCTGTGGATGCACGATGCGAGTCGTATTCGAAGCAACGCCGGATGCGAGGCTGAGCCGGCGCAGTGAACGAAGGGGAAGTGGTCAAAGAGAAAATGCGCCGATGGACGCGGGACCACGTTTTAGATAGCGGGCACTGGCGTGCTCCAAGTTGCGAATAGATATCATGGTAGTGGGCAAGGAAATCGACTGCAAACAGCCGGACCAGATGTCCAGGGCCATTCTGTTTTTCAAAATGGCGAGGCGGGAAAATGGGACTGGCTCCGAGCATAAACAGCGCAAGCCCTTTCAGACCAACGTTGCGTCTCGGTGCCTGTCCCAATTTCCCGCCGGTGCGCCGCCGGCAAGCTTGAATCTGTGAACGGCCCTGACCAGATGTCTGGGGGAGGGGGTCAGGCACATTTTTCGGCCGAAGGTCCCTTCGGAAGAATTGAGGACTGTATGTGCCGAAAAATGAGCCAGACCCCGGACTTTGCGGTTGTGCCAGATGGGGGGCCGATATGGAACAGCGGCGGATCCGATCCGCACTAACGCAACACGGCTTGCCCAAAAATGGGCAAGCCGTGTCGCTGTTGGGCGATCGTACCGCGGTGGGCGGCTAGCGGCGCTGGGTCGCGGGCAATTTGCCCGGCACTGACGCCTGGCGGGCGGTGCGGCTGGGCTTGGCCGCGGGCTTCTGGCCGGGCACCGGCGGCGCCACTGTGACGGGCACGCTCGGGATCACTTCACCCGCCACCGCCGTGCTGCCCGGCTTCTCGGTGATGCGGGCCGAGTTGGCGACCTTGCCATCCTCGCGCCACCACGTCCACTTGCCGGTCTCGACCCCCTTCACGAACTCACCGTGGGTCGCCTTCTGACCGTTCTGGTGCCACCAGTCCCACACGCCCATCTGCTGACCGGCGTCGTACTGCCCCTCGATCGCCTTTTGACCGTTGTCGTACCACCAGGTGAACTTGCCGACAGGCAGGTCGTTCACGTACCGGCCTTCCATTTCTTTCTGGCCGTTCTTGTGCCACGACGTGTACTGGCCGTGCCGTTGATCCTTGCCTTCCTTGCCGGTGGCCTTGGTCGTGATCGATCCGTTCCACCAGTCGAAGTCGCTCTTGAACGACTCGCGGGCGAAGAGGTAGGTGCCTTCGTCCTTCGGGCTCTTGGCGGAGTGGTATTCCGTCTTCTTCGCCAGGCGGCGGCCGTTGATGTACGTCTCGTTCATCGTGACGTTCTTGTTGGGGCCCCATTCCTGCCACTTGCCGTCGACGTAGCCGCCGACGAAGTCGACTTCGCGCATCTTCTGGCCGCTGGGGTAGTACCAGATCCATTTGCCCTGCCGCTCGCCGTTCTCCAGTGAGAATTCGCTGGCCTTGTGGTCGCGGGCGTCATAGATCACCCACGTGCCGTGCAGGCGGCCGTTCTCGAACGTGGCCTGCGACACGAACGGCTGCTGGAAGAGCTTGTACGGAGGGTGCGAGAGCATTTCGCTCGTATGGTTGAAGTGCCAGCGCGTCCAGGGTCCGTGCCGCTCGCCGTAGCGGTATTCGCCACGGCCGATCACGCGTCCCTGTTCGTCGAACATGGTCCACAGACCGTGATTGACGTAGTTGCCGCTGGCGTCCTGCACGACGTGCCGCTCGACCTTCACGGCGCGGTTCGGATAGCGCTCGTGGATGACTTCGGTGTCGCCCGTCTTCTCGACTTCCACGGTCCCCTCACCGGCCGACGAGGAGCCTGGGTCGGCCGCCGTGACGCCCGGATCGATGTCGGCGGGCTCGGTCGCTTCGCGCTGGGTCGGCGCGGTAAAGAAGTCGATCGAGGTGGGCTCGATGACGTCGGCCAGACACGGCGCCGCCATCAGCAAGCTAGCTCCAATGGTTACAATCATTGACTTCATTGATGGCGCCATAAGCTGGCCCCCCTTTGCAAGCATGTTGACCGGCTTTCCTGGAATATCCGACACGTCGCTTAAAGGCGAATCGGTCCGTGCTATCGGACGTTTTAAAATTTGTGGATCGCTCGACAAAGTCGCTCCGACCGGCACAACCGGACGCTCGACGAGACGCGACATGCCAGCCTCCTAAGTCGCGGCGCATCACTAACCTGCGGCAAATCGACCTCACAGCGCGGCAACCATTGGCTTGCCGGGTGGGGCCGCCATGACAGCGACCGCTGAGGGCGCCCCGACTTTGTTCTCCTTCGCCGAACCGCTAACTTACAAGGGGCGTGCCGAGGCCAATCAGGGGGCAACGCAACCTGGTTTGTTGGGCAGCCACGGCCGTTGCCGCGAAGTGAACGGATCGCCCCCGGATGCCCGACCTTCGACTTTGACGATTCAGCAATATGAACCGGCCCAACTCACGCAACTCGATCGGGCGAGTGGGCATGCCGCCGAGGGAACAGCCGCGATGACATCATTGCAAGGCTCGCTGCTGGTGGCGTCGCCGGCGCTACTGGACCCCAACTTTCGCAAGACCGTGGTGCTCATCGTTCGGCACTCGGACGAGGATGGCGCGGTGGGTCTCGTCCTGAATCGCCGGACCAGCGCCACCATCAAGGAGTTGTGGGAAAGAGTCCGCCAGGAGGAGTGCGGCAACGAAACGCCCCTCAGCCTGGGCGGCCCCTGCGAAGGTCCCCTGATGGCGTTGCACACCGAGAGCGCGCTGGGGGACATGGAGGTGCTGCCAGGCGTTTACTTTACGGCCGACGGTCATCAGTTGAAGCAGCTTGTCAGCGAACCCCGCGACGACGTGCGGTTCTTTTTTGGGTACGCGGGCTGGGGCGCGGGACAATTGGAGATGGAGCTCGAAGGTGGCGCCTGGCGGACCGAGCCGGCGGCGATCAAACACGTCTTTGGGTCCGACCAAGGACTGTGGGATCGATCGATGACCGAGGCAGCCGGCTGGGAAGTTCTCGCGGCGCTCAAGATCAAGGACTTGCCCAGCGACCCATCGATGAATTAGGCCGGCGTTGAGGTTGGTCGCGCACGGTCTTTCGACAATCGCGCCGCAGTGCGGGCGACGCGCCAGTACGTGCCCCCCGCGCGTAGCTGGCCGTGCCCTGAGGCGGCCCGGCACCATGGCCCGGCCCACGGCCATTCTGTTTTTCAAAATGGCGAGGCGGGAAAATGGGACTGGCTCCGAGCATAAACAGCGCAAGCCCTTTCAGACCAACGTTGCGTCTCGGTGCCTGTCCCACTTTCCCGCCGGTGCGTCGCCGGCAAGCTTGAATCTGTGAACGGCCCTGGGCCCGGCCCGAGGCGCCGTTGACCGATTCAGGTGGCCGACTAAAATGCGCGTTTCTCGCTAGTTTGGCGGGTTCGGGAGGAACAACCCACAGCGGGGCGTAGCTCAGCCTGGATAGAGCGCTGCGTTCGGGACGCAGAGGTCGCTGGTTCAAATCCAGTCGCCCCGACTATTCCTCGAAATAAGCCCTTCGGCCAAAACGTCGAAGGGCTTTCTTATTTGCGGGACAAGAGTTGCGTCATTGAGGTGGCAGTTCAAAAAGACGATTTCCAGAATGCGACGTTTTGCTGCGTTGTCAGCACTAAGCCATTTCTCGCTCAGCGTTTGCGAAAGTTCAAAAACTTTGGCCGCCAAGTCGGCGACTTCGTCGTGTGAGCGGTCGAGCACATCAAGTTGAAGCTTGATCGAAGCCAATCGGTCTCGCAGCTCAGTCTGCTTGGCGGCGAACCTCTCCTGCGTGATCTCGTCGGTGAGGCGCATGTTGAGGAGGCGATCTTGCTGCGCAACTAAGAGCGTCTCTTGCCGCTGGAGTTCGTCTCTTTGAGCAAGCGACTCTGAGCTATTGCAATAAGTTGTGGATGGGGAATTTTCAGGCGGCGGTTTCTTGGGGTTTGATTCCGTCGATGAATTGAGCTCCGGCGATCACGTCTGCTAGTAGCTGTGAACCGTTCAACAGCCGCCATCTTTTGGAGGCG